>NZ_JAIUGP010000003.1:0-599379 GCF_020164655.1 Mesorhizobium sp. AD1-1
GGTCCCCCCCCGTGGGCCCGGATTTCGGGGCCCACTTTTTTTCAGCCGCGACGGATGCGGTGTGCCATTGCAGGCGCAGTGTTCAGACCGGTCTCGTCCTGCCTTCGCAGCGGGTCGTTTCCCGTGTTTGGCGCGCGGGGAAGAAAGAGATGAATGCTTGTTCCCTCGCCAACCTCACTCTCGATCCGAATATGACCCCCGGACTGCTTGATGAAACCGTAAACCTGGCTAAGCCCAAGGCCGGTCCCCCGTCCATCGGCCTTTGTAGTAAAGAACGGCTCGAACACCTGGGTCATGATCTCCTTGCTCATGCCGCACCCCGTATCGCTGACCGTGACCCGAACGAAAGAGGCAGCCAGAGCGGGCACCTCTTCAATGTCGCCGGGGGTATCGCTGGTCTCGATCGCCAGCGTGCCTGTGCCGGCCATCGCGTCCTTGGCATTCACAGCCAGGTTTAGGATGGCGACGTCCAGCTGATTGGCGTCGACGACGACAGGACCGAGTGCTGGATCCAGTTCAAGGTTGATACTGATCCCATTCCCCAGCGTCCGCTCCAGCAGCATCGTCATCGCTTCGATTCGTCCATTCAGGTCGATTGTCTGCGGACGCAGCGACTGTCCACGAGAGAACGCGAGCAATTGCTGCGTCAGCGCACCGCCGTTCTGGGTTCGCTTAAGCAACTCTTCGATCAGCATCGACGCGTTCGGATTGGCAGGATCCTCGCGCAGCTGCTTCTGAAGCAGTCGCAGCCCCGATTCGAACACCGCGAGCAGGTTGTTCATGTCGTGAACGATGCCGGCAGCGAGCCGGCCGATCGCTTCGAGCTTTTGCGACTGACGTCGATGCTCCTGCCGCGCGCGTTGCGCGGAAACGTCGCGAAGACTGGCAAGCAGTGCCGGCTTGCCATCCCAACTGAGCTCAACCGTCCGCATTTCCACGTCGGCTGGTGCTCTATCGGGCCGGTGGACGGTAATCTCCATCGTTTCGCCGGAGATGACGGGACGGCCGAGGGGGATGTGGACGAGATCGGCGACCGGACAGCCGAAAATCGCGGCTGCCGCCGGATTTGCATAAAGCACAGTTCCCAACAGACTGACGACGAGAACCCCGTCGGCCGTGTTCTCGATCAGCCGTCGAAAATCAAGTTGACTAATGCCCGTCAGAGTTGCATCGCCGTGTCGGTCTGAGACTTCGGCTGCGCTGCGCGCCATGTCGACGCTCCTCACGCCGGGGATGCGGCGGAATCGCCGAACACGTCGGGGGCGCCGTCGAAGGGCTGACCGAGATGCATGCCGGCACCGTCGATCGCGAAGCGTCGAATCTGCTTGTCATGCTCGCTGCCGCGCATTTTCAGCACCATGATTCCGCGATGCATGAAATCTCCCTCCTGGATGTACCGCAAGAGGATGATCGAGTCCGTAAGGGTTGAAATATGCTGTTCGCTGGCGCTCTGGCCGCCGACGAGCGACTTGTTGGTGGCCGTGCAAAGGCCGGCGATCTCGTGTTTCTTGATGAAGGAAGTGAGACTGATCAGGAACTCCCGGAAACCGGTCTCTGGCGCGATCCGTTCCAATGCCGACAGGCTGTCGATGGCGATCCGGTCAGGTTTGAACTCCTCAACGAGTTCGCGGACCATCAGCAGGTGGTCCGGCAAGTTCTGCGCTTCAGGGTAAATGCACACGATCTTCAGCCGGCCATCCGCCTCCATTGCCTCGAAATCGACGCCCCAGCCGCGCGCGTTGCGGAACAGCTGGCCACGGCTTTCCTCGTAGCCGACCAGCAAGGCACGTTCGCCGGCCGCCGCCCCGCCCGCCAGAAAGTTTGTCACCAGCAGCGTCTTGCCGGTGCCCGTCGCTCCGCTGACGAGAGTGACGCTGTCGCGGAAAAACCCACCGCCGCACATCCTGTCGAGTTCGGGATTGCCGCTCGTCACCCGCTTGGTGCTGGATTGCTGCTCGAGCCGCAATGAAGACAATGGCACCGCCACTATGCCTTGCTTCACGACGAGCGTGATCGGCACCTCGCCCTCGACGTGGCGGCTGCCCCGCATCTTGAGAACCTCGATCGTGCGCCTGCGCCGCTCGCGGTCCAGCGCGTTGCGCAAGATCACGACGTTGTCGGCGACGAACTCCTCGATCCGGTGGCGGGAGATATCGCCATATTCGCTGTTGCGTTCGGCGGTCATCAGCACCGTCAAGCCTTCCCGCTTGAGGGCTGTTGCGATGCGCAGGAGTTCCCGACGCACCGATGTCTGCTCGGCGACGAAATGGTCGAAGAGCTGGGTCACGGAATCCAGCACGATGCGCTTTGCCGCGGCGTGTCGCGCAGCGTGCAGGACACGCGTCAGCAGGCCCGACAAATCGAAATTGCCGATGATCATCTGGTCGTGGTCACGCGGGCTGGCGTCGACGAAAACCAGCTTGTTGTTCTCCCGCCAACCGCGGATGTCCCAGCCGAAGCTGGCCATGTTGACCTCGATCTCGGCCGGCGATTCCTCGAACGTGACGAAGACGCCGGGTTCGTCGCGCATTGTGATGCCGTGGGCGAGGAACTGTGTGGCAAATACTGTTTTGCCGCTGCCAGGCGTGCCGCCGACGATGGTGGTGCGCCCGCGCGGAAGGCCGCCCATCACAAGATCGTCGAAAGCCTCGATACCTGTCCTGACGCGTTCGAGCGCAGGATCGACGAGGATCTCTTCAGCTGTGGTCATAGCCGCTGTCCTTCTTGCGATAACCGAAATAGTCGAGAACCTGAGCGATGTTGCTGATGTCACCAATCAGCCGGCGTGGAGGGGTGGTTGACTCATCCGAGAGCGTCGGCGTCGCCAGAATGCCGGCCCTTTCCGCCTCTTCAGGATGCGCAAGGACGTCTACGACATGGATTTCAATACCGCCGGCCAATTCCTCCATTATCCTCAGACGGTTTTCCAGCGCCCGACGGGCACCCGGCGCATCGCCGGCGACATAGAGTCGAAGCAGGCCGTTGGCCCCTGGATTGGACCGGTGACTGACGCTCATTTTCACGCCTTGCTGCAGGGGTCGCAGTTTCAGCGTGCACGAGGCGCCACGCCGCGTAATGCAGTCGCCGGCATTTTTCTTCCTCAGCAAACGTCGGTCTGCCTGGAAGCCGATGCACCGCGGCTCGCGCTCGGTGAGGCCTGGATCAGCGCCCCTATGTAATTTGTAGATAGCCGCGCCCGCTCCGTCTGCGCACTTGTGAACATTTCCGCGCGCCGGTCGTTGTAAATGCCGCCATTTGGAAAGAGGAGTGCGATGGCAAACCCGCGAGAACGATCAGCTCCGATCGGGAACAACCTGCTTCGGGCTCTCAGAGCCGACGACTGGCAAATCCTGCAGCCGAGGCTCGAGCAATGGTCGGCGCCCGCCGGGACTTTGCTGCACGAGCCAGGCGATGCGGTCCGCTACGCCTATTTCCCTCGCGGATCGGCCCTGGTCTCCTACCGTGTTGTGTTGAGCGACGGGCGAGCGATCGAGACTGCACTCATCGGTCGTGAAGGAGCGGTCGGCGGCATCGTCAGCCAAGGCAGACTTCCGGCGTATGCACGGGCCGAAGTTCAACTCGGTGGCTCGTTCTTCAGGATCGACCTGCAACATCTTGAAGGAGCCAAAGAGCGTTCCTTGACGTTGCGCCACCTGTTTGCCCGCTATGCCGATTGCCTGATGGCGCAGGTATTCCAGTCCGTCGCCTGCAGCGCAGCACATTCGATCGAACAGCGAACGGCAAGATGGCTGCTGGCCGCGACAGAACGCACGGGAGCCGAAGACCTGGCGGTGACGCAGGAACAGCTTGCAACGATGCTGGGGGTCGGCCGCTCATATATGAGCCGGGTCATTCGCGACCTGAGGCAGCGTGGCGTCATCGAAACTCGGCGTTCCCGGCTTGCGGTGCGCAATGCAGAAGGACTGCGCTCGCTCGCCTGCGAGTGCAATAAGGCCGTCAGCCGCCATTTCAATGATGTTTTGGAGGGTGTCTATCCGGCGGGGAAAACGGGTTAGCGGTGCGGCGGGCGTCTCGCCGAGGAAACGACAATAAGGCCCCAGCGGTCTTCGCCACCCGGTCTTGACCTCCACTTTTGCGCCGAAGCCGGGCAGATCACCAATGGCATGGACCGGCGGAACAAACTCGGGAGGCGCCGGTTAGGGCGTCCGGCGGAGGGCGGCACCCGGCCGTGCATTGAAGTTGCGTCATGGGAAGAGGTCAGATGGAAAGCGCGAAGAACGCGCGCCCCAAGGACGCGTCCTCTCCAGGATTGCTGGCCGAGCCAGTGTTGTTGCCATCCAGCCCCAAGCCGGGGCGGCAACTGCTCTGGGTCCCGGCAATCGCATTCTTGCCCGGCTGCGCGGGAGGTGTGCTCGACCCGCAAGGACCCATTGGCTCGGGCAACCGCACGATCCTCTTGAACTCACTGGCGGTGATGCTGGTGATCGTTGTCCCGACGCTTGTTGCGCTCCTGGCCTTCGCATGGAAATTCCGCGCCTCGAACAGCAACGCGCGCTATGACCCGGAGTTCACCTATTCGGGGCGCATCGAGTTGATCGTCTGGTCGATCCCGACGCTCACTATCCTTTTCCTTGGCGGGCTGATCTATTACGGATCGTACCAGCTCGATCCGCGCAAGCCGATCCCTTCCGCGCAGCCGCCGCTTGACATCCAGGTGGTGGCGCTCGACTGGAAATGGCTATTCCTCTATCCCGAGCAGGGCGTGGGCGCGGTCAATCAATTGGTCATCCCCGCCGGCGTTCCAGTGCATTTCAAGCTGACCTCGGCCAGTGTGATGAACACGTTCTTCGTGCCCCAGCTTGGCAGCATGGTTTACGTCATGAACGGCATGCAGACCGAGTTGCATCTGCAGGCCGACCGCGAGGGCAGCTTTTACGGCCAGTCGGCGCACTTCAGCGGCGACGGCTTCTCGGACATGAATTTCAGCGTGAGCGCGGTGCCAGCCGATGCCTTCGCCCGCTGGGCGTCGTCGCTGCGCGGCGGCGGCGGCGTGCTCAACGCCAATGCCTATCGCGAGCTCGCCCGGCAAAGCACCAACGTGCCGCCGTCCACGTTCGGCCATGTTCAGCCCGGGCTGTTCGATGCCGTCGCTCAGCAGACATTGACCCCGGGTCCGGGGCCCGCTGAAAGTGCAGCCGGCGGCGAGCCACAGGTGAGCCCAAAGGCATTGCCCGCGGCGGCGGCGACCGGGCATCATCCACAGGCAGAAGGGGCGCAATGACGATGCTGGGCAAGCTCGACTGGTCGGCCATTCCCTTCGATCAACCCATCCCGCTCGTCGCGGCTCTCGGCGTCTTTCTGGCAGCGGCCGCCGTGCTTGGCTGGATAACGGTGAAGGGCTACTGGCCCTATCTGTGGAACGAGTGGATAAGCTCGGTCGACCACAAGCGCATCGGCGTGATGTACATTGTGCTGGCGATGCTCATGCTTCTGCGTGGCTTCATCGATGCCATCATGATGCGCACGCAACAGGTGCTGGCGATCCACGGGCCGGGCTACCTGCCGCCGGAGCATTACGACCAGATCTTCTCCGCGCACGGCACGATCATGATCTTCTTCGCGGCGATGCCTTTCATGATCGGCCTGATGAATTTCGCCGTACCGCTGCAGCTTGGCATACGCGATGTAGCCTTTCCGACGCTCAACTCCGTCAGCTTCTGGCTGACGGCTTCCGGAGCCCTGCTGGTCAACATCTCGCTTGTCGTCGGTGAGTTCGCGCGCACCGGCTGGCTGCCCTATGCCCCCTTGTCGGAGACAACCTACTCGCCGGGCGTCGGTGTCGATTACTATCTTTGGTCGATCCAGATCTCCGGCGTCGGCACGCTGCTTACCGGCGTGAACCTGGTGACGACCATCCTCAAGATGCGTGCGCCTGGTATGGGCTACCTGCGAATGCCGATGTTCTGCTGGACCTCGCTCGCGTCCAACCTGCTCATCGTCGCCGCCTTCCCGATCCTCACCGCCACGCTGGCGATGCTGACGCTGGACCGCTATCTCGGCTTCCATTTCTTCACCAACGAAGGCGGCGGAAATCAGATGATGTTCGTCAACCTGATCTGGGCCTGGGGCCATCCCGAGGTCTACATTCTGGTGCTTCCCGCCTTCGGCATCTTCTCCGAGGTCTTCTCGACATTCTCGTCAAAGCCGCTGTTCGGATACCGTTCGATGGTCGCGGCCACGATGTTCATCTGCATCGTCTCGTTCATGGTCTGGCTGCATCACTTCTTCACCATGGGCGCCGGAGCAGACGTCAACGCCGCCTTCGGCATTGCCACGTCGGTCATCGCCGTCGGCACCGGGGTGAAGATCTACAACTGGCTCTTCACCATGTATGGCGGGCGTATCCGCTTCGACACGCCGATGCTTTGGGCGCTGGCCTTCGTGACCACCTTCACCGTCGGCGGCATGACTGGCGTTCTGCTTGCCGTCCCACCGGCCGATTTCGTGCTGCACAATTCCCTTTTCCTCGTGGCGCATTTCCACAATGTCATCATTTCGGGCGTGCTGTTCGGCGCGTTCGCCGGCTTCACCTACTGGTTTCCCAAGGCGTTCGGCTTCCGCTTGCACGAAGGCTGGGGCAAGGCCGCATTCTGGGTCTCCTTGGCCGGCTACATGCTGGTCTTCGTGCCGCTCTATATCGTCGGTCTGCTCGGCATGACGCGGCGCCTGCAACATATCGATATGGATCTGTGGGCGCCATGGCTGGTGGTGGCCGCGTTCGGCGTGCTGGTGATGATCGCCGGCGCCGCACTGCAGATCATGCAACTGGCCGTTTCGATCCGACATCGCGATAAACTTCGCGACGAGACAGGCGATCCATGGGACGGGCGTTCACTGGAATGGTCGACATCCTCCCCTCCCCCCGTCTTCAACTACGCGCGGCTGCCTTACGTCGAGGATGAAGAGCCCTACTGGCGCATCAAGCAACAAGCAAGGGAGGAGAAGAGGCCCGATGCGGAGGAAGCATACGAGCCTATCGAGATGCCGCGCAACAGCCCGACAGGCTTCGTCACCGCCTTCTTCAGCACGCTGATCGGCTTCGCGCTGATCTGGCACATATGGTGGCTGGCAATCGTCGGCTTCATCGGCGCCTACGCAACCTTCGTCGTCTTCGCCTGGCGCGATCATGGGGATTATGAGATTCCCGCCGAAGAGGTCGCGCGCATCGACGAGGGCCGCAAGGTCGCGCAGTTTGCCTGGTTGCGCAGAAGGGAGCGCCCGGCATGAGCGATCACGCTTTACCCGGCGACTTCGGCGCGGGCACCCAGACACGAGACCCCTATCGGCTTGGTCACGGCGGCCGGCCCGGCGTGCGCTCCGCGACCGGCCACGGAGAAGGCGGCCCGGCGTCGAAATTCGTCACCGTGGCATATGGCTTCTGGATCTTTCTGCTGTCTGACATCATCATATTCTCGGCCTTCTTCGCGGCGTATGCCGTGCTTGCCAAGGCGACCGCCGGCGGACCGACCGGCAAGGAATTGTTCGAGCCCACCCGCGTTGCGGTGCAGACGGGCCTTCTGCTCACGTCGAGCTTCACCGGTGGCCTGGCAACGCTCGCGACCGATCGCAGATCGATGGCTGCCACGCAGGCTTGGCTGCTCGTCACCGGATTGCTCGGGGCAGCCTTCCTGTTTCTGGAGGTGCAGGAATTCGCGGCGATGATCGGCGAGCAGGCGGGGCCTTCGCGCAGCGCATTTCTATCAGCCTTCTTTGCCCTCGTTGGCTGCCACGGCACCCATGTCGGGCTCGGCCTGCTCTGGCTGGGCACGATGATGGCGCAGCTGTGGGTCAAGGGTTTTCGGTCGGATATTTTGCGGCGGCTCCACTGCTTCGGGCTTTTCTGGCACGCACTCGACATCATCTGGGTCGCCATCTTCACCCTGGTCTATCTGTTGGGAGCATCGCCATGACCGACATCGAGAGCGGGCCCGGCGAGATGCAGGATCGCCGCGATTCCGCACCGGGCGAGGAACGCATAACCGAGCACGAAGTGGCTGGAGGGCTGTTGGGCTATGTGATCGGCTACGGCCTGGCCATCCTGCTCACGATCGCGTCATTCCTGGCGGCTCAAACCGACCTGATTTACCAGCCGGCGGTGATCTCGGCCCTGGTGGTGCTCGCGGTCGCTCAAATGGGTGTGCATCTCGTCTTCTTTCTGCACCTGACCACCGGGCCGGACAACACCAACAACATTCTCGCCCTGGCCTTCGGCGTGCTGATCGTTGCGCTGGTGGTCCTGGGATCGGTTTGGATCATGGCCCACCTGAACGAGAACATGGCCGCCATGACGGCCCATCAAGCCGGAACAATGCCTTGAACGACCTGCACCCTCCCAAGGCACGGTCACCGAAGCCCATTTTCCTGAATCCGACAGTCCGGAGCGCCCTCCTCCAGTTCATCTGGCCGGCACTAGGGCGTCTTTCTTGCGTGCCGGCGGCCTGCGACGAGCACGCCGCTTGGCAATGGCCTTCAGCGCCACCGCAGGATCCCTCGATAGCGCTCCGGTCACCGCGGCGACCATGTCGAGCGCGATGAAATCGGCATTGATGTCATTGCCCGTTTTACCGGCTGTCTCGCCGTGATCTTCGCCGTTTCCTCCCCAGAACACCACGCCCACCCGTATCGCTGGATTGATACGTTTTATGCAGCGCACCATAAAACGTGCATGTTTGACGGAGTTGCGGTTTAGGAACCCGATCACGACAGCGTTGAGCCCTCCCAGCTCCAGCCGGCGAATGCCCGCCGGATGCAGATCTACGAAACTGGCCTTCGACGTCGCCGCGCCTTGGATCAGCAGGATCTGCGCCAGCATCGCGGCGGCCGCGTCGTCGAGTTCGCCGCGCCCGCCGGGACTTTGCTGCACGAGCCAGGCGATGCAGTCCGTTATGCCTACTTCCCTCGCGGATCGGCCCCGGTCTCCTATCGTGTCGTGCTGCGCGACGGGCGAGCGATCGAGAGTGCGCTCATCGGTCGTGAAGGAGCGATCGGCGGCATCGTCGGCCAGGGCAGGCTCCCGGCGTATGCACGGGCCGAAGTTCAACTGGGCGGATCATTCTTCAGAATCGACCTGAACCATCTCGAAGAGGCCAAGGAGCGTTCCTTGACGTTGCGCCACCTGTTTGCCCGCTATGCTGATTGCCTGATGGCGCAGGTATTCCAGTCCGTCGCCTGCAGCGCGGCGCATTCGATCGAGCAGCGAACGGCAAGATGGCTGTTGGCCGCGACAGAACGCACGGGAGCCGAAAACCTGACGGTGACACAGGAACAGCTTGCAACGATGCTCGGGGTCGGCCGCTCCTATCTGAGCCGTGTCATTCACGAGCTAAGGCGGCGTGGCGTCATCGAAACCAGGCGATCTCGGCTTGCGGTGCGCAATCCAGAAGGACTGCGCTCGCTCGCGTGCGAGTGCAACAAGGCCGTCAGCCGCCATTTCAATGATGTTTTGGAGGGTGTCTATCCGGCGGGGAAAACAGGTTAGCGGTGCGGCGGGCGTCTCGCCGAGGAAACGACAATAAGGCCCCAGCGGTCTTCGGCACCCGGTCTTGACCTCCACTTTTGCGCCTGTGCCGATGCCGCTCGTGCTGGGCGCCCCTCCGGCTTAACCTTGCCGTCAGTGCGATGATACACAGGAACACGGTAGCGTGTCGAAGCCGCTTCCGCGAGGCTGGTTTCTAAGTGGAAGGAGCATGGTCCGCCAGATCTCCCTATGACGCGAGGCGCTTCCGTGGCAGAATTTTGGCATGGCACGTCTCGGCCCGCTGCTGGCGTTTTTAGCGCTCTATGCTGCAATTTACGCGGCATTCGGGACAGCGTCCCCGTTCTGGCCACGGTACTTTGAGGCGCGTGGCCTGACACCTGAAGAGCTGGGTGTTCTGTTCGGGTTAGGCAACGCCGCCCGGCTGATCGCCGGACCGCTCGCGAATCGACTTGCAGACATTTTCGGCGCTCTCCGTGTCACCCTGGCGGTTTGCATCGGGATCGCGGTGGCGGGGACGATTGGGCTGGCTGCCGTGCAAGGTCTGTTTCTTCTGCTGCTCGTTTATCTCACGCAGTCAGCCGGGCTGGCACCGATCACGACCCTCGCCGATGCACTTGCGGCGGGCGCGTCGGTGCGCGAGCCGGGTTTTGAGTATGGCTGGGTGCGAGGTGCGGCATCGGCCGCCTTCGTTGTTGGCACCCTCGCTGCTGGCCAGGTGGTCGGAATCTTCGAGCTGGATGCGATTATTTGGATGTACGCCGCGCTGCTTGCCGCAGCGCTGGCAGCCGCAGCACTGGTGCCTGAATCAGACACCAACGCCGAGCGGGCTGCCGATCCGGTCGGGCAAAGCGTAATGGGCGGGCTGCGCGAGCTGCTCGATGTTCCGACTTTCCGGCGCATGGTGGTGATTGCGGCGCTGATTTATGGCAGCCATGCGATGCATGACATCTTTTCGGTCATCCGCTGGACAGCGGCCGGGGTTGGCACGGCAGCGAGCAGCATACTTTGGTCGGAAGCCGTTGCAGCGGAGGTGGTGGTGTTCGTTTTGGTCGGGCCGATCCTGCTGCGCCGGCTTGGCGTGGCCGGTGCCGCTGCTCTGGCCGCCGTGGCCGGAATCCTGCGCTGGGTCGTGGAAGCGGGAACGGCGGCGGGCTGGATGCTTGCGTTCGTGCAACCGCTTCACGGCATAACTTTCGCACTGCTGCATCTTGCCTGTATGCGTGTTATCGCCAGCAGTGTCCCCGCACATCTTGCCGCAACCGCGCAGGCCCTCTACGCGATAGGCCCAGGGCTCGCCACCGTCGGCCTTGTCTGGGTATCAGGTCAGCTATATGGAGCTTACGGTCCCCCCGCGTTCCTCGTGATGGCAGGACTGTGTGCGCTGTCCCTTCCGCTAGTGATTGGACTGCGCGAAAGGCCCCCGTCGCCGGATTGACACAGGCGCACCTGCCTCTTCCCCGCCGCTTCAGCAAAACCAGGCGGACCGGCACTTCCGCATGCACCGGAACGCCCCTGAAGATCACGGCCAAGATGGACGAATTTAAATTGCTTTGGGGTGACCGCAGGTGCCTCACCATTCAATTGTCGAGTTGATGGGCGAGATCAATGAGCGGCAGAAGGCGGAGTTCTTGGGCAGTGCGACCTCGGTTAGAGGCCGAACGGTTCCGGCCAGCTGATGGGAACAGCAGCGGCGTCGGTGAAGCCTTCAGACCCGGTGCCGTTCCGGAAGTATCGATGATGTGTTCGGACCGATCGTAGCCAGCGTCGACGAAGCTGTGGAGGCTCTACGGCGGATAGCTCGTCTCGATCGCGCACGGGTCCGGGAAACTTTTGAAAAGCGGTTCTTGGTCGGGCGCATGTGTCGCGACTGTATGGCGATCTATCGCTCGCCCGCAGGCAACAAGCGATTTGCAAATTTGTGGGTCGGAGACAAATTTCGGGGGAACATTGGTTCCTTATTGTCGTTCATTCGACCCCGGACGCATTTATGGCTGACCCATTCGGTCGCTCGTCCGCCGCTCGATCTTGGCAAGGCGGACTGTCGTTGGACGATGAAAATGGAGGAAACTATGATACGCACTGTTATAGTCGCCGCCGCACTGGTAGGCTTGTTGGGTGCTCCCGCAATTGCTGCGACGCACTATTGGGTCGCCAAGGACACGAGCACCAAGACATGCACGGTGGTCTCTATGAAGCCCGACGGAGTTAAGATGACGGCTGTCGGCAAGAAGACCTACTCGAGCTATTCCAGTGCAGACAAAGCTCTGAGGGCATCGGCCGCGTGCAAGAGCTGACAAGCATATGTGACCTGGCCTTTTTGCCGCGCCGTAATTGTCGCTGATGCCGCGCTTTCCGGCTTTCGGCTGCGTTCCATATCGAGGCTATTTGTCTCGCCCATGGTCTATGGCCGCTAAGCCGTTAGCTGTCGAGGGAGGCGCAATCTACGGCTGGCGTCGTCAGCGGTATGTCTGCCTATAAGGCGGCATGAAGACCACAGCGACTTACGATTCGGAGGCAGGCACTTTCACGATCGAGAAAGACAAATGGCGAGGGACCTTCTCGATTGCCGACTTGCCGAAATGGCTGCACTTCTACCGCCAGCAGCAGGAGCGATACCCCGCTCACGCGCATTCCTATGGGTCAGACGTGGAGGCGCTTGAGGGCCTCGCCGTCATACTAGCCTGTGGCCAGTAACCAGCTATCCACCATGGCTGCATCCTAATTGAAGGCGACACAATCGCGCTAACGTGGCGGTGCTCCAGAGCGCCTGTATAATCACCGCCAATTTGCGCGCCACTGCGAAACGAGCGTCTGATGTTGCGCCCCTGACTTCAGAGGCTGAGGAAACGAAGGTCCACTTCAAGCGAACACAGACGGGTACTCAGGATGTCCTGCTGTTACGAGTTTCCGATGTTCCGGATGGGTGCGCGGCAAACGGGGAACAGCACCAGCAGGATGATGGCCGCATCGATCCAGAGGACCCTGTTCACGCCCATCGTATCGACGATCTGACTGCTCGCGAGGGTACCCACGGAGATCGCAAGATTGAAAACGAAGCAGTAGATGGCCGTCGCAGCTTCCGGGCTTTTTGATGCTGCACCCAGCATCCACGTCTGCAGCGTGACGGGAGCCGCACCATACGCGAAACCCCACACCAGCAGCAGGATGGATCCTGTGAGCGGCGTGACGCCGAGCACCGGGAAGAGAGCCAGCGTGGCCCCGAGCCCAATGACGATACAGCCCAATGTGCGACCCACGGATTTTGCGGCCCAGAAGCCTGCGACGGCGTTGCCAATCATTCCCAGAACACCATAACCCAACAGGAGCCAACCAACGCTGCTTGCGCTGACGCCCACGACGTCCAGCAAAACCGGGCTCACGAAGGTGTAGGCACCGTAGTGGGCAGCCACCACCAGTGCGGTCGCAACCACACCCGCCGTGAGGGCAGGATTGCGCAACTGTGCACGCAGGGCTTTCATCTCCACAGGGTCCGCCGCCTCGAGCTTCGGAAGCACGAGCAGTGCGGCGAGCAGAATGGCAAAGCTCAGGGCGGCGAGAGACCAGAACGCGCCGCGCCAGCCGACTAGATGGCCAATGATCGCACCGGCAGGCACACCCAGCACCGCAGCGGCACTGACACCGCCGAAGACGATCGTCAGGGCACGCGGCACGGACGGTCCAGGGACGAGGCGGACCGCGATACTTCCAGCGATCGCCCAAAAGCCACCGATGGTGATCCCGACGAGCAGCCTGGACGCGAGCAGCACGGGAAAGCTTGGCGCGAGTGCCGAAATCACGCTCGCCGCGGCCATCACCGCGAGCAGGCCGGCCATCAGAATACGCCGGTCAAGCCTGCCCACCGCCAATGGCAAACCGATAGAAGCGAAAGCGGCGATTACACCCGGTATCGTTACCGTGAGACCGCCACTCCCAACAGAGACATTCAACTCAGAAGAAATTGCCGGGATCAGCCCTACAGGCAGTTGCTCCGCGGTGATCATCGAAAAAATACCCATCGAAACAGTGAGCACGCTGAGCCACATGCGCACAGTGGCTCCCCGTTCCTCCTGAAGGACTGCTTTGGTCACAGACATGATCACCTCCAGCCCGCGCGAAAGCACTCGACGCCAGCGTTTCCCGGGCAACGTTAGGGAGACGGATCGGCGAATTGATCCGCGTTTCCTGCGAAATAATCTGTGCATTGCGAATTGATAATTGAGGCAAACATGGATGGTGAATTCACGAACCGTGAATGAAGGAGGTGATCGCAGTTGGACCATCTGACCAGCATGACCGTGTTTGCCAACGTCGTCAGCGAAGGCAGTTTCGCTGGAGCGGCAAAGCGAATGCGACTATCTCCAGCGGCCGTGAGCAAGCATGTCCATTTGCTGGAGGAGTGGCTTGGCGCACGCCTTCTCAATCGGACGACCCGGCGTATCAGCCTGACCGAGGTCGGCGCGTCGGTCTACGAACGCAGTCTGCGCATCCTGGAAGATGTCGAGGATGTTCGTACGAGCGCAGCTGAGAGCCATGCACGTCCGACCGGCTCACTGCGCGTCAGCGCGCCGATCTCCTTCGGAGCGCTGCACCTGGGTAAAGTCGTTGCGGAATACCTTGCGGCCTATCCGGAGGTGTCGGTTGAGCTGGTGTTGGACGACCGCGTCGTTGATATCGTGGAAGAGGGACTGGACGTCGCGGTACGCATCGCTCCACTCACGGATTCCAACCTTATCGCTCGCCGGATCGCCCCCTCCTGGGAGGTCATCTGCGCTTCGCCCGAATATATAGACAGACGCGGACGTCCCACCAAACCGTCAGATCTCCAGGACCATGACTGCCTGGACTACGCGTTGCGCGCTGGCCGCGGAAAATGGCGGTTCGACGGGCCGGAGGGTGAAGTAGCGGTGAAGGTCAGCGCACGGATGACGGCGACGAACGGGCAGCTCCTGCGCGATGCGGCGCTGAGTGGAGCAGGCATAGTACTTGGTCCTACTTTCCTTCTTGGCGAAGCCGTCCGTTCGGGCTGGTTGGAGATAGTGATGCCACTGTTCAAGCCGGTAGGGCGGTCGATATACGCGGTGTACCCATCACGAAGGCATCTTTCCGCCAAAGTACAGAGCTTCGTGACGCTTCTAGCCGACCGTTTCGGCGAGAACCCACCTTGGGACAATTGGAACGTGGCGAGTGGCGTTGACAACCCGGACTGAGTGAGCGGGACATCCCTTCACCCAGCCTTCACCTCCACGCCATCGTGACTAGAGGCACCCGGATGTGCCCTAGCGCCAACCACGTTGACTCACGCCAGGCCGCTACCCGGTGCCAAGCCGGCAAGTATATGGCGAGCAAGCGAGCCACCGGTCCATCGGTGGGGTCGATAACAAAATAATCACTTACCTTCAAAGGCGCGCCACTTCTGCGGCGTGCGCAAGAGAGCACAGTTCGGCCGGACGCGCCGTATCGGACAAAAAGAGGCACGGATATCGCAGCGAAGGTCCGCAATGGGACGGTCAATGTTGTCGGCAAAAGAGCGTCAAAATAGGGCTGTCGGCGGCTCCGTCGCGGGAACGAAAAAAGAAGAGAAGCAGAACTTCCGTGTGCTATTTTTGCACACAGAAGCTCGTAACTAGCTGATTTTATTTATGTATCCGCCCGATCCATCATGGGCGCTATGGCTATCCTAAACCTTTGATAATCTTTCATGCTTCATAACTTCGACAGGTTGGATCGCGTCGTACGGACTCTATCACGCGCCATGATAGGCCCAAGCCGCAAATTCGGCGGATGACTGGCCGGCGCGACGGCGTGCGGCGCCGAATACCTCAATCGCAGGGTGGCGTATAGGTCGACCTGGCCGGAAATGCCAACGCGTCGTCTGCTTTCGATGCCTGGGCGGAGGACGGAACCCTCCAGCTTCGTATGACGGTGTCTGCGCCAACGATGTGGCTAGGAACTGGGAAGGCCAGCCCTCGACAGCATCTCAAGGAACCGGGAATGATGATGATCCTTTACATAGCGCGGCACAAAGCCAGGGCAGACATTGCTCAGATTGAGATGCGGAAGTTGTGACAGGCAATGGTGGATGGCCCGGGACGCTTCTTCGTTGTTTCCGGTGGCCGATGCGGTCGCGGCCCAATAAAGGGCGCCGCGAACGAAGCCAGGCTTTGTCCTGACCACTTTGCGGGCGGCTTCGAGCGCCCGCTGGTTGTCTCCGCCAGCGAAGAGCGCCACAACCAGGCCGTGGTGGCGCCAGAAGTCGATGACATCGTGCGTTCCGAGCCGGATTGCTTCGTTGGCCTCACGCACCGCTTCGTCGACCTGTCCGCGCAACGCAAAGAGCATCGAAATATCGCCGTGGCCAGTCGGGTAGCTTGGGTTGAGGCTGATCGCGTGGCGGCATTCGGCGATCGCCTCGTCGATGCGACCGCAACTTTCGAGAGCGAACGACAGAATACATCGGGCAATTTCATCGTCCGGTACCGCCCGCACTGCGGCTTCCGCAAGCTCGACCGCACGCTCGATCACCCCACGCTCCCGAGGCAGCGCACCAAACGCCACGCCCATGGATATTACGATCGAGAGCGTCCGCTTTGCACGGGCATTGTCGGGACCTATCGAGAAGGCCCTCTCGGCAAGCTCTATCCCGACCAAAAGTGAGTCCCGAGTCATCTCAAAATATTTCATGAGGGCTTCGTTCACCAGCCTGCGCACTTCAGGGATCCCTGGCGGGCTTTTGTCTCTAACCTTCCAGTTGGTCAGTTGAAGTTCGAGGATCACGGCAAGAACAACAGATTGTGCGATCCTGTCCTGGAATTCGAGCGCGTTCTCGGAGTGGCCGTCGAACTTCTGGGCCCAGACGTGGTGGCCGCCGGCGGCATCGACGAGCTGGACATTCACCCTCAACCCATTGCCGGATCTCTGGACGCTGCCGCTGAGCATATATCGCGCCCGGAGTATCCCTGGTGTCTTGGCTTCTTCGCCTGGGCCGCTCTTCTCGGACGGAAGCGCGGCGAGCACGACATAGTCGGCCACTCCGGAGAGGGCTGTCGTGATGTCCTGGACAAGTCCCTTGGCGAAAAAGTCGTCGCCTTGCTTTCCGGTCAGATTAACGAAGTCGGCAACGCTGATGGACGGACGCCCAAGGCGCTGGCTGGACGGAACACCATTTGTCGACTGCACATTTGAAGCGTCGTCGGCGGCAAGCAACAGAGATTGCCAAAGCGCCCGCGTTTCAGGGCCGGCTTCGACGCCGAACTCCTTCTTCAGCATGCTTCTGCAAGCTTCGTATGTCCTGATTGCCCTGTCGCGTTGGCCACATGCGAGCAGCAATTCCATCTTGAGCCGATAGGATTCTTCCCGTGTCGGTTCCATGGTCAGAATACGATCGGCCAGGATCAGCCCGGCATCGGGGTCGACGAGACGGGCCAGTTTTTCGAAGGACTCAAGCGCGCGGCCGAGCAGCCTGTCGCGTTCCGATGTGATCCAGTCATCGAACGCATTGCTTCCCAGATAAAGCCCGTCGAGGAAGGGCCCGGTGTAGTTCGCCAAGGCCTTCGCCAGCTCCTGGGCGGAACGGGCCGAGAGACCCGTTTCGAACTTCTCCGCGTCAACTTGAACCAGCTCTGGCCTCAGGGCGATCAACTCACCGCTGGAATGGATGAGATCCACCCCCTCTCGCGCCAGATCCTGGCGCAGGACACTGAGGGCCTGCCGAAGGCTGTTGCGCGAATGTTCAGCGTCGCTGTCGCCCCATAGGAGGTCAGCCAGCCTCTCCCGCGTCGCCGCCATGCCCGGACACCGGGCCAGATAGGCGATGATTGCCGGCCCTCGTTTCCCGGTCAGCCGAAGCGGGCCGGCCGTTTCATTTTCAATCCGGAAACCGCCGAAGAGTGAGATTCTATTTGCAGCGCCGCTGTCCTCACTTTGCATTTGCTATCCCAGCCTGACGAAATCCTAACTCAAAACTAACGCTTCGCAACAGTCGGCCTTCGCGCTCAAGCGCTGCCGTAACGGCAGGCTGTTTAGGCTTTGCTAAATTAAGGCGACCAAGTCAACGAAAGGCTTGGTTCGAGGGGGGCGCGTGTCCAGGACAAGAGCCAATTTGCTGCTGCTGTTTGCAGCCGCTTTGTGGGGCTTCGGCAATGTCTCGCAAAAGATGGTGCTTGTGCATCTCGACGCGCTGAGTGCTGTGGGTCTGCGATGCCTGATCGGCGGGCTGCTTGTGCTGCCCTTTGTCTTCATGGAGAAGCGGCTTCCGCTCGGGCCGGACTATTTTTCCAGCTTGGCCAAGGTGGGCGCACTGTTTGCCATCTCCATCACGCTCCAGCAGCTTTGCTATCTCGGGGCCTCCGTCACCAATGCGAGCTTCCTGGTAAGCACGGCAACGGTAATGACACCGCTGGCCGCCTGGTTTCTCGTAGGCGAACGTCCGACAGCGAGTCTCACAATCGCCGCCGGATTGACCCTTGTTGGAGCCCTGCTGTTGTCGGGTGGGATAGCCGGGTTCAGCAGTGGCGATCTTACCGCTGTCCTCTCGGCTGCCTGCTATGCGCTCTGGGCAGTCGAGCTGGGCCGGCACATGCAGGTGCATGCGCGGCCGTTCACCGCTGCCGCGACACAGTTCTTCGGCGCCGCAGCCTTCGCCCTGCCGCTCGGTGCAATGCAAGGCAATCTGTCGCTGGCCGCCGCATTCGCAGCCGGCCCGGAACTGGCGATCCTCGGCGTGTTCTCCACTGCGATTGCCTTCGGCATACAGACGGTTGCCCTCCGCTTTACGCCGGCCAGCCACGCCGCCGTGATCGTCAGCGCAGAAAGCGTTTTCGGGGCGCTGGGCGCGGCAATCTTTCTCGGCGAGCGGAGCTCGTCCGCGAGCGTCTTGGGTGCCGGCATCATCCTGGGTGCGATCCTGTCCGTTGCAATGTCGAACCGAGCGCCGCAGGCACGCACGTCCTTGCGAACCGCTTCGGTTCAACCCTTCGACGCGGCCCCTGCCTTTGCAGCTGCCGCCGCAAATTGGGCGGGCGATCGTCATCCCAACAATTCAGGTCCAGTGGAGGAATGTGATGGCCCTTGCCGGTGATGCGAAACGTATTCCAGACCCGGCCGGACTTGTCGCGGGGGCGCAGTGATGGATGCGCGGACAATCCTTCTTCCGGTCGCACATTTGGTATCGGCGCTTCGCGCCCGCATGAAGGGACCGGGCGGCTACTACAACAGCGGCAATGCGCTCGGCCTCATTGTCGGTCTGGCGATCCAGATTGCCACCGCGCCGGTCGGCCTGCATGAAGGAAGCAGCGTCACCATGGCGGTGATCGAATATTTCGCTGGCAGCCATGGCACTGTTGCGCTGACCTTGACCACCCTGGTCTTCTTCTGGGGCGGCGAGGCCTATCACCGGGCCTGGGCAAGGCCGGATGCTCCCGATCCCGCCCTCAACCGTCTGGGCGACTTCCTGTCGGGCCTGGGTGCGATTGGGCTCGGCATTGCCCTGTTGCTGCTCGGCGATCCACTGCTTGCGGCGACCTCCGGCCTGCTGCATGCGCTGGGCAAATTCGGCAGCACCTTTCACAGGCCCGGCACGCCAATTCCGATGTGGCCGGCCGCTTGGCCCGATCCGTTCCGCAGTGCGGTGCTCGCCAGCCGGTTGCCGGCAATGCTGGCGACGACAGTGGCCCTCGCCCGCGCTTTGCCTGAGGTCTGGTGGAGCGGCTCTTTCGCGGCCCTCGCCATGCCACTGACCTTGCTCGGCTGTTATCTCTTGTGGACCAAGGCCGATCTGCTGCTCTTCGGCGTGGGCACCAAGGCCACCCGCCAGATTTCCACATGTTGAACCCGCTTTTTGAAACGACCGGATGTCGAGATGGAGAATGACATGTTTGGCAGTGTGTATCGTCAGGACGCCGGCCCCCCATCCTTTCGCAAACGGCTGCGGATGACAGGCTGGGGCAGTCTCCTGACGCCGGCCGGTTCAATCTCGAGAATGACAGGCATACTTGCAGCTTCGCTGTTTTGGGGGGTCTCTGCCCATGCCGCGAACGTTGACGTCGCCATCGTGTTCGCGGTCGACTTTTCGTCATCCATTGATCCGAAGATCGCCGATATGCAACGCGAGGGACATGCCGCGGCACTCACCTCGCCAGAGATCATCGCCGCCATCAGCCGGAATTATGTTGGTTGCATCGGCGTTGCCTATTTTGAGTGGTCGAGCCCCGGACACGCGCGCGTCGTGCTGCCGTGGACAAGCATCTGCGGACTGGAAGATGCCGAAGCGGCGGCTGCGGTGATCAGCAGGAAAGGCGATACCGGCTTCATCCGCAGAGGGCGTGGCGGAACATCCGTCTCCTCGGCTATCGACATCGGCAGTCTCCTGCTCGACCAGTTCCCAGGAAAGGCCGCAAAGAAAGTCATCGATATCTCCTCCAATGGCGAGAACAACGACGGGCTTCCCGTCCAGCCGAGCAGGTCGAACGCCATAGCCAAGGGATATACGATCAATGCCATCGCCATCCCGACGGAGGATGAGAATCCCGACCAACCTCTGGCATCCTATTTTGCCAAATCGGTCATTGGCGGTTCCCAGGCCTTCGTCATGACGCCGAAGGGGCCAGACGACTACACCATGGCGCTTCGCCGCAAGCTCGTGACTGAAGTAAGCATGAACGACGACCGTCCGCTGTGAAAGTGCGCCATGTAGGACGAACTTTCGAGGCCCCATCCCGGAGCGCATTGCACAACGAGATCCCCGCGCCGCTGCAGCGCGAGAGACCTTGTAGGACCGTCAGGACAACAGCCTATCGCCGCAATGCGTGCACGCTTGCCTTGCCTTCGCCGCCTACCGGCAAAGCCATGTCATCGTCGAGAAGGCGCGTGATGCGGGCAAAGCCGGTGAACGCTTTCCTTGCTTCCTCGGCCGACATCTGGCCCGACAAAGCGGCCGAGCAACAGTTCAGCGCGCACTGATAAACCGGACCACGCCGTCCCGTTGGCCATTTCCGCAAGAACATCATGGCTTCGGCAACACTATCGATTTCTTCCGCAGGGTGTCCTTGCCCGCGCGAAATCCGCACGGGCGAAAAGAAATGCAATTGATCCATCGTTTCCTCCCGGTCGACCGCAATGCGCTCGATCGAACCCCACCAAACGCACCAACAGCCGGTTGGTTCCAGCCAAAAAATGGAATTTTTTGAGAAATCTGTCAGGCGAAGGCGATCACCTGTGCGGTGGTGAGTGTCGCCTACATCGTCGGAAAGTGGCAGGCGACTTTGCGACCGGGTTGGTATTCCCGCAACTGCGGCCGCTCCGAACGGCAGCGCTCCGCCGCGATCGGGCATCGGGGATGGAAACGGCAGCCGGTTGGAGGGTTCAGAGGGCTCGGTACGTCGCCGGTGAGGATGATGCGCTTGCGCGTCCCGCTGGGCGTCGTCTCCACGATAGGAACCGCCGAGATCAGCGCCTGGCTATAGGGATGGGCCGGTGCTGCAAACACTTCTTCCGCCGGCCCTTCTTCGACGATCGAGCCGAGATACATGACCGCTATGCGGGTTGAAACCTGACGTACCACCGACAGGTCGTGGGCGATGAAGATGTAAGTGAGATTGAGCTTCTCCTGCAGATCGGCAAGCAGGTTGACGATTTGCGCCTGCACCGACACGTCGAGCGCGGAGACGGGTTCGTCGAGGACCACGAGGTCCGGGTTCAATGCAATAGCCCGCGCGATGCCGACGCGCTGGCGTTGCCCGCCGGAAAATTCGTGCGGAAACCGCATGACGTGATCCGGCAGCAGGCCGACAAGGTCGAACAGTTCCGCCACGCGTCTGGTGATCTCGCTCGACGAGAGCCTGCCATGGATGCGCAGCGGCTCGGCCACCAGGTCGCCGACGCGCCGGCGCGGATTGAGCGATGCCGACGGATCCTGGAAAACCATTTGCAAGCGGCGCCGGAGCGGCCTGAGTTCGGACAGCGACTTCGAGGTGATATCGTTGCCTTCGAACAGAAGCTCGCCGTCCGATATGTCGTAGAGCCTCACCAGGCAGCGCGCCAGCGTGGACTTGCCGCATCCGGATTCGCCGACCAGGCCGACCGTCTCGCCGCGCCACACGGTCAGGGAAACATTGTCGACCGCATGAACGGTTCGCTTGCCTTCGGCGGAAAAACGGCTGCCGATGGAAAAGCGCTTGCCCAGCGAACGCGTCTCGATAATGGGGCGGTTCTTGTCGGTCATCGATCCGCTCATGCGTGTGCCACCCTGAAGCACGCCGCGGCATGAGTGCCGCTCCCGAGGTCGGGTTTGCCGGCCTCGCAGGGCTCATAGTGAACTGGGCACCGCGGACCGAACGCACAGCCCTGCGGCAATCGCAGCAATGACGGCGGCGAACCGGGAATAGCCGGCAGGCGGCGTGGTTTTTCGCCGGTCAGCGGCGGGATCGAACCGAGCAGCGCGCGCGTATAGGGGTGTCGCGGATCGGAAAACAGCTCCGCGCGACTGCCGCGCTCCACCACGCGGCCGGCATACATGACCATGACCCGGTCGGCGAGTTCGGAGACCACGCCCATGTCATGCGTGATGAAGACCACCGCCGACTTGTGCGTCGCGCGTAGCTTGCGCACCAGATCGAGAATGCCGGCCTGTACGGTGACGTCGAGCGCCGTGGTCGGTTCGTCAGCCACCAGCAACGCCGGATTGCAGGACAAAGCCATTGCGATCACCGCCCGTTGACGCATGCCGCCGGACAGTTGGTGCGGGTAGCGCGACATCGCCTCGTGCGGGTTCGGAAAATTCACCTCGGCCAGCAATTCCTCCACGCGCTCCATCGCCTTGGACTTGCTGATGTTGCGATGCGCGCGGATCTGTTCGGCGATCTGCCAGCCGATCGTGTAGACAGGTGTCAACGCGGTCATCGGATCCTGGAAGATCATCGCGATCTCGTTGCCGCGCAGCCGCCTCAGTTCGCGCGCGGGCAGTCCCACCAGTTCGCGGCCCTTGTAACGGATCGAGCCTTCGATGGTGGCGTTGGGATCGGTGATCAGACCCATGACGGCCAGCAGCGACACGGTCTTGCCGGAACCGGACTCACCGACGACGCCGAGGATCTCGCTCTCCTCGAGGTCGAAGGAAACGCCATCGATGGCCCGCACCAGGCCATCATTTGTGCGGAAGGATACTTTGAGGTCGCGCACCGACAGTATCATGATGTCCTCAGGCGCGGATCGAGAAGGATGTAGACGAAATCGACGACCGCATTGGCAACAACCACGAACATCGAAGCGTACATCACCGTTGCCATGATCATCGGCAGATCGAGATTCTGCAGCGCGTCATAAGTGAGCTTGCCGATGCCGTGCAGCCCGAACACCACCTCCGTCAGCAGGGCCGAGCCTCCGACCAGCGCACCGAAATCCAGGCCGAACAAGGTGACGAAGGCGATGAGCGACGTGCGCAAGGCATGGCGCAGCAGGATGCGGGTCTCCGACAGGCCCTTGGCCCGGGCCGTACGGATATAGTCCTCCTGCAGGGATTCGATGATCGCCGCGCGCAGCACGCGCCCATAAATGCCGATGTAGAGAATGGACAGCGTGATCCACGGAATGACCAGGGTCAGGAACCAGCCCTTTGGATCGTCGGAGAAGTTCTTGTAGCCGAGCGGCGGCACCCAGGAGAACGCCCAGCTGTCGTGGTAGCGGCTCTGGGTGATCAGGTTCATCACCTCGCCCAGCCAGTACACCGGCATCGAAATACCGAGCAGCCCTAGCGCCATCAGCAGCTTATCCAGCCAGCTGCCGCGCGTGGCGGCGGCGGCGATGCCGATGATGATGGAGACGACCACCCACAGGATCGCCGCTCCGAACACCAGCGAGAGCGTGACCGGGATCGAATCCATGACCGCCGGCACCACCTTCCAGCCACGATTGACGAAGGAGGTCAGATCGCCGGTGACGAAGATCTTCTCCATCATCGTCACATATTGCACGTAGAGCGGCCGGTCGAAGCCGAAGCTGTGGCGTACCGCCTCCAGCACTTCGGGCGATGCATTGCGGCCGGCGATGCGCGCCGCCGGATCGGAGCCCGGCGTTGCGAAGAAAATCAGGAAGACGATGACCGAGATGCCGAACATCACGAACAGCATCTGGCCGAACCGGCGCAGGATTGCGTAGATCATCAGTCGCGCCCCAGCCGAACCTTGGAGCGCGGGTCGAGCGCGTCGCGCAGACCGTCGCCGAAGACATTGAGCGCCATGACGGAAACCGCGATCGCCAGGCCCGGCACCAGCGCCACCAGTGGCCTGGTGTAGAGCAGCGCCTGTCCGTCCTGGATAATGGTGCCCCAGCTCGCGGCCGGCGGCTGCACGCCGATCGAAAGGAAGGAAAGGGCCGATTCCGTCAGCATGTTCAGCGCCATCATCAGCGGCACGAAGACGATGAGCGTGGTGGTGACGTTGGGCAGGATGTCGCGCCACAGGATGCGCCATCCCGGTACGCCCAGATTGATCGCGGCGAGCACGAATTCGCTTTTGCGTAGTGCCAGAACCTGCCCGCGTATCGGACGAGCCACATAGGGCACGTAGACGATACCGATGATGATGACAGGCAGCCACAGACTGCCGGACTCGATCTGGATCGGTCCTATCGTGATGCCATGCGCGATGGTGACGATGGAGAGCGAAATCGCCAGCAGATAAATGGGGAACGCCCACAGTATGTCGAGGAAGCGCGACAGCACCGTGTCGGTGACGCCGCCGAAATAGCCGGCGATCAATCCCGCCGCCGTGCCCAGGATCAGGGTGAAGATGGTTGCTGCTCCGGAGATCAGCAACGAGCTCAGCCCGCCATAGAGCATCCTGGCCATGACATCGCGCCCCTGGCTGTCGGCGCCGAGGAAGTAATTGCCCAGCCGCCAGGTCGGGCCGAGCGGTGTGTAGCCAAGCCCGAGCCCCTCAGTCGACTGTTCCATCACCGGAACGTCGACGCCGTCGATCTGGATGACGGCGTCGAGCGTCGAGGCGAATGGGTCCACGCCGGCCCATTTCGCATAAAGAGGCGCACTGAGGCAGGCAAGGACGATGAGGAGGAACACGGCCAGCGACGCCATGGCAGCCCTGTCCCTTGCCAGCTTCGCAAACGCGACGGCCCAGGGCCCTCGCGTTTTGCGCGGCGCGGCGACAGCTACGTTCGACACGGACGTGCCCCTCCGCGGTTCGTTACTGCACCCAGGCCATTACTGTACCCAGGATTGGGTGATCATCCAGTTGAACTGCCTGTTGAACTTGAAATTGCCAAGACGTTTGCTGACGAAGTCTAGCCGCTTCGGCGTAAAGAGGCCGACCGCAGGTGCCTTGTCGGTGACTTGCCTGTCGATTTCAGCCCACATTTTATCGGCGGCTTTCTGATCGGTGACGCCGAGGTCCAATGCCTTTTGCATCTTGGCGTCGATTTCCTTGTCGCAGAAGCCGGCGATGTTGATCGAGGCGTCCGAACCTTCGCGGAAGGAGGCGCAGCTGAACAGGATGTTCAGGAAGTCCGAAGCCGCCGGATAGTCCTTGTACCACTGGGTGACGGACATCTGCACCTTGTTGTTGGTGTTCTGGATGTAGGTGAACTGGATGTTCGACGAGATCGGCTTGACGTCGGCGACATAGCCGATGCTGGTCAGCACGCTCTGCAGATAGACGCCGATGGAGCGCGAAATGGCGGTGTCCTCGACGATGATCGTCACCTTCTGGCCCTTGGTGCCGGAGTCCTCAACGAGCTGCTTTGCCTTGTCGAGATCAGGAGCCGACCATTTGGCGCCCGGATTCTTGGTGAAGGGGCAATAGTCTTCATGGCCGGGGAAGTCCGGAGGCAGGACCTGGCAGACCGGCGAAGCCAGCACCTTGCCGCCGAACAGCTTGACCAGCGTGTTGCGATCGATCGCATAGGCAACGGCCTGGCGGGCTTTTTCGTTGTCGAAGGGTGCGAGACGGTTGTTCAGCGGCGCGTACCACCAAGCCGAAAGCGGCGAGATGTGCAGCTGGTCCATGGACTTGCTGCCCAGTTCGCCCAGGCGGTCGCTCGGCAGAGCGTCGAACATCCAGTCCGCTTCGCCGTTCTGGATCGCGGTGACGGCTGCCTCTTCGGACAGGCCGAAATCATATTGGACGACATCCGGATAGCCGTCCGGCTGGGCTTCTTCGCTCCACTGCTTGAAATTGGGGTTGCGGGAAACCGTCATGCCCTTGTTCGGGTCGAAGGCGGAGATCATGTACGCGCCGGTGCTGGGAATGGGCTTGGAACCCATGTCTTCAGCGGGCGTGTCCGCCGGCAGGACCACGGCATGCGGCAAGGCAAGCTTGTAGAGCAGCTCGGCATCCGGCTTGGTGATGTTGATGGTGATGGTGCCGGCCGCTTCGTCGCCGACAACGCCGCCTTCCAGCGTGCAGCTCTTGGTGTCGGCCAGGCATTTGTCCGCCCCGACGATGCCGGCATAGAACGTGCCGGAGGTGGGTCCGGAAACCTTGAAGATGCGCTGGAAAGAAGCGACGACGTCCTTCACGCCAAGATCCTGGCCGCTGGAGAACTTGATGCCCTTGCGCAGCTTGAAGGTGAAGGTCTTGCCGTCATTGCTGACCTGCGGCAGGGCCTCGGCCAGATCGGGGACGATGGTGAAACCGTCCATGCCCTCGGCCTTGCGGAAGGCCACCAGGCCGTCATAGATCGGCTGGTACATCTGCCAGCCCTGGTCCGTGTAATTGATGTGCGGATCGAGCGTTCCGGCCGCGGAGCGGGCCAGCAGGCGGATGGTGCCGCCTCGGTGCTCCTTGAGATATTCGGCCTGTGCCGGGGCCAGCCATGTACCGGCCAGCAATGCCGCGGCTGTTGCCGCCAGAAGCAGTTTCTTCATGTCTTGATTCCCCTTTTTTCAGTTATCGTTGTGGTCCAGGAAGTCTCCCACCACCCGCATGCACGCATCTTGCTCTTCGACATGCGGCATGTGGCTGGAATGCTCGAATATCTCCCAGCGAGACCCCTTGATGCCGTCCTTGTAGGGCTGCACGGTCGCGGGCGTGGCCTCGTCGTGACGTCCGGAGATGATCAGTGTGGGAACATCGATGGCCGGCAGGCGCTCGACGATGCTCCAGTTCCTCAGCGTTCCGATGACATGGAACTCGTTTGGCCCATTCATCAGATTATAGACGGTCGGATTGCGCACGACCTGGGCGAAACTTTCCGTGACTTCGGGCGGGAAAGGCACGACCCGGCAGACATGCCGCTCGTAGAACACCATCGTCGCAGCCTGGTAAGCCGCATCGTCCGTCGTGCCGGCCTGTTCGTGTCGGGTCAGGGTCTCCTGCACATCCGCGGGCAGATCCGCACGCAACCGGTTGGCCTCTTCGACCCACAGTTTCATGGACGCCGGTGAGTTGGCTATGGTCAGCGATTTCAGGCCTTGC
Source organism: Mesorhizobium sp. AD1-1 (assembly GCF_020164655.1). NCBI lineage: Bacteria > Pseudomonadati > Pseudomonadota > Alphaproteobacteria > Hyphomicrobiales > Phyllobacteriaceae > Mesorhizobium > Mesorhizobium sp. AD1-1. The sequence continues at coordinate 26,920 of NZ_JAIUGP010000003.1, forward strand.
GGCCGCGTCACGGCATATTCGGCGCCCAGCATACCGCCCCAGCTCTGGCCGAGCACGTGGAAGCCTGTCCGAATGCCGAGGTGGTCGACGAGGTTTTCAAGCTCGTCGATGAACAGCCCAGGTGTCCAGAAATCGGCGCCTTTCTCAGGCAGCAAGGTGGAATTGCCGCAGCCCAACTGGTCGTAGTGGATGACGGCGCGATCCCTTCGCGCAAGAAGCTTGTAGGCATCGACATAGTTGTGAGCGACGCCCGGGCCGCCATGCAGGATCACCACAGGCGCCTTTTCGCCGCCGAGTTCGCCACTGACCCGATACCAGGTCTCGTAGGCGCCAAAAGCGGCCCGTCCTTCCATGCCGATGATCTCAGATGACATCCCAATTCCCAGTGCGATTGAAGGTACTTTTATCGTCCGCGGCGGCAGGCGCCTAACTCATGTTACGGGTGACCTGCACCCACTCTTCCAGCATCTGCACGCCAAATGCCGTGGCACCTTGCCTGCCGAGCGGCCGATCGGTGTCGGTCAGTTCCTTGCTGGCGATGTCGAGATGCACCCAGGGGCGATCTTCCGTGAAATGGCGCAGGAAGGCTGCGGCATAGGGAGCATCGCCATCTTCCATATCCTTGGCATGATGCCGCAGGTCCGCGAACGGCGATTGCAGGCCCTCGTCGTAGGCCCGATCGAGCGGCAGCCGCCAGAACCGCTCGCCGACCGTTTCTCCGGCCGCGATCATCTGTGACGCGATGGCATCGTCGGTGCTGAACAGGCCGGCGAATATCGACCCCAACCCACGCGTCACCGAATAGGTCAGCGTTGCCAGATCGACGATCACTAAAGGGTTGAAGCGCGTGGCTGCATAGTGGAGGCAGTCGGCCAGAAGCAGGCGTCCCTCCGCATCCGTGTCGAACACTTCCACTGTCTGTCCGGACGCCGTCGTGATGATGTCGCGCGGTTTGAGCGCCGTGCCGGATGGCATGTTCTCCGCAATGCCGAGAACACCGACAACGTGTACCGGGCTGCCTTGCCGGGCGAGTGCGATCAGCAGGCCGACCACAGCGGCCGCTCCGCCCATGTCGGCTTTCATGTCGAACATCTGCGCTCCGCCCTTGATGCAGAGGCCGCCCGAATCGAAGCAGACGCCCTTGCCGACGAAAGCGAGTGGTTGGGCGGGAGCACCCTTGCCCCGGTAGCGCAGGACAGCGACCCGCGGCGGGCGCGCCGAGCCCGATCCGACAGCAAGAAGCGCGTTCATGCCGAGCTCCTTCAGTTGCGCGGCATCAAGCATTTCGATGTCGATGCCGGCTTCACGCAGGGGCTCAAGATGATCGTGGAAATTGTCTGGATGGAGATGGTTCGGCGGCAGGTTGACCAAGGTGCGTGCATATTCGACGCCGTCGGCGATGGCATTGATCCGCGCCAGCGCCGCTGTCAGATCCGGGCCGCGAGCCCCTACCAGTTTCACCCGCAAGGTTCTATCCGCTCCCGCCCCTTGCCGCCGGTTGCGCATATCGAAACGATAGCGGCGCAGCCGCATGCCAAGCGCGACACGCGCCAGGATTTCGGCGCCGGGCAGGTCAACGCCGGCGATCGGGTCCAGGACCAGGGTGGGCGCGCATTCCCCCTTGCCCTCGAGATGCGCGGCAAGCAGACCGCCGGCGCGCGCCAGTGATAGGGTGGTTACGGCTTCAGCTTTGCCCAGGGCCAGGACGACCACGCGCTTGGTCGATACGGACTGCGGGGCAATAAGATCGATGCAGGTGCCGGATTCGATCAAGGCGGCCGGGTCGGAGCAGGCGCGCGAGAGAATCCCGCCCATCTCGGCATCCAAGGCGGCTGCCCGCGGGCCGAAGCCTGTTTGGGCAGTTTGCAAGATCACGACGACGGAGGCTTCCGAGGAAATCTCGTCCGCGGTCTCGAAAACCGGCGCTGGCGATTGAGGCATAGGCTGGCGCTCTCTCCGATTGCGGCAATACCAGCCGGGTAGCGAGCAACGCTTCGCTCACCCCGGTGGAGACTGGTCAAGCCGGTCTCCGCCGTTCGTGGTATAATGCCGGTCCCCAAATAGTCGCTTTCTTGAGACGACTTAATTGCTCTTGTCATCTGGGTATCCCCTAACAGGGCAGGCGATCAAACGCGAATTCTGCCCATGTCGATTGACAAAAACTCAACTCACAATTCATGATCGGCCAATGGCCCTTCCCTCACTCAATGGCATGCGCGCTTTCGAGGCCGCCGCTCGCCTTGGCAGCGTCAAGGACGCGGCGGAAGAACTGCATCTGACACCCTCGGCTGTCAGCCGGCACATCCGCGCGCTTGAACGAAATCTTGGCCAGGACCTGTTCGAACGCGGTTTTCGCCAGATAACGCCAACCATAAGGGGCTCCTACTATGCGCGCAGCCTCTCGGAGGCGTTCGAAGCGATCTGGCGCGCCACCGATGACGTCAGCCTCTCCGAGGGGTCGCGCCACGGCAAGATCCAACGTGTTCGGGTCTTGTGCGTGCCCACCGTTCTGAACCTTTGGCTGGCGGACCGGTTGCCGAACTTTCGCCGGTTGCATCCGTCGGTGGATCTGGAGATCTCCACTTCAGGCAAGCGCGCCAACTTCGATTTGGCCATTGTCGACGAGTTCGTCTACAAGGCCGGCCCGGCTCTGACGCTGCTGATCCCGCTGCTTTTGACGCCGGTCTGTGCGCCTTCGCTTCTGGAGGGGCCTGTGCCGCTGCGATCGCCGGCCGATCTGGTCAATCATCATCTGATCCATGAATGCGAAACCATGAGATGGAAGCGTTGGCTGGAGCAGGAAGGCGTTCTGGAAACGACGCCAAAATCCAGCACAACACTGGATGATTGCACCTTGATCATGCGCGAAGCGATCAATGGCGCCGGAATAGCGCTTGCGGACACGATGATGGCGCAAGATTTTCTGCAGCAAGGCAAGCTGGTCGCGCCGTTCCGTGCCCGCCACACCTATCCGGCCGGCATTTACCTGCATCAGCGTCGCAGCATCGGCAACAAGCCAGGCACCGGTCTGTTTCAGGATTGGCTGCTCGCCGAAGTCGCGGACCACAAGCAGGTGATGGCAATCGCTTAGATGCCCCCCAACCGAAAATGTCGGGAGCCACCGCTTCAGATTGGAATCCCCGCGTCGAACCTCGACTCATCCGTGGTCCAGCGATGACCCACCATCGCCTTGCATCGATAATCGCAGTTCTCATTGAATATCTTTAAGGCCAAAGCCGGCAAATAGGTTGCTTGTCGGTTCCCCTGCGGCAGGCTTAACCTGCACGCGGCCAACGCGTGAGGGCGCGTGCTGCAAAAGGGGAACATTGCCATGACGATACAGGGTGCTTCACCTGATCTGTACAACGAGGATTTGGCTCCGGCCAAAGTTCGAAACTGGGGACCATTCTCGATCTTCAACGTCTGGACGTCGGACGTCCACAGCCTTTGGGGCTACTATCTTGCCGCCAGTCTGTTCCTGTTCTGCGGCGGCTTCGTCAATTTCATCATCGCCATAGGCATCGGCTCGCTGATCATCTACGCGCTGATGAACATGGTCGGCTATGCCGGCGTGAAGACGGGCGTGCCCTACCCCGTGCTTGCCCGCGCCTCTTTCGGCATCTGGGGCGCCAACATACCGGCGCTGGTGCGCGCCGTCGTCGCCTGCTTCTGGTACGGCGCGCAGACTGCCGCCGCCTCGGGCGCGATCGTGGCGCTGCTGATCCGCACGCAATGGTTCGCCGATTTCAACGCCAGCACGCACTTCCTCGGTCATACCGGCCTGGAGGTGATCTGCTTCGTGGTCATCTGGGGGCTGCAATTGCTGATCATCCAGAACGGCATGGAAACGGTCCGCCGCTTCCAGGACTGGGCCGGCCCCGCGGTGTGGGTGATGATGCTGATCCTGGCGATCTATCTCTGTGTCAAATCCGGGAGATTTGCCTTCACCAGCGACATCCCGATGGACGTGCTGCTGGACAAGACGAAGGATGCGGGCGTGCCCGGCACGCCTGGCTCCTGGACCTCGCTGTTTGCGGTGGCCGCGATCTGGGTCACCTATTTCTCGGCGCTCTATCTCAATTTCTGCGATTTCGCCCGTTACGCGCCTGACAAGGCATCGCTGCGCAAGGGCAACATCTGGGGCCTGCCGATCAACCTGATCCTGTTTTCTCTGGTGGCCGGCGTCACCACCATTGCCGCCTTTGACGTCTATGGCGAGGTGCTGCTGCATCCCGACCAGATATCGGCGAAATTCGACAGCTGGTTCCTGGCAGCCCTTGCTGCCCTGACCTTTGCAGTTGCGACGCTTGGCATCAACGTCGTGGCGAACTTCGTCTCGCCGGCCTTCGACTTCTCCAATGTCTTTCCCAGGCAGATCGACTTCAAGAAGGGCGGCTATATCGCGGCCGTGATCGCCCTGCTGCTCTATCCCTTCGCGCCATGGGAAGGCAGTGCGGCTTCCTTCGTCAACATCATCGGCGCGACGATGGGGCCGATCTTCGGGGTGATGATGGTCGACTACTACCTGATCCGGAAGGGTGAGGTCGACGTCGAGGCGCTTTATCGCGAAGATGGCGAATTCCGCTTCCAGGGCGGCTGGCACGTCAACGCCTTCATCGCCGCCGGCATCGGCGCCATCTTCTCGTCGATCCTGCCCAACTTCACCAACTGGCTGCCGTCCTGGTGGGGTGTCTATGGCTGGTTCTTCGGCGTGGCGATCGCCGGCATCATCTACTACGTGCTGCGCACCGCCGCTTTGGGCGCCGGCGCCAGGACCGCGAAGGCCTGACAAGGTGAATTTTGGGGCGGCGAGAGCCGCCCCAAAACCTACCCGAGCATCTCGGCCAATCTGCGCACCGTGTTCCAGTTGCGCGACGTGCCCGTGCCCATGCGCTTGTGATTCATCGCCGCAAGCAGCCGCGAGCTTGGCCTCTCGCGCGAAAAGACGACCCAGATGTCGCCGCCGACCGAAGTCACTTTTTCATCCTCGCCGGCATAGGCCTGGAGCCCCGTCACGGCCTCCACGGGCGCAGGCTTGCGCATCACCCGTACGGCCACCTGATCGCCTGCTTTGGCCGAATCGGCCGGGAACGGATTGCCGGCGGCAAGCTTCAGCCAGTCCTTGGCACCACGCACGATGATGTCGACATGGCGGCCGAAGGTTTTTTCGAAGGCTGCCTCCAGCCGCTGTTCAAGGTCGGCAATATCAGTTGCCGGCGCCTCGAAGACCAGATTTCCGGTCGCCACCAGGGTGCGCGGGTTCTTCAGCCCGAGATCTTCCGCCATGGCCTTGAGATCGGCCATGACGACCCGGCGGCCCTCGCCCAGAATGATGCTGTAAAGCAGCGCGACATAGGTCTGCATGGCCGACCGGCCTACACCAGCCGGCTCTGCTCCACCGCTGCCTCGATGAAACTGGCGAACAGCGGATGCGGGTCGAGCGGCCGGCTTTTCAGTTCCGGATGATACTGCACGCCGATGAACCAGGGATGGTCCGGGTATTCGACCGTTTCCGGCAGCACGCCGTCGGGCGACATGCCGGCGAACACCAGGCCGCAATCCTCAAGCCGCTCCTTGTAGTCGACATTGACCTCGTAGCGGTGGCGATGGCGCTCGGAAATCTGCGTGTCGCCGTAGATCTCGGCGATCTTGGAGCCCTTGGCGAGCTCGGCCTGATAGGCGCCGAGCCGCATCGTGCCGCCGAGATCGCCGGTTTCGCGGCGCTTCTCCAGCATGTTGCCTTTCAGCCATTCGGTCATCAGGCCGACGACCGGTTCCTCGGTCGGACCAAACTCGGTCGAAGACGCATGCTCGACGCCGGCCAGCGACCGCGCCGCCTCGATGCAGGCCATCTGCATGCCGAAGCAGATGCCGAAATACGGCACTTTTCGCTCACGCGCGAACTTCGCCGCCAGGATTTTGCCTTCCGAGCCGCGCTCCCCAAAGCCGCCGGGAACCAGGATGCCATGCACCTTTTCCAGCCACGGCGTCGGATCCTCCTTTTCGAAGATCTCCGATTCGATCCAGTCGAGCTTGACCTTGACGTGATTGGCCAGGCCGCCATGCGACAGCGCCTCGATCAGCGATTTGTAGGCGTCCTTGAGGCCGGTATATTTGCCGACAACGGCGATGGTCACCTCGCCTTCCGGATTGTGGATGCGGTTGGACACCGCCTGCCACGGCTCCATACGCGGCTTCGGCGCCGGATCGATGCCGAAGGCGGCCAGGACTTCCGAATCGAGCCCTTCCTTGTGATAGGCCATCGGCACGTCGTAGATATGCGGCACGTCGAGCGCCTGGATCACGGCGCTTTCGCGCACATTGCAGAACAGCGACAGTTTTCTGCGCTCTTCCTTGGGGATAGCGCGGTCGGCGCGGACCAGCAGGATGTCGGGCGCGATGCCGATGCCGCGCAGTTCCTTGACCGAATGCTGAGTCGGCTTGGTCTTCAGCTCACCGGCCGTCGGGATATAGGGCATCAGCGTCAGATGCACGTAGACGGCATTGTTGCGCGGCAAGTCGTTGCCGAGCTGGCGTATAGCCTCCAGGAACGGCATCGCCTCGATATCGCCGACCGTGCCGCCGATCTCGCACAGCACGAAATCATAGTCGTCATTGCCGTTGAGGACGAAATTCTTGATCTCGTCGGTGACGTGGGGGATGACCTGCACGGTGGCGCCGAGATAGTCGCCGCGCCGCTCGCGCTCGATGATGTTCTTGTAGATGCGGCCGGTGGTGATGTTGTCCTGCTGGTTGGCGGAGCGGCCTGTGAAGCGCTCGTAATGGCCAAGATCAAGATCGGTTTCCGCACCATCGTCGGTGACGAAAACCTCGCCATGCTGGTACGGCGACATCGTCCCCGGATCGACATTGAGATAGGGATCGAGTTTTTTGATGCGTGCGCGATAGCCTCGCGCCTGCAGGAGAGCCCCAAGGGCCGCTGCGGCAATGCCTTTTCCAAGTGAGGAAACCACGCCGCCTGTGATGAATACATATCGCGCCATGGGAGTCATCGCTTAACGCGGCCGGATTGATTCCGCCAGAGAAAAAACCACCGCGAAGGTTTTTTCCCAAGAAGGCGCTCGGATCGTGAACAGGGCAAAACAAAAGGGCCGGCTGAGCCGGCCCTTTCGGCAGGATGACGAAAACGTCAGATGATGACGACCTTGGTGCCAACCCTGACGCGGCTGTAGAGGTCCATGACGTGCTCGTTGATCATGCGGAAGCAGCCATTAGAGGCGCTGGTTCCGATCGACTGCGGCGCGATGGTGCCGTGGATGCGCAGATGCGTGTCCTTCTTGCCGTCATAGAGATAGATGGCGCGGGCGCCGAGCGGATTCTGGCCACCGCCAGGCATGCCGTCCTTATACTGGCCGTAATGCTTCGGCTCGCGCTTCTGCATGTCCAGCGTCGGGATCCAGCGCGGCCATTCCTGCTTGTCACCGACCGCGACCGTGCCCTTGAACTGCAGGCCTTCGCGACCGACCGCAATGGCGTAGCGCCGCGCGGTGGAAGATGATTCGACGAGGTAAAGGCGCCGCGCGCTGGTGTCGATGACGATGGTGCCGGCATCGTAACCAGTGAATTCCACGTCCTGCGGCACGAATTCCGGCTTCACCTTGAACTGCTTCTTGGCCTCCCTCTTGGCGAGAGCCTGATCGAGAGCCCGCGTCTCGGGAAGATAGCTTATCGAGGAGCCGGACGACGTCCCGCCGAAAAGGCCGGCGAACAGGCCGCCGCCGCTCGGCTTCTTCTGGCCGATGACTTCGCTGCGCAGTTCGCCATTGTTGCCGGTCAGGGCGACGTTCATGGCCTCCGCCGGAAGCGGCTCGGCCGACTGGATCGGCGCTATCGGTTCGATAGGCTCGATGATCTTGGCAGCCTGCTTCCTGGCCGGCTTGGCATCGGCCACCTCGGTTGCCGGCGCGCTCTTGCCCTTCTTGGCAAGGAACGCCTGCCGTTCCGCGTCGGCCTTGGCCTTTGCCGCCTCGCGCATTGCCAGCTTCCTGGCTTCGAGCGCCTTGGCTTTGGCGGCTTCCTTGTCGGCAACGATCTTGGCCTCGATCTTCTTGATCTGGGCGAGGTCGTCGGGCGTCGGGTTTTTCTTCTTCTTGAGAAGCTTCAGTTGCGACGCATCACTCTTGACGGCGATGTTGATGGCAGAAGTTGTTTCAGCCGAAGGCTGTGCGGCCATATTGGCCGGAACGCCTGCGAAAGCGGGGGAACTCAGGCCGAGTGCGGCGCAAAGTCCCAGGAAAATGAAGCTGCGAAGCTGCATGGCGAAGATCCGATCGTTCTATGCTTGTTGCCACGGCGTCGCCCAGCGCCCCCCAAGGGCGCCGGAAATGCCGCGTGCAATCTATAGTCGAATAAGCGCGGCCGCCTCAAGCGTGGGGCCATGCCTCACCCCGTCGAATCTTCGTGATCTCGCTGCATTTGCCGCGACTGTGTTCAAACGACCACAGATCGCGGTTCAGGCACCGAGGACTACTGGTTTGGAACCTGCGGGGTCGCCGGTGCGGCGGGAGCCGTGCCGTTGGTCGCCGGCGGCGTCGAGCCGGCGGCAGGCGCAGTGGCCGGGGCAGTCGCAGGAGCCGAAGCATCGTTGCCGGAAGGCGGCGTCGGCGTGGTGGTGCCCGCGGGCGCCGGAGTTGTGGTTCCAGGCAACTGGTTGAGCACGCCTTTGCCGGCGCCGTCCGAGGTCGCCGGCACGCGGTCCAGGATATCGATCGGCTTTTCGCCGTAGCGGGCGACGATCGACAGGGTCAAGGAGGTGGCGAAGAAGGCAGCCGCCAGGATCGCCGTCGCACGCGTCAGCGCATTGGCCGCACCACGCGCGGTCATGAAGCCGGACCCGCCACCGATGCCGAGGCCACCGCCTTCGGAACGCTGCAGCAGCACCACGCCGACAAGGGCGAGCACGACCATGAGATGGATGACGATCAGTACGGTTTCCATAGTTTATCCTGGCAAGGCCTTGCCCGGCCGCGGACACGACCGGTGAATTGGAGGCGGCTCAATACAATGCTTTGACGGCATTTCCAAGCCCGTGGCCGGAATATGGGAAGCAACCCGTCCTTTGCAACGATTTCGTGCACCGGAAGCCCTGTCCGGCGGGGAAAATGTCTTCAAGCAATATTGCGATAGGCCTCGGCGATGCCGAGAAAGTCCGCCGCTTTCAGGCTGGCGCCGCCAACCAGCGCGCCGTCGACATTCCTGACGCCGAGCAGTTCGACCGCGTTGGAGGGCTTGACCGAGCCGCCATAGAGAATGCGCACCTTCGCCGCGACGCCGCCGAGCTTTTCCGACAGCTTTTCGCGGATATGTGCGTGTGCCGCAGCGACGTCGACCGCCGTCGGCGTCAGGCCGGTGCCGATCGCCCATACCGGCTCATAGGCAATGATGGTGTTGGACGGGGTGGCGCTTGGCGGGACCGAGCCCTCGACCTGCCGCGACAGCACGTCCAGCGTGGCGCCCGCTTCACGCTGCTCATGCGTTTCGCCGACGCAAATGATGGCAACAAGCCCGGCACGCCATGCGGCGGATGCCTTGGCCTGGACAGTGGCGTCATCCTCGCCGCGTTGCTCGCGGCATTCGGAATGGCCGACGATGACATGGCTCGCACCGGCATCCCTGAGCATTTCCGCCGAGATGCAGCCGGTGTAGGCGCCGCTCTCCTTGGTGTGGCAATCTTCGCCGCCGGCATGCACCGGCGTGCGCGACAGGATCTCGGCGGCGTGGGCAAGCAGGGTTGCGGGAACGCAAACCAGCGCTTCGGTCTCCGCGTCAAGCCCACTCATGAAGCCGTTGCCGATCATCCTGAGCTCGTTGAGGGAGGCGCTGGTGCCGTTCATTTTCCAGTTGCCGGCGACGAGCGGGCGAATTCCTGGCGTCATGGGTTTGCTTCTCCGGATGATATCGGGGCTCTGGCCCTCACTACCAAAATCAGGCCACAAAGCAATCGACAGTGGGCCGGAAGGGCGCTATTGCGCTTGTTTCAGACTCGGCGCATGCGAAAATGCGCATAAATCGGAAGTAAAAATGCTTGGTATATTGAGAAGCGCGGCAGGCACCTGGGTCGCGAAGGGGCTGTTGGTGCTGCTGGTGCTCAGCTTTTTGGTCTGGGGCGTTTCCGGACGGCTGATGGGCGGTTTGGCCGGCCATGATTCGGTGATAACCGCTGGCGGCACCAAAGTGTCGATCAACGAATACCGTCTCGCCTATGATCGCCAGCTCGCCGTCATGTCGCAGCAGTTCGGCCAACGTCTCAGCCACGAACAGGCAAAGGCGCTCGGTGTCGATAACCAGGTGCTGGCGCAGCTCGTCTCGGGTGCCGTTCTCGATGAACAGGCCCGCAAGCTGGGCCTCGGACTTTCCAAAGACCGGCTGGCCGAGCTGACACGCGAAGACCCGGCCTTCAAAGGCCCGGGCGGCCAGTTCGATCGCAGAACGTTCGAATATATGCTGCAGCAGATTGGCATGCGACCCGAGGACTATTTGAAGAACCGTGCTCAGGTGGCGGTGCGCCAGCAGATTGTCGAGGCGGTCTCGGACGGCCTCAAGGCTCCGGACACTTTCTTCAAGGCAGTTGCGCTCTATCGCGGCGAAGACCGCACCATCGACTATTTGACGCTGCCCAAGGCACTCGTCGAGCCGATCGTGGCGCCATCCGATAGCGTGCTTTCGGCCTATTTCGAAGCCAACAAGAAGACATATGCGGCACCCGAATACCGCAAATTCTCCTATGTCCGCCTCGAGCCGGTCGACATCATGGATCCGACCGCCGTCACCGACCAACAGGTCAGCGACGATTACAACAAGAACAAGGCGCGTTACACCACGCCGGAATTGCGTACCATCGAGCAGCTCGTGTTCAAGACGCCGGATGCGGCCAAGGCCGCGTTCGATTCGCTCAAGGCAGGCGCCACTTTCGACAAGCTGGTCACGGCGGAAGGCAAGACCCCAGCCGACACGTTGCTCGGCACGCTTGCCAAGGACAAGATCGCCGACAAGGCGGTCGCCGACGCCGCCTTCGCGCTTAACGCCAATGAAGTCAGCCAGGTCGTGCAGGGCGCCTTCGGTCCGGTGCTGCTGCGTGTCACCGAGATCAAGCCCGAGGTGGTGAAGCCGCTGGCCGAGGTGTCCGACCAGATCCGCAAGGATCTGGCGCTGGGCGAGGCAAGCCGCATCCTTCTGGACGTGCGCGACAATTACGATGACACCCGCGCCGCCGGCAGTTCGCTGGCCGACGCTGCGGCCAAGCTGAAGCTGAAGGTCGTCACCATCGACGCCATCGATCGCAGTGGACTGCGGCCAGATGCAAGCATCGTCAAGGACCTGCCGCAATCGCCGGAGCTGATCAAAGCGGTCTTCGACGCCGAACCCAACACGGAAAACGATGCCTTGACCACAGCCGACAACGGCTTCGTCTTCTATGAGGTGGCGTCCATCACGCCGGCTCGCGACCGCACGCTGGATGAGGTTCGTCAGAAAGTCGTGGCCGACTGGACGGCGGCGGAAACAAGCAAGCGGCTCGCCGCCAAGGCTGACGAGCTGGAAAAGCGGCTCAAGGCCGGCGCAACGCTCGATGTCATTGCCAGCGAACTGAAGCTGGAAAAGCAGACCAAGCGCGGTGTGAAGCGCGAGGCTGACGACGTCGATTTCGGCAAGGAAGGTGCCGCAGCGATGTTCGGAGTCGGCGAAGGCGGTACCGGCCTGATCCCCTCGCCTACCGGCGACGGAGAGATCCTGTACAAGGTCGCCGAAGTGTTCGAGCCCGCCGGGGCCGATGCCAGCTCGGTGCCGGATGACGCACAGAAATCCTTCACCTCCGGCATGTCGGACGACCTGCTCGACCAATTGGTGGCGCAGTTGCAGACGCAGTACGACGTTCGCGTCGACCAGGCCGCCGTCGCCCAAGCCTCGACAAGATGAGCGCGCTGAAAACCCATATCGCCAAGATCGCGACCGGTAGCGCGCTTTCCTTCGAGGAAGCGCGCGAGGCCTTCGACATCATCATGTCGGGTGATGCGACCCCCGGCCAGATCGGCGGTTTCCTGATGGCGCTGCGCGTGCGAGGCGAGACGGTGAGCGAGATTTCCGGCGCCGTCGCCACCATGCGGGCCAAGATGCTGCAAGTCGACGCGCCGGACGGCGCCATCGATATCGTCGGCACCGGCGGGGACAATTCCCACAGCGTCAATATTTCCACGGGATCGGCCTTTGTCATCGCCGGCAGTGGTGTGCCGGTTGCCAAGCACGGCAATCGTGGCCTGTCCTCGCTGACAGGAGCCGCCGACGTGCTGGTTGCGCTCGGCGTCAAGATCGACATCTCGCCCGAATTCATCGGCCGCTGCATCCACGAGGCTGGCATTGGTTTCATGTTCGCGCCCGCGCACCATCCAGCGATGAAACATGTCGGTCCGACCCGCGTCGAACTCGGCACCCGCACCATCTTCAACCTGCTCGGGCCGCTCTCCAATCCAGCTGGCGTCAAGCGGCAGCTGGTCGGTGTGTTCCTGCCGGAATGGATCCTGCCGGTTGCCGAGACGCTGAAGGCACTGGGTGCGGAGCATGCCTGGGTTGCTCATGGCGACGGCTATGACGAGATCACCACCACCGGCGAGACGCAGGTCGCCGAACTGATCGGCGGCGAGATCCGCAGCTTCACCCTGACGCCTGAAGCGGTCGGGTTGCCGCGCCACAGCAGGGACGAACTGCGTGGCGGCGATGCGGACTACAATGCCAAAGCCTTGCGCGATATGCTGGGCGGCGCTGCCGGCGCCTATCGCGACACCGTGCTGATGAATGCCGGCGCCGGCCTGGTGGTGGCGGGCAAGGCGACGACGCTTGCCGACGGCATCGCGCTCGCCGCGCAAGCCATCGACAGCGGCCGGGCCCTGCAAGTGCTCGACAGGCTGGTCGAGATTTCGAACGGGTAAAACGTGTCTGACATCCTTCGCAAGATCGAGGCCTACAAGCGCGACGAGATCGCGGCGGCAAAGGCACGTGTGCCGCTGGCCGAAATCAAGGCGCGAGCCAAGGACGCGGACGCACCGCGCGGCTTTCTTGCCGCACTCGAAGCGAAGCGCAAATCCGGCGCCTTTGCGCTGATCGCCGAGATCAAGAAGGCAAGCCCGTCCAAGGGGCTGATCCGCGCCGATTTCGATCCGCCGGCGCTGGCGCAGGCCTATGCCAAGGGTGGCGCTGCCTGTCTTTCGGTGCTGACCGACGCACCGTCCTTCCAGGGTGCGCCTGAATTTCTCACCCGGGCGCGAGCCGCCGTCGCGCTGCCGGCGCTGCGCAAGGATTTCCTGTTCGATCCCTATCAGGTCTACGAAGCCCGCGCCTGGGGCGCGGATGCCATCCTGATCATCATGGCCAGCGTCGACGACGCCCTGGCGAGCGAGCTTGAGGCAACGGCATTCGAACTCGGCATGGATGCGCTGATCGAGGTGCATGATGAGGCCGAGACGCTGCGCGCGCTAAAACTGTCGTCGCGGCTGATCGGCATCAACAACCGCAATCTGAGAACATTTGAAACCAGCCTTAAAACGTCGGAGCGGCTGGCACCCATGGTGCCGGGCGGCCGCCTGCTGGTCAGCGAGAGCGGTATTTTCACCCATGACGACTGCCTCAGGCTGCAAAAGAGCGACATCGGCACTTTTCTTGTCGGCGAGAGCCTGATGCGGCAACAGGACGTCACCACCGCGACGCGCCTGCTTCTGACAGGCAAGGCTTTGGCCGAGGCTATCTGACGATGGTATCAGGCCTGACCCATCTCGGCGCGCAGGGCGAGGCCAACATGGTCGATGTCGGCGACAAGGAAGAAACAACGCGCACGGCGATCGCCGAAGGCTTTGTCGCGATGCAGCCCGAGACGCTGAAGATGATCCTCGCCGGCAACGCCAAGAAGGGTGACGTGCTCGGCACCGCGCGCATTGCCGGCATCATGGCGGCGAAGAAGACGCATGAGCTGATCCCGCTCTGCCATCCGCTGCTGCTGACCAAGGTTTCCGTCGACATCGAGCCGGACCACGCTTTACCTGGCCTGAAGGTCACCGCACTGGCCCGCGTCACCGGCAAGACGGGCGTCGAGATGGAAGCGCTGACGGCCGCTTCGGTAGCCTGCCTGACCATCTACGACATGGCCAAAGCAGTAGACCGCGCCATGGTCATCACCGGCATCCGCCTGGTCGAAAAGACCGGTGGCAAGTCGGGTGACTACAAGGCGAGTTCCTGATGGCGCTGGTTCCTATCGCGGAGGCGCTTGAACGCCTGCTCGATGGTGCGGCACCTCTAGCCGGCGAAAGCGTTCCTCTGTTCGAGGCGGTGGATCGTGTTCTGGCGGAACCGGTCGTGGCACTCCGTACCCAGCCACCTTTCGATGCTTCCGCCATGGACGGCTATGCGGCGCGCGCCGCCGACGTCACGTCGGTCCCATCCAGGCTGTCGGTGATCGGCATGGCGCCGGCCGGACGTGGTTTTGCCGGTAGGATCGGCAAGGCACAAGCGGTGCGCATCTTCACCGGCGCGCCGCTGCCCGAAGGCGCCGACACCATCGTCATCCAGGAGAATGTCCGCGACCTCGGCGGCGGCGAAATCGAAGTGACCGAGCCGACGGCGCAATGGCGCAATATCCGTCGCATCGGGCTCGATTTTTCAACAGGCGACATGCTGCTCGAAAGAGGCCGTTTGCTCGACCCGGCGGCACTGTCGCTGGCAGCATCGGCCAACCATCCCCAGGTCAAGGTGGTAAGACGACCGCTGGTCGCCATCATCGCCACCGGCGACGAATTGCTGCCGCCGGGCAGTAATCTCGGCCCGGACCAGATCATCTCGTCCAATGCCTATGGCGTCGCTGCCACCGCACACTCGGTCGGCGCCCGCGCGCTCGATCTCGGCATTGCCGCCGATCGCAAGGAGGCCATCGCGGAACTGGTGCAAAAAGCGGTCGCGGCCGGTGCGGATGTCATCGTGACGCTTGGTGGCGCCTCGGTCGGCGATCACGACCTGATCCACGATGTGCTGACCGGCGAAGGCATGACGCTCGGCTTCTGGAAGATCGCCATGCGCCCCGGCAAGCCGCTGATGTTCGGCCGCCTCGGCGATATCAGGTGCATCGGCCTGCCCGGCAACCCGGTGGCAAGCCTGGTCTGCTCGCAACTGTTCCTGAAGCCGCTGCTGGCGCGGCTCGGCGGCCGCAACCATCGCCAGGACATTCGCCCAGCGCGACTGGGTGCCGCAATGCCGGCCAATGATTTGCGCCAGGACTATGTCCGAGCCGTGGTCAGGGAAGATGACGGCGCGCTGGTGGCGACGCCGTTCGGCATTCAGGATTCCTCGATGCTGAGAATGCTGGCCGACGCCAACGGGCTGATCGTGCGGGCGCCGTTTGCCCCTGCAGCAGCCGCGGGCGAGGCTTGCAGCGTTTTGATGCTGCGCTGAGGAATTCCAGGCAAGCCGTTCATAACAGACGAGAAAGTGATCTCGGCTCTAGCTCGAGATCAAGCTCTGTGTCAGCGGATGCGCCGGATCGGTAAGGCCGTCGACAATGTCGTAGTGATGCCGGTCGGGCTCGACCACGGTGCTGGTGGTGGCGCCAAGGCCGGTCCAGATGTTGGCAAGCAACGCATTCTGGCGCAGGAACTCGGCGCGCTCACCGCCGCCGGCCCAGCAGGTGACGCGGGCGCCATCCATCGGGCGCAGCAGGGCTGGGCTTTCAGCCAGCGCCTCCTCTTCGTCGATTGCCAGGTCCTTGTTCATGCCGGTGCGCATGAGCGGACGCAAATCGTGTAGACCTGAAATCGAAACGACATGGCGTATGCGCCGCGCCACATCCGGCGCCAGAGGCGTGGTTGTCGTCACCATCCGGGTGGCGAGATGGCCGCCGGCCGAATGTCCGGTCAGCATCAGCGGTCCGTCAACCATTGCCGCTGCCTTGCCAATCGCCGCCCCGACTTCCCGGACGATGCCTGCGATGCGTATGTCCGGGCACAGCGTGTAGGAGGGCATCGCAACGGCGAAGCCGCTGTCGACCGCGCCCTTGGCGAGATGCGACCACAAGCTCTTGTCGGTCTCCAGCCAGTAACCGCCATGGATAATCACCACCAGTCCTTTGGGCGCGGCCTTGGGAAGGAAAAGATCGAGCCGATTGCGCGACCCGTCGCCGTAGGCGATGTCGAGCCGTGCCCGGCTCTCTGCCGAGAGCGCATCGCGGAATGCTGCCGCTGGCTCGGCCCAGGCGGCTGGCCAACGGTCGCTGCCGGCAATGTTCGCGCCGTTGGCATAGGCATCATCCCAATCGACGATGTGACGTTCGAACATCTGCGCCCTCCCCCAAAACGGCATCGCTGTTGCGCTAGCAATGGCCAGCGCCACGCCATGCGTCAATGCTCCAGGGCAAAAACATTTTAGGCTTGAAACAAATTTCGACTGGTGCGATCCTGCCCGCACGAACAGCCGACAATGGGAGGTCTGCTGTGCTGCCCTCACCTGCAGATGTTCACCCTTTCGGGCGCGCATCTCCGAGCAGGCGTGATGGGCAGCATGAAGCCTCCTCAGAGCAGGACCTTAGGATCCACCACATCCAGCCAAGGCGCATTGCGCACTGGCCAGGCAGCAGACGGGAGAGCGGCGACATGCTTGGGCCTTCAGCGCATATCGACACGTTCACGCGCGATCACCTGCCGCCGCCGGAGCAATGGCCCGATATACTGCTCGACGGCTTCGACTATCCCGAACGCCTCAACGCCGGTGTCGAACTGACCGACCGGCTGGTCGAGAAGGGCCTCGGCGACCGCACAGCCCTGATCGGCAATGGCCGCCGCCGCACCTACAAGGAACTGTCCGACTGGACGAACAGGCTCGCCCACGCGCTGGTCGAGAATTATGGCGTCGAGCCCGGCAACCGGGTGCTGATCCGCTCGGCCAACAACCCCGCCATGGTCGCCTGCTGGCTGGCTGCCACCAAGGTCGGCGCCGTGGTCGTCAACACCATGCCTATGCTGCGCGCCGGCGAACTGGCCAAGATCGTCGACAAGGCGGAAATCACCGTCGCGCTCTGCGACACCAGGCTGATGGACGAGATGACCGCCTGCGCCAAGGACAGCACCTTCCTCAAACAGGTCATAGGCTTCGACGGCACCGCCAACCATGATGCCGAGCTCGATCGTGCCGCTCTCGACAAGCCGGTGACATTCACCGCCGTCAACACCGGCTGCGACGATGTCGCGCTGCTCGGCTTCACCTCGGGCACGACAGGCGTGCCGAAGGCGACGATGCATTTCCACCGCGACCTCCTGATCATCGCCGACGCCTATGCCCGCGAAATCCTGGAGGTGACGCCGGACGACATCTTCGTCGGCTCGCCGCCGCTGGCCTTCACCTTCGGCCTTGGCGGGCTCGCTATCTTTCCCCTGCGCGTCGGTGCGGCGGCGACGCTGCTGGAGCAGGCGACGCCACCCAACATGATCCACATCATCGAGACCTACAAAGCCACGATCTCCTTCACCGCACCGACTGCCTACCGCGCCATGCTGAAGGCCATGGATGAAGGTGCCGATTTGTCTTCGCTGCGGGTTGCCGTTTCAGCCGGCGAAACCTTGCCCGCTCCGGTTTTCGAAGAGTGGACGCAAAAGACCGGCAAGCCGATCCTCGACGGCATCGGCGCCACCGAAATGCTGCACATCTTCATCTCCAACCGCTTTGGCGACATGAAGCCCGCGTCGACCGGCAAGCCGGTCGGCGGCTACGAGGCGCGCATCGTCGACGACGAGATGCGCGAAGTACCGCGCGGCGCGACCGGCAGGCTGGCGGTGCGCGGCCCGACCGGCTGCCGCTACATGGCCGATATCAGGCAGAAGGACTACGTGCGCGACGGCTGGAACATCACCGGCGACACCTTCACGCAGGACGAGGACGGCTTCTTCCATTTCGCCGCGCGCTCCGACGATATGATCGTCAGCGCCGGCTACAACATTGCCGGCCCCGAGGTCGAGGCCGCACTTCTGTCACATCCCGACGTCGCCGAATGCGCGGTGATCGGCGCCGAGGACGCCGAGCGCGGCCAGATCGTCGAGGCGCATGTCGTGCTGGTGCAGGGCGTGGCGCCTGACGCATTGACGACCAAGCGCCTGCAGGACCATGTCAAGGCGACGATCGCGCCCTACAAATACCCGCGATCGGTGAAATTCATTGCTGCTTTGCCCAAGACCCAGACCGGCAAGATCCAGCGCTTCCGGCTGCGCACGGAGAAAGTCAATTGAGCGAGCCCTACGATCCGGCGTCCGAAGGCGCACAGATGTCGTTCAACGAGCGCATGTCGTACAGCGACTATCTGCACCTGGAGAAAGTGCTGGAGGCGCAGACGCCGCTGTCGTCGGCGCATGACGAGATGCTGTTCATCATCCAGCACCAGACCTCGGAACTGTGGATGAAGCTCGCTTTGCACGAGATTGGCGCCGCGATCCGCTCGATCCGCGCCGACCGGCTCGAGCCGAGCTTCAAGATGCTGTCGCGAGTCGCGCGCATCTTCGAGCAGCTGAACAATGCCTGGGATGTGCTGCGGACGATGACGCCCAGCGAATATACCGAGTTTCGCGACGCGCTCGGCCAGTCCTCGGGTTTTCAGTCCTGGCAGTATCGCGCCATCGAGTTCATGGCCGGCAACCGCAACCTGGCCATGCTCGGCCCTCACAAGCATCGGCCTGACCTCAGCGGAAAGCTGGAAGCCATTCTGGCCGAGCCATCGCTCTACGACGAAGCGCTGCTGCTTTTGGCGCGCAACGGATTCGACATCGGTGCCGATGCCAGGCGCACGGACTGGCGTGAGACGCGAACCGAGAATGAAGAGGTCCTGGTCGCCTGGCAGACTATCTACCGCGATCCGCAGCGCTACTGGATGTTCTACGAACTGGCCGAGAAGCTGGTCGACTTCGAGGATTATTTCCGCCGCTGGCGCTTCAACCACGTCACCACGGTGGAGCGCATCATCGGTCTGAAGCGCGGCACCGGCGGCACGTCGGGTGCTTCGTATCTGAAGAAAATGCTCGAGGTCGTGCTGTTTCCGGAGCTGTGGACGGTCCGCACCCGGCTCTGACATCATCGAAATGAGAACAGGCTCACTGAAGGGACGCTCTGTGGCGGGAACCCTTCGCGAACAACCGGGGACTGACCATGAGTGGAATTCCTGATCTCGCCGCAGTCGAAGCGATGGATGCCACGGATCCGCTGCGGGCCATGCGCGACCGTTTCATTCTGCCGGAGGGGGTGATCTATCTCGACGGCAATTCACTGGGGGCAGCATCTCATGCCGTTTTCGGCGAGCTGCAGCAGGCGGCGACGCAGGAATGGGCCCGAGATCTTATCCGAGCCTGGAACACGGCCGGATGGTTCGAGATGCCGATCGAACTCGGTGACCAGCTCGGACGCCTGATAGGAGCCGCGGCCGGCCAGACCGTCGTCTGCGACACGACATCGACCAACATCTACAAGGTGCTGCACGCAGCGATGGAGATGCGGCCCGGCCGGTCAGCCATCGTCGCCGAAGGTGACAGTTTTCCCACCGACCTGTACATCGCCGAAGGCGTGGCCTCGACCCGGGATGGCGTCCTGCTGCGCCTCGCGGGCGTCGACGCGCCGACCATCGAAGAGCTAATCGACGAAAACGTCGCGGTGGTGCTGGTCAACCACGTCAATTACAAATCGGGTGAACTGCGCGACATGGCGGCGCTGACGCGCAGGGCTCATGCGGCCGGAGCGCTGATCGTCTGGGATCTCTGCCACACCGCCGGCGCCCTGCCCGTCGAGCTCGATCAGGCAAATGCCGATTTCGCTGTCGGCTGCACGTACAAGTACCTCAACGGCGGTCCGGGCGCGCCGGCCTTCATCTATGCCGCACAGCGCCACCACGGCGATATCAGCCAGCCGCTCAGCGGCTGGTGGGGCCATGCGCGGCCCTTTGCCTTCGAACGGGGTTATGTTGCCGGCGCCGGCATCCGCCGTTTTCTGTGCGGTACGCAACCGGTCCTGTCGATGCGGGCGCTCAAAGGCGCGCTTGCCATCTGGAGCGACGTCGACATGGCGGCATTGCGAAAGAAGAGCGTCGCGCAGACAGAACTGTTCATCCAGCTCGTCGAAGCCAAGTGCGGCGCCTACGGTCTCGCGCTGGAGACTACCCGCGACGCGACCAGGCGCGGCAGCCAGGTGTCGTTCCTTCACGACCATGGCTATCAAATCATGCGGGCGCTGATCGAGCGCGGGGTGATCGGTGACTTCCGCGCACCGTCGACCATCCGTTTCGGCTTCACGCCGCTCTATGTCAGCTACAAGGATGTGTGGCTGGCGGTTGAGGTTCTGGAAGACATTCTGCGCACGGGTGCATGGAAGGACCAGCGTTTCGCCGTCAAGGAAGCCGTTACCTGACGCACCGATCCCGGCGATCCGCCGTCGCTGCCCTCACTGCCTGGCAAATGACGGAGAGCTGAATTTCCAGCCAAAATGCCCAACTGACGTTGGCGTTTTGGCTCCGTTTCGTTCACGGCCAACGAACGTCCCGAAGGTTGCAATCGCTCCTTGTCGAGGTCGATCGACAGATAATGCCAAGCTTTGGTAGGGGATAAGCCACAGGTCATTAACCATAACAATTTCAATGTGAGCAGGCGCATTGCCGAAGGTGGCGCCCGTCGATCGTAACCCGCTGGCAAGCGCCAAATAATTTCAGCAGCCTTAACAAATTCATTAAACTTTAAACGGTTGCAGAACACAACTGGAACAGATAGTGTTTGTTCTGGGTTTGTTTTTCGATTCTGGTTTCAGGGAACCTGGGGGCCGCCATGCTGACACGCAAGCAACATGAACTGCTGATGTTCATCCATGAACGCCTGAAGGAGAGCGGCATTCCGCCATCCTTCGACGAGATGAAGGAGGCGCTCGACCTTGCCTCCAAATCCGGGATTCATCGGCTGATCACGGCCCTTGAGGAGCGCGGCTTTATCCGCCGGCTGCCCAATCGGGCCCGCGCGCTGGAAGTGCTGCGGCTGCCGGACTCCATCGCGCCAGGCCTCAATGCGGCAAAGAAGTTTTCGCCAAGCGTCATCCAGGGCAGTCTTGGTCAGGGTGGTGCTCTTGGCCGGCAGATCAAGCCGGCGCCTTCGCGGATGCCTTCGCCCGGCAATGACGACGATGCGGTCTCTGCCGTTTCGATCCCGGTCATGGGTCGCATCGCCGCCGGCGTGCCGATCGATGCCATCCAACATCAGACGCATTCGATTTCGGTGCCGCCGGACATGATCATGGGCGGCGCGCACTATGCACTGGAGGTCAAGGGCGATTCGATGATCGAGGCCGGCATCTTCGACGGCGACACCGTTATCATCCGTAACGCCGACACGGCCAGCCCCGGCGAGATCATCGTGGCGCTGGTCGATGAAGAGGAAGCGACGCTGAAGCGGTTCCGCCGCAAGGGCGCCTCGATTGCCCTCGAAGCCGCCAATCCAGCCTATGAGACACGGATTTTCGGGCCGGACAGGGTCAAGGTGCAAGGCAAGCTCGTCGGCCTGATCCGTCGCTACTGAGACGGCTGTGGGTTGACCACTGGCTTCTCGGGTTTCTTGAAGGGTGCCAGCCCCCTCGCCTCGCGAGAGTATCTGCGTTGCGTGTGCCAGGGCCGATATGGGCTGTCCACCGCGAAGCTGATCGTCGCCGGCGTGGTCGCCGATTGGCGATCGAAGAAGACCGCGGCACTGCCTTTGCGAGCCAGTTGCCGCTTGGTGATGACGAGAACCAGCGGGTTGTGACAGGCGTCATAGGCGGTGGCGTCGTTGACGACGATCAGCTCGGCGAAGCCGCAGGCTTTCCAGGTGTCCTTGCGGTCCTCGACATAGGCAATGATCGCACCGGACATGTGCCTGGCCACGCAAACGCCTGAGGAGCAATAGAACGGCGATCCCGGCGGTAGCTCAACGGCATCCGCGACGTCGAATTGCCCATCGCTGTTGTCGAACACTTCCGGAACGACGATGGTTTCCGATGTCAGCGCGCGTTTCCAGTTGTCGACGGTGAATTCGTTCGGCCGTTGCCGGCTGACGGCAAGCTCACCGCCACCGATCGGCAACGCCACCAGCCGGGCGTCTTCCGAGATCAGCACATCGGGCGTGCGCGTATCCGAGACGGTCAGCAAGCCTGCCAACGCGAATGGCAGAGCCGCGAGCCGCAGCCATGTCGTCGCCATCGTCGCGATGACCAGGGCAATGGCCACCAGCAGGACCGACTGCTGCGAAATCAACCCGACCCCATCGACAGGCGAACGCTCGGAGATCCAGCCCGATATGGCGATCATCATCGTCAGGCCCTTGCCCATCAGGTAGAGAGCTGGCCAATCCAATCCGAAAGGCATCAGCAGCGCGCTGGCGACGGCCAGGAACATGACGACGGTGACGATCGGCATAACCGCGAGATTGGCGAACAGGCTGAGCGGCGACACACGCTGAAAATGCCAGATGGCAAACAGCGTCGTGGCGCTGCCGGCGATGATCGAGGTCATGGCCAGACCAATTGCCGCCAGCAGGAATTTTCGTGTCAGGAACCCGGGCAAGGATCGCTTCGGCGGCGGCGGTCTTGCTTTTCCCGCGCGGTGATCCGCCCAGCCGGCATAAGCGCCGACCAGAGCCGCAGTCGCGGCGAACGACATCTGAAAACTCGGGCCGACCACCTCATGCGGCGACACCACGATGACGGCGATCGCCGAGATCGCCAGATTGCGCATGGTGAGTGCTGCTCGATCGAACAGAACTGCAATCAGCATCACTGCCAGCATGATGAAGCTGCGCTCGGCGGCGACGACGATACCTGAGATGACGAGGTAGGCTGCGATCGAGAACAGTGCGGCGGCAGCGGCATACTTCTTGACCGGGCGACGCGCGGAAAGATCGGGAAACAAGGCGAAGGCGCCGCGCAGCAACCCCATGATGGTGCCGGCGACCAGAGCCATATGCAGCCCCGAAATGGAGATGATGTGGTAGATGCCGGTACGTCGCATCGCCTCATTGATGTCGTCGGGAATGCCGGCGCGCACGCCGACGATCAGCGCCGCGGCGATCTCGCCTTCGGCGCCGCCGACGCTCGCCCTGATATGGTCGGCGATGCCTTCACGGGCATTTTCCACGCTGGAGGAAATTCGGGCCGACAGCGGCATGTCGCCATCATCGCTGACGACAAGCTTTGGATTGCCGAGAAAGAATCCGCTGCCACCAATGCCGGCAAAATAGCTGTCGAAGGAGAAATCATAGCTGTCCGGTCGCACCGGCCCGGTCGGCGGCAAAAGCTTGGCATATCCAGTGATGAGCGAGCCTGCGGTCACGTCAGCCGGGATCTTGCGTGCCGAAAGCCGTACCCGTTCCGGCGCATAGCGCAGTTTCGGTCTTGCGGTCGATGTCACGTCGATGGTCAGCCGGATACGGCCAGTTTCCATCCGGTCGAGCGAGACGACGCGGCCGGTCACCTGCGTCGAGATTTCCGAGCCCAACATTTGTGTGCCCGCACGCCACGTCTCGACCTTGGCAGCAAGCAGTCCTAGGGCGCACAAAAGTGCCGCCATGAAACACAGATGGGTCTTTGGCCATGAGCGCGAGACCAGCGCACAGATCCCCGTCAGGATGACAACCGCGACAGGTCTCGCAAA
Organism: Mesorhizobium sp. AD1-1; assembly: GCF_020164655.1. Lineage (NCBI taxonomy): Bacteria > Pseudomonadati > Pseudomonadota > Alphaproteobacteria > Hyphomicrobiales > Phyllobacteriaceae > Mesorhizobium > Mesorhizobium sp. AD1-1. The sequence goes on from NZ_JAIUGP010000003.1 coordinate 50,600, forward strand.
GTCGGGTTCAGCCGTCAGCGAAAAATAGCCGATCGCTCCGATCGCAAGGCAGACCGGCACCAGCAGGAAGGCCACGCCCCGGTCGAGTTCCAGGCTCGCCGCCGTGTTCACGCTGTGGCGCAGGCGAGGCAGTGATATCAGGCCGATCTGCCGGCGCACGCGCACGATCCTGCCGGTTCCGGCAACCGGAACAGAGGCGGCGACACCCGTTTGCAAGGGCAGCTTGCCGGAATCCGGCACGAGGGGCGACGGCGGCGGCAATGAGGCTGGCAGAGGCGCAAACAGGGACCGTTCGCTGACGCCAATGGCAGCGTCCTCGCCCTGATCCGAGCCCCAGCCTCGTCCAGCCATCGGGTCTGCCCCTTGCGCCCTCGACACCCTATGCTACATGAACGCGCAAAGCGCGAAAGTCCGCGCGACCGCACCCCGCTTCAGATGGTTTCCGAGAGTTCCATGTCCGACAAGGTCGTCACCCGTTTTGCCCCCTCGCCCACCGGCTATTTGCACATAGGCGGCGCGCGCACGGCGCTGTTCAACTGGCTGTATGCAAAGCATACCGGCGGCACGATGCTGCTGCGCATCGAGGACACCGATCGCGAACGCTCCAATGAAGCCGCGACGGCTGCCATCCTCGACGGGCTTTCCTGGCTTGGCCTGAGCTGGGACGGCGAGCCGGTGTCGCAGTTCGAGCGTGCGCCGCGCCACCGCGAGGTGGCCGAGGAGCTCGTGCGCATCGGCAAGGCCTATTATTGCTACGCCACGCCAGCCGAACTGGAGGCCATGCGCGAGGCCGCCAGAGCCAAAGGGCTGCCACCCCGCTACGATGGCCGCTGGCGCGACCGCGACCCCTCAGAGGCACCCGCAGGCGCCAAGGGCGCCATCCGCATCAAGGCGCCGACCGAAGGCGAGACCGTCGTCCATGACCGGGTCCAGGGCGACGTGCGCTTTCCCAACAAGGATCTCGACGATTTCATCATCCTGCGTTCTGACGGCAATCCCACTTACATGCATGCCGTCGTCGTCGATGATCATGATATGGGCGTCACCCATATCATTCGCGGCGATGATCATCTGACCAACGCCGCTCGCCAGTCCGTGATCTACAACGCCATGGGCTGGAACGTGCCGTCCATGTCGCATATCCCGCTGATCCACGGCGCCGATGGCGCCAAGCTATCGAAGCGGCACGGCGCGCTTGGCGTCGAGGCTTATCGCGCCATGGGCTACCTGCCGGAGGCGCTGCTCAACTACCTGGCGCGTCTCGGCTGGAGCCATGGCGACGACGAGATCATGTCGATAAAGGACATGATTTCCTGGTTCGACATCGGCGACGTCAACAAGGGCGCGGCGCGCTTCGACTTCGCCAAGCTGGAGGCAATCAACGGCGCGCATATGCGCCGCATGAGCGATGCCGAACTGTTCGACATCTTCATCGCCACCCTGCCCTACCTCGAAGGTGGCCCGGCGATCGCCGCACGCCTGAACGACAGCACCAAGGCGCAGTTGCTGGCAGCGCTTCCGGGCCTGAAGGAGCGCGCCAAGACGCTGGTGGAGCTCGTCGACGGCGCGGCCTTCCTGTTTGCCACGCGACCGCTGCCGATCGACGACAAGGCGGCGCTTCTGCTCACCGATGACGCCCGCAAGATCCTGCGCAGTGCTCACGAAGCTTTGAACGGGCTTGCGGATGACTGGACAGCCGCCTCGGCGGAGGCGGCGATCCGCGAGGTGGCGGCGGCCGGCAGCCACAAGCTCGGCGCGGTGGCCCAGCCTTTGCGCGCCGCTTTGACCGGCAAAAGCACCTCGCCGGGCGTGTTCGATGTGCTCGCCGTGCTCGGCCGCGAGGAAAGCCTGGCGCGCATCTCAGATCAAATCGATTAGGAGCAAACTGGCCCAAGAAGATTGGCATTGAAAGGCGGGTTTCGCAGTGCAACATTAGGCCTTGGCCCAATCTGGCACGCACCTCCTGAAATGCGGTGGCGAATACGCGCATTGCGGTGATTTTCGACGTGTCGCTCTGCGAAATTTGCCTTTGCCGGCATGAGGAAACAAGAAGGAGTTTGCAATGACCGAAGCTGCGAAAAAACTGGATTTGGGCAAGACCCAAGAGGCCACCGCAACGCTTGAATTCGCCGGCAAGACCCATGAATTCAAGGTGCGAAGCGGTTCGGTCGGGCCTGATGTGATCGACATCGCCTCGCTCTACTCAACCACCGGCGCTTTCACCTACGATCCCGGCTTCACCTCGACGGCAAGCTGCGAGTCCGAAATCACCTTCATCGACGGCGACGCCGGCATCCTGTTGCACCGCGGCTATCCGATCGACCAGTTGGCCGAACATGGCGACTTCCTCGAGGTCTGCTATCTCCTGCTCTACGGTGAATTGCCGACCAAGGCGCAGAAGGACGATTTCGATTACCGCGTGACGCGCCACACCATGGTGCATGAGCAGATGTCGCGCTTTTTCACCGGCTTCCGCCGCGACGCGCATCCGATGGCGGTGATGTGCGGCGTGGTCGGCGCGCTGTCGGCCTTCTATCACGACTCCACCGACATTTCCGACCCCTACCAGCGCATGGTTGCCTCCATGCGGCTGATCGCCAAGATGCCGACGATCGCGGCGATGGCCTACAAATACCACATCGGCCAGCCCTTCATTTACCCGAAGAACGAGCTGAACTTTGCCGCCAACTTCCTGCATATGTGCTTTGCCGTGCCTTGCGAGGAATACAAGATCAATCCGGTGCTGGCGCGCGCCATGGAACGCATCTTCATCCTGCACGCCGACCACGAGCAAAATGCCTCGACCTCGACCGTTCGCCTCGCCGGCTCGTCGGGCGCCAACCCGTTTGCGTGCATCGCCGCCGGCATAGCCTGCCTGTGGGGACCCGCGCATGGCGGCGCCAATGAAGCGGCGCTCAACATGCTTGGCGAGATCGGCCATGTCGATCACATCCCCGAATTCATCGCCCGCGCCAAGGACAAGGACGACCCGTTCCGCTTGATGGGCTTCGGCCACCGCGTCTACAAGAACTACGATCCGCGCGCCAAGATCATGCAGAAGACGGCACATGAGGTTCTGGGCGAGCTCGGCATCAAGGACGATCCGCTGCTCGACATCGCCATGGAGCTGGAAAAGATCGCGCTGACCGATTCCTATTTCATCGAGAAGAAGCTCTACCCGAATGTCGACTTCTATTCCGGCATCACGCTGAAGGCGCTGGGCTTCCCCACCACCATGTTCACCGTGCTGTTCGCGGTCGCTCGCACCGTCGGCTGGATCGCCCAGTGGAAAGAGATGATCGAGGATCCGCGCCAGAAGATCGGCCGCCCGCGCCAGCTCTATACCGGTGCACCGGAGCGGGATTACGTGCCGATCGCCAAGCGGTGAATTAGGAAATAGTGAGTAGTGAGTAGTGAGTAGTGAGTAGTGAAGTCGACCATTTCTACTGACTACTGACTACTCACTCTCTTGACGTACCGCATCACCACCTGCGCGGCGATCTCGCCGGACGGTCTACCGGTAGCCATGCGCCGCCTGATCTCTGCAAATCCATCCTTCTGCCAGGCACGCATGCCGCTGTCGGCGAACAGTGCTTCCAATTGCCGGGCAAGGTTATTCGGCTTGATATAGCCGTCGTAGAATTCGGGAATAAGCGCTCGATCCGATATCAGATTGGGCAGCAGCGCCGACCAGACGGAAACGAGGTACGGCGCCAAGATGCGCGCGACCGGGTCGAGCCTGTAGCAGGAAATCATCGGCACGCCGGCCAGCGCCAGTTCCAGCGATACCGTCCCGGACGCGATCAGCGCCGCATCGGCCCTGCCGAAAGCCTGCCATTTGCGCTGGGGATCGACGATGATCTCAGGCTTTTCATCCCAGCGGTTGACGGAAGATTTGACGAGGTCGGCGACATGCGGGACGGTCGGCAGCAGCAGCCGCAAGCGGTGGCCGCGCGCGCGCAGGATCGACACCGTCTCGCCGAACGGGTCGAGCAGCCGCCGTACCTCGCTACGCCGCGAACCGGGCAGGACGAGCAAGGTTTTGACCCGATCAGGAGAAAGGTCGCGCGGCAACTCCTGCGCCTTGGCTGCAGCGAGCAAGCCCGCATCGTGCGTCAGGCGATGCCCGACATAGGTGCCCGATGGCCCGCCGAGCCGCTCCAACTCCTTAACCTCGAAAGGCAGGATGCAGAGGATGTGGTCGACATAGGGCTTCATCGCGACCGCCCTGCCCGGCCGCCACGCCCACACGCTCGGGCAGACATAGTGGATGATCGGAATCGACGGGTTGGCCGCACGCACCTTTTTGGCGACGCGCAACGAAAAGTCCGGACTGTCAATGGTGACGAGGCAATCCGGCTTTTCGTCGGCAACGGTCTTGGCCAGTTGGCTGATCCGCCGCATCAGGCGCGGAAGGTCGCGCAGGACGGCACTGAATCCCATAAGGGCGATCTCGCCGGCATCGAATGGCGAGACCAGTCCCAGCGTCTGCAGATGACGGCCTCCGAGGCCGACGAGTTGCACCTCGCGTCCCGCAGCCTGCCTGAGCGAGCGCACTATATCGGCGCCAAGCAGGTCGCCGGACTCCTCGCCGGCAACAATCGCGATCTTCAATGCCCTGTCAGCCATTGTGCCGCTCCGTCGTGGCAGGCAGGCCAATGACGAACAGGCCGAGTGCGTTGGCGCGCGCGATGGTTTCAGGACCTTCGAGAACCAGCGAACGTCCCGCCTCGACGGCAATCCCGGCAAGCTCGGCTGCATGCGCTGCTTCGACCGTCTGCAGGCCGATGGACGGAAGATCCGCTCGCAGTTCCTGGCCAGGCTTGGCGCACTTGACCAGGACGCCGCGGGTCTTGCCCGCAATACGGCCGTGGCCGCGTAAAAGCTTTGCCCGCTCAAGCAATCCGGCTGTTCCTTCGATGCCTTCCAGCGCAATGGTCCGGCCACCGATGGCGATCGCGGCCTGGCCGATGTCCAGCGCCCCGATGGCCTTTGCTGCGTCAAGGCCTGCCTCGATGTCACGCCAGTCCGACTTTTGTGGCGCGGCGTTGGTCAGGACGCCTTCGGCGGCGACAAGGCTCGGCACGATTTCATGCGCTCCCACAACCTTTATTCCACGGGCTTCGAGGCCCCTCGCCAAGACCTTCAGCAGGCCATCGTCGCCACGCGCGAGCGCCATGACGACCAGCGGAATTACCGCGAGCAGGCTGAGACTGGGGCGCAGCGCAAGCAATCGCGGTCGGCGCTTGATCTCGCCTGCAAGCACCAGATGGGTGATCCGGTGCCGCCGTAGCAATGGGACCAGCGAACCTATACCTTCCAGAGCGAGGCTTTCATGATCGTATCGGGAGAGCTCCGCGATGCGGTCGACCTCGCCTTCCATCAGGATGACGAAGGGCGGATAGCCTTGTTCAGCCGAACCGGCCGCGACTTCGACCGGCAGACTGCCGCCGCCGGCAATGATGCCGACCCTGGAGCCCGGCGGAAGATCAAGACGCGCTGCCGCTGTCTCAGTCTTCGTCATCGACATCGTCGCCATCGCCGCCCTTGAGCGACGGCACAGCATAGTGCCGCTTGCCGCGACTGGTGATGAAATCGATGATCTTCATGGCGGTCGGCGACGACGCGAACTCCGCCTTGGCGAACTCGATGTTCTCGCCAACGGTGCGGGAACGATCGAAGATCATCCTGTAAGCCTTGCGCAGCACAAGGATTTCGGACCTCGGCAGGCCGGAGCGCTTGAGCCCGATGATGTTGAGACCGCGCAAACTGGCGCGGTTGCCGACCGCTATGGCGAAGGGGATGACATCGCCGACGACCGCGGAGCAGCCGCCCAGAAAGGCGTTGTCGCCGATGCGGACAAACTGATGCACTGCGGTCAGGCCGCCGATATAGACATTGTTGCCGACCTCGCAGTGGCCGCCCAGCGTTGCGCCATTGGCGAACGTCGCATTGTTGCCGACGACGCAATCATGGGCGATATGGGCGTAGGCAAGGAAATTGCCATTGTCGCCAACCGTCGTCTCACCGCGGCTGGAATCGGTACCGAGATGCATGGTCACGCCTTCGCGGATCGTGCAGTTCCTGCCGATGACCAGGGTGGTTCGGCCGCCCTTGTGCTTTGTGTTCTGCGGCGGCGCGCCCAATGTCGCCATCGGGTAGACCTTGGTCGAGGCGCCGATCGACGTCGCGCCCATCACCGAGACATGACTGACCAGTTCGACGTCGTCGCCGATCACCACATCGGCGCCGACATGGCAGAACGGCCCGATGCGCACACCTTGGCCGATTTTGGCGCCTTCCTCGACAATGGAGGAAGCATGGATGGATGTCTTGATTTTCATAAGCACTCGATCGTCAGTCGCTGGTGACCATCATGGCTGAAATCTCGGCCTCGGCCGCCTTGGCGCCGTCGACCATGGCTTCACAAGCGAATTTGAGCAGGTTGCCGCGTTTCTTGATTTTCTTGACATAGATCTTCAACTGGTCGCCGGGAACGACCGGTTTGCGGAATTTGGCGTTGTCGATGGTCAGGAAATAGACCAGCGACGGCTTTTCGGTACCCAGGCTGCGGATACAGATGGCGCCGGCCGTCTGCGCCATCGCCTCAACGATAAGCACACCCGGCATGACCGGCTGCTCAGGGAAATGGCCCTGAAAATGCGGCTCGTTTATGGTCACGTTCTTGATGCCGATGGCGGATTCGTCACCATCGATGTCGACGATACGATCGATCATCAGGAACGGATAGCGGTGCGGCAGGAGCTTCATCAGCCCCATGATGTCGACCGCTTCCAGCGTCGTCGACGCGATCATGTCAGCCATTGCCTCCCTCGCCCTGTTTGCGGGTCCTGGCGAGCTTGCGCAGCATGGCTATCTCCCGCATGGCTTCCGCCATCGGCTGTGCAGGATAGCCGCCCCAGATCTCGCCTGCAGGGACATTGCTCATAAATCCACTTCTGGCGGCAAGCTTGGCCCCTGTCCCTATGGTCAGGTGATCCGCAAGCCCCACGCCGCCGCCCATGGTGACATTGTCACCCACGACCACAGAACCCGAAATACCCGAAAGCCCGGCAATTATGCAATTGCGGCCGATGCGGACGTTATGGGCGATCTGCACGAGATTGTCGATCTTGGTGCCTTGGCCGATGATCGTATCGGACATGGCGCCGCGATCGACGGTGGTGTTGGAGCCGATCTCGACGTCGTCCTGGATAACGACACGACCGATCTGCGGCACGCGTTCGGGACCCTTGGCCCCGCCGACGAAGCCAAAACCATCCTGGCCTATCCTGGCGCCGCCATGAATGATGACGCGATTGCCGATCAAGGCATACTGGATGCTGGCGCCCGGACCGACATAGCCGTCGCGGCCGATCTGGCAGGATTGTCCGATGACCGCATTTGGGGCGATGACAGTACCGCTGCCGATCGAAGCGCCTGGCCCGATAACCGCGCCGGCCTCGATGACGGCACCGGCTTCGACATGCGCGGTCGCATCGACGTGAGCGTGCGGCGAGACGCCGGTTTCGCTGGTCATCGGCCCTGGTGTCGCCGCCCTCGGAAACAGCAGACGCCCGATCAGCGCGAAGGCCTGTTGTGGACGCGGATGAATGAGAACGGCAACGCTTGCCGGCGCCTTGCCGGCAAATTCCGCCGGGCACAGCACCGCGGCAGCCCGCAGCGACGGCATCAGCGCGGAATTACGCTTGCCGTCGACAAAGACGAGCGCATTTTCGCCGCCCTCGCTGGCCGGCGCGAGTGCTTCGATCAAAATATTGGAGTGGCCGGAATCGACAAGCACCGAGCCGGTCAGATTCGCGACTTCGCCCGCCGTATACCGGCGTGATGGCGCGAAGAACACCGGATCGGTCATTCCAGAAGCTATATCCAGCTAGGTCGGAACATTTCTCCCGGACCCTGAAGACCCGGGAGCATCGTTGGCCGCCGATCAGAAGCGGGTCGATATGCCGAAGTTGAATTCCTGCACGTCGTCGCGCGCTTCCTTCTTGACCGGGATCGCATAGTCGATACGGATCGGACCGAACGGCGACGCCCACATCAGGCCGAGGCCGACCGAGGCACGCAACTTCATGCCGACCGAGTCCTGAGTGACGCCAGCGGTGTCGACCTTGCTTCCATAGAGCGTTGCCGCGTCCGCGAAGACAGCACCACGCAAGCCAAAGCTCTCCGGAATGACCGGGAGCGGGAACTGGGCCTCCGCCGACGCATTGAAATAGGTCGTGCCGCCGAGATGGTCGCCCGTAGCAGTATCGACAGGACCGATGCCGCCATAGGCGAAGCCACGGATCATGCGATCGGTGCTCTGGAACTGATCGAAAATCCGCAGACCATCGCTGCCGTATCCTTCAACATGGCCAGCGCCACCTGAAATGAGCCCGACCAGGTCGTATTGCTCCGACAGCGTCTGGTAGATGCTGCCGCGGCCCGTGACTTTCACGAACTTGGCATCACCACCGAGGCCTGCGACTTCCACGGTCGTGGTGGCATAGATACCCTCGTGCGGGCTCTTCATATCGTCGATGGTGTTGTAGACCAGCCCGAGGCTGACCGACGACTTGATCCAAGGGCTTTGTTCGATGCCGTCCAGGATAGCCGTGGAAACACTGCAACCGGGATCAGGAACCCCGTCGCCATTTGCATCGCAGCTGTCATCCAGCTCATATTTCTCTTGCGAGATGTTGTACGCCAACTGGGTCGAGATGCTGTCGGTGATCGGCAGACCGAAGCGCACCGTCGCACCCGTGGTATCGCTGTCGTAGTTGTCGTATTCCCTGGTCGACTTGAAGATGTCGAAGCCGGCGGCGATGCGCCGTCCGAGGAAATAAGGCTCGGTGAAGGACAGGCTGTAGTCGCGTGAATTCTTGCCGCCGCCCGCCGACAGCTTGATGAACTGGCCACGACCGAGGAAGTTGCGCTCGGTCACCGATCCTTCGACCGACGGACCGGCCGTGTCGCCACCGGTCGAATAACCAGCGCCCACCGAGAACTCGCCGGTCGATTTCTCGACCACATCGACCACCAGAACGACCTGGTCGGGCTGCGAGCCCGGCACGGTCGAGATGTCGACTTTCTCAAAGTAATTCAGGTTTTCCAGGCGCTTCTTCGCGCGCTGGATGAGCACCTGGTTGAAGGCGTCGCCTTCGCTGACATCGAACTCGCGGCGAATGACATAGTCACGCGTGCGATCGTTGCCGCGGATCTCGATGCGCTCGATATAGGCCTTGGTGCCCTGGTCGATCGTGTAGACGACCGAAATGGTGTGGTTCTCGAAATTCCGGTCGCCGCGCGGCGTGACCTGCGCGAAGGCATAGCCGGAACCGGCCACCTTCTCGGTCAGCGCGATGATGGAATCCTCGACGTTCTTGGCGTTGTAGACGTCACCCTTGTGGGTCTCGATCACCGATTCCAGCGACTTGCCGTCGACTTCAGGGATCGTGCTCTCGACGCTGACATCGCCGAACGTGTAGCGGTCGCCTTCCTGGACGGTGATGGTGACCGTGTACTTGTTTGTCGCGCTGTCAAGCTCGCCGACAGCGGACACGACCTGGAAATCGGCATAGCCGTGATTGTAGTAGAAGCGGCGCAGCAGCTCCTGGTCCGCGCGCAGCTTGTCATCGTCGTAGACGTCGTCGCGCAGGATGAAGGAAACCCAGGACGAACGCTTGGTGTTGATGATATCCGACAGGCGGCGGCTGGAATAGGCGCTGTTGCCGACGAAATTGATCGCCGCGATCTGCGTGCGATCGCCTTCGGCAATGTTGAAGACCACATTCACGCGATTGTCGCCAAGCTGCATGACCTGCGTGGTCACGGTCACGTCGTCGCGACCAATGCGCTTGTAGGCAGCCTTGACCGATTCCACGTCGGCATCGAGCGTCGCCTGCGAGAACGTTCCGCGCGGCTTCAGCTGCACCGCCGCCGCGAGCGCATTGTCCTTGAGCTTCTTGTTGTTCTGGAACAGCACCTGGTTGACAACCTGGTACTCGGCAACCTTGACAACCAGCGTCGAGCCGACCTGGTTAATCTGCACGTCCGAAAACAGCCCGGTGCCAAACAGTGCCTTGACCGCACCGTCGATATCGGAACTGGAGAAAGCCTTGCCCGGCTTGATGGTGATGTAATTACGGATGGTCTCAGCGTCGATACGCTGGTTGCCGCTTACTTCGACTCTGCTGACGACAGCGGCTTCAGCCGCCGATGTGGCAACGAACTGCACTGCGAGCGCGCCTGGCACGACCATGGCCGCGGACAGGGTCACCGCGGACGCGGCGCTTAGAAACTTGGATGCTGCCTTCATCGGGCTTAATAACCTTTTCTCGTAGTCCCCACGGCGAGAAAACCGGACGTGCGGTAATTTCCCCTACCGTATTAACCGGATTTTCCCTACACGCAAGGCTTCTGGTTAATTTGTATTTACTTAACCCTGCGGCGTGGCTTTCGCGTCACTCATATCCCCTTGCATGGTAAACGGCGTCTCAACATCGTCCATGCAGAAGCCAAATTTCTTCATGATTTCAGCACCCAAACAGATCGTTCCAAAAAACGAACCCCATGAAGCACAGCACCAGAAGCAACCCGGCCCGATAGGCCATTTCCATCATCCGTTCCGACACCGGACGGCGAATGACAGCCTCCACCCCGTAGAACAAGAGGTGACCGCCGTCGAGGGGGGGAATCGGCAAAAGGTTCAGAATTCCGATGCCAACGGATAGCAGTGCAACCAGCTGCACGAGCCATTCGAATCCCAGTTTCGCAGCCCTGCCCGCCATGTCGGCGATCTTCACCGGACCGCCCAGCTGACATTTGTCTTCGCGCCCGACAACAAAGCGCTGCAGGAACTGGCCGGTGCGCTGGATGACGTGACCGGTTTCCTCGACCGCTGCCGCGACAGCTCCAACAGGCGTGTAGGTGATGAGCCGTGGCTGGCCGAGTTCCTTGTTGTTGACGACACCGATTACAGCGACCTTGACCTTGTTGCCGAGCGCGTCTTCCTGTTCCATCAGCCGCGGTGCCGCGGTCACAGTGACCTCCCGGCCGTCGCGCAGCATGACGAAAGTGATTGCGTCGTCCGCACGGCCCGAGACCAGGCGTTGGACGTCGCCAAAGGTTTCGACCTTGTTGCCGTCGACGCTGACGAATCGGTCGCCGGGAAGGATGCCGGCCTTCGCCGCCGGGCTGTCGGCGGTCACCTCGGCCACCATGGGCTCGGCGACATAGCGGCCATAGGCGGTGAACAGCACGGAAAAGACAACGATCGTCAGCAGGAAATTGAACAGCGGTCCGGCCACCACCGTTGCCGCGCGCTTCCAGATCGGCTGCGTGTGGAAGGCGACCTTGCGCTCTTCCGCGGTCAGCGTTTCAATTTCTTCCGACGTCGGCTGGCTCGATGTGGCGTTCATGTCGCCGACGAATTTGACATAGCCGCCAAGCGGTATCGCACACAGTTTCCAGCGCGTGCCGTGGCTGTCGTTGAAGCCGAAGAGTTCCGGGCCGAAGCCGATCGAGAAGGCCCTGACGCCGATGCCGCACCAGCGCCCGACAAGGTAATGGCCCATTTCGTGGACGAACACGACCACGGTCAGCACGAAGAGGAATGGCACCAGCGTGCCGAGGACAAAGCCTTGTGTGCTGAAAAGCGCGTGAAGAATCTCGTTCAAGACAAACCCTCAAATTCTTCCACGGCGCAGACTGCGCCGTGACTGTGACACCAATCCGGGCGAATCCAAGGCGCATCGCGCAAAGGACCTGAAATGACACCACTCAAACGGGAAACAGACCCTGCGCCGGATGATCGGCGTTCGCCGAAATCCAGCCGATGACGTATAGGGCGAATGCGGCTGCGACAAGCCCATCGACACGATCCATGACGCCGCCATGGCCCGGGATGAGCGCGCCTGAGTCCTTGCGGCCATGGCGGCGCTTGACCCAGGATTCAAACAGGTCGCCTGCCTGCGAGACAATCGACAGCACGAGCGCCACCAGGCCGAGCAATGCCAGATTGCCGACACCGGCAGCTACGGCGAGGACCAGCCCGGCGACGACGCCGCCGAGCGCACCGCCGAGCGCGCCGCTGCGCGTCTTGCCGGGCGAGATAGAGGGCGCCAGTTTCGGCCCCCCAACGGCACGGCCAACGAAATAGGCAAGGATATCGGTGGCCCAGACGACCGCAAACAGGAACAGGATGGCAATGAGGCCCGAACGATCGCCATCGCGCAGCAAGGCGAGCGACAGGCCTGAAACCGCGGCATAGGCGAGGCCGCTCGCATCCCATTGTCCGGTCTTGCGAAGCGAGGCGGCTATCGCCGTTGCGGCAACAATGGCCGCCACAAGCGGTAGCAGCCAGGAGGCGGCCAGGCCGCCGATCAAGGCGCCAACGAAGACGACCAGCAATGCTTCCGGCAGGAAGCCCAGGCCCGTGACCCCGGTCGGGCGCGACATGCGGGTCCATTCATAGAAGATCGCCGCCGATATCACGGCGCACAGCAGCCGGAACGGCAGACCGCCGATCCAGGTCAAACCGAGAGTGATGATGGCGAGCACGATCGCCGAAACGACACGCAGCTGGAGATTGCTCATCCCGCGGCCGGTCGCGAAGCGACGTCCTGGCCTCCAAGTCCGCCGAAACGGCGTTCGCGGCCAGCAAACTCACGCAAGGCCTCGGCAAGGTGCTCGCGGCTGAAGTCGGGCCAGTAGCAAGGCAGGAAGACGAGCTCGCTATAGGCGGCCTGCCACAGGAGGAAATTCGACAGCCGAAGCTCGCCGCTGGTGCGAATGACCAGTTCCGGGTCGGGAATGCCTTGCGTATCAAGCGCAACGGCAAAGCTTTCGGCAGATATCGCCTCGGCGTCGAGTTCGCCACGCGCCACGGCCAAAGCGAGCTTTTGCGCCGTGCGAACGATCTCGTCGCGTCCGCCATAGTTGAAGGCGATCACCAGCGTCAGCGATTCGTTTGCGGCCGTCAGCGTTTCGGCCTCGTCGAGCAGTCCCCTGATATCGGGCTGCAGCCCTGCCCGGTCGCCGATGATTCTAACCCGCACACCGCTCTGGTGCAGTTCGGCAAGGTCACGGCGGATGAACATTTTCAGAAGGCCCATCAGGTCGCTGACCTCGGATTTCGGCCGCGACCAGTTCTCCGACGAGAAAGCGTAGACGGTCAGGTAGGAGATGCCGAGCCCGGGTGCTGCGCGCACCGTCTTGCGCAGCGCCTCGACGCCGGCACGATGGCCCGCAAGACGAGGCAAGCCGCGCGCCTTGGCCCAGCGTCCGTTTCCGTCCATGATGATCGCGACATGCGCGGGCGTTGCCATGTTCTCGCTTTCGGGTCAGCCGGAGGCCAAGACCCTAAACCTGCATGATTTCAGCTTCCTTATCGGAAAGCAGGTGGTCGATGGTGCTGATCGTCTCGTCGGTAAGTTTCTGAACCTGGTCCGAGCGCTTGCGCTGATCGTCCTCGCTGATGTCGCCGTCCTTCTCCGCCTTCTTCAGGAAGTCCATGCCGTCGCGGCGCACATGGCGCGCGGCGACCCGGGCGTTCTCGGCGTAGGTGTGCGAGATCTTGACCAGTTCCTTGCGTCGCTGTTCGTTGAGTTCGGGAAGCGGAATCCTGAGGTTGGTGCCGTCCACGATCGGGTTGAAACCCAGATTGGATTCGCGGATCGCGCGGGCGCCCGCGCCGACCATCGACTTGTCCCATACCGATACCGAGATCATGCGCGGCTCCGGCACCGAGACGTTGGCGACCTGGTTGATCGGCATGGTGGTGCCATAGGCCTGCACCTGGATCGCATCGAGCAGATTGCTGGAGGCGCGACCGGTCCGCAGCGAAGCCAGATCATGCTTGAACGCGGCGATGGCCCCATCCATGCGCCGCTTGAGATCGTCGTACTCACCACTCATCTTTATCTCCTCGACCCGTCTAATGCGGGCTCACTGCTTCGGGGCCGTCTTCGAATCGGACCTTCGAAAACCGGTTTCCCTTCGGGCCAGGCCGCCGATCAATCGTCCGCGACGACCGTGCAGCGGCCGCCGCCCCTCAGAATATCGCCGAAACCACCTTTTTCGTGGATCGAATAGACGATTATCGGAATGTTGTTTTCGCGCGCAAGTGCAATCGCTGCAGTATCCATGATGGAAAGGCCGCGATTTATGACTTCGCCATGGCTGATGCGCTCGAAACGCGTCGCATTCGGGTCCTTCTTCGGGTCCGCCGAGTAGACGCCGTCGACCTGAGTACCCTTGAACAGTGCGTCGGCGCCAATTTCAGCCGCGCGGAGGGCGGCGGCCGAATCAGTGGTGAAGAACGGATTGCCGGTGCCGCCGGCGAAGATCACCACCTTGCCCTGGTTCATGTAGGCAGTCGCCTGGCGCTGCGAAAAGCTCTCGCAAAGTTCGGGCATGGCGATCGCCGAAAGCACCACGGCGTCGACGCCGATCTTGTTCAACGACGTGCGCAGCGCCAGCGAGTTGATCACCGTGGCAAGCATGCCCATGTGGTCGCCGGTGACACGGTCGCCGCCCTTGGAGGCAACCGCCACGCCGCGAAAGATGTTGCCGCCGCCGATGACGACGCCGACCTCGATGCCCAATGCACGCGCCTCGGCGATGTCGCCGGCGATGCGATCCACCACTGAAACGTCGATGCCGAAATGCTGCTCGCCCATCAATGCTTCGCCCGACGCTTTCAACAAGACACGTCGGTAGAGGGGCTTCACCGTCATCTGGGCCTCTTCATTTGCATGTGGCGCGTTCCGGTGGCTACCCTCGCGCAGGCGCCGCCTCGAAACAATGGCGTTCCGATACACGAAGGGCGCCGCGATGTCACGCGGCGCCCAAACGGCAAATTCGCCGGTTTCCTGTCCCATCAATCAATTGGTGGACACGCTGGCCGACTCTCCTTCGATAAGCACCGGTGACACGTAGTTGGAGGGCTTGTCGCCGGTTGTCGCGCCGCCGGTGACGCGCGCCTGTATCTGCGCGCCGAAATAGGAATAGGGAAACGGCGCTGGAGTTCTGCTGACCCTCTCCAGCCGGTCGCGATGCGCTTTCGGAATCTCGAAATCCAGCGCGCCAAGATTGTCCTGCATTTGGCTGAGCGTCGTCGCACCGAGAATGACGGTCGCGATCCCCGGCTGCGTCGCTACCCAGTTGAGCGCGACCTGAGGCATGCTGCGGCCGATCTCGGATGCGACCTTCTCGAGTTCGGCCACGATAGCCCAGTTGCGTTGCGTGAACTTTTGGAACCCCGGATGCGTCGAGTTGCGAAATCCGTCGAGCCGGCCCGCGGTTCCGGCCTGAGCCGGCCGATACTTACCGCTCAGCAGTCCGCTGGCCAGCGGGCTCCACACCATGATGCCGGCGCCATGGCGCGTGCCGAATGGCACGAACTCATTCTCGATCGCGCGTTCGGCCAATGAATATTCGAGCTGTAGCGCCGAAACCGGCTCATATCCGCGCAATTCGGCGATCGCCTGTGCGCGGCCCGCATACCAGGCGGGCACATCCGAAAGACCGACATGGCGCACCTTGCCCATCCGAACCAGGTCGTCCAGCGTGCGCATGACCTCCTCGGCCGGGGTCAGCCTGTCCCAGACATGCATGAGATAGAGATCGATATAGTCGGTCCCCAACCGTTTCAGCGAAGCATCGACGGCCCGCATGATGTTCTTGCGGCCATTGCCGCCGGCATTCGGATTGCCGGGCTGCATGTTCATGGTGAACTTGCTGGCGATCACCGCCATGTCGCGCAAGCCGCGCTCGGCGATGAATTCGCCAAGCCAGGCTTCGGCCGTGCCGTCTGTGTAGAGATCCGCCGTGTCGAAGAAATTGCCGCCCGCCTCGACATAGGCGTCGAACATCGCCCGCGCCGTATCCCTGTCGGCTCCCCAGCCCCATTCCGTGCCGAAAGTCATCGTGCCCAGCGCCAGCCGGCTGACCCTGAGGCCGCTGTTGCCAAGAGTGTAGTAGGTCATGGTCATAATCGTCTTCCAATGCTTGGTGATAGATGCCCGAGCGTCACTGGCCCGGAGTGGTCTTGACCCAGGGATTGCCGCGCTCGTGTGTCATGCGGAACGCAAAGCCATCGACCTTCCAGCCATCCGCAAAACGCGTCAGGTGATGCTCATAGGTGCCCCAGACCTCCCAAAGCGGGTCGCCATTGCCTTCCATCCGGTTCCAGGCATAGCCGTTCGACAGGACAGTCGCCGTGTCCCCTTCGAGAACGACCTGGTGATTGGTGCGCAGATGCAGGCTTGTCTTGCTGCCCTTGAGGTTGGCCGCCCAGGCGCCAATCAGGTCGTCGGAAGCGATGTTGGCCGCCGGCTGTCCGGAAAGGCTGCTGAAATCGGCAGTGGCCCGATCCGCGAAATAGCTGCGTGCAAGCTTCCAGTCCTGGGCGTCGACGGCCCGGTCGATTGCATCGGCAATGCGAATGACCGCGCGTTCGTCTGCGAGCGCCCGCCAGTCTGATGGCTCCGCCCCGCCGGCGTCCATCGGCGCCAACGCCATGCCTGCCGCGAAAGTTACGCGCTTCAACGCATTCATGTTCTTTCTCCTCGATGCCATCAGCCCATCGCCGACGTGCGGCCGGCAATGTGGACCGCTCGGCCGACATCGATAAGATTGCATTGTTCGCATGGACCATGCGATATCATGCATGAATGGACCGGGACCTGCTCACCCACTTGCCTGTGATCGTCGCCGTGGCCCGACGCGGCGGCTTTGCGCTTGCCGCCGCCGAACTCGGCATGAGCCCTTCGGCAGTCAGCCATGCGGTGCGCATTGTCGAAGAGCGGATCGGCCAGCCTTTGTTCGCACGGACGACGCGCAGCGTTTCGCTCACCGAGGCCGGCAAGGCGCTGGTGGAAACGGCGGCTCCGGCCCTCCAGGATATTGCCGAGCGGATGGACCGTATCCGCAGCGTCAAAGGCAGGCCGTCTGGCCTGCTCAGGATCAACGCCTCCAACATCGCCATACCATTGGCGGTGACGCCGGTGGTCGCCGCGATGGCCGAGCGCTATCCGGAGGTTACCGTCGAGGTCTTCGCTGACCAGGGTCTGGTTGATATCGTCGGCGAAGGCTTCGATGCCGGCATCCGGCTTGGCGAGATGATCGCCCAGGACATGGTCGCGGTCCGGCTGACGCCGCCGTTCTCCGTCGTCATCGTGGCCTCGCCCGCTTATGTCGGACGGCACGGCCGTCCCAGCAGCGTTGCCGATTTGGCGAACCACAATTGTATTGGCTACCGGCTCGTCCGCTCCGGTGCGCTCTATCGCTGGGATCTGATCGAGGATGGCAAGGACATCGCCATGGAGACGCGGGGCAGCGTTGTCGTGACGGATTCGCTCGCAGCAATCGATCTTGCGCTTGCAGGCGTCGGGCTTGCCTATGTCTTCGAGCCGCTGGCGCGCGCCGATCTTGCCGCGGGCCGCCTGGTCCAGGTGCTGCCGCAGACGGCGATCGAGGAACCGGGGCTATTCCTCTATTTCCCGCGCCGGGCGTCAATGGCGCCGAAGCTCAGGGCCTTTATCGACACCGCACAAGAAATCGGCCGGGCATCCTTGCGGACACCCGGCCGAGTTGCCTGAGCTGAGAAGCCCCTTCAGGGGCTATTTGTAAGGATTATTTCTTCACCGCAGCCGCGACTTCCGCCGCGAAATCGGTCTCTTCCTTTTCAATGCCTTCGCCGAGCGCAAAGCGCAGATAGGCGGAAATCTTGGCCGGAGCGCCGATTTCCTTCTCGGCATCCTTCAGTGCCTGCTCGACAGTGATGTCGGGATTGAGCACGAAGGCCTGCTTCAGGAGCACGACTTCCTCATAGAACTTGCGTAGGCGGCCTTCGACCATCTTTTCGATGATCGCTTCCGGCTTGCCGGACTGGCGCGCCTGATCGGCGAAGATCGCCTTCTCGCGCTCGACCGCAGCCGGATCGATCTGCTCGGCCGTCAGCGCCAGCGGGTTGGTGGCGGCGACATGCATGGCAACCTGGCGGCCAAAGGCATTGGCGGCATGCTCATTGCCCGTGGTCTCGATCGCGACCAGAACGCCGAGCTTGCCAAGACCATCGGCAACTGCGTTGTGGACGTAGGTGGCGACAGCACCGTGCGGGACGGTGAGCTTGGCCGAGCGGCGGAAGCCCATGTTTTCGCCGATGGTGCCGACAGCGTCCTTGATGGTGTCGGCAACCGACTTGTCGGAACCTGGATACTTTGCGGCGGCCACAGCCTCCGTCGTGCCGTAGGCCAGCGCAACCTTGGCAACATTGGCGACGATTTCCTGAAACGCGGCGTTGCGGGCAACGAAGTCGGTCTCGGAATTGACTTCCACGACGGCAGCCTCGCGCACGCCGTTGTCGACGCCGATCAGGCCCTCAGCCGCGGTGCGGCCAGCCTTCTTGTCAGCCTTGGAGATACCCTTCTTGCGCAGCCAGTCGACGGCCTCTTCCATGTTGCCGTTGGTCTCGGTCAACGCCGCCTTGCAATCCATCATGCCCGCGCCGGTCAAGTCGCGGAGTTCTTTGACCTGTGCAGCCGAAATGCTCATTGTCGCCTCTTTGTTTTAAATGCACCGACGCACCATCGGTATTCGATGGTGCGTCTGTTTAGCGTGCCAGAATATGAGAAAGATGAAGGCCGCAACCGGCCTTCGATTATCAAGCTTCCGGAGCGTCTGCAGCCGGGGCCGGAGCCGGGTCGAGCGCGGGTT
Source organism: Mesorhizobium sp. AD1-1 (assembly GCF_020164655.1). Taxonomy (NCBI): domain Bacteria; kingdom Pseudomonadati; phylum Pseudomonadota; class Alphaproteobacteria; order Hyphomicrobiales; family Phyllobacteriaceae; genus Mesorhizobium; species Mesorhizobium sp. AD1-1. The sequence continues at coordinate 69,323 of NZ_JAIUGP010000003.1, forward strand.
CGACGGGAGCTTCGATCGAAGCGCCGATGTCGACGCCGAGCGCGCCCTGCTGACGGGCGATGCCGTCGATCGCAGCCTTGGCGATCAGATCGCAATAGAGCTGGATGGCGCGGGCCGCGTCGTCATTGCCGGGGATCGGGAAGTCGATCTTGTCCGGATCGCAGTTCGAATCGATGATGGCGACGACCGGGATGCCGAGGCGCTTGGCCTCGAGAATGGCGATCGCTTCCTTGTTGGTGTCGATCACGAACATCAGGTCGGGCGTCGAGCCCATGTCCTTGATGCCGCCCAGCGCCTTGTCGAGCTTCTCGCGCTCGCGGTCGAGGTTCAGGCGTTCCTTCTTGGTCAACCCTTGCGCCTCGCCGGCCAGCATCTCGTCGAGCTTGCGCAGGCGCTGGATCGAATTCGAGATCGTCTTCCAGTTGGTCAGCATGCCGCCGAGCCAACGCGAGTTGACGTAGTACTGAGCCGAACGCTGTGCCGCATCGGCGACGATGTCGGACGCCTGGCGCTTGGTGCCGACGAACAGCACGCGGCCGCCCTTGGCGACGGTCTCGGAAACCTGCTTCAGCGCCTGGTGCAGCAAAGGCACCGTCTGCGAGAGGTCGATGATGTGGATGTTGTTGCGGGCGCCATAGATGTAGGGCGCCATTTTCGGGTTCCAGCGATGGGTCTGGTGGCCGAAGTGAATGCCAGCTTCCAAAAGCTGGCGCATGCTGAAATCAGGCAGTGCCATTCAAAGTTCCTTTCCGGTTAGCCTCCACGGACACAGGCATTTTTGGACTTTGTCCTCGAACGCCACCGGAGGTTTCAGCCGGATTTCTCCCGGGCAGACACCAAAGTCCGTGTGTGGAATGAGCGCGCATATAGAGGGGATGCGCGATAAACGCAAGCGCCGTGGGACCTGTGTGCGGCGTGCGACGATCCGCGCGCTGCCGTCAGCGCCTTATCTTGCCGTTCGGCACCCGCACCCGCCGGAAGACCGCGACGATCTCCTCGCGGCTGCATTCGATGGCGCCGAGCCGCACCGCTCGGTCACGCTCGAAGCCGGTTATGTCATAATGCGGCGCCGATGTCTTGGGCGGCCCCTGGTAAGATGAGCGCTTGACGCCAAGATGCGCGGCAAAGCGATGCAACTCGTCGGTGTCGTCGGCCAACAGATGGCACCAGCGATGGCCGGCCCAGTTCCAGATCGCTGCGTCGACATAGGCTGCCATAAAGCTTGCTGTCTGCCTTCCATCCGTCACGACAGTCGGCCACATGGCCCGGCTGATGTCAGTGACGATAGAATGGATTCGGATAGAAAATGAAGCCGCCATTGGCTGCAAGCTCGGCGACGATGTTGGTGACTGTATCCTGCATGCGACGGTGCAGATCGGCAACCGCATCGTCGATCGAGCCCGTATGCTCATGCAAGCCCAGTGCCTCCGGCACCCGGATGTGGGCGCAACGCGGCCCGGCCGGCTGCGGAACGAACCGGTTCATCGTGTCGCGCAGCCCGCCCCGACAATAGTCGTTGCGGATCCGCTTCAGATGTTCGGCGATCTCCTCCTGGCTAATGCGCGGATTGGCGCAGGCCCAGGGTCCGACGCGTTGCAGCCTCTGAACCCTATCGACGAGCGCGCGGACCTGCCTTTGCCGTTCGGCATCGCCAGTGTTTTCGCGCTGCCAGCGACGCGCCCGCCGCAGAAGCTCGGTGATGTCGGCGACATCAATGTCGGCTGAGATGCTTTTGCCGAGCTGGCGGCTGAGCTCGGTGACCAAAACCCTCTGACGCTGGGCATAGGAAGCGCTTTGGTCGAACGGCATGCCGCTGGCAGCTTCATCGCGGGCCAGCAGTGTCGAATAGACATGGTGAATGCGCTGCGGCAGCGTGTCGGTCGCCTGGCGTTCTATTTTGAGGTTTTTCTCGACATAGGCGCATTCCTTCGCCAGTGCCGCTTCGACGTTGCCGGTGAAGGCAAGCTTCCAGACGACGGGCGCGATCCAGACCTTGAAATTGGGATCCGTGGCCCGACCGCGCTTGAGGGCTTCCAGTCCCATCTCGACGGCACCCGGCAGCAAAGGCGCAACGACATTGGCATGCCAGCCGACGCCGCCTTCGGGATGCAGCAGCACGCCATGGCCTTTCAGGGCCCAGGCGATCGAGTGTTCCTTCGCTGCCCCGCTGTTGCCGGGTATCTGGGCGATCAGATTGTTGGCAAGCCAGAACTTCTGCATCAGCCGGCCAAGGCCGTTGACGACACCATTGGTCGCCCATGAGGCCGTGAGCGGGCTGACCTGCGACACGATTTCCTTGTCGATCATCCAGTCGGTGAAGAACTCGGGATGATTGGGCGTGATGAAGGTCGCCTTCCCTGCCCCGCAACTGGCCTTCAGCCGCTCAAGATCGGCGTCGGGAAAGTCGATATGGCGGACATTTGAGACGCCGCGCAGACCGGCCAGGCGATTGAACGGCAACAGATCCCGAAACCCGGGAATGCCGCGCAGCATGACGATCCGGTTGACGGATGTCATGGCCCTGATCAGTGCCGGGTTGGGCCGCGGCGCGACGAACGTATCGATCCTGCTCAAGCTGATCCCCCTCGCGCCTGGACGCTGGGAAGCAGGTTGGGAGACGATTGCGGCACGTTCAAGTCGTTCGTTACGACCACGCCGTGCCGTGGCAAACGGGCACTATTTGGCGGGACAAGGTTTTGTCTGGTCGAACAGCGACAGGTTGACCAGCTTGCCGGTCATCGAGAAGTCGCCATAGTCCATGACGAGATCGCGGGTGATGCCGTTCTCATGCAGCTTGAAGCTGATACGGTATTCCGGAACCTCTTCGCCGGTCTTGTTGGTGTCGTCGAAATAGGCGATGTCGACCGGCCAGTATTTGTCGGTGGCGAGCTTTGCCAGTGCCGAAGCTTCCGGGTCGGCCTTGTCGGCATCGGTTTTCTTGCCGACAACGACGGTGGTGGTCATCACCTTGTTGGCGTCTTCGGAACCGTCGAACAGGTTGGTTTCGTAAAAATTCTCGCCTTTTTCGGCCTTGCCGATCAATTCGACCAAATGCTGGGTCGGGAATTGGGTTGTCGCGAGCTCGACGCTGTTCTTTTCAGGCTTGTCGATGTCGACCTTCAGGCCCTTGGTTTCTTTCGTGGCGATGCCCTTGACCTCCTTGTCGAGATTCTGGTCGACGAAGGACTTTGTCACGAACGAAAAGGTCTTGCCCTCGGCATCCTCGAAAGTGGTCGTCTGCTGGTCGGTCAACCTAGTGTTGTCGGCGGTGACGATCTGGGTGACGAAACGGAATTTCACCGTATAGCCTTCACAGGCCGAGCCATTGAACTCATAGACCATGCGGCCGGATATGCCCGTGATGCCGGACTGATCGGAAGCCTTTTTCAGGGTAAGATCGTAAACGGCGCGGTGGGCTTGCAGCGCCGGCGCCGCGAAGACAGGACCTATCGAGAATATCCCCGACAACAGGACGGCATGGAATGCGAGGCGCGTTGCGCGCATGAGGTACTCCGATCGTCGCGACTGATGGCAGGCCGCAGGGAAAGATGGTCCAGCTTAAAAAAAGTCGTGGCGGAAGCGAGGCAAAAATAGCAATTTCGGCCCGGCCGGCGCGGCGTCACCAAGCAATAGGGAAATACCATGAGTGAAACAATCGAAAAGCGGCTAAGCGATCTGGGCGTGACGCTTCCCGTCGCCGCCGCGCCCGCCGCCAACTACGTGCCCTATTGCAGGACCGGCAATTTGCTGTTCACTGCCGGGCAATTGCCGCTCAAGGACGGCAAGCTGCAGGCGAGCGGGCTGCTCGGCCGCGACGTCGACACGGCAGGCGGCAAGGACGCGGCAAAATACTGCGCGATCAACATCCTGGCGCAGGCCAAGGCAGCACTCGGCGACCTCGAGAAGATCAGCCGTCTGGTGAAGATCACCGTTTTCGTCGCCTCGTCACCCGAGTTCGTCGAGCAGCATCTGGTTGCCAACGGCGCCTCCGATTTCCTGGTCGCCGCCCTTGGCGAGCGCGGCAAGCATGCACGCTCCGCCGTCGGCACGGCCTGCCTGCCGCTTAATGCCGCAGTGGAAATCGAAGCCATCTTCGAAGTCGCATGAGCCAGGGTACAGATATGACCGACCTATCCTGGCTGACCGCCCGGCCCGTTGCCCACCGCGGCTTCCACGACATGAACAAGACGCGCTGGGAAAACACGCTGTCGGCCTTCGCCGCAGCCGCCGAACGCGGCTACGCCATCGAATGCGACGTGCACCTGTCGTCCGACCGCGTTCCCGTCATCATCCATGACGGCGATCTCAAGCGCCTGACCGGCCAGGATGGTTTCGTCTGGCAGCGTACCGCAGCTGAACTCGCGGCGCTCAGGGTCGGTGGCACGGCGGACCATGTGCCGACGCTGCAGGAAGCGCTCGACCTGGTCGATGGCCGCGTGCCACTGGTCGTCGAGCTGAAAGGCACGCCCGGCTATGACGAAGGCCTGGTGGCAAGCGTCGGCAAGATGCTCAAGCGCTACAAGGGCAAGGCGGCGATCATGTCGTTCGACCATTGGCTGGTCCGCGATTTTCCGAAGGACGCGCCGGGTATCCCAGGGGGTCTCACCGCCTACGGCAAGGACGTCGGGTTGATCGAGGCGCATTTCGCCATGCTGGCGCATGAGATCGCCTTCACCTCCTACGCCGCCGGCGACCTGCCAAACCCATTTGTCAGCTTCGTGCGTGAAAGGCTGAAAATGCCTGTTATCACCTGGACGGTGCATGACCAGCCGGCGGTCGACCTGACCTTCAGATATGCCGATCAGATGACGTTCGAAGGGTTCGAACCCGATCTGGTCAAAGTCGCCTGAGTGTCTGAAACGTGACTTGCACCAGGCCGGACGGAGGTTAAATAAGCCTCATGGATCAGGGCGACGAGGGTGACGGACAAACGGCCAATGCGGACTATTCGATCCGCGTCGCCGCCGGCATCGGCGCCTTCACCTGTGATGAATGGAATGGCTTTGCGGGAACTGCGCGCGGCGATTTAGAAACCAGCTACAATCCTTTGGTTTCATTCGCTTTTCTAGGCGCGCTTGAAGATTCTGGATGCGCCGTGCGGCGTACCGGCTGGCAGGGCCACCACCTCCGGCTGGAGGATGGGCAAGGCAGATTGCTGGGCGCGGTGCCCTGTTATCTCAAATCGCACAGCCAGGGCGAATATGTGTTCGACCATGGCTGGTCGGATGCGTTCGAACGCGCCGGTGGCCGTTACTATCCCAAACTGCAAAGTGCCGTGCCGTTCTCCCCGGTCACCGGCCCTCGCCTGCTGGTCACCAGGGGCGAGGACAGTGCCAAGGTGAAGGCCGGTCTCGCGGCGGGCCTAAAGGCGGTGACGCAAAAGCTCGGTGTCTCTTCCGCACATGTCACCTTCGCGCAAGAGAGCGATGTGGAGGTGCTGGAAGCAGCCGGTTTCCTGCACCGCACGGACCAGCAATTCCATTTCTTCAACGAAGGCTTTTCAACCTATGACGACTTCCTCGCCACCCTTGCCTCGCGCAAGCGAAAGGCGATGAAAAAGGAAAGGCGCGAAGCGCTTGCCCCAGGCATTTCAATCGACCGGCTGACCGGCAAGGACCTCACGGAGAAAGCCTGGGACGATTTCTTCGCCTTCTACATGGACACCGGCAGTCGCAAATGGGGCCGGCCCTATCTCAATCGTCAATTCTTCTCGATGATCGGCGAGCGCATGGCCGACGACATCCTGCTGGTGATGGCCAGGCGCAACGGGCGCTATATCGCCGGCGCGATCAATTTCATCGGTTCGGATGCACTTTATGGCCGCAACTGGGGCTGCATCGAGGACCATCCCTTCCTGCATTTCGAGGTCTGCTATCACCAGGCGATCGACTTCGCCATCGAGCGCAAGCTCAAGGTGGTCGAGGCGGGAGCGCAGGGCGAGCACAAGCTGGCGCGCGGCTACCGGCCGGTGACCATGCATTCCGCGCACTACATTGCGCACCCAGGCCTGCGCAACGCCGTCGCCGACTATCTTCGGCGCGAACGGCAGGAGGTGGAGCGGATGAGCGAATATCTGGAAGAGCATACCCCGTTCCGCAAGGATCTCGAGGAGTAGCCCCGGCTGGCCGGCTGGGGGGCGACGATTATCTTGCCGAATTTCGACGCCTTCGCTACACGAAGGCACAATCCGGAGCGTTCGCCATGACCGAGGCCGCCTACGATACCGACAACATTTTCGCCAAGATCCTGCGCGGCGAAATTCCCTCGCACCGTGTCTACGAGGATGACGCGGTCATCGCCTTCATGGATGTGATGCCGCAGGGGCCCGGCCATACGCTGGTGGTGCCGAAAGCGCCGTCGCGCAACCTTCTCGATGCCGATCCGTCAATTTTCGGCCATCTCTTGAGCGCCGTTCAGAAAGTGGCGCTGGCGGTGAAAAAGGCCTTCGGCGCCGATGGCGTCACCGTCATGCAGTTCAATGAGCCGGCCTCAGGGCAGACCGTCTATCATCTGCATGTGCATGTCATTCCGCGCTTCGACGGCATCCCGCTGAAGCCGCACACGGGCGAGATGGAGAAGCCGGAGATTCTGGTCGGTAACGCCGAAAAGATACGGACTGCACTCAAAAATTGAGAGCGGGAGGTCCGCCAATGATGTGGTGGACCGGGTCGAGAATATCGGACTGACAAGCGCCGTTCAGTCCAGAAGCCGATTCTAATGCCCGGCCGTGCCCAGTGCCGACTCAACCGTTTGCAACTCTAATCGTCTGATTAGGAAATATCGAACCATCTCACGGTAAAATGCTAACGCGTGGCGAGCTGTGGGGCTTCAAAACCATGGAACATTCGGTTGCGGCATCGGCCCCACTGGCGGGGGCAATTGTCGAGCGTGCTTTTCTTGGCATCTTGGCGGATGCCTTTTGGCGACACCGGCTGCTGCACGCTATGGGTGCCGCTGCGCTGCTTCTGGCAAGCGCAGTCGGGTGGCACACTGGAAACATGCCGGATTTCGGCGTTCTGGAGGAATACGCTGAGTATCTTTTCATCGCCTTCTGGATTTGCGGCTCAGCCTTTGCACTTGGGACGCTTCTCCATCTTGCGCTGGTCCAGCGGGATACCGAACCGCTGCACACCTTCCTCAAGTCACTGGGTAGATTCTTTGGCGACGCCGAACGCATTGCCAACAGCCTGAATGGCCTGGGTGCGGGTCTTGCCTTCATATCCGCGATCGGTGTGTTGAAGGGAGCCATTGCAATCCTCTCTCCGTTTGCATGGGACAAGGCATTGGCTCAGGCCGACCGCATCCTGCATTTCGGTCGAGCCCCGCACGAATGGTTGTGGTTTATCGTCCAGTCGCCGCTTGCATTGAAGATCATCAACATCGCTTACAATTTCTGATTCGTCGTGCTCATTACCGCGGTTTTCACCGTGTGCATCGCACGCAAGGATACGAAGCTGCGTCACCAGTTCCTGATGAGCTTCATGACGGTGTGGACGCTGGGTGGCTTCTTCCTCGCGATGGGCCTGTCGTCGGCTGGCCCTTGCTTTTACGAGCGATTGGGGTTCGGCAACGACTTTCACGCCCTCATGCAAGCACTCGCCACCGCCGATCGCATCTATCCAATCTGGGCGCTCAACACGCAGGATATGCTGTGGGGTGGCTACACCGGCGCAACTACCGGCAGCGTCGGTATATCCGCCTTCCCATCCCTGCACGTTGCGATGGCGGTGCTGTTCGCTCTCTATGCAACGCGGCGGTCTCGGCTGGCCGGTGTTGTGATGTGGTTATTCGCGGGCGTCATTATGGTCGGATCCGTCGTGCTTGGCTGGCACTATGCCGTGGATGGCTATGCGGGCGCATCCCTGATGGTCGCGATCTGGAAGGCGTGCGGATATTTGCTGACCCGTTTCGAGTCGGACAGCGCGGCCGCTGAGAGCTCCACCATGCAATCGCCGGCCCTTTGCGGGATGTAAATTCGCCGATCTGGACGAACTCGCCTGCGGCGGCATGCCGGTCAAAACGCCTCAAGGGCGGCGCTGGATGGGTTGGACATTTCCGAAACGCTGTTCGATACGGTCCTTGCCGAAGCTGCTCTGCGAGCGTGTCCGCGCATTGCCCAGGGCTCAGGAGCGACGTGTCGACTTCCAGATCGTACACGCCGGGCCGGTGCACCTCTTCCTGCCACAGGCGCGCCATCGGGCCGCAATCCCATCCCGGATCGATAGCGCGGCGGCATGGCCTGCTCGCAAACGTCGACACCGAGATTGATCCAGACGCTATCGAAGCACTCCTGAACAGCCTTGGCGATGCTTGTTTTCCGATCGCGGCGCACCGTTCAGGATGATGATCTGGCCGATTATGCCTACCCTCGCTCCAATAAAAAAGCCCCGTCTCCGGGGCTTTTTTGACTTTCGTAAGCTCAGTTCTTTCGGGGCAGTTGTGGCACCAGGCTGCGCTTGCCGCCGTCCTTGCCCTTGGCTTCGGGCTTCTGCGCCACCAGCTTCTTGGCCGCCGGCTTTTTCACCACGGCCTTTCTGGACTTCGGCGTTTCTTCCGGCTCTTCCTTCTTCGGCTTCACCGGCGCCTCGTCGGCCAGCGATTCGAGCTTCAGGCCGGTCTCGCCGGTTTCCTTCTTCTCGACGGTGACGCGCACCGTGCCGCCCTTCTTGAGCTTGCCGAACAGCACCTCGTCGGCCAATGGCTTCTTGATGTGCTCCTGGATCACACGACCGAGCGGCCGCGCGCCCATGCGCTCATCATAGCCCTTGTCGGCGAGCCAGGCGATCGCGTCCGCCGACAGGTCGAAGGTGACGCCACGCTCGGAAAGCTGGGCCTCGAGCTGCATGACGAACTTCTGCACCACCTGATGGATGACCGGCACCGGCAGCGAGCCGAACGGGATGATCGCATCGAGACGGTTGCGGAACTCCGGCGTGAACAGCCGGTTGATCGCCTCGACATCGTCGCCTTCGCGCTTGGTCGAGCCGAAGCCGATCGCCGCGCGCTGCGCATCCGACGCACCCGCATTGGTGGTCATGATCAGGATCACATTGCGGAAGTCGATCTGCTTGCCGTTGTGGTCGGTCAGCTTGCCATGGTCCATAACCTGCAACAGGATGTTGAACAGGTCCGGATGCGCCTTCTCGACCTCGTCCAGCAACAGCACGCAATGCGGATGCTGGTCGACGCCGTCCGTCAGAAGACCGCCCTGGTCGAAGCCGACATAGCCGGGAGGAGCACCGATCAGCCGCGACACGGTGTGGCGCTCCATATATTCCGACATGTCGAAGCGGATCAGCTCCACGCCGAGCGACGCGGCCAACTGCTTGGCCACTTCGGTCTTGCCGACGCCGGTCGGGCCGGAGAACAGGTAGGAGCCGATCGGCTTCTCCGGTTCGCGCAGGCCGGCACGCGCCAGCTTGATCGCCGAGGTCAGTGCGGTGATCGCAGTGTCCTGGCCATAGACGACTCGCTTCAGCTCGATATCGAGGCCCTGCAGCACCTTCTCGTCGTCGGCCGAAACCGTCTTCGGCGGGATGCGGGCCATGGTGGCGATCGTCGCCTCGATCTCCTTGATGCCGATAGTCTTCTTGCGCTTGGCTTCCGGCACCAGCATCTGCGAGGCGCCGGTCTCGTCGATCACGTCGATCGCCTTGTCCGGCAGCTTGCGGTCGTTGATGTAGCGTGCCGACAGTTCCACCGAGGCCTTGATCGCCTCGTTGGTGAACTTCACCTTGTGGAACTCCTCATAATAGGGCTTGAGGCCCTTCATGATCTCGATCGCGTCCTCGATGGTCGGCTCGTTGACGTCGATCTTCTGGAAGCGCCGCACCAAGGCACGGTCCTTCTCGAAGAACTGGCGGAATTCCTTGTAAGTGGTCGAGCCGATGCAGCGGATCGCACCCGACGACAGCGCCGGCTTCAACAGGTTGGACGCATCCATGGCGCCGCCTGAAGTCGCCCCTGCCCCGATCACCGTGTGGATCTCGTCGATGAACAGCACGGCGCCAGGATAATCCTCGAGCTCCTTGACGACCTGCTTCAGCCGTTCCTCGAAATCACCGCGATAGCGCGTGCCGGCGAGCAGCGTGCCCATGTCGAGCGCGAAGATGGTGGCATTGTGCAGCACTTCGGGAACGTCGCCCTCGACGATGCGCTTGGCCAGGCCCTCGGCGATCGCCGTCTTGCCGACGCCGGGGTCACCGACATAGAGCGGGTTGTTCTTGGAGCGGCGGCACAGCACCTGGATCGTGCGGTTGATCTCGGACTCGCGGCCGATCAGCGGATCGATCTTGCCGGCCTTGGCCTTGTTGTTGAGGTTGACGCAATAAGCCGTCAGCGCGTCCTGCTGCTGCTTCTTCTTGCCGCCTTCCTCTTGCGGCTCGGCGCCGTTCTGGCCGCCCTGCTCGTCGTCGGCGCCGCGCGGCGAGCGTGTCTCCGACGCGCCCGGACGCTTGGCAATGCCGTGCGAGATGTAGTTGACCGCATCGTAGCGGGTCATCTGCTGTTCCTGCAGGAAATAGGCGGCATGGCTCTCGCGCTCGGCGAAGATGGCGACGAGCACGTTGGCGCCCGAAACCTCCTCGCGGCCAGAAGACTGCACATGGATCACCGCGCGCTGGATGACGCGCTGGAAACCGGCCGTCGGCTTGGAGTCCTCGTCGTAACCGGTGACGAGGTTGTCCAGCTCGGTGTCGATATAGGTGAGAACCGTATGCTTGAGCTCATCGAGATCGACATTGCAGGCGCGCATGACGGCGGCCGCCTCGGTGTCGTCGATGAGCGCGAGCAGCAGATGTTCTAGGGTTGCATATTCATGGTGCCGCTCATTGGCGAGCGTCAGCGCCTGGTGAAGCGCCTTTTCCAGGCCTTGGGAGAAAGCCGGCATGTTACCTCACTTCTTCTCCATCACGCATTGCAGCGGATGCTGATTCTGTCGGGCGAAATCCATGACCTGGGACACTTTGGTCTCGGCCACCTCGAATGTATAGACCCCGCACTCGCCCACTCCATGATTGTGAACATGAAGCATGATGCGTGTGGCGGCTTCGCGATCCTTCTGGAAAAAACGCTCCAGCACGTGAACCACGAACTCCATCGGAGTGTAGTCGTCGTTGAGGATGAGGACCCGATAAAGGCTGGGCTTCTTGGTCTTGGTTTTGGTGCGCGTGATAACGGCCGTCCCACGGCCGGCCCCATTGCCGTTACCGTCGCCGTCTTGCATTCGCACCACGCGTCTCGTGGCAGTCAAACCGATCGTCACGTATTCCTGCCTCTTTCGATTCCCCATGCGAGTTCGACATGTAGGTGTTCGATGTACGATTTTAAGCCCTTCTGGTTAGCTGACAATATGGCTAGGTCACCAAACTTGGACGATTTTCGCAATCGTGAAGGGGCGCGAGGCTCTGGAACGGAAATTGACACGAAAAAGCCCGGCCACGTTTCCACGGCCGGGCTTTTTCTCGGGTCAAAAGGCTGAATCTGGGTCACGTCAGGCGAAATCAGTTCGCCCGGGCGAAATTACTTCGCCTTGGCAACGATCGATTCGAATGGCTTGTAGGCTTCCTTGGCGAGTTCGGCATAGAGATCGCCAATCTTGGTGGCCTCGGCGACGAAAGCCTCATAGGACTGCTTGGCATAGTCCGACTGGATCTCGATGGCCTTTTCCAGCGACTTGGCTGAAAACAGCTTCTCCACAGTGGCGCTGCCGGTTTCAAAACTCTTCTTGGTGTATTCACCAGCCTCGGTGGCAATCGCCTGTGCGCCCTTGGAGAGCGACGCGAAGCTCTTCAATCCGGTGTCGGCGAACTCTTTGCCGTATTTGCTGAAGTCCTCATAGGTCTGGGTCATTTCACGATTCCCTTGACGGTTGAGGCGTCCTTCTTCGGGGCGCCCTTGTGCAATGCAAGATAATATATTGTGCGCCGCACAAAAGTCAAGATTTCGCGGGCTTGCGGACCCGCCTGCGCAGCCAATGGCTAAAAATCGAATAAAGAGAGCTTCAAGCACGAAGAAAATGGTGAACGCGGCGGTTACCATAAACGGATTGGTAACGCTGCGCCGGTAGCTTGGCCGGAAGCGAGGCAGGACCCTTTGCCGCCTCCAACGCAACGAAGAAATCCAAGGGAAGTACCAGTGCGTAAGGCGTTGTTGGGCATCGTTTCCAAATCCACCTCCCCTCTCAAAACGATGATGATCATCGCCTTGGCGATGACATTCGTTTTTGGAGACGTTGCCTCGTCGCTGGCGGCCAAGCAGGCGGCCATCGTCGTGGATGCCAAGACTGGCAAGGTGCTTTACTCCGCAGATGCCAACGGCAGGCGCTATCCAGCTTCGCTGACCAAGATGATGACGCTGTACCTGACCTTCGAAGCGATGGCGAAGGGCAAGATCAGCAGGAATACGCCAGTGGTGTTTTCCGCCAAGGCCTCCGCCGAGGCGCCGACGAAACTTGGCGTGAAGCCGGGCGGTTCGGTCACGGTCGAGACCGCGATCCTGTCGATCGTCACCAAGTCGGCGAACGACTCGGCCACCGCGCTCGGCGAAATGCTCGGCGGCAATGAAACCACTTTTGCCCGCATGATGACCGCCAAGGCGCGTGCGCTGGGCATGAACGGCACCGTGTTCCGCAACGCCAATGGCCTGCCAGACCCTGGCCAGTTCACCACCGCGCGCGACATGGCGACGCTCGGCATCGCGCTGCGCGAGCATTTTCCGCAGTATTACGGCTATTTCTCGCAGCGCTCCTTTCTCTACGGGCGTCAGCGCATCAACGGTCACAATCGCCTGCTCGGACGCATCAAGGGTGTCGACGGCATCAAGACAGGCTACACCCGCGCCTCCGGCTTCAACCTCGTCTCGTCGGTTTCCGACGGCAATCGCCGCATCGTCGGCGTGGTCATGGGCGGCAGTTCCGGCCGCAGCCGCGACAATCAGATGGCCAGCTTGATCAACACCTATCTGCCGAGGGCATCGACTCGCGGCGGTGGCGATCTGGTGGCCAAGGCCGGCGGCAACAACCCGGTCACCGCCCTCGCCCAGGTTCTCCTGCCCAAGCATGACGCTCCGACGCCCGATGACAAGCCTGTTGTGGCGCAGGACGACGCCACCGTCGCCGAGGACGCCACGGTCGCGGAAGACGATACCCCGCAGGCCGAAGAAGCAGCCCCCGTCGTCAAGACCAGAAAGGTCAAGACCGTCATCGTTTCAGCCCCCCAGGTCGCGACGGCCCAGGTCGTCGCTGCCTATGCCGAGCCAACGCCAGCGGCCGTCGACCCGGTCAACACGGCGTCGGTGCCGTCGGGCTGGGCCATTCAGGTCGCCTCGTCGCCAAAGCAGTCCGAGGCACAGGCCTTCCTCGACAAGACCACCAAGCAGGCGCCCAAGGTGCTGGCCGACGCCTCCGGCTTCACCGTCGCCTTCGACAAGGACGGCGTCACCTACTATCGCGCCCGCTTCGGCGGCTTCGGTTCGAAGACCGCCGCCTGGAAGGCCTGCACCGCTTTGAAGAAGAAGAACATCGAGTGCTACGCCGTCCAGCAGTAGGACGGCGTGGAAATCATCTCCCGGAAAAATTCTGCGTCGAAGGAGACTAGTTGTGATTGGAGAGCAAGACGTCCTTGGCTTCGTTAATCCGCGCCGCCAGGAAAGACGTGCCGCCGACATCGGGGTGCAGGCGCTGCATCAGGCGGCGGTGCGCCTTGCGGACATCCGCCGCGGCGGCCCCCGCTTCAAGACCAAGGACCTTGTAGGCCTCCTCCTTAGTCATGGCGCCCGGACCTGGCGCAACACCCAGCCCTTCGCCACCGTTCGTCTCAGTGTTTTTGCGCCAGACGGGAAATCTGCCGTCAAGATACGTCTCTAGCAACTGCCGGCTCTCCGGATCACCGGAGAGTTCGCGGTAGAGATGCTGCAATTCCATCAGCCCCATCGCGCCAAGCATCTTGCCTTCGTGGCGGCCAGCCAGGACCAGTCCTTCGAGGCCGCCGGTATCGTGATCGAGCTCCATTTCCAATGCCGCTGTGCGCACCGTCGAGCGTTTGCCCGGCGCAAGCCCCGCCGGCTGGCGTTTCATTCGCATGGAACCATACCAGGCAATTGCCGCGGTGAGGATCATGCCGCCGACGCCTTCACGGCCGACCACCAGCACGGCGACGCCGACAACTGCCAGAAGAGCCGGCCCGAGCGTTCGCAGCGTGCCCGCCAGTTTCGCCGGCTCGGCACGCAGAAAGATCGTCACCGCGCCGAGCAACAGCAAAAGCAACGCTACAAAAGCGATGATTGCGCCCATTATTTTCCGCCGCCCCGCAGATGCTCGATCATCAGCCGGTCTTCCGGCCTGCCTCTGGCTTCGAGCGCCTTCAACCCGCCGGTCGCGAACACGGCGACAGCCGAAAGCAGTCCGGCCAGGGTCGCGGCAGCCCGCCGATCAAACCGGAACCAGGCCCCCTTGGACAGCCGCGCAACCTCTTTGAACGCCTTTTCCGCGCTGGAATCATGGCCTTCCTGAAAGACGAAGACAGGAACGCCATGAAGGCCGAGGCTGCCGGCCTTTTCGGCCAGATCGTCGATATCCTCTTCCATCGCATCGCCGATATAGACCAGCGCATTGACCTTAGCGGTTGCCGTCTGTTTCAACGCATGCGCCAGCACCTTGCCGATCTGGGTATGACCGCTGCGGCACTCGATCCGCGTCATCAGCTGCTTCAAGGCATTGGTGTCGCTCACGAAAGCGGACGAACGGCATTCGCCAAGACCGCGAAAATAAACCAGTTGCACGCTGAGGGTTCCTGCCTTGCCGACGGCGTCGAACATCTGGCCCTGCAGCGTGCAGGCCAGATCCCATGTCGGCTGGCGGCTCATCGTCGCGTCGAGAGCAAGGATCAGCCTGCCCGAACCGGTCGCCGATGCGGCAAGTGTCCTCGCCTGGCGAATGAAGGCGTCGATCTCGCCAGCGTTGGATTGAGGCTTGATCGGCGCAGGATTGGTCCTCGCTGGCACAGGTTGCTTCTTATCGCTCATAAAAAACAAGATGTGGCGTTGCCACATCGCTTGCAAGCCCCACATCGGGTGGCACAAAGGGCCAGACGGTGATGCCACCTCGGGTCAGAGCAGGCCGAGATCGGCAAGCTCGCGCCTGAGTTTCGGCGGCATCTCGATCAGTCCGGCCTTGCCCTTGCCCAGATCGAGCGGCGCGTCGGCCGGCTTCAGATAGCGCCAGCCCTGAAAGGCCCGGCGCGGCTGCCAGTCGGTTCGAACAACCTTCGGGTCGAGAATCAGGTGGCAGCGGCCGATGCCTTCACTATCGGTGAACGGCCGGATCTCGGTGATCAGTTGGCGGCACTGCACATTTCCTTTGATCACCCAATAGAGCGAACCGCCATCAGTGACCTCGGCGCCGCGCGTCGGCATCATGCGCGTGGTGTGATATTGCTCGACCGGCTCACCGGCGCGCCGCCGCTCGTCGAGGCGGAAGGCGATCCACTCCTCGAGATCTTCGACGCTGTCGCAGCCGACACAGAGTTTTATGAGATTGAGAGACATCGCTTAAGGTTAGTCCCGCATGCGGACGCGTCAACGACCGGATCGACTTCTCCACAGTGGCAGTTTAGGCCAGCCTTCAGCATTCCACGACGTTGACGGCGAGCCCACCCAGGCTGGTTTCCTTGTACTTCTCGTTCATGTCGAGGCCGGTCTGGCGCATGGTCTCGATCGCTGCATCGAGAGGTACGAAATGGGTGCCGTCGCCCTTGATGGCTAGTGACGCTGCCGTCACCGCCTTGACCGCGCCCAGCGCATTGCGCTCGATGCACGGCACCTGCACCAGCCCGCCAACCGGATCGCAGGTCATGCCGAGATGGTGTTCGAGCGCGATCTCGGCGGCATTCTCGACCTGCTCGGGCGTACCGCCCATGACGGCGCACAGGCCGGCCGCCGCCATTGCCGATGCCGACCCGACCTCGCCCTGACAGCCGACTTCGGCGCCGGAGATCGAAGCATTGGTCTTGATGATGCCGCCGACCGCAGCAGCCGTCAGCAGGAAATCACGAATGCTCGGCTGGTCCGCCTCGGGATGGAAATGCAGCCAGTAGCGCAGCACCGCCGGCAGCGTGCCGGCCGCACCGTTGGTCGGCGCTGTGACGACCCGGCCACCGGCAGCATTTTCCTCGTTCACCGCCATGGCGTAGATCGACAGCCAGTCATTGGCGAGCAAGGGATTGGGCTTGTTCTGCTGCCATTGCTCCTGCAGCTTGTCATGCAGCATGCGGGCCCGGCGGCGCACCTTCAACCCGCCCGGCATGATGCCGTCCTGCGACAGGCCACGGTCGATGCAGCCTTTCATGGCGCTCCAGATGCCGTCGAGGCCGGCGTCGAGCGCCTCGCGCGTCATCTGCGTCTCCTCGTTGACGCGTTTCATGTCGGCGATGGAAAGGCCGCTTTTGCCGGCCATGGCCAGCATCTCGACCGCATTCTTGAACGGATAAGGCACTTTCTTGCCTTCCGTCGTCACCGATCCCTTGGCCTTCATCCGCTGCAGTTCCTCTTCGGAAACCACGAAGCCGCCGCCGATCGAATAATAGATGCGCTTGAGCAGCAGGCGGCCGCCGGCATCATAGGCGTAGAACGCCATGCCGTTGGCGTGGCCGGTGAGCGGCGTCTTGCGGTCCAGCACCAGATCGGTGGCCGGATCGAAGCGATAGGTGGGATGGCCGGGCGGCGAAATGCGCTTTTCGGCGGCGATGCGGCTGGCAATGCCATCGGCCTGGTCGGGATCGACCGTCTGCGGCGTCAGACCGGCAAGGCCGAGCATGACGGCGCGGTCACTGCCGTGGCCGATGCCGGTATAGGCGAGTGACCCGTGCAGGCTGGCACCAAGGCGGTCGACCTTCACACCCGCCGGGCGCGGCCAGTCATTTCCCGCGACCTCGTCGAGAAACCGCGCCGCGGCGGTCATCGGTCCCATCGTGTGCGAACTCGAGGGTCCTATGCCGATCTTGAACAGGTCGAAAACCGAAAGGAACACGCGGCGTTGTCTCCTGGAGTCAGGTCGAGGACTACATATAGGAATTCCCACGATGTTTCCGCTCTTTTGGAAATCGCGGCGCTGCACCCGCCGACCTTGTTTGCTCCGGCAGCGACATTGGCACGATCGCTGAATGCGGACATCGAAGCGATCGCCCTGAATGTGATAAATTCAGGCCATGGGCGATTCCCTCGATCTTTCGACAGCCGATCTCGCGGCGCTGGCCTTCTTCCTCGTCGCGTGGCTGCTGCACACGTTTGCCTCCGACGGCAAGCTTGTCAGCCGGGTGTCGCTGACGACGGCGATGAATGCACAGCGGCAAGCCTGGATGCGGACCATGGCCGAGCGCGAGATCCGCATCGTCGACACCGCCATCATGAGCGGGCTGCAGCAAGGCACCGCCTTCTTCGCCTCCAGCTCGCTGATCGCGATCGGCGGCTGCTTTGCCCTGCTCGGCGCGTCCGACCGGGTTCTTGAAGTGCTCAGCGACCTGCCTCTGGGTGGCGCGCCGTCGCGCGCGGCCTTCCAGATAAAGGTGTTTGGGCTGGTGCTGATCCTGGCGTTTTCGTTCTTCAAATTCGGCTGGGCGTACCGGCTGTTCAATTATTGCACGATCCTGATCGGCGCCGTACCGATCCCGCATGGCGAAGCCTCGCGCAATCCGGTCACCGAAACGGCGGTGTGGCGTGCGGCGCAAATGAACATGCTCGCCGGAAAGCACTTCAACTCCGGCCTACGCGGCGTGTTCTTCTCGATCGGTTATCTCGGCTGGTTCGTCGACCCCATGGTGTTCGTGTTGTCGACGCTGTTGCTGCTGGCGGTGCTGGTGCGGCGCCAGTTCTTCTCGGCGGCCAGGCAGGCGGTGATCGGTCAGCCACCCGGAAAAGGCTGATCGATCCGGCCTGACAGCCAGTAGGCAAAAAGCCCGATCCATTCCCGGATGGCCATGGTGGTGGCCTGCAGCGAATCGGCTGGATTGTCGCGGAACAGGCCGACGCCTTCCCGTCCCGAGGTGCGATAGTCGACCGGCCATGGAACAGTTGCAAAGCCGGCCTTGTCGAACAGCGCCTTGGCGCGCGGCATATGGAAGGCCGAGGTCACCAGCAGCCAGGTCTCGCCGGGTTTCGGCGTTACCAACTCCTTGGTGAAGACCGCGTTCTCATAGGTGTTGCGGGACTTGTTCTCCAGGATCATACGGTCGGCGGCCACGCCAAGCGCGGTGAGCAGGCGCGGCGCGGTTGCGGCATCGCCCTCGCCATCGAGAAACAACGCGCCGGTGCCGCCGGAGACGACCACCTTGGCGGTGGGAAAGCGCCGGGCGAGAATCGCGGTCTCGACCATCCGATCGCCGCTGCTGTTCAGCTCATAGCCGCCGCGCGCCAGATTGATGGCGCCCTCGAAGCCGCCGCCGAGCACGACGATGCCGTCGACCTTTTCCGGCAGCGGCGGGCGTTGAAAGCGCTCTTCCAACGGATTGAGCATCATGGCGCCGAGCGACGTCCATGCTGACAGTGCAAGGATCAAAAATGCCAGCACGCTGCCGGCGGCCGCTAACCGTCGGCGCCCGATCGTGACCGCGAGCAGTCCCGCTAGCAGCAGGAAGATCGCCAGGTTGAGCGGCTGGATGAAGAACCAGAAGATCTTGGAAAGGTAGAAGAACATTGGCTGCCTATCGTCGGCTCGAATTCTCACGACCGATGAAGTGCTCGACGGCACTTGTCACAGCCTCGGCCTCGGGCCGGCTCAACTCCCTGCCGAAAACAAGGACGCCGTTGGTGTTGGTCAACCTGATGACTTCCGACAGCCTCGCTTCATCCGTTGGATAGGTATGGTCGAGGATTTCGGCCTCAAGGTGCCCTTTCAAAGGCAATGAGGAACGATTTCGCACAAAACCCCTGACGTCGCGCACGGCTGCCACGTCGGTTAGCCGCAGGGTTTCCTTGCCGAACACCAGCCACATGAAATCCTTGCCGAGGAAGTAGGTGAAGAGGGCAATGATCGCAGTGAACGACAGCAGTCCGAGAGTGCCGCTGGCGACGTTTGCGGGCGACGCGTCGGTCAATCCCATGTAGCCGGTGTAGGCAACGATCGCGGCCCCAACCAGGACGAAGCCCATCCTGAAATCCGAGATGCGCGGTGGGTTGGTTATCAGCAGTTCGTCTTCCGTCTCGACGATGGAAATGCGAGACGGGGGCGGCATGCTACCACCATTTCTCCGGCTGGAATGTGCCGGCGGCCTGCTCGATGACGGCGGCGGTCTGGAACAGGGTTTCCTCGTCGAACGGCCGGCCGATCAGTTGCAGCCCGAGCGGCAAACCCTTGGCGTCGAGCCCGGCGGGCACAGCGATGCCCGGCAGGCCGGCCATGTTCACCGTGACGGTGAAGATGTCGTTCAGGTACATCTTGACCGGATCGGCAGCCATGTCCTCGTCGGCGATGCCGAAGGCGGCGGATGGCGTTGCCGGGGTCAGGATGACATCGACGCCGGCGGCGAAGACAGTCTCGAAATCCCGCTTGATCAGATTGCGCACCTTCTGCGCCTGCAGATAGTAGGCGTCGTAATAGCCGGCCGACAGCACATAGGTGCCGATCATGATACGGCGCTTGACCTCACGGCCGAAACCGGCGGCACGGGTCTTCTCATACATGTCGACGATATCCTTGCCCGGCACGCGCAAGCCGTAGCGGACGCCATCGTAGCGGGCGAGATTGGACGAAGCCTCGGCGGGCGCCACGATGTAATAGGCGGGCAGCGCGTATTTCGTATGCGGCAGGGAAATATCGACGATCTCGGCGCCGGCGTCCTTCAGCCAGGCAATGCCCTTCTGCCACAGCGCTTCGATCTCTTCGGGCATGCCCTCGACGCGGTACTCCCTGGGAATGCCGACCTTCATGCCCTTGATCGGCTTGCCGATCGCGGCCTCATAGTCCGGTACCGGCATGTCGACCGACGTCGTGTCCTTCGGATCGACGGAGGCCATCGACTTCAGCAGGATCGCGGCATCGCGCACGTCACGAGCGATCGGGCCGGCCTGGTCGAGCGACGAGGCGAAGGCGACGATGCCCCAGCGCGAGCAGCGGCCATAGGTCGGCTTGATGCCGACCGTGCCGGTGAAGGCGGCCGGCTGGCGGATCGAGCCGCCAGTATCCGTCGCGGTCGCGCCGGCACACAGGAAGGCCGACACTGCGGTTGCCGAACCGCCGGAAGAACCGCCCGGCACCAGCTGCGCATTGTCCAGGCTGCGCGCGGTCCTGGTGCCGCCGGCCGAGACGAAGCCGCCATCACCCTGATGCGTCGTCGGCATCACCACCGTGTCTAGGCGCGAGCGCCGCCACGGATTGATGACCGGGCCATAGTAGGACGTCTCGTTGGACGAGCCCATGGCGAACTCGTCCATGTTGAGTTTACCGAGCATGACGGCGCCGTCGGCCCACAGATTTGACGTAACGGTCGATTCGTAGCGCGGCTTGAACCCGTCCAGCACATGACTGCAGGCCTGCGTATGGACGCCTTCGGTGCCGAACAGGTCCTTGATTCCGAGCGGGATGCCTTCCAGCGCACCGCCCTCGCCCTTGCCCAGCCTTGCGTCGGACGCCTTGGCCATGTCGCGCGCCTTGTCGCCTGTCACCGCGACATAGGCATTGAGCGCGGGATTGGCGCGATCGATGGCCGAGAGATAGGCCTCGGTGATCTCGGTCGCGGTGATTTCCTTGCCGTGCAGCTTGGCGCGGGCCTGTGAAATCGTCAGCTGGGTCAGGTCGCTCATCAAAGGCTCTTTTCGTAAAACACCGACCACTCGGAATCGGGATAATCCAGCACCGGGCCGCAACGCGAAAACCCGGCGCGTTCGTAGACGGTCCACGCCGCGGGGTGACGGTCGCCCGTCTCCAGCACCAGGCGCTTCAGCCCCTCGTTGCGCGCCAGCGCCTCGACCTGCTCGACGATTTTCGCGCCGATCTTCTGCCCGCGATGCGAGGGCCGCGTGTACATGCGCTTGACCTCGCCGACAGCGCCGTCATGGCGTTTCAGCGCACCGCAGCCAATGGCCATGCCGTTGTCGCGGGCGATGAAGACAGTCGTGTCCTCACCAGCCATCTGCTCGACCGTCAGATGATAGCAATGCTCCGGCGGCGTCAGTTCGAGCAAGGTCTGGTTGAGTTCCTCAACCAGGCCGCGCACGTCGTCCTGCAGTGGCGTTTCAATGGCGATGTCGATTGCCATCGGCCGGTTTACTCCACGACCTTCGGCACGAGGAAGAAATTCTCTTCGGTCGCCGGCGCGTTGGCGACGATGTCAGCTGCCTTGCCGCCGTCAGTAACAACGTCCTGACGCTTCTTCATGTCCATCGGCGTCACCGAGGTCATCGGTTCGATGCCGGAAACATCGACCTCATTCAGCTGTTCGACGAAGCCCAGAATGGCGTTCAGCTCGCCGGTCATCCGTTCGGCATCTTCCTCGCTCACCGCAATGCGGGCGAGATGCGCGACGCGCTTCACTGTCTGAAGATCTACGGACATGTTTTTGCCTCGGGGAAAACCAGTTCGGGCTATAGCGGCGCCGCGCGCGCTGCGCAACATGCATCGTGCGAGAGACCAGGCTGCGGCGGCGGCCTAGTCTTCGGCCATCGATCCACGCACAGGATGATGTCTACGGCAGGGCAACGCCCTCGCACAAATAGTAGCTGCCGCTGTTGCCGCTTGCTTCGCTTTCGTCGTTGACGGGCCGGACCGACACGAGATCGATCTGCTTCTCATTCATTTGCCTCACCGAGAGGACATCCGGGAAGACATAGCCCGGTTCCTGGCAGAGGGCCGTCACCGCCCAGCTCGGCGAAGCGGTCGCCTTGCTGACCTGCAGAAACTCGCAATTGTATTCCACGCTCTGCAGGCCGTGCGCCGAAAGCACGATGTTGCCGGCGTCGATCAGCGTTTGCAGCGTGTCCTTTTTGGCCTGCGTGCAAAGCTCTTCGGACTGAAGGTAGACGCCTTCGATGAAATCATCCGCGGCGAGCGCGGGCGACGCCGCGACAAACATGGAAACGCAAAGAGATCGCCCCAATACCATGGATTTATTCCACTTTAGCTGTTTCTAGATCGTAATCGTCTCACCGATTTTCGGCAACGCCAGCCTTACACCGGATCCTTCCAGGCCGGCCTCGAACTTATCGGCGGTCGGGTCGATCATCGGAAACGTGCCGAAGTGGCAGGGAACCACGGTGTCGAATTTGAAGAAGCGCCGGCAGGCAAGTGCCGCCACCGCGCCGCCCATGGTGAAGCGGTCGCCGATCGGCACCAGGCCTATCTTCGGCTCATGCAACTCGTTGATCAGCGCCATGTCGGAGAAGATGTCGGTGTCGCCCATGTGATAGAGCGTTTTGTCTTCCGGGAAATGCAGGACGAGGCCGCCCGGATTGCCGAGATAGGTGTTCTGGCCGCCCTCGCCCGGGAACGAGGATGAGTGCAGCGCCTGGACAAAAGTGGTGGTGAAGCTGCCGCAATCGACGGTGCCGCCGATGTTGCCGGGATTGATCTTCTTGTCGCTGACGCCCTTGCCGACCAGATACATGCAGATCTCGAAATTGGCGACGAGCTGGGCGCCGCTTTTGCCGAGCACCTCCACCGCGCCGCTGATGTGGTCGCTGTGGCCATGCGTCAGCAGCACATGCGTGACATCCTCAGCCGGGCCCTCCCAGCCACCCGTCCATGACGGATTGCCTATCAGATAGGGGTCGATGAGGATCTTGACATCAGCGGTATCGATCCGAAAGGCCGAGTGGCCGTACCAGGTCAGTTTCATGAATGCATTCCTCGATTTTTGACTTGCCAAAGGATAGAACGCCAGTGGCCCCGAGATCAAAGGGTTACTTGTCCGCCACGCGTTTGACAAAACACCTGGTGGTGAAAGGCGAAGGACGGCCGGTGGGTATTATCACGATCGAAGAATTGCCGGCGCGGTTAGCCGGCGGTAAGACGCTGGCGGGGCTTGACCTCGGCGACAAGACGATCGGCGTCGCGGTCTCGGACCAGAGGTTTTCCTTCGCCCATCCGCGTCCGGTCATCATGCGAAGGAAATTTTCGCTCGATGCGGCGGTGCTGCTCGCCTTGCTGCAGAAGGAGAATGCCGGCGCCGTGGTGATTGGGCTGCCGATCAACATGAACGGCTCGGAAGGTCCGCGTGCGCAGAAATCGCGCGCCTTCGTCCGTAACATGGCACAAATGAGCGACCTGCCCTTCGTGCTCTGGGACGAAAGGCTATCGACGGTCGCGGCCGAAAGGACGCTGATCGAGATGGATTTCTCGCGCCGCAAGCGCGCCGGTAAGATCGATTCGGCGGCAGCCGCGTTTATTCTGCAGGGAGTTTTGGACCGGCTTCAGTCGCTCCACGCATCCGCTCGAACGGAACCGGACCCGCCCAGCGCTGTCTGACCCAGCCGGCGATTTCGCGGCGACGGCGGAATGCCCAAAGCGCCATCAGCAGCAACCCGTCGAAGACGCACGTCTTCGCCACCATGCCGGGGATGATCGCCGGATCGATGCCGAGCATCTGACCGTAGAGCTGGAAGAAGAAGTCGTGCATCTGTCGGCTGAGCATCGCGTAGCCGAAATTGATGTCATTGGCCGACAGATAGAACCAGCCCCAGAAAATCGCCATCGGCGCCGCCCAGAATCCGAAGATGTAGCGCATCAGCGGCCTCCCCTGGGATTGGAGCCGGTTTTGGACACCGTTCGGCCTGATATGAGTGAAAGCAGCGAATTGTGGGCTGCGGCTTTTGCCATGCCGTGCGCGACGGCATGGATCTCGCCTTCGCCCGAAGCCGCTGCCGCAACCACGGACCGCCGTTCGGCAAGCATGGCGACATAGGATGCCAGAAGTGCTGCCAGCTGCACGGCAACAGCCATGAACAGCCCGTTTATGCCTTGCGCAGCACCCCCGATGACGATCAGCGACAACACGCCGGACGCGCAGATGAAGGCGATGCGGGCAACGCTGTCGGCGTCCGGGCTGGTCGCGTCGTTGACCAGGGCTTCGACAAAGGCCCAGAAAAACAGAACCGCGACGACCAGCAATGCGGTGGCAAGCGGCGCCACGACAACGAAATTGTCGAGGTTGACGAAGCGGGTACCCTCGATTGTGGCACCGATCACGCCGAGCGCCGCCGCCACACCACGGTTTCCGTCGATGCAGATGAGCGCAAGCAGGGCGAAAACAATCGTCCAGTGCAAGGTCAGAAAAGAGGTCAGTACCTGTCGCATCGGTGTTCCTGCTTCGCAAAGCAGGAGACGGCCAATCTGAACCATTGCCTGCTTGCGCCGGGACAGTGGGCCTTGCCGCTCGCCATCGCAACGGAAACCATTTGTTAAGGTTAACGGAAATTAGCCATATGCGAGAGGATACGGACCAACGCCTCAAAACTGTGGATGGCGCCGGTTTTTGCGATGCTCGCGGCTCAGTTCACTGGCGGATAGAGCGTGTCGATGATCATGCGTGCATCGTGGCGCGAATCGATCATGCCATAGGTGTTGCGCCATTGGCCGGCCAATCGCGTCTCGACGAAAGCGTCGGCGATCCGCCCTGCCCCCAGACGGCGCAATTCCGCCGCCGCAGCCGACAGAGCCAGCTGCTCGGTGAGCAGCCGAGCCGAACCTTCGTCGGTTGAAGCGACCTGCATCGCCGCCTTCAGCACGCCGATCGTGCCGCGTCCGCCGGCGCCGAGATCGCGGTCGATGCCGGCCAGCACATCCTCGAACAGGCCGGGCGCACGGCCAAGCACGCGCAGCACGTCGAGCGCCATGACATTGCCCGAGCCCTCCCAGATCGCGTTGACCGGGGCCTCGCGATAATAGCGGGCGAGCGGCGCCTCCTCGACATAGCCATTGCCGCCGAGGCACTCCATCGCCTCATAGAGCAAAGGCGGCGCGATCTTGCAGACCCAGTATTTGACGACCGGCGTCATGGCGCGGGCAAACGCCGCTTCACCGCGGTCGCTGGCCGCCTCGTCGAAGGACCGCGCCAGCCGGAACGACAGTGCGGTGGCGGCGGCGACATCGAGTGCCATGTCCGCCAGCACGCGCTGCATCAACGGCTGCTCGATCAGGGTCGAACCGAACACCTGACGATGGCGGGCATGATGAACGGCCTCGGCGAGGCCCGCGCGCATGATCGCCGACGAGGCGATGGCACAATCGAGCCGGGTGAGCGTCACCATGTCCATGATCGTCTTCACACCGGCACCGGGTTCGCCGACCATCTCGCCGATGGCATTGACGAATTCGACTTCGGAGGATGCGTTGGAACGGTTGCCGAGCTTGTCCTTCAGCCGCTGGAAGCGGAAGCCGTTGCCCGAGCCGTCACCGAGAACGCGCGGTACGAGGAAGCACGACAGCCCCTCCGGCGCCTGCGCCAGCACCAGGAAGGCATCCGACATCGGCGCCGACATGAACCATTTGTGCCCGGTCAGACGATAAAAACCGCTGCCGGCGCGTTCCGCCCTCGTCACATTGGCGCGCACATCGGTGCCGCCCTGTTTCTCGGTCATGCCCATGCCGAGCGTCAGCCCGGTTTTCTCGACCGGCGGCTTTTGGCTCTGGTCATATTTGCGCGTCGTCACGCGCGGCGCCCATTCACGAAACAGTTTCGGGCTGGCCATCAAGGCCGCCAGCGAAGCGTTGGTCATGGTGATGGGGCACAGATGCCCGGTCTCGAGCTCCGCCGTCAGATAAAACCGGGCGGCACGGACCTGATGGCGGCGGCCGATCTCGGTGTCGCCGTTTTCCCACACCGAGGAATGCAGCCCATTGGCCACGGAGCGGCGCATCAAGGCGTGATAGGCGGGATGGAACTCGACCACGTCGATGCGCCGTCCTTGGCGATCATGCGTCCTCAGCTTCGGCGTCTCGACATTGGCGAGGCGCGCCAGTTCCTGCGCCTCCTGCGTCAGCACGAAACGGCCGAGACCGTCGAGTTCCCGGCGCACCGGATCGGAAAAACGCTCCGCGAGCTGGATCAGCAACGGATCGCCCCGCCAGGCGTTGCCGCCCGTCAGCGGCGGCGGCTGGTTCGTCACGTCGTCGGTCACGCCCAATCCTTCTATCGTCAGAAAGCCACGAATCCGAGGCTGTCGGCTAGATATAGCCAAGCCATGCAGCGCGCGCGATGAAAATACCGGCCGATACAATCGGCCATCTACACGAAAAAAATGAGGAGAACGGCTCCAATGCAAAGCTGGCGCTTGCAGCCGCAAAGTCTCCACCCTATAGCAGCCCCTTGAGATGACCGACGCTGCGTCCCCCTATCCTCATCGCCATCTTCTGGGCATCCGCGACCTTTCCCCTGCCGACATCGAGCTGTTGCTCGACAGGGCGGACCGGGCGGTCGCGATCTCGCGGCAGTCCGAGAAGAAAACCTCGACGCTGCGCGGCCGCACACAGATCAACCTGTTCTATGAAGCCTCGACGCGCACGCAGTCGTCGTTCGAACTGGCCGGAAAGCGGCTTGGCGCCGATGTCATGAACATGTCGGTGGCAAGCTCTTCGGTGAAGAAGGGCGAAACGCTCATCGACACGGCGATGACGCTGAATGCCATGCGGCCCGACATATTGATCATCCGCCACCAGTCGGCCGGTGCGGCCGCGCTTCTCGCGCAGAAGGTCGGCTGCTCCGTCGTCAATGCCGGCGACGGCGCGCATGAGCACCCGACACAGGCGCTGCTCGACGCGCTGACCATCCGCCGCGCCAAAGGCCCGCTGTCGAAGCTGATCGTGGCGATCTGCGGCGACATCCTGCATTCGCGCGTGGCGCGCTCCAACATCATGCTGCTCAACGCGCTCGGCGCGCAGGTGCGCGTCGTTGCGCCGTCGACGCTGCTGCCCACTGGCATCGAGAAGATGGGCGTCATCGTCACCCGTTCGATGGCCGAAGGCCTCAAGGACGCCGATGTGGTGATGATGCTGCGCCTGCAGCGCGAGCGCATGGAAGGCGCCTTCGTGCCTTCGGTGCGCGAGTATTTCCGCTATTTCGGCCTCGATGCGGAAAAACTGAAGGCGGCCAAGGACGACGCGTTGGTGATGCACCCCGGACCGATGAACCGTGGCGTCGAGATCGCTTCGGAAATCGCCGACGGCCCGCAAAGCGTCATCCAGGAACAGGTCGAAATGGGCGTTGCTGTGCGCATGGCGGTCATGGAAGCGCTGCTCGATCCCCGTCGCAACCAAGAGGGCCGCGGCGCATGAGCACAACGGTCTTTGAGCGCGCCCGCATCGTCGACCCCTCGCGCGGCATGGACGAGATCGGCGCCGTCATCGTCGATGGCCGCAAGATCGTTGCCGCCGGCAAGCCAGCGCTCAACCAGGGCGCGCCCGAGGGCGCCACCATTATCGACTGCGCCGGCAAGGCGATCATTCCAGGCCTGGTCGATGGCCGCGTCTTCATCGGCGAACCGGGCGGCGAGCATCGCGAAACCATTGCGTCGGCGAGTGTCGCGGCGGCGGCTGGCGGCGTCACCTCCATCGTCATGATGCCCGATACCGACCCGGTGATCGACAATGTGGCGCTGGTCGAGTTCGTGCTGCGCACCGCGAAAGACACGGCTATCGTCAACGTCTTTCCGGCTGCGGCGATCACCAAGGGCCTCGACGGGCGCGAGATGACCGAGTTCGGCCTGCTGCGCGAAGCCGGCGCGGTCGCCTTCACCGATGGCCGCCACACCATATCGAGTGCGCTGGTGATGCGCCGCGCGCTGACCTATGCGCGCGACTTCGGCGCCACCATCGTGCATGAGACGCAGGATGCGGACCTCGGTTCATCCGGCGTGATGAATGAAGGCCTCTACGCCAGCTGGCTCGGCCTTTCCGGCATTCCGCGCGAGGCCGAATCCATCCCGCTGGAACGCGACCTTGCGCTGGCGCGGCTGACGCGCGGTTCGTACCATGCGGCGAAGATCTCGACGGCGATGGCGGCAAACGCTGTGACGCGTGCCAAGGCCGACGGGGCGACGGTGACGTCGGGCGTGGCGATCCACAATCTGTCGCTCAATGAAAACGATGTCGGCGAATACCGCACCTTCTTTCGCCTGACGCCGCCATTGCGTGCCGAGGAAGACCGGCTGGCGATGATCGAGGCGGTCAGGGACGGTACGATCGACATCATCGTCTCCTCGCACGATCCGCAGGATGTCGACACCAAGCGCCTGCCCTTCGCCGATGCGGCGGCCGGCGCCATCGGGTTGGAGACGCTGCTGGGCGCGGCCTTGCGGCTCTACCACAATGGCGACGTGCCGTTGCTGAGGCTGATCGAGACCCTGTCCACGGCCCCGGCAAAACTGTTCGGACTGCCCGGTGGCACGCTGAAGCCCGGCGCTGTCGCCGATCTTGCGCTTGTCGACCTCGACGAACCCTGGATCGTCAGCGAAAGCGGCATTCGTTCGCGCTCAAAAAACACCTGTTTCGAAGGTGCGCGCCTGCAAGGCAAGGTCTTGCAAACGCTGGTTGCGGGCCGCACAGTGTTCTCCGTCTGAGCCGGACAACCCGCGCACCGCGCCTGATCCGGCCAAACTGGGGGAAATGCGGGGGAAACAATGACTTACAGCCTCATCCCAGCGCTTGTGTTCGGCTATCTCCTGGGCTCGATTCCGTTCGGGCTTCTGCTCACCCGCGCGGCCGGCCTT
Organism: Mesorhizobium sp. AD1-1; assembly: GCF_020164655.1. Classification (NCBI taxonomy): domain Bacteria; kingdom Pseudomonadati; phylum Pseudomonadota; class Alphaproteobacteria; order Hyphomicrobiales; family Phyllobacteriaceae; genus Mesorhizobium; species Mesorhizobium sp. AD1-1. The sequence continues at coordinate 98,009 of NZ_JAIUGP010000003.1, forward strand.
GGCGATGTGCGCCAGATCGGCTCGGGCAACATCGGCGCCACCAATGTTCTGCGCACCGGCAACAAGGGCCTAGCCGCGGCGACGCTGTTGCTCGACGTGCTGAAGGGCACGGCCGCCGTGCTGATTGCTGGCTATTTCGCGCCTGACCTGGCGATCTGGGCCGGTCTCGGCGCCTTTCTCGGTCATCTCTTCCCGGTATGGCTGGGCTTCAAGGGCGGCAAGGGCGTCGCCACCTATCTCGGCGTGCTGATCGGCCTTGCCTGGCAGGTAGCGCTGATCTTCGCCGTCGTCTGGCTGGTGATGGCATTCCTCTTCCGTTATTCCTCGCTTGCGGCGCTGACGGCGGCGGTCATCGTGCCGATCGCCCTCTATGTCCTGAGCACGCCGCAAATTGCCGGATTGTTCGTGGTGATGAGCGTCATCGTTTTCATCAAGCACCGGGAAAACATTTCGCGCCTGCTTGCCGGCACCGAGGGCAAGATCGGAGCCAAGGGATGAGCGAGCCGACCGCCGGGCCGCGCCTCAGCGACCGGCAGCGGCTGAGCTGGCTACGACTGATCCGCACCCAGAATGTCGGCCCTGCCTCCTTTCGCGACCTGATCAACCGCTTCGGCTCAGCCGAAGCGGCGCTTGAAATACTGCCGGAACTGATGATTTCGGGCGGCGCCATCCGGATCGCCCGCATCCCGTCCGTTGCCGAGGCCGAGGCCGAACTGGAAACAGCTGGAAAGGCCGGCGCCCGCTTTGTCGGCATCGGTGAAGCAGACTACCCACCCCTCTTGCGCAACATGGACCATCCGCCGCCCCTGCTGGCGGTAAAGGGCAACGCAGCTGTTTTCCGGCTGCCGGGTGTCGCCATAGTCGGGGCACGCAACGCGTCGCTGGCCGGCATCAAGATGGCGCGCATGCTGGCAGCCGACCTCGGCCGCGACGGCTGCGCAATCGTCTCCGGCCTGGCGCGCGGCATCGACACAGCGGCGCATCAGGGCAGTCTTTCGACCGGCACGATCGGCGTGCTGGCCGGCGGCCTCGACCAGCCTTATCCGCCTGAAAATGCAGGCCTGTGCGAAGAGATTGCCGAGCGTGGCGCCATCATTTCGGAGATGCCGTTCGGCTGGCAGCCGCGCGCTCAGGATTTTCCGCGCCGCAACCGCCTTGTCGCGGGTGCGGTCCTTGGGCTGGTGGTGGTCGAGGCAGCGCAACGCTCTGGGTCCCTGATCAGCGCCAGGCTTGCCGGCGAAATGGGCCGACTGGTCTTCGCTGTACCGGGCTCACCGCTCGATCCACGCGCCGCCGGCGCCAACGGCCTGCTCAAGGAGGGCGCCACCCTGGTCACCGAGGCATCGGATATTTCCAGGGCAATCGCGCCGCTGACCGGCATGCGAGCGCCCGACGTGCCGCCGTTCGAAGAGCCGCCCGACTTCTTGGCCGCACCACCGCCCCGCGAAAGCGATCGCGCCCGCGTCATCGAGGCACTCGGCCCGACGCCCGTCTCGGTCGACGAGATCATCCGCCACACTGGCCTGCACCCGGCCCAAGTGTTCATGGTGCTGCTGGAACTCGACCTCGCCGGGCGGCTAGAACGCCACGCCGGAGGACATGTATCGCTGGTTTGACCCACAAACGGCTGCCGCGAATTTGGCGTCGGTTGCGGGCGTACAGCGAGATCGTGGAAGGTTAGGAAGCCGAAGCGATGGATGGCGCAGCCATTGCCCCAGCAAGGTATTCCTTTGCTGTAGCTCGCAAGCGATCGGCGTGGTCATAGATTTCGTCCAGCGAGTCGATCTTGACCTTCTCTTCCTTCTCTCCATCGAAAAGCCCGAGATATTTGACAGTCCGGTTGAACCATAGTCGGGCAAGTGGCTTGCGGTTGTTGTTATCAACGAGGATACCGCAATAGCTCTTCTGGTCGCGCATAATTACCCTTGCTGGCTTTAGAAGATCGCGGACAATAGCCCGGACGACCATGAAACCCTCGCGTTCGTCCTCCGTAGTCACAACCTCCTCTTCGGTCTCAATTCCATCCGCGCCAATCTCGGAAATCTCAGTTTCAGCCAACGCAGTGGATAAACGCGACTGAACAGATTCCCGAACAATCTCGCGAAAGGCTGCTTTGACCATCGGTGTGAACTGCTCCTTCACCTGACCGGTGAACCGGCCTTGGTAAAGTCCAACCGTCACCATCCGAACAAACTCCTCGGGCGGATTTTCCATCACGTTGCCAATCTCTTTTTTGATTGCCGAAGTGTATTTTAGGCGATGAGCGGACTGCAAGATTCCGTCTACGTTGAAATCAGCTTTTGCGAATTTCTTCAGTTCGGACGTCAGTTGACCCTGTAGGTCCGAAAGGTCAAATGTCAGGAACGGGCGATCATCGAGCTTATTCGGTGCAACCAGATCTGTATGGAAATGGAAGGCACGGCCGTTGGTAAGTATGGCAAATTTGGCGTTGGTGACGGAAAAATACCTGTAAAGCTGCGCAAGGTGAATCCGATCAAGAACTGTAGTGATTGGTTTGCATTCGACAAGAATCCTGATTTCTCCATCAATTTTGATCGCGTAATCTACCTTTTCTCCCTTCTTACCCACCGCGTCGGCACAGTACTCAGGTATTACTTCATCAGGATTGAAAACGTCATAATCTAGAGCCGCCAAGAATGGCAGCACTATCGCTGTCTTCAAGGCCTCTTCGGTAAGCATTGCGCTGGAATGCGTCTTGATTCTGTCAGCAAGTACGCGAAGTTTCTCTTCGACGCTCATAGTCCCCTCCCTCAAAATTTGAGATAGGATCGTGCACAATATGTTTTTGCGCAAGTCGATCTGCACTTCAGAACTTATGATGCACCAAGATCTGTCAACGCAGTCGACCTCAACCGTCTGCCAGAAAGATAACGCCAGCCTCTCAGGCACAGAACCTCCGCTCCGAAATTCGGCAATTCTGGTGAAGTAGACGTGAGTAAGAAACCAGGAGCTCTACCGCGCTTCCTAGCTCGACAGGCCGATCGCGTCACAGGCCAGCATGTAAGCGCCTCACCACAAAATTCGCACCAACCAGATTTACAACTGACATGTTAGTGAGATATCACTGCCTCGAACTTCTTTTCGGAGACTTCCGGTGACATCACGTTTTGGCCTTTCGGCCGCCCTCGCCACGCCTTTCGATGCCTCCGGGCAGATCGCCACCGCCCTCATGGTCGCCCAGGCCAAGCGTTGCCTGGCGGAGGGGTGCACCAGTGTTACGCTTTTTGGCACCACCGGCGAAGGCGCATCGGTTGGCACCGGGGAGCGGCGGTCGGTGACCGAAGCCATGCTGGCTGCCGGCATCCTGCCGCATCAGCTTGTTGCCGGCGTGCTGGTCGATGCGGCCGAAGACGCCGTTGAGCAGGCCCGGCATGCCTTGCAGCGCGGCGCCCGCAACATTCTGCTGGCGCCGCCGAGCTACTTCAAGAATGTCGGCGACGATGGTCTTTTCGGCTGGTTTTCCACTGTCTTTGCCGTGCTCGGTCCCCTCGCCCGTGGCGTTCTGCTCTACAACATTCCGTCGGTCACCATGGTGCAGCTCTCGCTTGACCTGATCGGCCGATTGCGTACGGCTTTTCCGGATGTCATTGCGGGGGTCAAGGATTCCGGCGGGGACTGGGACTATAGCGAGGCGCTGCTCGGCGCCCATGGCGATCTGGTGATCTTGATCGGTGACGAGCGGCATCTGGCACGAGCCGTGCGAATTGGCGCTCAAGGCGCAATCTCCGGCATGGCCAATTTCGTTACCAGCGAAATCCGCGCCATGGCCGAGGACGGGCGCGACGACACACGCGTCGAGCGTTTCGTGCTCGAATTGCTCAAACACCCGGTAACGCCGGCGGTGAAGGTCATGGTGGCGCGCAAGACCAGCGACGACCGCTGGCTGGCGGTCCGTCCGCCGCTGGAGCCGATCGGTTCGCAGGGGCGACAACAGCTGGCTGACGCCTATGATGGGCTGTTTGCCAGGGAATCAGCCTGACCGGCGAAGGAATATGCGCTGAAATGGAAGACGGCAGCGAACCGACCACGCTTAGGGAAAAAGCCTATGCCAGCTTCACGCGGCATTTGCTGGCCCGCGACCTGCTGCCGGGCCAGTTCGTATCGCAGCGCGAACTGGTCGCCTTCACCGGTCTGCCGCTCGGCGCCATTCGCGAAATCGTGCCGCGTCTCGAGGCCGAAGGGCTTCTGACGACGATCCCGCAGCGCGGCATGCAGATCGCCCATATCGACATCAGCCTGATCCGCGAGGCTTTTCAGTTCCGCCTGTTCATGGAGCGCGAAGCGGTGGCGCTGTTCACCGGCAGCGCTTCCGATGACGAACTTGCCCGCCTGCGGCGCGAACACGAGGAGATGCTGGCTCAAGCCCTTTCGCAGGCGCCGACGCCGGAAATGGAAGCCAGGGCGCAGAGCATTGACTGGGCGATGCACGACACTTTCATCGATGCGCTGGGCAACGAGATCATCGCCAAGGCCTATCTGGTCAACTCGGTGAAGATCCGGCTGATCCATCAGGAGCGCTTCCGCATCGACGGGCGCGTCGTGCCGGTCATGCGTGAGCACCTTGCGGTCATCGAAGCCATGGAAAGCCGCGACCCGCAGAAGGCGGTCGAGGCGATCAGCCTGCACATCGACAAGGCGCGCCGGCTGGCGCTGCAAATCTGAGGAAGCATGAGCCGCGTCGCGGTCGCGACGCATTCGACAACGACAGCAACCGGGAGGAAGAAATGTCGTCCAATCTGTTCAACCCAACCAGGAGGCAACTCCTCCAGGGAACCGCTGCAGTTGCCGCCGCCGGCCTTGTGGGTGTTCGCCCAGGCTTTGCCGCGGCCGTCGACTGGAAGCGCTTTGCCGGCACGACGCTTGACGTCAATCTGGTGAAAAGCCCGCGCAGCGACACCCTGATAAAATATCTCGTCGAGTTCGAGGAGTTGACCGGGATCAAGGTCAATGCCGAGGCAACGCCTGAGCAGCAGCAGCGCCAGAAGACGGTGATCGAATTGAGCTCCGGCAAGCCGAGCTTCGACGTCGTGCATCTGAGCTACCATGTGCAGAAGCGGCAGTTCGAAAAAGGCGGCTGGCTTGCCGACATATCAGGCTATCTCGCCGACCCCACCCTTACCGATCCGGGTCTGGTCGAAAACGATTTCGCCGACGCCGGCATGCTGTTCGCCAAGGACGGTCAGGGCGTGCTGCGCTCGCTGCCCTTCTCGGTCGACTACTGGATCGTTTACTGGAACAAGGAGTTGTTCGAGGCCAAGGGCCTCAAATATCCCGAAACCTTCGAGCAGCTGGTGGCCGCGGCCGAGGCGCTGACCGACCCGTCGACCAATACTTATGGTTTCGTCGCCCGCGGCATCAAGAACGCCAACACGCCGGTGTGGACATCGCTCATGCTCGGCTACGACATGACGCCACTCGACGCTCAGGGCAAGCTGCGCACGACGTCGCCCGAGGCGATCGAGGCCGCCGGGCTCTACCAGCGGCTGATGACCAAATCCGCGCCTCCAGGCGTCACTGGCTTCAACTGGGCCGAAGCGCAGTCCGCCTTCCTGCAAGGCAAGATCGGCATGTGGTTCGATGGCGTCGGCTTTGCCCCGCCGATGGAAAATCCGGAAAAATCGCGGGTGGTCGGCAAGGTCGGCTATGGCGTCATGCCCAAGGGTCCCAAGGCGCACGCGGCTGGCACCTTCGGCGACGGTATCGGCGTGACGGCCACCAGCGAGAAGAAGGAGGCCGCCTATCTGTTCTGCCAGTGGGCAGTGTCGCCGGTCATGGGCGCGCGCCTGCTGCAGGCAGGCGCCGGCGTACCGTTCCGCAAATCGGTGCTCGAAGATCCAAAGGTGCGCGAAGGCGTCACCATGCCGGCAAGCTGGCTCGATGCGGTGGTCGGCTCCGGCAATGTGAGCCGGCTGTCGCTGCCGGTCATCATCCCGGTCACAGAGTTCCGCGACATCTACGGCGTGGCGCTGACCAATTTGATCGCCGGCGCTGATCCCGCCGAGGAGTTGAAGAAGGCTACCGACCAATTCCAGCCGGTCCTCGACAGGAGCGAGCAAGGCTGATGTCCGCCACCACCCCAGAACGCACCGGGGTAACGACGCAAGCCATCGAAGGGAGCCAGACGATCCGGCTGGCTCCCAACTACTGGCCTTTCGTCGTTCCGGCGCTCGTCGTCGTCGGCGCCGTGATCGTCTTTCCCTGGGCCTTCACGCTGTGGATGAGCGTCAACCGCTGGACGCTCGGCCAGTCGCGAAGCTTTGCCGGGATGGAGAATTATCTGCGGCTGGCGTACGACCAACGCTTCTGGGAATCGCTTCTCCATACGTTGAGCTACACCTTCCTTTCGGTTGCCGCGCCGATGTTGCTCGGCACCATCGCCGCCCTGATCTTCGACGCCAGGTTTCCGCTGCGTGGCCTGCTGCGCGGCGTCTTCGTGATGCCTATGATGGCAACGCCCGTCGCCGTGGCGCTGGTCTGGACGATGATGTTCCACCCCCAGCTCGGCGTCCTCAACTATCTTCTGTCGCTGGTCGGCATTCCGGCGCAGGAATGGATCTTCAACGCCAACACGGTCATCCCGTCGCTGGTTGCGGTCGAGACCTGGCAGTGGACGCCGCTGGTGATGCTGATCGTGCTCGGCGGCCTGGCGTCCGTGCCGCGCGAGCCGTTCGAAAGCGCCGAGATCGACGGCGCCAATGCCTGGCAGCAATTCCGCTATCTCACCTTGCCGATGATCGCGCCGTTCCTGATGATCGCGGTGATCATCCGCACCATCGACGCACTGAAGAGTTTCGACATCATCTATGCGATGACCCAGGGCGGGCCGGGCACGGCCTCGGAGACCATCAACATCTATCTCTACAACACCGCCTTCTCCTACTACGACATCGGCTATGGCTCGGCCATGGCCGTGGTGTTCTTCATCGTCATCGTCGCCCTGTCCTTCATCCTCCTGATGTTGCGCCAGCGCTCGCAGTGGATCGGCGTGGAGGGCAAATAGATGAGTTCACGACTGCTCAACCGGATCGGGCTGTTCTTCGCGGCCCTGGTCTTCGTCTCGCCGGCAATCCTGTTCTTCCTCTGGATGATCTCGCTGTCGCTGAAATTCGAGATCGACAACGGCGCCTATCCGCCGATCCTGATCCCCGAACATCTCGCCTGGTCGAACTATGCAAAAGTGTTCGAGGAGAACAATTTCCTGCTCTATCTCTGGAATTCGGTTCTGGTGACCGGCACGGCGACGCTTTTGGCGCTGCTGATCGGCGTGCCGGCCGGCTATGGCATCGCGCGGCTCAAGGCCGAGCGATCGGCGGTGGTCATCATGATCGCCCGCATGACGCCGGGGCTTTCCTATCTCATCCCGCTGTTCCTGCTGTTCCAATGGGTCGGCATTCTCGGCACGCTGTGGCCGCAGATCATCATCCATCTGGTGGTGACCGTGCCGATCGTCGTCTGGGTGATGATCGGCTATTTCGAGACCACCCCGATGGAACTGGAAGAGGCCGCCAACATCGACGGCGCCAGTTCCTGGCAGGTGTTCCGGCTGGTCGCCTTGCCCATCGCCAAGCCGGGCATAGTGGTCGCTTTTATCCTGTCCGTCATCTTCTCATGGAACAATTTCGTCTTCGGCGTGGTGCTCGCCAGCCGTGAGACGCGCACGCTGCCGGTCGCCGTCTACAACATGCTCTCCTACGAGCAAGTGAGCTGGGGGCCGCTCGCCGCCGCGGCCCTGGTGGTGACACTGCCGGTACTGGTCCTGACCATGTTCGCACAAAGGCAGATCGTCGCCGGACTGACCGCGGGCGCCGTCAAGGGCGGCTGAAGGCACGCTACGGCATCGCACTCTTTTTCGAGGAAAACCCAATGGCATCGGTCACAATCAACAACGTGCAAAAGGCTTTCGGAACGGCCAGGATTATCCACGATGTCAGCGTCGATATCGCTGACGGCGAGTTCGTCATCCTGGTCGGCCCGTCGGGCTGCGGGAAGTCGACGCTGCTGCGCATGATTGCCGGACTTGAAACGATCTCGGGTGGCAGGATCGCCATTGGCGATCGCACCGTCAACAATCTGCGGGCGCGCGACCGCAACATCGCCATGGTGTTCCAGAACTACGCGCTCTATCCGCACATGACGGTGGCGGACAATATGGGCTTTGCCCTCAAGATCAAGAAAGCCGATCCGGCCGACACCGCAAGCCGCGTCGGCAGGGCCGCCAGCATCCTGGGCCTCGACAAGCTGCTCGACCGCTATCCGCGCCAGCTCTCCGGCGGCCAGCGCCAGCGCGTCGCCATGGGCCGCGCCATCGTGCGCGACCCGCAAGTCTTCCTGTTCGACGAGCCGCTCAGCAATCTCGACGCCAAATTGCGCGTCCAGATGCGCGGCGAGATCAAGGCGTTGCACCAGCGGCTGGGCACCACCACCATTTACGTCACGCATGATCAGATCGAGGCCATGACCATGGCCGACAAGATCGTCGTGCTGCATGACGGCCTTGTCGAGCAGATCGGTGCGCCGCTCGACCTCTATGACCGTCCGGCCAATCTGTTCGTTGCCGGCTTCATTGGCTCGCCGGCCATGAACTTCATTGCCGGCCGCGTCGAGGAAGGCGTTTTCCGCAGCGCCAGTGGGCTGACCCTACCGCTGCCGGAGGGCATCAACCTGGCAAAAATTCCCGTGGGTGAACTCATCTACGGCATCCGTCCCGAACATATCCGAGCAACGATTTCCCAGGGTATTGCCGGCACGATCGTGCTTCTGGAAGCCACGGGTTCGGAAATCTTCGCCAGGGTCGACTGCGCCGGCGAGGAAATCTCCTGCCTGTTCCGGGAGCGGCTTGCGCTAAAGCAAGGCGCGCAGATGCGCATCGAGATCGACCGCGCCTGTGCTCATCTGTTCGACGCCAAGACCGGTCGGCGATTCTAGCGCAAAGGTCTGATATCCCCGCGCAAAGGTCTCAAGCCACGGTTCGCTCTTGCCACTCGCATCGCTTGGCAGCAATCTCGGATCAAAGAGCCGCTCATCGGGTGGATGTCAGCGTCCCGGGGTTTTGCCATGACACGCGATCAGATGCTCGCCCACCTTCGATCCGCCGACGCGGTCGCGCGCGAGGCGGCGGCACATGGGCATCATCCCTTTGGTTGCGTTCTGGTCGGGCCGGATGACCGCGTGCTGATGCGGCAGGGCAATCTCGACACGGTGCGCCATGCCGAGACGGAGCTCGCCCGGCGCGCCGCGGCTGCCTACGAGCCGGAGTTCCTGTGGCAATGCACGCTGGTCTCAACCTTCGAGCCGTGCGCGATGTGCGCCGGCACGATGTATTGGGCCAATATCGGGCGGCTGGTTTACGGGGTCGAGGAGACCGAGCTCCTGGCGCTCACCGGGGATCACGCGGAGAATCCGACGATGAGCCTCTCTTCGCGCACCGTCCTCGGCTCCGGCCAGAAAAAGATCGAGGTCTTTGGCCCCTTCCCCGACATCGCCGACGAGATGCTCGCACCGCACCGCGATTTCTGGAAGCGCTGACGGCTTCGTCCCGGTTGGTAAGGTCGATCAATGGCAGCAGTGACTGTCGGATCGCGGTGGGAGTCGCCGCCGCCGTTCAACAAAATCAAAGACTTGTAGAATCAACGATCCAAGTGGGACGATCTTGTCATGCGTTGCCCGTGGCGAGATCCTTGAGAAGGGCGTGCAGGCCGTGAAAACTCGCACAGTCGCTGCTTTTTTCAAAGACTTAAAGATCCTAAGTGGCTGATATTTAACGCTAAAACAATGGTGAGCGCGATGGGATTCGAACCCATGACCTACTGATTAAAAGTCAGTTGCTCTACCGGCTGAGCTACGCGCTCCCGCGGGCGAAAGGCGGCCCTCGAAATTGCGCGGAACATAGGGAGAGTGCCTCGACCGGTCAACCGGAAAAAGAGGTCTCGCAACACGGGCGGCTTCGCCCTGTCGCGGCACTTGTCCCACGCGCTGTCGGGGGAGAACGGCCAAGGAACGCTGCCATTTATGCCTGACGGTGGCATCCAGTCTGGGGAACAATTGTATGCGCCGCTCGTTTTTCGGGCACAGGGACGTCCGCCAAACCATCGAGGAGAAGACCAATGAACAGAATCACAACGAGCCTGCTGGCGACCGCTCTCTCCGCCACATTCGTTGCGGCGGAGGCGGTGTCGGTTAATGCCCAACCGAACTATGTGCCGCAGTCCCAGGTCGCGGTGCCGGATGTACAGACAGTCCAGTACCGGGAGTGGCGCAAGGACCGCTACAATCGCAATTTTTCGCGTGACCGCAGTTTTTCGCGTGACCGCAGTTTTTCCCGCAATCGCGGCGCGTATTGGAACGGCCATCGGGGCTATCGTGAATATCGCCCCGGCTACCGTCGTCACGGCGATTATTGGTTCCCGCTTGCGGCCTTCGCTACCGGCGCGCTGATTACCGGGGCAATCATCAACAATGAAAACAACCGCGTCTACGGGGGCAACGCCCACGTCCAGTGGTGCTACGACCACTATCGCAGCTACCGTGCTTCGGACAACACGTTCCAGCCGAATTACGGCCCTCGCAGGGAGTGCCGTTCGCCTTACTGATCCGAAGTGTGAGTACCGAGTAAAAATGGCCTGCGCCGGCAACAGCGCGGGCCATTTTTCGACGTGCCCAGGCGCGAGAGTGCTGGTCAGTTCGCCGAGCTGATACTTTTGAAAATCAAATAGAGCGCTCCACCCTCACCACGCGGTGAGCGATACGCACCGAGAGCATGGCAAATTCGAACCATTGTTCCCGTCAATTCCCAACCCAGCGCTTCCAGGTCATTGCCGGCGTTGGGCACATAGGCCTGGGCCAACTCATCTATGCTGTTCTTCTCGCCGAAGGAGCGAACCAGCTTGGCGTCGCTGAGAAGCTCGCTGGGCAAATTCGAATTTGCCCAAGCCCACAGCCAATTGCTGGCCTTGGCGCTCGTGGAGCCTGCAATCTGGATCTCAGTGACGATCTTGACGCCTCCTTCATCCGAGAACAGAAGCTTTCCGGCCGTGAGGTCATAGTCATAGCGTGACCAACTGCCGAGGCGAAAATCTCTATGCAAGCGGTCATTCTTGGCATGCAGTTGCTCAACGGCCGTCGCGCCAAGCAGGATACCAGTCTGGCTTCATTCTCCCCTCACCCTGATGGCTGCTCACTACACGCTCAGCGTCCGGCGCACGGCATCGCGCCAACCAGCAAGTTTGGCTGCGCGCGCGGAGCCATCCATGGCCGGCTGGAACCTCCGCTCGAGCGCCCAGCTCTTCGCGAATTTCTTGGCATCCGGCCACACGCCTGCCTTCGACCCGGCGAGCCACGCGGCACCCAGCGCCGTCGTCTCCAGGATGGTCGGACGGTCGACCGGCGCGTCGAGGATGTCGGCCAGCCTCTGCATGGTCCAGTCCGACGCAACCATGCCGCCGTCGACCCGCAGCACGGTCTTGGCCGAAGCTCCCTTCCAGTCCTTACGCATGGCGTCGAGCAGGTCGCGCGTCTGGTAGGCGACGGATTCGAGTGCGGCGCGGGCGAATTCCGCCGGCCCGGAATTGCGCGTCAGCCCGAAAATGGCGCCGCGTGCCTCGGCGTCCCAATGCGGCGCGCCGAGCCCGACGAAGGCCGGCACCAGGTAGACGTTTTGCGTTGGATCAGCCTCGGCAGCCAGCTTGCCGCTTTGCTCGGCCTTGCCGATCACCTTGATGCCGTCGCGCAGCCATTGGACCGCGGCGCCGGCAATGAAGATCGAGCCCTCCAGCGCATAAGTGGTCTTGCCGTTCAGCCTGTAGGCAATAGTGGTCAAGAGCCGGTTCTTCGAACGCACAAGGTCGCTGCCGGTGTTGAGCAGCGCAAAGCAGCCCGTGCCGTAGGTGGATTTCATCATGCCCGGCTCGAAACAGGCCTGGCCGATGGTCGCCGCGTGCTGGTCGCCGGCAACGCCAAGGATTCTTATCTCGGCGCCGAAGAGATTTTTCTCCGTGATTCCATAGTCATCGGCGCAGTCTTTTACCTCGGGTAGCATTTTTGCCGGGATGTTCAGTATCGACAGCAGTTCGTCGTCCCAGGCATTCTCAGCGATGTTGTAAACCAGCGTGCGCGCGGCGTTGGTTGCGTCCGTGGCGTGGACCTTGCCGCCGGTCAGCCGCCAGATCAGAAAGCTGTCGATGGTGCCGGCGAGCAACTCGCCCTTCTCGGCACGACGCCGCGCCCCTTTTACCTTGTCCAGCATCCAGGCGATCTTGGTACCGGAAAAATACGGATCAAGCAGCAGGCCGGTTTTTTTGGTGAACTTTTTCTCCAGTCCCTGCTTCTTCAGTTTCTGGCACAGCGGCGTGGTGCGCCGGTCCTGCCAGACAATGGCATTGTGGATAGGCTTGCCGGTCGCCTTGTCCCAGATGACGACGGTTTCGCGCTGATTGGTGATGCCGAGCGCGGCCACTTCGGATGCACTCCGGCCGGCCTTCTTCAGCGCCGCCTTCACGGTCGTCACCACGCTCGCCCAGATATCTTCGGGATCGTGCTCGACCCAGCCGGAGGCCGGATAGTGCTGGATGAATTCCCTCTGCCCGCTGCCGGCGACCTTCATATCGCCGTCGAACAGGATCGCCCGGGTCGAAGTCGTGCCCTGGTCGATGGCAAGGATGTATCCGGTCATTCTGCTTCCCCGCTTAATGCATGTCGCCCAAAGGTGACCTCGGTTTTGGGAGAACGACATGCACAAAAACAAAGACCTAAAGCGCGTTGCATGAATCCGTCTCAACGCGACGCGCTTTAGTCTTTTACACAAACAGGGGAGACGGCAAGATGCCGCCTCCCCCTATTCTCATGATGCTGGCGCGAGCGCCGACACCAAGGCTACTTCTGCCAGCTCTTCACCAGTTCGTCGTAGTTGATGGTGATCGGCTTTTCCTTCTCGTTCTCGATCTTCAGCTGAGGAGCGAGATTGCCCTTCTTGACCGCGTCGGCGTTCCAGTAGGCGAGGTCATGCTCTTCGGCCATCTTCGGGCCGATATCGCCCTGGACGCCCGACTTCTCGATGCGGCTCATGACCTTTTCCTGTTCGCCGCAGAGCGAGTCCATCGCTTCCTGCGCGGTCTTGGCGCCCGACGACGCATCGCCGATCGCCTGCCACCAGAGCTGTGCCAGCTTCGGATAGTCAGGCACGTTGGTGCCGGTCGGCGACCACTGAACGCGGGCCGGCGAACGGTAGAACTCGATCAGGCCGCCGAGCTTCGGAGCCCGCTCGGTGAAGCTCTTGTCGTGGATCGTGCTCTCGCGGATGAAGGTCAAGCCGACATGGCTCTTCTTCACGTCGACTGTCTTCGAGGTGACGAACTGCGCGTAGAGCCAGGCGGCCTTGGCGCGGTCGGTCGGGGTCGACTTCATCAGCGTCCAGGAGCCGACGTCCTGATAGCCGAGCTTCATGCCGTCCTTCCAGTAGACGCCATGCGGCGACGGCGCCATGCGCCACTTGGGCGTACCGTCGTCGTTCAGCACCGCCTTGGCGCCGGCATCGACCATCGAAGCGGTGAAGGCGGTGTACCAGAAGATCTGCTGGGCAACCGCGCCCTGCGCCGGAACCGGGCCGGATTCGGAGAAGGTCATGCCCTGGGCTTCCGCCGGAGCGTAGGCCTTCAGCCAGTCGAGGTATTTCTGGATCGAGTAGACGGCGGCCGGGCCATTGGTGTCGCCCCCGCGCGCCGTGCAGGAGCCGACCGGACGCGAATTCTCGTCGACCTTGATGCCCCACTCATCGACAGGCAGACCGTTCGGCAGGCCCTTGTCGCCATTGCCGGCCATCGACAGCCAGGCGTCGGTGAACCGCCAGCCGAGCGACGGGTCCTTCTTGCCGTAGTCCATGTGGCCATAGACCTTCTTGCCGTCGATCTCGCGGCCGGTGAAGAACTCGGCGATGTCCTCATAGGCAGACCAGTTGACGGGAACGCCAAGGTCGTAGCCGTACTTGGCCTTGAAGTCCGCCTTGTTCTTCTCGTCGTTGAACCAGTCGTAACGGAACCAGTAGAGGTTCGCGAACTGCTGGTCGGGAAGCTGGTAGAGCTTCTTGTCCGGAGCGGTCGTGAACGAGGTGCCGATAAAATCCTTCAGGTCGAGGTTCGGGTTGGTGACATCCTTGCCCTCGCCCGCCATCCAGTCGGTCAGGTTGCGCACCTGCTGGTAGCGCCAGTGGGTGCCGATCAGGTCGGAATCGTTGACCCAGCCGTCATAAAGGTTCTGGCCCGTCTGCATCTGGGTCTGGATCTTCTCGACGACGTCGCCTTCCTGGATGACGTCATGCGTGATCTTGATGCCGGTGATGGCGGTAAAGGCCGGCGCCAGCACCTGCGATTCATACTGGTGCGTGGCGATGGTTTCCGAAACGACCTTGATGTCCATGCCGGCGAAAGGCTTCGCGGCATCGATGAACCACTGCATTTCGGCTTCCTGGCCAGCGCGGTCGAGCGTCGAGAGCGGGCCGATTTCCTTGTCCAGGAAAGCCTTTGCCTCGTCCATCCCGGCATAGGCATTGCCCACGCCCAGCAACAGGACAAGGGCCGTCGTTGATGTTAAAAATTGCCTTCGCATGTGTTTCCTCCACAGTTTTAAGGTTCAAGTGCGATCTGGAGCGGCCGCCGGCACGCGGTCGCTCCAACAGTTTCCCCCTCTATACGTAGCGGAACACGCCAATGGCGTAGACCACGGAGAGAGCGAGAGCCCACCACAGGTTGGATCCGACAAGACCCAACCAAGCGAGATGGATAAAGGCGCTGCCAAGCAGCGACAGGAAAAGACGGTCGCCGCGCGTTGTCTCGAAGCGCAGCACGCCGACGCGCGGATTGCCGCCCGGCGAAGCGTATTCCCAAGCCGCCATGCCGCACAGCAGCAGAAGGATGGTCCCGAAAAAGGCCGCCGTCGGCCACGTCCACGCCATCCAGGTGAGGTCGAAATTCATCGTCAAACCCTCCCCAGGGCGAAGCCCTTGGCGATATAATTGCGCACAAACCAGATGACGAGCGCGCCGGGGATCAACGTCAGCACGCCGGCGGCGGCGAGCAGGCCCCAGTCCATGCCAGCGGCCGAAACCGTGCGGGTCATGGTGGCGGCGATCGGCTTGGCGTCGGTGGTGGTCAGCGTACGGGCGATAAGCAGTTCCACCCACGAGAACATGAAGCAGAAGAAGCAGGCCACGCCGATGCCGCTGGCGATCAGGGGCATGAAGATTCTGACGAAGAAGCGCGGGAACGAATAGCCGTCGATATAGGCGGTTTCGTCGATTTCCTTCGGCACACCCGACATGAAGCCTTCGAGGATCCACACCGCCAGCGGCACGTTGAACAGGCAGTGCGCCAGCGCCACCGCAATGTGCGTGTCGATCAGGCCGAAGGCCGAATAGAGCTGGAAGAACGGCAGCGCGAACACCGCCGGCGGCGCCATGCGGTTGGTCAGCAGCCAAAAGAACAGGTGCTTGTCGCCGAGGAAGCGGTAGCGCGAGAAGGCGTAGGCTGCCGGCAGCGCGGCAGCCACCGAAATCACCATATTCATCACCACATAGGTGATCGAGTTGATGTAGCCCGAGTACCAGGAGGCGTCGGTGAAGATGGTGACGTAGTTGGCGAGCGTCGGCTGGTGCGGATAGAGCGTCAGCGAGGAGACGATCTCGGCATTGGTCTTGAAGCTCATGTTGATGAGCCAGTAGATCGGCAGCAAAAGCACGACGATGTAGATCGTCGGCACGATCCACCACCAGCGCGATTCCTCGCCGCGTTTGCGCATCAGCCGGGCGACCTGATCCTGCGAGAGTGTGCTCGCCAGTTTGCCCGCTGCTGTGGTCTCGCTCACTCTATCGGCTCTTTCGTTGGCGCCGGTCATCTCAGCGCTCCGCGTCGTAGTTGGTCATCACGGTGTAGAAGACCCATGACAGCAGAAGGACGATGAGGAAGTAGACCAGCGACATGGCTGCGGCCGGACCGAGGTCGAACTGGCCGAGCGCGGTCTTGACGAGGTCGATCGACAGGAATGTCGTCGAGTTGCCGGGACCGCCGCCCGTCACCACGAAGGGTTCGGTATAGATCATGAATGAGTCCATGAAGCGAAGCAGCACGGCGATCAGCAGCACCCTGTTCATCTTCGGCAGCTGGATGTAGCGGAACACCGCCCAGCGCGAGGCGCCATCGATCTTGGCCGCCTGATAGAAGGCATCCGGAATGGAGACCAGGCCGGCATAGCAGAGCAGCACGACGAGGCTGGTCCAGTGCCAGACATCCATGATGATGACGGTGACCCAGGCATCGAACGGGTCCTGCACATAGTTGTAGTCGATGCCGAGCGCGTTGACGTAGTAGCCGAGCAGGCCGATGTCGTTGCGGCCGAAGACCTGCCAGATGGTGCCGACGACGTTCCACGGAATCAGCAGCGGCAGCGCCATGAGCACCAGGCAGACCGGCACGCCCCAGCCCTTTTTCGGCATGTTGAGCGCGATGAAGATGCCGAGCGGCACTTCGATCGCCAGGATGATGAAGGAGAAGATCAGGTTGCGGACCATCGCTTCCCAGAAGCGGCTGGAAGACAGCAGTTCCTCGAACCACTCGGTGCCGGCCCAGAAGAAGACGTTGTTGCCGAACGTGTCCTGCACCGAATAGTTGACGACGGTCATCAGCGGGATGACCGCCGAGAACGCCACCAGCACCAGCACCGGCAGCACCAGGAACCAGGCCTTGTTGTTCCAGGTCTTTTCCATCTATGCCCCCATCTCGACGCGCCAGGAATCGGCATAGATGTTGATGCCGGCCGGCTCGAACCGCACCTTCGGATCGGCCGGCACGGTCTCGTCCTCGCCGATGACGGCCGCAATCTCGCGGCCTTCGAGCTTGGCGCGGACCACCTTGTGGCGGCCGAGATCCTCGACCTTGCTCACCTGCACGGCCATGCCGTCGCGGCCAAGCCGGACATATTCGGGACGGATGCCGAGTTCGATGGCGCCGCTGCCCGCTTTTGGCGCGCCCGGCAGTTCGATGCGCTGCGAGCCGAGCGTCGCCGTCTTGCCGTCGATGGCCACCGGCATGACGTTCATGCCGGGCGAGCCGATGAAATAACCGACAAAGGTATGGCGTGGCCGTTCGAACAGTTCGGCCGGCGTGCCGATCTGGACGATGCCGCCGTCATACATGACCACGACCTGGTCGGCGAAGGTCAGCGCCTCGGTCTGGTCGTGGGTCACATAGACCATGGTGTAGCCGAAGCGGCGGTGCAGCTGCTTCAGCTGCGAGCGCAGCACCCATTTCATATGCGGGTCGATGACGGTCAGCGGCTCGTCGAACAGGATGGCGTTGACGTCGGAGCGCACCAGCCCGCGGCCGAGCGAGATCTTCTGCTTCTGGTCGGCGGTCAGGCCCCTCGCCTTCTTCTTCGCCCAGGACGCCAGGTCGATCATCTCCAGCGTCTCGCGCACCTTGCGGTCGACATCGGCTTCCGGCACGCCGCGATTGCGCAGCGGGAAGGCCAGATTGTCGTAGACGGTCATGGTGTCGTAGATGACCGGGAACTGGAACACCTGCGCGATATTGCGCTCCTGCGTCGACAAATTGGTCACGTCCTTGCCGTTGAACAGCAACTGACCGTGCGACGGGTGCAGCAATCCCGAAATGATGTTGAGCAGCGTGGTCTTGCCGCAGCCCGATGGCCCGAGCAGCGCATAGGCGCCGCCGTCCTCGAAGGTGTGGTGCACTTCCCTGAGCGCGAAATCGGCATCCTTCCGAGGGTTCGGCAGATAGGAATGCCTGACATGGTTGACGTCTATGCGTGCCATATCTTTCCCCTCAAGCCGCCAGCTTCGGCGCGGCCACGGCACGGCCGTGCTCGTCGAAGACCATGATGTGGCGCGGATCGATGAACACCTCGATCTCGGCGTCGGGTTCGAAGTCGCGGATGCCGTGGCTCAGCATCACCCAGCGCGCGTCCGCGAAATCGAGATGGATGAAGCTTTCCGAGCCGGTGATCTCGGTGATCGTCACCTTGGCGCGCACCGGCACAGCGGCGGCATTGGGCCGATCGAGCGACAGGTGATGCGGCTGAAAACCGACCGTGTACATGGCATCGGCAATGCCGGCGAGATCGGCGGGCACCGGCAGTTTGACCCCACCTTCGAGCAGGAAATCCCCACCTTTCTTGGCCAGCACGATGGTGTTGAGCGGCGGGTCGGCGAAAGTCTTGGCCGTCACCAGATCGACCGGTTTGCGGAACACGTCGATGGTCGGTCCGAACTGGGTGATGCGCCCTTCGGAAAGCGTCGCCGTGTTGCCGCCGAGCAGCAGCGCTTCGTGCGGCTCGGTCGTGGCGTAGACGAAGATGGTGCCGGCGGCGGCGAAGATCCTGGGCAATTCGGCGCGCAGTTCCTCGCGCAATTTGTAGTCGAGATTGGCGAGCGGTTCGTCGAGCAGCACCAGGCTGGCGTTCTTGACGATGGCGCGCGCCAGTGCGGTGCGCTGCTGCTGGCCACCGGACAGGCTCAGCGGCGTGCGGTCGAGATAGGGCGTCAGCTTGAGAAGTGCTGCGGCATGGCGCACTTCCTTGTCGATCTTCGCCTGATCGGTTCCCGCCACCCTGAGCGGCGAGGCGATGTTCTCATAGACGGTCATCGCCGGATAGTTGATGAACTGCTGGTAGACCATGGCGATCTTGCGCTTCTGCACCGGCACGCCGGTGACATTCTGGCCGTCGAACCAGATCGAACCGGAGGTCGGCACGTCGAGGCCGGCCATCAGCCGCATCAGGCTGGTCTTGCCCGAAAGCGTCGGTCCGAGCAGGACATTGAGCGAGCCGTGCTGGAGCGTCAGCGACACATCGCTTATATGCGCGACAGCGCCGACCGTCTTGGTGACGTTTCTCAGTTCCAGCATGACGCCTCCTCCCAGGCCTTCCGCATCAGCTCAAACCCCTCTTCATTCGGCAGCCGCGACATGGCGCCGGCTTATGCCGTGCATGAATTCATCGAGAGCCGCCACCTGCTCGCGGCTGAGATGCAGACCGCGCTTGGTACGGCGCCACAATACATCTTCCGATGTGACGGCCCATTCGTTTTGAACGAGATAGCGCACCTCGGCCTCGTAGAGATCGGCGCCGAAGTTGCGGCCGAGATCGACGTTCGATTTGGCCAGCCCCAGCAGCATCCTTGCGCGGGTGCCATAGAGCCGGGTCAGCCGGCGAGCCAGGCGCGCGTCGAGGAACGGATAGGCAGTCTTCAGTTTCGCCACTTCGGCATCGAAACCGGTGGCCGGGAAATCGCCGCCCGGCAACGGCGCGTTTGCCGTCCACGGCTTGCCGCGTTTACCCAGAAAACCCTCGATCTTTTCCAGCATCGATTCCGACAGCCGGCGATAGGTGGTGATCTTGCCGCCGAAGGCGTTGACGATCGGGGCGGCACCCTCGCCGCCATCGGCCTTGAGCACATAGTCGCGCGTCGCTTCCTGCGCCTTGGAGGCTCCGTCATCATAGAGCGGACGGACGGCGGAATAGGTCCAGACGATGTCCGAGCGCTTGACGGCTTCAGCGAAATATTCGCTTGCTGCGGCGCAGAGATAGTCGATCTCGGTGTCGCTGATCCTCACGTCATGCGGATCACCGGGATAATCCTGGTCCGTGGTGCCGATCAGGGTGAACTCTTCCTCATAGGGAATGGCGAAGATGATGCGACCATCCCTGTTCTGGAAGAAATAGGCGCGCGGATCGTCGAATTTCCTGGCGATGACGATGTGGCTGCCCTGCACGAGGCGGACATTGTGCACATCGTTGAGGCCGACGACGCCGGAAAGCACATGATCGACCCAGGGTCCAGCGGCATTGACCAGCAGGCGCGCCTTGATCTCCTCGGTCTCGCCGGTCTGCAGATCCTCGACCTGGACCGTCCACAGACTGTTTTCGCGGCGCGCGCCGGTCACTTTCGTGCGGGTGCGGACTGTCGCGCCGCGGTCGGCCGCATCACGTGCATTCAGCGCCACCAGCCGCGCGTCATTGACCCAGCCATCCGAGTATTCGAAGGCCTTCTTGAATAGCGGCTTCAAAGGCTTGCCGGCCGGATCCCTGGCCATGTCCAGCGTCCGGGTCGCCGGCAGCAATTTGCGCCCGCCAATGTGGTCGTAGAGGAAGAGACCGAGCCTGATCAGCCAGGCCGGGCGCAGGCCCTTGGCATAGGGCAGCACGAAGCGCATCGGCCAGATGATGTGCGGCGCGTTCTTCCACAGAACCTCGCGCTCCATCAGCGCTTCGCGCACCAAGCGGAATTCGTAGAATTCGAGGTAGCGCAGGCCGCCATGGATCAATTTGGTCGAGCCCGAGGAGGTCCCGCTGGCGAGGTCGTTCATCTCGGCGAGAAAGACGGAAAAGCCACGCCCGACGGCGTCGCGGGCGATACCGCAGCCATTGATGCCGCCGCCTATGACGAAAATGTCACGGATCGGAGATGCGTCCACAAATTCCTCCAGCGATTTCGCATTGCACCATTTTTGGGCTTTTACGAAACCGTGTCGGAATTATTTCGAAATGATAACGAATGTCAAACGAAATATCACGGGCGCGTGATATCAGCTGAAAACCGCCTAGGCGAGCGACGTCTCGATCAGCTGAACCTCGGCCTCCTGGCAGATCTTGCGCACCGAGGGGATGTCGCAGCGGTCAGTGATGAAGGTGTTGACCTGCGACAGATGGCCGATGCGCACCGGTGCGGTTCGCTCGAATTTGGTCTGGTCGGAAACCAGGATGACATGCCTTGCATTGGCGATGATCGCCTGCGCCACCTTGACCTCGCGAAAATCGAAGTCGAGCAAGGCCCCGTCATGGTCGATGGCGGATGCGCCGATCACCGCGTAATCGACCTTGAACTGCCTGATGAAATCGACCGCCGCCTCGCCGACCACACCGCCATCGGAACCGCGCACGACACCACCGGCGATCACCACTTCGATCGACGGATATATCCGCATCCTATTGGCAACATTGATGTTATTGGTGATGACCATGAGACCGTTGTGATCGAGCAACGCCTTGCTGACTGACTCGGTCGTGGTGCCGATGTTGATGAACAGCGAGGCGTTGTCGGGGATCAGCCTGGCTGCCGCACGGCCGATCGCCTCCTTCTCGTCGGCGGCAATCTTGCGTCTCGCCTCATACTCCATGTTCTCGATGCCGGAGGGGTACAGCGCGCCGCCATGGATGCGCGAGAGCAGCCGCTGGTCGCACAAATCGTTGAGGTCCTTGCGTATGGTCTGCGGCGTCACATTGAAGTGGTTGGCCAGATCATCGACCAGCACGCGGCCGTGATCCTTGGCCATCTGGATAATCTCGGCATGGCGCGGCGACAGATACATGGGCAACCTCCCGTTTTCGTTTTTCTTGTCTATAGTCGAAAACGAAACCGATGAAAAGGCAGAAGCCGGCTAACGAAATCAGCGACCCAGGCCACGTGCGATTTCAGTAATCACCACAAAAGCCGTTTCGACATCGGCGGCGGTCGCCTCGAACTGTCCGACCTGGAACCGGATTGCGATCAGTCCATCAACCTTCGTCTGCGTCAGGTAGATGCGGCCATCGTCGTTGATCGCATTGACAAGGCGCAGATTGTGCTCGTCCCCGTCGGTTGCGGTCTTGTGCCGGAACGAGAACAACGACAGCATCGGTTCGCTGACGATCTGGAAATCCGGCTCCCTTGCCAGCCGCGCCGCCAGCCCTTCGCTCCACGCGACATGGTTGCGGATCATCGTGCGCAGGCGTTCCAGGCCATGGGCGCGCAGCAGGAACCATAATTTCAACGCGCGAAATCGCCTGCCGAGCGGTACCGACCATTCGGAATAGTTGATGATGCCGTCATGACCGTGCGTCTTCAGATAATCCGGCTTGATGGCCAGCGTCCTGACATGGCTTTCAGGGTCGCGCAGGAACTGGATCGAGCAGTCGAACTGAGCGCCCAGCCATTTGTGCGGATTGAAAACGATCGAATCGGCGCCTTCGACGCCTGTCCAGAAATGCCGATATTCCGGACAGATCATCGCCGATCCCGCCCAGGCGGCATCGACATGGAGATAAAGCCCATGCCGCCGTGCCACCTCGGCAACCGCAGCAATGTCGTCGGTGCCGCCAGTGCTGGTGCCGCCGACGCAAGCGATGATGCCCGCCGGCAGCATGCCGGCTTCCCGGTCGGCGACGATTGCCGCCTCGAGCGCGGCCGTGTCCATGGCGCGAAAGCGGCCGCTGACGGGAATGCGCACGAGATTGTCCTCGCCGATACCGGACACCCAGATCGCCCGGTCGATCGACGTGTGCACCTGGTCGGAGGAGTAGATGCGCAGCCGCGCCTGCCCTGCCAGGCCCTGTTTGTTGCCTTGCCAGTCGAGTGCCCGTTCGCGCATGGTCAGCACCGCGGCCAACGTCGCCGATGAGGCTGAATCCTGGATTACGCCCGAGAAGCCTTCCGGCAGACCGAGCGCCTGGCGCATCCAGTCGACGGTGCGCGTTTCGAGTTCGGTCGCCGCCGGCGACGTCTGCCACAGCATGCATTGCGCGGCCATCGCCGAAACCAGATATTCCGCCACCACCGAAACCGGCGCCGCATTGGCCGGGAAATAGGCGAAGAAGCGCGGATGCTGCCAATGCGTCATTCCCGGCAGGATCTTCTCTTCGAAATCGGCGAAGATCCGGTCCATCGGTTCGGCGTCTTCGGGCGGCGAAACCTCGATGTTTCTGGAAACGGCGCCGGGTTCTACCAGTGGCCGCACGGGGCGGTCGCGCAGATTGTTGCGATAGTCAGCGCCCCAGTCGGCGGCGCGCCGCGACCATTGCCGGAAATCATCATTGTTCATCCTGTCCTCCCGACATGATCCATCGCTACCATCCGTCGCGGTTGGTCTCTTATTAATTAACGCGTGAAATATATGCAACCAGCAAGAGATGCCGCACGCCTCAGCCAGGGAAATCCGGCAAGCTGGCAAAAGCCGTCTTCAGCGCATTCGACCAGCCATCGGAGATCGTGCGGTAATACTGGTCGTCCTGGCCGATCCGCTTCTTCAATCCGACCTTGAAAGCGTCCTTCTCCAGGAAGAGCAGGTCGAGCGGCAAGCCGACAGACAGGTTCGACTTCAACGTCGAATCGAACGACACCAAAAGCAGCTTCACCGTCTCGGCGAGGCTCATCGTCTTTTCATAGGCGCGGATGATGATCGGCTTGCCGTATTTGGTCTCGCCTATCTGGAAGAACGGCGTGTCATCGGTCGATTCGATGAAATTGCCTTCGGGATAGATCATGAACAGGCGCGGCTCGCTGCCCTTGATCTGACCGCCGAGGATGAAGGACGCATTGAAATAGGAATCCGCCTTCTCGCCAGCGGGTGACGAATTGGCGATAACTTCCTTGACCGTGTCGCCAACAATGCGGACCGTTTGGTACATCGACGGCGTTTCGAGCAGTGTGGAATGTCTTTCGGAGACTGCCTTGGTGCGCTCGTCAAGCAGGCTGACCACGGCCTGCGTCGTCGCCAGATTGCCCGCCGACATCAAAACGATGACGCGTTCGCCCGGCTCTTCCCAGACATGCATCTTGCGAAAGGTGGAGATGGAATCCATGCCTGCATTGGTGCGCGTGTCGGACATGAACACGAGCCCGCGATCGATCTTCAGGCCAACGCAATAGGTCATGGAATCTCTTCTAGAGCAATTCCAGGAAAAGTGTGAAGCGGTTTTCCGTCCGGAATTGCGTTAAAACAAGGGGATAGAGCGGTTCGGCGTTTCCTTGAAACGATGAATCGCTCGGCAGCAATCTTGCGGAGGATTACTGCTCCACCGTGACGGTGACCGCAAGCTGTTCTTCCGCCTGTCCCAGCCGAATTCCCGACACCGGCGTGGCGTCGCGGTAATCGCGGCCCGTCGCCACCTTTACATAACGCTCGTCGGGTGAAATGCCATTGGCGGCATCGAAGGCAACCCAGCCGAGACCCGAAACATGCGCTTCGGCCCAGGCATGGCTGGCCGCCTGCTCGACCGTCGCATCCAGCATCAGATAGCCGCTGACATAGCGGGCCGGAAAGCCCATGGCACGGGCGGCGGCGGCAAAGATATGGGTATGATCCTGGCAGACCCCGGTCTTGAGCGCCAAGGCTTCCTCCGCCGGCGTCGTCGCATTGGTCGTGCCGGGCGTGTAGGCGACGCGCTCTCCGATGACAGCCATCAGCCGGTGCAGCCGTTCGATGTCGCTGCCCTTGCCAACCGATGCGGCGAGTTCGCGGATACCGCTGCCGATCACCGTCAATGGTGTCTCATGGCTGTACAGCCAGAGCGGCGTGAAGCCCTGGTGTGGCCCCGAGACGCCCGCGGTGTCGCGCGTCACCACTTCGCCCGACGCCTCCACCGTGATGAAGTCGCGCTCGCCCTCGACGCTCAACAGCCTTGTGTCGTTGCCGAAATGGTCGACAAAGCGGACCTCTTCGCGCGCGCCTTCGATCGCCAGAGCCCAGGACAGAACGGTCTGCGTCGACCCGCTGACCGGAAGCAGCCGCAGCCGCTGCAACAGATAGTGCACCGGCGTATCGTAACGGTACTCAGTTCGGTGGGTAATCTTCAGCCGCATGCTTCTGTTCCGTTTGTGAGCGCGATCTCCGGACAAACGGTTTCCGTTTGTCTAAGAAAACCGGCTCCACCTTTCGGGACCATGCTCAATTGAACCGATAATCTTGTGCGATTTCGTCGCCCAGCTTGGTGTTGTCGCGAATGAAATTGGCCAGGAATTCATGCAGCCCGGTATCGAAGATATCCTTGATCGACCCGGCTCTCAGCATTGTCTGCGTCTTCTCGGCCGTTGCGTGGCAGGCATGGCGCTCGCCGTAATCGTCGCCGAGGAATTTCAGATGCTCCGACAGGAAGCGATAGCAGAACATCAGCGAACGCGGCATGCGGACATTGAGGATCAGATAGTCGGCAATGTTGGTCGGCTTGTAATCAGCATCGTAGACCCAGCGATAGGAGCGATGCGCCGAGACCGAACGCAGGATCGATTCCCACTGATAATTGTCGAGCGTCGAGCCAACCCAGGAGATCGACGGCAGCAGCACATAATATTTCACGTCGAGGATGCGCGCCGTGTTGTCGGCGCGCTCGACGTAAGTGCCGAGTTGCGAGAAGTCGAAGATCTCGTTGCGCAGCATGGTGCCGTAGAACGAGCCGCGGATCAGCGCCGTCTCGCGCTTGATGGCGTCGAGCACGCTTGGCAGGTCGCGCTCGTCGATCGGCTTGGCCAGCATCCGCTTCAGCGCCATCCAGGCTTCGTTGATGCTTTCCCAGGTCTCGCGCGTCAGCGCGGTGCGCACCATGCGGGCATTGTTGCGGGCTGTCTCGATGGACGACATCGTGCTCGATGGGTTCGACGTGTCGCGCAACAGGAAGTCGGCGACATTGGCGGCGGTATAGTCGGAATATTTCTGGCTGAAGGTGACGTCGGAACCAGCGCTGAGCAGCACCGAATTCCACTCTTCCGAGGCGCTTTGGGTGCGGGTCAGCGCCATGCGCAGGCCGGCATCGACCAAGCGCGCCATGTTTTCCGCCCGCTCGATATAGCGGTTCATCCAATAGAGCCCGTTTGCGGTGCGGCCTAAAAGCATGAAGTGGCCCTTCGGGCTAGTGAGTAGCGAATAGTGAGTAGTGAATATTAAGCAATTGAATCTCAATGAAATATGGCATTCCTGTCCCTCTATTTCCGCTACTGACTACTGACTATTCCCTACTCACTCGTCTCAATCATCCAACACCCAAGTATCTTTCGTCCCGCCGCCCTGCGACGAGTTCACAACCAGCGAACCTTCCTTCAACGCGACGCGTGTGAGGCCCCCAGGCACGATCTGGATGCGGTCGGAGACCAGCACATAGGGCCTGAGATCGACGTGGCGCGGCGCCAGCCCTTTTTCCGTCAGGATCGGGCATGTCGACAGCGCCAGCGTCGGCTGGGCAATATAATTCGATGGCTTGGCCGCCAACTTCTTGGCGAAGGTCTCGCATTCCTTCTTGGTTGCCGCAGGCCCGACCAGCATGCCGTAGCCGCCGGAACCGTGCACTTCCTTGATCACCAGCTCGTCGATGTGTTCGAGCACGTATTTCAGGCTGTCGGGCTCCGAGCAGCGCCAGGTCGGAATGTTGCCCAGGATTGCCTTGCGACCGGTGTAGAACTCGATGATCTCGGGCATGTAGGAATAGATCGCCTTGTCGTCGGCTATGCCGGTGCCCGGCGCATTGGCGATGGTGATGTTGCCGGCGCGATAGACATCCATGATGCCGGGTATGCCGAGAGCGGAATCCGGACGGAACGTCAACGGGTCCAGGAACGAATCGTCGACGCGGCGGTAGAGCACATCGATCTGCTTGTAGCCTTCCGTCGTGCGCATCGCGACATGGCCGTCGACCACGCGCAGGTCCTGGCCTTCGACCAACTGCACGCCCATCTGGTCGGCAAGGAAGGCGTGTTCGAAATAGGCGGAATTGAAGCTGCCGGGCGTCAGCACCGCAATGGTCGGCGCACCTTTGGTGCTTTGCGGCCGCACCGCCGCCAGCGACTGGCGCAGAAGCTGCGGGTAGTTTTCCACCGGCCGCACCTTGATCTTCTGGAACAGCTCGGGGAACAGCTGCATCATCGTCTCGCGGTTCTCCAGCATGTAGGAGACGCCGGACGGCGTGCGCGCATTGTCCTCCAGCACGTAGAACTCGTCCTCCGAGATGCGGACGATGTCGACGCCGATGATGTGGGTATAGACGCCGGCCGGCGGCCTGACCCCGATCATCTCCGGCAGGAATGCCTCATTCCTGGCGATCAATTCCCTGGGGACGCGCCCTGCCCGCAGGATTTCCTGGCGATGATAGATGTCGTCGAGGAAGGCGTTCAGCGCCTGCACGCGCTGCTCGATGCCCTGCGTGAGGCGCCGCCATTCATTGCCTGAAATGATGCGGGGAACGATGTCGAACGGGATCAGCCGCTCGGAGGCTTCTTGCTCACCATAGACGGCGAAGGTGATGCCGGTCTTGCGGAAGACGCGCTCAGCGTCCTGCATCTTCTCGGTCAGCCTGGCTGGATCCTGCTCCTTCAGCCAGCGATCATACGCCGAATACGGTCTTCTCAATCCGGAGACTTCCGGAAGCATTTCATCGAACGCTGCCAATCGCATACTCCCCTGTGACGCCATTTCACTGGCGTCGCCGGAGAAAATCAAGCGCAATCGGTGATTTGGGAGATACGGGCGATCAGTATGTTGCGCCTGCCTAAAATTGAGGCAACTGAAATATGACCTTGATCAGCCTTTGCCTCGTGCCCGGGCAAATGCGTTTACCGGCTAGAAAGCACGGAACGTGACGACGGTGAACGTGTCCTTGATGCCGGGGAGAATCTGCACCTTTTCGTTGACGAAATGGCCGACGTCTTCCTCGTCGTCGACATAGAATTTGGCGAGCAGATCGTAGTTGCCGGCGGTGGAGTAGATTTCCGAGGCGATCTCGGCATCGGCAAGCGCGCTGGCAACCTCATAGGATTTGCCGAGCTCGCATTTGATCTGCACGAAAAACGCCTTCATGGCTTCGTCCCGCTAAACGTCCAAGTCCAGCGGCCCTTCTGGCAGACTGGAGGCGGGCTTTCAAGCGCTGGAATCCGTACTCTGCCGGCCCAGGCCTGGGCTGCGACCTGCCGCAGCTCTCCGCCAGCATGCAAACCTGCCGCCGATCGCCAGCGATTATTCGCGATCGCTGAAACCGCGATGCGCTGCCAAGCGTATGTTATGATGCGTCTTCGGACAGCACCATTTCAAGGGAAGATGTTTCGCGGGACAACGGAGACAGGCCATGCGCCGCGCCTTTTTCGCATTCGCAGTCGTTCCATTCCTCTGCGTGTCGTCGGCATTGGCCGGCGATGCCGAGATCAAGGCAGGCCAGTCCGTCATCGACGGTCAGCTAAAGGCCCTCATCGCCAATGACGGCGCCACCGCCTACAGCTTCGCCGCCCCGAATGTGAAGCGGATCTTCCCGACCGTCGATGCCTTCATGAACATGGTGACCAACGGCTATCCGCCGGTGCGCAAGCCGCAGACTTATTCCTTCGGCAAGGTCGAGGAGACCGGTCCGGGTTCGATCGTCCAGCAGGTGCTGATCGTCGGCCCCGATGGCAAGGATTACGAGGCGGTCTATACGCTGCAGCAGCAGCCCGACGGCACGTTCCAGATCACCGGCTGCAGCCTGCGCGCCTCGAATTCGCTCAGCACTTGAGGCCTTACAGCAACGGGATATCGCCCCTCGCCCAGCCCTCGGTGATTTCGGCGCCGCGCGCCTCGAAGGTGCCAGCTTCGATCGCAGCGCGGATGTCCTGCATCAGTTTCTGGTAGTAGGACAGGTTGTTCCACGTCAAAAGCATGGCGCCGAGCGCTTCCTGCGAGCGCACCAGATGATGCAGATAGGCGCGTGAGTAGTCCCGGGCGGCCGGGCAGTCGCTTTCCTCGTCCAGTGGGCGCGGATCGTCAGCATGGCGGGCGTTGCGCAGATTTACCTTGCCGCGCCTTGTATAGGCGAGGCCGTGGCGGCCGGCCCGTGTCGGCATCACGCAGTCGAACATGTCGATGCCGCGCGCCACCGATTTCAGGATATCGTCAGGCGTGCCGACGCCCATCAGATAGCGCGGTTTGTCCGCCGGCAGCTCCGGACAGGTGATGTCGAGCATCTCGAGCATCACCGCTTGCGGTTCGCCGACGGCCAGGCCGCCGACCGCATAGCCCTTCAACTCCATCGCGCTCAGCGCCTGCGCCGAACGCACCCGCAGCGCTGCGTTGTCGCCGCCTTGCACGATGCCGAACATCGCCTTGCCCGGCTGGTCGCCGAACGCCGTCTTGCAGCGCTCGGCCCAGCGCAGCGACAGCTCCATGGCGCGCTCGATCTCCTTCATTTCGGCCGGCAGCGCCGTGCATTCGTCGAGCTGCATCTGGATATCGGAATCGAGCAGCCCCTGAATCTCGATGGACCGCTCCGGCGACATCTCGTAGGCGGCGCCATCGATATGCGAGCGGAAGGTTACGCCCTTTTCGGTCAGCTTTCTCAGCTTCGACAGCGACATGACTTGGAAGCCGCCACTGTCGGTCAGGATCGGATGCGGCCAGCGGGCGAATTCATGCAAGCCGCCGAGCCGCGCCACACGCTCGGCGCCTGGCCGCAGCATCAGATGGTAGGTGTTGCCAAGGATGATGTCGGCGCCGACGCCGCGCACCTGGTCCATATACATCGTCTTGACGGTACCGCCGGTGCCGACCGGCATGAAGGCCGGCGTGCGGATTTCGCCGCGCGGCATGTCGATCACGCCGCGCCGCGCCTTGCCGTCGATTGCCAGAACCTTGAAGCTGAACTGCTTAGCCATTGAATTCCTTGTCGTGGACCGGGGCGTCCGGCGCCTGCTTGTCGAGCGACTGGCGGTAGTGGATGCAGCCGCGCATGAATTTTGGCCAGGGCGGCACGGCGATCGATGGTTCGGTTTTTTCCGGCAGCAGGTCCCACAGATCGGGGTGATGCCAGCACAATTCATGGCCGGTGGAATCGCGGTGCTGGCGAATGCCGGCGCGCAGTTTCTTCACTTCCGCGATCAGCGCATCGCGGTCAAAGGCTTGCAGATCATCGTCCATCGCTCGTCTCCGCTCGGAAAAGCAGGCTTGCGTCGCCATAGGAATAGAATCTGTAACGGTTCTCGATCGCATGGGCATAGGCCGCGCGCATCGTGTCGAGGCCGCTGAAGGCCGAAACCAGCATGAACAGAGTCGAGCGCGGCAGATGGAAATTGGTCATCAGCATGTCGGCGGTGCGAAAACGGTAGCCGGGCGTGATGAAGATATCGGTCGGGCCGGACCACGCAGCCAGAGTACTGTCCTCACGCGCCGCACTCTCCAGCAGACGCAGCGAGGTCGTGCCGACAGCAACGATGCGCCCGCCCCTTGCTCTTGCGGCATTCAGGGCGTCCGCAGTGGCTTCGCTGACCGACCCGGTCTCGGCATGCATCTTGTGGTCGGCGGTGTCGTCCGCCTTCACCGGCAGGAACGTACCGGCGCCGACATGCAAGGTGACGAAGCGGCATTCGACGCCTTTGGCGTCAAGCGCTGCAAAAAGCTCCGGCGTGAAATGCAGGCCCGCTGTCGGAGCCGCGACGGCGCCTTCCTCGCTTGCATAGATGGTCTGGTAATCGGCCCGGTCGCGTTCGTCGTCGTCGCGTTTCGAGGCGATATAGGGCGGCAGCGGAATATGGCCTACCGCGTGCAGCGCCTCGTCGAGGAACGGCCCCGACAGATCGAAGCCAAGCAGCGCCTCGCCGCCCTCGCCTTTCTCGATCACCGTGGCGTCGAGCTGACCGAGGAAACAGGAATTGCCGTCATGGCCGAAATGGATGCGGTCGCCGGCGGCAATGCGCTTGCCCGGCCTCATGAAGGCCAGCCAGCGGTCCGGCGCCATGCGCATATGCAGCGTGGCTTCGACCTGCGCCGTCGCCTCGCCCCGCCGCCTTATGCCTTTGAGTTGCGCCGGAATGACCTTGGTGTCGTTGAACACCAGCACGTCGCCGGCACTGAGCAAGGACGGCAGGTCGCCAACCGTCCGGTCCTCGAGCCCTTCGCCGGGCTTGACCAGAAGCATCTTGGCGCTGTCACGCGGCTGCGCCGGGCGGAGCGCGATGCGCTCCTCCGGCAAGTCGAAGTCAAAGAGATCGACGCGCATCAGTAGAGCCGGACGAGCAGCGCTCCGGCCAAGAGCAGCACCGCGCCGGCAACGCGTCCCAGCGAGATTTCACGCACCGCGACGCCGAGGAAGCCGACGCGGTCGATGAGCATGCCGGCCAGCAACTGGCCGGCGACCAGAAACGCCATCAGCGCGGCAGCACCTATGCGTGGCGTCAGGATCGTCGACAGCGTGACATAGAAACCGCCGAGCATGCCGCCGGCCACGAACAGCCAGGGCGCCGGCGCTTTCCAGTCGAGCGAGATGCCTTGCAGCTTCACCACCGTAACGGAGATGATGCCGAGCACGATCGCGCCCGACAGGAACGAAAACGCAGCCGCCGCGACCGGGAGACCCAGGCCGCGCGCCAGCTGCGAATTGATTGGCGCCTGAATGGCAATGAAGGCGCCGGACAGGATGCCGAGAAGCGACCAGACGACGCCCATCATTGTCGTTTGCCCTTACTTGACGTCGGCCGCGACCTTCAGCGACACGATCTTGTCGGGATCCTGCACCGGCTCGCCGCGCTTGATCTTGTCGACATTGTCCATGCCTTCGATGACCTGGCCCCAGACCGTGTATTGGCGGTTGAGGAAGGCGGCGTCGTCGAAGCAGATGAAGAACTGCGAATTGGCCGAGTTCGGGTTCTGCGAACGGGCCATCGAGCAGGTGCCGCGGCCATGGTTGGCGTTGGAAAATTCGGCCTTCAGGTCCGGCTTCTCAGAGCCGCCCATGCCCGCGCGGGACGGCGCGAAGGAAGGCTTGCTCGAATTGCCGAACTTGACGTCGCCGGTCTGGGCCATGAAGCCTTCGATGACGCGGTGGAAGACCACGCCGTCATAGGCGCCTTCCCTAGCCAGTTCCTTGATGCGGGAGACGTGGCCCGGCGCCAGGTCGGGGAAAAGTTCGATGACGACCGTGCCCTTGGTCGTTTCCATGATGAGCGCGTTCTCGCGGTCCTTGATTTCGGCCATGTCAGATATCCTTTTGAGAAAACAGAGTTATTTGACAATTTTACTTGTCTGCGGCGATGCGCACCTTGATCATCCGGTCGGGGTCGGAGACCGTGCCGTTATCCGCCTGGTCGCCCTTCTTGATGTGATCCACCAGTTCCATGCCGCTGACGACATTGCCGACGATGGTGTACTGGCCGTCGAGCGGCGGTGCCGGAGCGAACATGATGAAGAACTGCGAATTGGCCGAATTGGGGTCCTGCGAGCGGGCCATGCCGACCACGCCGCGCTTGTAATGTTCGGTCTGCGAGAATTCGGCCGGCAGGTCGGGCAGGTCGGAACCGCCGGTGCCGACGGCCTCGGCGCTGAAACCCTTCTTCATATTGCCGAACTTGACGTCGCCGGTCTGCGCCATGAAGCCGTCTATGACGCGGTGGAAGGCGACGTTGTCATAGGCGCCTTGGCGCACCAGCTTCTTGATCTGCTCGACATGCTTTGGCGCCAGATCGGGCCGAAGCGCAATGGTGACGTCTCCGTCCTTCAGCGTGATGACCATGGTGTTTTCCGGGTCGGCGGCGAAGGCCGAGACCGATGCGGTCACAAGGCCGGCAAGCACAACGAGGAACGAGGCGAGCTTTTTCAGCTGCATATCTATCTCCGGAATCTTATTTCGCGAATTTGGCGGTGAGCGCACCGGCAACCGCCGCCGGCACGAAGGGGCGGATGTTGCCTCCCATAGAGGCAATCTGGCGGACAAGTGTGGCGGTAATGGTGCGCACGGACGGGCTGGCGGGCAGAAAAACCGTCTGCAACTCAGGTGCCATAGTCTCGTTCATGCCGGCCATCTGCATCTCATAGTCGAGGTCGGTGCCGTCGCGCAGGCCGCGGATCATGATCGAGGCGCCGTGCTTCCTGGCGGCGTCGATGACCAGCCCGTCGAAGGCGACGACCTTGATACGGGCACCATCGCTGCCGAATTCCGCCTTCGCCGCGGTCTCGATCAGCTTCACCCGCTCCTCGAAGGAAAACAGCGGCTGCTTGCCCGGATGGATGCCGATCGCCGCATAGACGATGTCGGCCACGGCCAGCGAAGCCTTCAGCACATCGAGATGGCCGTTGGTCAGCGGGTCGAAGGAGCCGGCATAGAGGGCGATGCGTTCGGTCATGGCAGGTGCTTCTAATGCATGATCCCAAAAAGTGGAAACCGGTTTTTGCGGACAAACGGTTTTTCGTTTGTCCTAGAGATCATGCTCAAATGAAAGCTAGAGCCTGTTCCGTCCGTCCACCAAGATGGAACAGGCTCTAGCGAGCCTCTCTCGCAAAGGCAAATCCGATCGGGGCGCCGGCCGTGAACCTTTTCCGGCACATGAACGACAGATGAACACGCTGATCACGAAGCCTTCACGCAGCGTTCACTAGGTTGCACCTTAATAAGATGAAACCAAAATCCCATCTATCCGTTGTTAGGCGCAGGAGAACACGCACATGCTGATCTACATGCTCGCCACCGCAATGACCGTCGCCATGCTGATCGCCACCGTATTTGGGCTGCATCAGGAGGCACAACGCATCCGCGTCAAGGCAAACACCAAGCGCTTCGAAGGCTTCGGCCCGCGTAAGCCATATCGCCACTACTGATAAAGCCTGGACTTGCTGCCGCGCCGGCCAGCTGGCCGGCGTTGCCATGTCAAAACCTGGGTGCCGGACTTAGTCCGCACCCTCCGGACCGGCGTCAGACGCCGCAGCGGCATCGGCACCGCCCTCGACGGTTTCTTCGCTTTCTTCGTCCGCTTGCGGTTCAGAGATCCGCTCGACCGAAACCACCTTTTCGCCTTCAGCCGTGTTGAAGATGGTCACACCCTTGGTGGCGCGGCTGGCGAAACGAATGCCGTTGACCGGCACCCGGATGACGGTGCCGCCGTCCGACACCAGCATGATCTGGTCGTCATTGCCGACCGGGAAGGTCGCCACCAGCCTGCCAATCTCGGCCGCCTTCGACACGTCGGTGGCGCGGATGCCCTTGCCGCCGCGTCCGGTCAGCCGGAAATCATAGGACGACGAACGCTTGCCGTAGCCGAATTCGGTCACCGTCAGCACGTACTGTTCGTGCGCCTTGAGTTCTTCGTATCGGCTGTCGGAAAGCTCTGTCTCCTCGCCGATCTCCTCATTGGTCAGCGCGATCTCTTCCTCTTCTCCGGCCGTTTCCGTGGCAAGCCGCCGCTCCGCCGCCGCGCGCTTCAGGTAAGCGGCGCGTTCCGCCGGCGAAGCATCGACATGCTCGATCACCGACATCGAGATGATGCGGTCGGTCTCGGCCATGGTTATGCCTCGCACACCGACCGAATTGCGGCTCTGGAAGACGCGCACGTCGCCGACGGAGAAGCGTATGCACTGGCCGGAACTGGCGGTCAGCAGCACGTCGTCCTTGTCGGTGCAGGTTTCGACGCCGAGGATCTCGTCGCCTTCTTCCTCCAGCTTCATGGCGATCTTGCCGTTGCGGTTGACCTGGACGAAGTCGGATAGATCGTTGCGGCGCACGGTGCCGCGCGTGGTGGCGAACATCACGTAGAGTTCGCCCCAGCTGGCCTCGTCCTCGGGCAGTGGCATGATGGTGGTGATGCGCTCGCCCTGCTCCAGCGGCAGCATGTTGATCAGCGCCTTGCCGCGTGACTGCGGATTGCCGATCGGCAGCCGCCAGACCTTTTCCTTGTAGACGATGCCGCGCGAGGAGAAGAACAGCACCGGCGTATGGGTGTTGGCGACGAACAGCCGGGTGACGAAATCCTCTTCCTTGGTCGACATGCCGGAGCGGCCCTTGCCGCCGCGGCGCTGCGCCCGGTAGAGCGACAGAGGCACGCGCTTGATGTAGCCGGAATGGCTGACCGTCACGACCATGTCTTCGCGCTGGATCAGATCCTCGTCTTCCATGTCCGAACCGCCGTCGGTGAGTTCGGTGCGGCGCGGCGTGCCGAACTCGTCGCGCACGGCGGCAAGCTCGTCCTTGACGATCTGCTGGACGCGCGCGCGGGAAGACAAAATGTCCAGATAATCGATGATTTCGGCGCCCATCGTGTTCAACTCGTCGGCGATCTCGTCGCGGCCGAGCGCGGTCAGGCGCTGCAGGCGCAGCTCGAGGATGGCGCGCGCCTGCTCCTCGGACAGATTGTAGGTACCGTCCTCGTTGATCCGGTGGCGTGGGTCATCGATCAGGAGGATCAGAGATTCCACGTCGCCAGAGGGCCAGCGCCGCTCCATCAACTGCTCACGCGCCGTCTGCGGATCCGGCGCGGTGCGGATCAGCTTGATGACTTCGTCGATGTTGGCGACTGCGATAGCGAGACCGACCAGCACATGGGCGCGATCGCGCGCCTTGCGCAGCAGGAACTTCGTCCGCCTTGTGATCACCTCCTCGCGGAAGGCGACGAAAGCCTTCAGCATATCGGTCAGGTTCATCACTTCCGGCTTGCCGCCATTCAGCGCCACCATATTGGCGCCGAAAGAGGTCTGCAGCGGCGTGAAGCGGTAGAGCTGATTGAGGATGACGTCGGCAACGGCGTCGCGCTTCAGCTCGATGACGACCCGGTAGCCCTGGCGGTCGCTCTCGTCGCGGATATCGGAAATGCCCTCGATGCGCTTGTCGCGCACCAGCTCAGCCATCTTCTCGATCATCGACGACTTGTTCACCTGGTAGGGAACTTCGGTGATGATGATGGACTCGCGGTCGTTGCCGCGCTGTTCGATGTTGACGCGCCCGCGCATGACGATGGAGCCGCGGCCGGTCGAATAGGCGCTGTAGATGCCCGAACGGCCAAGCACGATGCCACCGGTCGGAAAATCAGGGCCAGGAATGATCTCCATCAGCGCCGGCAGGTCGATCGCCGGATTGTCGATGATGGCGATGGCGCCATTGCAGACTTCACCGAGATTGTGCGGCGGGATGTTGGTCGCCATGCCGACGGCGATGCCGCCCGAGCCATTGACCAGAAGGTTGGGAAAACGTGCCGGCAGAACCTTCGGTTCGCTGCCGGAAGCATCATACGTGTCCTGGAAATCGACCGTATCCTTGTCGATATCCTCCAGGAGCTCGTGCGCGACCTTGGTCAGCCGCGCTTCCGTGTAGCGCATCGCCGCAGGCGGATCGCCGTCGATGGAGCCGAAATTGCCCTGCCCGTCGATCAACGGAACGCGCAACGACCAGTCCTGCGCCATGCGCACCAAGGCGTCATAGATGGAAGCATCGCCATGCGGATGGTATTTACCCATCACGTCGGCGACAGGACGCGCCGACTTCACATATTTGCGGTTCCAATGGTAGCCGCTCTCATGGGCGGCGAAGAGAATGCGGCGATGCACCGGCTTCAGGCCGTCGCGCACGTCCGGCAGCGCACGGCTGACGATCACGCTCATGGCGTAATCGAGATAGGAGCGCTGCATCTCCTCGACGATGGATATCGGCTCGATGCCGGTGGGGCCGCCGTCGGCGCCGCGCGGTGTCTTCTGGTCGGTCAAATCGGATCACAATCTAATCAGGAATCACTTGGTGCTTATATAGGAAGCAAGCCCGAAACTCCAACCTTCACGGCACTTTTCCAGTGTCATTTTTGATGGTAATTTCAAATGGATACCGATGATTGCGACGATATGGCCAAGGCGGTTTTCGCCGCCCTGACGCAAAAGCCTGCGTGTCTGCCTTGCGGTGCACCGGGCCGATTCACCAAGCAGAAACGACCTATGCGCCACGGCGGCTGCGATACTGGCTTGGCGTCTGCCCCATGATCCGCCGAAAACGACGATTGAAGGTCGACAGATCGCTGAAGCCAGCGCCGAAAGCGATCGCGGAAACCGTATCGTCCGACATGCGTAGCCGCACCGCGGCCCTGTGCAATCGCGTCTTGAGCAGGAATTGGTAGGGGGTCATGCCCGCCACCTGCCGGAAGATGCGCAGGAAATGATACGGACTGGTCGCCGTCCCATCGGCAAGCGCTGAAAGGGAAACCGGCCCGTCGGCATCGAGTTCGATCCACCGCACTGCCTCGGCCACCCGCTTCTGGTCGCGGCGGCTCGGCGCGCGGCTGACATACGTAGCGCCAGAGGCTGTGGCCACGGCAGCACCGGCCATGCGCAGGGAAAGTTCCTCGAAGGCGTCGATGTCGGCCGTCTCGCGCGCGGTCTCCGCCTCGGCCAGGAGTGGCGCCAGGACCGGCAAAGGCGGCAGGCGCGCCGCCTCGAAAGCCAGCTTCCTGGCGCCCGGCACGCCAGCCGCGATCCGCTCCATGTAGGACGGCCTGAAATGGAACGAGAGGCAACGATCGCCGCCGCCATGCTCGTGCCCGCATTCGTAACATGTGCCGGGATTGCCGAGCAGGAGCGCGCCGGGCGCCAGCATCGCCGTTCCTTGTTGGGCGCGGTAGCGAAACGTGCCGCTGGTGACTGCAGCCACACAGAAATCCTGATGCGCCTCCTCGAACGGCCGGCCGGCGCCGGCCGTGCAGATCACATCCGTCACATGCCAACCGGCTCCGGATGCGAGACTATGCGTGGTCGTCGTCATGGTCGAAATATAGCAATTTTTCCCAAGCCCAGAACCCCGTAACCGCCTATTCCCTCCCAATCTCCTGACAAGAAGAGGCCACAACCATGTTCGATCAATCTTCGTTTGCCGATGCTCTGCATAGCCCCGGACCGATCGAAGGCCTTGCCGAAAAACTGAGCCTTTACGGCCGCTTCGTCGGCGCCTGGACTTTCGACGCCTCGCGCCACCTCGAGGACGGCACGGTGCTGACAGGGCGCGGCGAGGTGCATTTCGGCTGGGTGCTGGAAGGCCGGGCGATCCAGGACGTCTGGATCCTGCCCGCGCGGGACACTGGTTCCCAGCCTTCGCTCGGCAAATGGACTTTCTATGGCACGACGCTGCGCGTCTATGATCCCGGCGCGGATGCCTGGCACATCTTCTGGAGCGACCCGCGCAACCAGTATTTCAGCCGCCAGCTCGGCCGCGCCGAGGGCGACACGATCGTCCAAGTGGGCACCGACGGCACCGGCAGCTCAGTACGCTGGGGCTTTTCACGCATCACCGAAAACGCCTTCCGATGGCTGGGCGAGCGCTCGCATGACAATGGCGCGACATGGCGGCTGGAGGTCGAGTTCCTGGCGCGCCGAGCGGTTTGATCGCCGAAGAATGCAGCAGCCCGGAATAAAAGCGTCGCGACCCTTTGCGCCCTCCGCTGTCTCGCCGGCATCAACCACTTTCTCACGAACAGTTCCCACCGAACGGGCTTTGCTCTACCAATTGTCCTGGTACGGGCACGGCCCGGCGGGAGGGTCAGAGATGCCGAGTTTCGACAGCCTGTTCAACGCGTTCGTCACCATTCTCGTGACCATCGATCCGCCCGGCCTGGCGCCGCTGTTCCTCGCCGTGACGCGCGGCATGAACCGCGAGGAGCGCCAGCAGGTTTCCGTCCGCGCCTCGATCATCGGTTTCCTGGTGATGGCGCTGTTTGCGGTTGCAGGCGCCTCGATCCTGTCGGTGTTCGGCATCACGCTGCCGGCTTTCCGCGTCGCCGGCGGTTTCCTGCTGTTCTTCATCGCCTTCGAAATGGTGTTCGAGCGCCGGCAGGACCGCAAGGAGAAGATCGGCGACGTCGCCATCACCAAGGACATGATCCACAACATCGCCGCCTTCCCGCTGGCAATCCCGCTGATCGCCGGCCCAGGCGCCATTTCGGCAACTGTGCTGCTCTCAGGTTCCTTTCAAGGCTTTGCGGCGCAGGCGGCGCTGGTCGGCATCATCTTCGTCTGCCTTGCCATCACCTATCTGGTGTTCGTGCTGTCGGAACGCATAGACCGCATCCTCGGCCAGACCGGCCGCTCGATCCTGACCCGCCTGCTCGGCGTCATCCTGGCAGCACTGGCCGTGCAATTCGTCGCCGACGGCATCAAGGCGCTGATAGCGGGCTGACAGGCTGACGCGGCGAGAATCTCGAAGCCGGCTCTATCTCGCCGTCGTGTCGACGACCTCGAAATCGTGGGTAATCGTGGCGGTCTTGGCAAGCATCGCGGAGGCCGAGCAATATTTTTCGATCGAAAGGTCGATCGCGCGTTTCACCTTGTCGCTGGAGAGTTGCCTGCCCTTGACGACGAAATGCATATGAATGCGGGTGAACACTCTGGGTTCGGTTTCCGCCCGGTCGGCCTCGAGCTCGACCACGCAGTCCTCGACCGCCTCGCGCCCCTTTTCGAGGATGTGCACGACATCATAGGCCGAACAGCCGCCGGTGCCGATCAGCACCAGCTCCATCGGGCTCGGTCCCGGCGTCCTGCCTTCCGGTCCGGGCGCGGTTCCCAGCACCAGTTTGTGGCCGCTACCGGACTCGCCGACGAAAGTGCGTTCCTCGACCCATTTTACGCGTGCTTTCATCGAACTCGTCCTTCGCCATATTTCGTTGATCGCCATGTCGGCGTTCAGTTCGACAATGCAAAACCCCGAAAGTCCATGAGGGACTCTCGGGGCGCAATGTTTGACTTAAGCCAAAAATAACATCTGCAGTTGCGATCAGAACGGGATTTCGTCGTCCAGTTCGCGCGACGAACCGCCACCGCCGCCGCTCTTGGCACCGCCACCACCGCGATTGAAGCCTTCGCTCGGGCTGGACTGGCCGAAATCGGAACCACGGCTGCTGCCGCCACCGGCATAGCCGCCGACCTGACCGCCCTCACCCTGCCCGCGTGCGTCGAGCATCTGCAGCTCGCCGCGGAATTTCTGCAGCACGACTTCCGTCGTGTACTTGTCGGCGCCGGTCTGGTCCTGCCATTTGCGCGTCTGCAACTGGCCCTCGACATAGACCTTCATGCCCTTCTTCAAATACTGCTCCGCCACCTTGGCGATGCCCTCATTGAAGATGACGACGTTGTGCCATTCGGTCTTTTCCTTGCGCTCGCCGGAATTCTTGTCACGCCAGCTTTCCGACGTCGCAATGCGAATGTTGACGACCGGCTCGCCCGAGTTGAGGCGACGGATTTCGGGATCCGCGCCGAGGTTGCCGACCAAAATGACCTTGTTGACGCTACCCGCCATGATATTTCTCCGCGCTCATCCGAAACAAATTTTTTTGTCGCAGCACCTTACAGGCTGCAGGCGTCAGCCGCTTGCCGTGGCTGCCTTTACCCACAAGGTTTTTGTTCCCTGTTCGTTCTATGGTGCAGATGACGTTCTGTCAATGTTTGTCAGCAAGATGTAGTGTCCCGGCCGGAAATTTCCATGAAATCGGATCTGACCGGGGGCGATCAAATGAAGTCTGTCGCACATGAGGACCAGCAGCGCGAGCAATGGCGAGCAGGTGTGGAAACACGCATGCATGTGTCGGCCAGCAATGGTGCATCGCAACTTTGCATATTCGAGCAATGGGTCGAGCCCACGGTCGGCGCCCCAACGCATTGGCATCCCGTGGAGGAAGTGCTGACCGTTATCGCCGGTAGGGCTGAGATGTGGATCGACGATGAGCATACAGTCGTGACATCGGGCCAGTCTCTCGTTGTCCCCGCGAACAGGAAACACGGGTTCAAGAACGCCGGCACTGGAACGCTTCACATCCACGCCGTCCTTGCGTCGCCGATTTTCGAGGCGACGTTCGATGGGCCTGCCGGAATGGTGAGACGCTGGCTTCCGACAATCTCGTAAAACAGTGCTTGCCAAATCAATAAGTATTCACTTATGCTTTCGACATGATCGAAGCAGAGATTTTTCGCGCACTGGCCGACCCGACGCGCCGCGCCGTCTTTGAGCGGCTGGCCGCAGGCGAGATGAGCGTGTCGGAATTGCGCACCGGTATGACGGTGTCGCAGCCCGCGGTGTCGCAGCATCTGGCGGTGCTGCGTGGCGCCGGCCTGGTGGTCGAGCGGCGAGCCGGCCGCAACGCCTATTACCGCGCCGATCCGCAGGGGCTCGCCCCCTTGCTCTCCTGGATCGAACGCTACCGGACTTTCTGGCCGGAACGCATCGAAAGGCTGAAGGCGGTTTTGAAGGACATGGATCAATGAAGAAGGCGGGATCAACGACCAACGAGGGCCAAATCGACGCCGCGGATGCGCTCGAGTTCGAGTACGACCTTGCCGAGCCGCCGGAAAAGGTCTGGCGGGCCCTGACCGTACCGGAATTGCTCGCCGCCTGGATGATGCCCAACGACATGAGACCCGAGATCGGCAACCGTTTTGCCTTCGCCGGGACGGGCGCGCCGATCGAATGCGAAATCCTCGACGCCGAACCCGAGAAGTTGCTGCGCTATTCCTGGCGGGAGCAGCCGGGCGACGCAGCCAGGCAGGATCCGCTCGACAGTACCGTCACCTTCACACTTGCCCGGACCGTTTCCGGCGGCACGCATCTGCGTGTCGTCCATGACGGCTTTGCCCGCAAGGCCATGCCTGCCGTCGCCATGGCAGGCGCCGGCTGCCGTCTTTCGCTCGGTTTGCGCGCAATTGGAAAGCCCATCGCCGCGAACGCACCGCGCCTTCTGCGCGCGGCATAATAGAAAATCGGAGAAGAAAAATGAGCGGTGTTGCCAGTCTGGTGCCGATGGTCATCGAGCAATCGAGCCGCGGCGAACGCGCCTTCGACATCTTTTCGCGGCTGCTGCGCGAGCGCATCATCTTCATCAACGGCGAGATCAACGACGACATCTCGGCGCTGGTCTGCGCGCAGCTTTTGTCGCTGGAATCGGACAATCCGGACAAGGAGATCTCGCTCTACATCAACTCGCCGGGCGGCGTGGTGACCAGTGGTTTCGCCATCTACGACACGATGCAATATATCAGCTGTCCGGTGTCGACCGTATGCATGGGCTTTGCCGCTTCGATGGGCTCGTTCCTGCTGATGGCAGGCACACCGGGGCGCCGGATTTCCCTGCCGAACGCCACCATCCTGCTGCATCAGCCGCTGGGCGGGTTCCAGGGCCAGGCCTCCGACATCCAGCGCCATGCCGAGCGCATCGGCAGGACGAAACGGCACATGGCCGAGCTCTACGCGCAGCATTGCGGCCGTACCTATGAAGAGGTCGAGCGCACGCTGGACCGCGACCACTTCATGACCGCCCGCGAGGCGCAGGCATGGGGCATCGTCGACCATGTTTTCGACACGCGCAAAAAGGCGGCGTAAGCCAGGGCCGGAGCGGAGTCCGGCCGGCTGCCGAAGATTTGACGATGCCGGTCTGGTTCCATCGGCGGCGCGCCACTATAGTCCTGGGATGACCGACACTCATCCTTCCAGACCACTGCGCCCCGTCATCGCCGTCATGGTGCTCGCTGTTGCCAGCCTCGTGAGCGGCGCGGCTCTTGCAGAGGACAGTTCGCCGTCGACGCAAAAAAGCGCCCTGCCCGGCGTGACCGGCGACTACCGCATCGCCAAGCCGGCTCCCGAGCCGGACGATGCGCTGCCGGCCGGCGAGAACGGCACATTCAAGATCGGCGATACGGATGTCAGGATTTCCGGCAGCATCACAGTCGATGTCGGCGCCGGCTCGATCGGGCCGCCGCGTCACTGAGTGCGCGCGGAAATGAGCGTTCCCCACATAAAACGGCCCCGTCGTGCCTTGGGCAAACGGACGGGGCCTTCTGGATCTCAAATCCAACTTTGCCGGGAGTGTACTGCCGGCGTTTGATTTCGGATGCACCGCGGCGTTCGGCCGACGATCCGACTAGCAGTCTCTGATTTTTAGGGGATATGGCAGGTCACGGTTTGCCGGGTGGCGCAGACGCTAAACCCTGGCACTTATGCCTGCCGCGGCTCCAGTGACAACTGGAACCCTAGGGGACGATCCGGTGGCGTCATAGCTCCGCTCCTCTGTCCGTTGCGATTGTTGTCAATTCGAAGCACAAATCGCAAATGCCTGCGGCGTCTCGCAGGCCGCCTTTGGGCGGCGAGGCCATCGAAAGACGGCCGGCTTCGTTGACTTCCGGAGACTGCGCTCCTGGGTTGCCCGCGTCAACCATCAATAGCCGGTTACCGAAAAACGTGATCGCCGGGAGGTTACGTACAAGTCAGTTTTTGCACAGCTTTGTCAGGAGCGTGTTCGGCCTTTGTTCTTTCCGCTTGCCCGTTCACGTGAAAGACGCTTAAACGCTTTTGTCGGGAATTGTGGCGTCTCTCGACGTGGCGGCAAAACTACCTACATAGGGGATGGCCGGGAAAACCCGCCATTCCAGGAAATTCCAGATTCTGAGGCGGCGACCGGCTATGGCCGACCATAAATATCTTTCCATTCGCGGGGCGCGCGAACACAATCTGAAGAATGTCGATCTCGACCTGCCGCGTGACAGCCTGATTGTCATGACCGGCCTGTCGGGGTCCGGCAAGTCATCGCTTGCCTTCGACACGATCTATGCCGAGGGCCAGCGCCGCTACGTCGAAAGCCTGTCGGCCTACGCGCGGCAATTCCTCGAAATGATGCAGAAGCCTGACGTCGACCAGATCGACGGCCTGTCGCCTGCCATTTCCATCGAGCAGAAGACCACATCGAAGAACCCGCGTTCGACGGTCGGCACCGTCACCGAGATCTACGATTACATGCGCCTGCTTTTTGCGCGCGTCGGCATCCCCTATTCGCCGGCCACCGGCCTGCCGATCGAGAGCCAGACGGTTTCGCAGATGGTCGACCGCGTGCTGGCGATCGAGGAAGGCACGCGCCTGTTCATCCTGGCGCCGATGGTGCGCGGCCGCAAAGGCGAATACCGCAAGGAATTGCTGGAACTGCAGAAGAAGGGCTTTCAGCGCGTCAAGGTCGACGGCGTCTTCTATGAGATCGCCGACGTGCCGGCGCTGGACAAGAAGTACAAGCATGACCTCGATGTCGTCGTCGACCGCATCGTCGTGCGCGGCGATCTCGCGACGCGGCTTGCCGATTCCATAGAAACGGCGCTGAAGCTGGCCGATGGGCTGGCGGTCGCCGAATTCGCCGACAAGCCGCTCGATTCCAGCCAGACGGGCGAGGATTCGGTCAACAAGTCGAAGAACGAGACGCATGAGCGCATCCTGTTCTCGGAAAAGTTCGCTTGCCCGGTCTCCGGCTTCACCATTCCGGAAATCGAACCGCGGCTGTTCTCGTTCAACAACCCGTTCGGCGCCTGCCCGACTTGCGACGGTCTCGGCAGCCAGCGCGCCATCGACGGCAATCTGATCGTGCCGGATGAAAACATCTCGCTGCGCGACGGCGCCGTCAGCCCGTGGGCGAAGTCGACCTCGCCCTATTACGCGCAGACGCTGGAGGCATTGGGCAAGGCCTATGGCTTCAAGCTCGGCGACAAGTTCAAGGATTTGTCCGAAGAGGCCAAGGAAGCCGTCCTGCGCGGCACCGGCGAGCGCGAGAT
Source organism: Mesorhizobium sp. AD1-1 (assembly GCF_020164655.1). NCBI lineage: Bacteria > Pseudomonadati > Pseudomonadota > Alphaproteobacteria > Hyphomicrobiales > Phyllobacteriaceae > Mesorhizobium > Mesorhizobium sp. AD1-1. Next base: position 142,093 of record NZ_JAIUGP010000003.1, read on the forward strand.
CACCTTCCAGTATGATGACGGCCTGCGCTCCTACAAGACGACGAAGACTTTCGAAGGCGTCATCCCCAATCTCGAGCGGCGCTGGAAAGAGACCGAATCCGCCTGGATGCGCGAGGAGATCGAGCGCTTCATGTCGGCCACACCCTGCCCGGTCTGCAAGGGCTATCGGCTGAAGCCCGAGTCGCTGGCGGTGAAGATCGCCGGCAGGCACATCGGCGAAGTCACCGAGCTTTCCATCCGCAAGGCCGACCAGTGGTTCACCGACCTGCCCGCGTCGCTCAACGACAAGCAGAACGAAATCGCGGTGCGTGTGCTCAAGGAAATCCGTGAACGGCTGCGCTTCCTCAACGATGTCGGGCTCGACTATCTGACGCTGTCGCGCAATTCCGGCACGCTGTCGGGCGGCGAGAGCCAGCGCATCCGGCTGGCATCGCAGATCGGCTCCGGCCTGACCGGCGTGCTCTATGTGCTGGACGAGCCGTCGATCGGCCTGCACCAGCGCGACAATGCGCGCCTGCTCGATACGCTGAAGCACCTGCGCGACATCGGCAACACGGTGATCGTCGTCGAGCATGACGAGGACGCCATCCTGCATGCCGACTATGTCGTCGACATGGGCCCGGCCGCCGGGATCCATGGCGGCGAGATCATCGCCCAGGGCACGCCGCAGCAGGTCATGGCCAATCCCAATTCGATCACCGGCAAATATCTGTCGGGCGCGCTCGAAGTGGCGACGCCCGGCGTGCGGCGTGAAGCGAAGAAGAACCGCCGCATCAAGATCGTCGGCGCGCGCGGCAACAATCTGAAGAACGTCACCGCCGAAATCCCGCTCGGCACCTTCACCGCCGTCACTGGCGTGTCCGGCGGCGGCAAGTCGACCTTCCTGATCGAGACGCTGTTCAAGGCCGCCTCGAGACGCATCATGGGCTCGCGCGAACATCCGGCCGACCACGACCGCATCGAGGGCCTCGAATTCCTCGACAAGGTCATCGACATCGACCAGTCGCCGATCGGCCGCACACCGCGTTCAAACCCGGCCACCTATACCGGCGCCTTCACGCCGATCCGCGACTGGTTCGCTGGCCTGCCGGAGGCCAAGGCGCGCGGCTATCAGCCGGGACGCTTCTCGTTCAACGTCAAGGGCGGCCGCTGCGAGGCCTGCCAGGGCGACGGCGTCATCAAGATCGAGATGCACTTCCTGCCCGACGTCTACGTCACCTGCGACGTCTGTCACGGCAAGCGTTATAACCGCGAGACGCTCGATGTGCTGTTCAAGGGCAAGTCGATCGCCGACGTGCTCGACATGACGGTCGAGGAAGGCGTCGATTTCTTCGCCGCCGTGCCCGGCGTGCGCGACAAGCTCGACACGCTGAAGCAGGTCGGCCTCGGCTACATCCATATCGGCCAGCAGGCGACAACGCTGTCCGGCGGCGAGGCGCAGCGCATCAAGCTGGCCAAGGAACTGTCGCGCAAGGCGACCGGCAAGACGCTCTACATCCTGGATGAGCCGACCACTGGCCTGCATTTCCACGACGTTGCCAAACTGCTGGAAGTGCTGCACGAACTGGTAGACCAGGGCAACACGGTGGTGGTCATCGAGCACAATCTCGAAGTGATAAAAACCGCGGACTGGGTGCTCGACCTCGGCCCCGAAGGCGGCGACGGCGGCGGCGAACTGGTCGCCTCCGGCACGCCGGAAGCCATCGTGCGCGAAAAGCGCAGCTACACCGGCCAGTTCCTCAAGGAGCTTCTGGAGCGACGTCCCGGAGGCAAGCGCGAAGCGGCGGAGTGATCGACCGGTTGGCGCCTGGAGAGCTCTGGAGAGCTTTTGAATGACAATCAGAAGAGCGCTTGCCGGTGATCTCCAAACCGTCGTCTCGCTGACGGAAGCGGCCTATGCGCCTTACATCGCACTGTTCGGCGCGCCGCCGATCCCGGTCACCGAGGACTATGCGCCGCGCATCGTGCGCGGCGAGGTCTGGTTGCTGGAAAGTGGCGGCGAGCTTGCCGGGCTGATCACGCTGGAGCGACATGACGACCACGCGATGATCTTCTCCGTCGCGGTCTCCCCCGACTTTCAAGGCAAAGGCTTCGGCATTGCGCTGCTGAAACACGCGGATGAGCAGACCCATCTCTGGGGTCTGCCAGAAGTGCGGCTCTACACCAATGCCAGGATGGAGCGGAACATTGCGCTCTATCTTGCCTATGGTTTCCACGAAACGGGTCGCCGGCCCAATCCCTACCGGCCAGGATGGGTGCTCGTCGACATGATCAAAACCGTCGATCAGATCACCGCGGCCTGATCTTTTTCTGCATTGGGAGGATGACAATGAGCACATCGGGAACAATCCGCGCCGGCATGGGCGGCTGGACCTTCGAACCCTGGGATACCTCCTTCTATCCCGACAAGCTTTCCAAGGCCAAGCAGTTGAACTACGCCACTCGCCAGGTGCCGAGCATCGAGGTCAACGGCACTTACTATTCCAGCTTCAAGGAGCCGACCTTCGTCAAATGGGCCAGCGAGGCGCCGGACGGCTTTGTTTATTCGCTGAAGGGCAACCGCTTCGTCACCAACCGGCGCGTGCTGGGCGAGGCCGGCGAATCGATGATGCGCTTCCTTGGCTCCGGCGTGGCGGCGCTCGGCGAAAAGCTCGGGCCGATCCTGTGGCAGTTCGCACCGACCAAGAAATTCGATCCGGACGATTTCGAAGCCTTCCTGAAGCTGCTCCCGGAAAAGCAGGACGGCGTTGCGCTGCGCCATGCGCTCGAAGTCCGCAACGACAGTTTTGTCGTGCCGGAATTCGCAGCACTTGCCCGAAAATACAAGGCCGCGATCGTCTACGCCGACCATGCCAAATATCCTGATATCGCCGACATCACCGCCGATTTCGTCTACGCCCGACTGCAGACCGGCAGCGATGACAATCCCGACTGCTATACGCCGAAAGGCCTCGATGAATGGGCCGCGCGGGTAAAGACCTGGGCGCAAGGCAAGCAGCCGGCCGACCTGCGGCGCGCCGACCCCGCCACCGATGCGCCGGTCAAGCCACGCGACGTGTTCGTTTATTTCATCACCGAGGGCAAGGTGCGCGCGCCGTTCGGCGCCATGGCACTGATGAAGCGAGTGGACCAGGGTCAACCGGTGCCCTGACGCAGCGGAATCATGGCATCTTCGCCACCGTCGTAACCTTATCGATACCTCCTTGCTGCATGAATCCAGCCAGACCAGTCGCAGATCTGGGCCGCCACGGGCAAGGACGAGGGGCATGTCGCTCGACTACACTTCACTTCTCCTGGCTGTCGGTTTTTCCGCTGCCTGCCTGAGCCTGACATTGTTCGGCATGTGGCTGACCGCTCGCTCGGAGAAATTCCTGCTGACATGGGCGATCAGCCTGGTGTTCGTGGTCGGCGATATTTTTGTCTATGACGCCTATATCGACATGCCCGGGCGCCTGCTGGGCGTCGCCACGCTGGCTTTCCTCCTGCTCGGTTTCTCGACAATGCTAGGCGCGGCCTACCAGTTCAGAACCGGCGGCTCGCCAGTGCCCCGAACTGTACTTGGCAGCGCCATTTCGCTGGCCGTGACGTTGCCTCCCATGGCTCTAGGCTATGACGGGCTGGGCTTCATGTTCGAAAATGCCTTCGCCGCCTTGCTTCTGTTCGCAACGGCGGTCGAATACTGGAAGGGCCGCGACGAAGCCCCTGCCCTGACGATCGGTATCACCGCGCTCTATTCTGCCACGGCCGCATCCTTCGCTCTCTGCGCCATGGTTTTAGCCTTGGACGGAAAGCTGGTCCTTGGACATGCGCCAAGCAACTGGGCCGAGGAACTGAGCCTCATCATCGTCATCGCCAGCATGACCGGGATTGGAGCGCTTTCCCTGGCCCTGAATCAGGGACGCTTGGCCCGGCATCACCGCCACAATGCCCTGACCGACCCGCTGACCGGCCTGCTCAACCGCCGCGCCCTGTTCGACCTGCACGGCGATGCGCCGGTCGGCGCCTTCACGGCGGTGGTCGTCTTCGATCTCGACAACTTCAAGGCCATCAACGACGAATTCGGCCACGCCGCCGGTGATGAAGTGCTGAGGGTGTTTGCACGGGAACTCGCCAGCAATCGCCGCCCGGCCGACGTCGCCGCGCGCATGGGCGGCGAGGAGTTCGCGCTGGTGCTGAAGCGGACCTTGCCCGAAACGGTGGAGGCCACCGCCGAGGCCATACGGGCAGCTTTCGCCGCGCACCGCATCGAAACCGAGACAGGCTCGCTGATATGCACCGTCAGTGCCGGATTTGCTTTCGGCACCAAGGAAGGCCTCGGCTTCGACAAGGTGCTCAACGCCGCCGACAAGGCGCTCTACGACGCCAAGCGCGGAGGCCGTAACCGCGTCACCGCGTCTCCGTTCAGGCGCGCAAGCTAATCGCGCAACACCGGCCTCTGATCGTGGGGAGACGAATGCGGCTCCTAGGCCGCCATGACAATCTCATTGAAGGTATCGAGATCGACATAGAAGACCTTGGTGATCTCCTCGATCAGATCGTCGTAGTCGCAGCCCTGTGATCTTAAGATATTGATGGCAGCGATGATGTCGACGCGTTCGGTAAGCCGCCGCTTCTGGTAATCCTCGACGTAACGTTCCATGGCTGTCCTTTAGCCTGTGTGCCCAAACGCGTTTGAACGACAGAGATCGCAGGAGGGAAGCTAGGCAGCCTTGCTTGCGTGAAACTTGCCCGGCATTGGCCGTGGTCCTCGATCTGCGATAACCAGACTGATACGGAAGCGGCCGACTCACAAAGCCATGGAAAAGACTAGCACGCGATATTGAGCGTGCCAGAGACGCAGGTGATCGGATGGAGAAATATTGGACTTGGCAAGAACTTCGGATCGCCAACTGAAGTTCACCGCCAATTCTAGACGGTAAGGAACTTCCGCACATCAGCCCGGTCTAAATCTTCAGCCGGGCCGGTATGGACGATCACGCCCCGGTCCATGATGTTGACCTCGTCGGCGAGCTCGCGGCAGAAATCGAGATATTGTTCGACCAAAAGCACGGCGATGCCCGCCTGGTCGCGCAGATAGCGGATGGCGCGGCCGATGTCCTTAATGATCGACGGCTGTATGCCCTCGGTCGGTTCATCGAGCACGAGCAGTTTCGGCCGCATCACCAGCGCCCGCCCGATGGCGAGCTGTTGCTGCTGGCCGCCGGAAAGATCGCCGCCGCGACGGCCGAGCATCTGCTTCAGCACCGGGAACAATTCGAAGACATGCGCCGGAATGTTGCGGTCGGCTCGCCTCAGCGGCGCAAAGCCTGATTCCAGGTTCTCCCGCACGGTGAGCAGCGGAAAGACCTCCCTGCCCTGCGGTACGAATGCGATGCCCGACCGGGCGCGGTCATACGCCGCGCTCCGGTCGAGCGCCTTCCCCTCGAAGGCAACGCTTCCGCTCGTCAGCCGGTGGTGGCCGACGATCGATCTCATCAAACTGGTCTTACCGACGCCGTTGCGGCCGAGCACGCAGGTGATCCTGCCGGCGCCCGCCTTCAGCGACACGCCGCGCAGCGCCTGGGCGGCGCCGTAGTGCAGCGTGGCATTGGAAACTTCGAGCATGTCAGCGCTTTCTCCAGAATTTGAGAAACGACAGATCGAAGTGATGGAATTGAACCCGCCAGACCACGCTCATCTCCCCAGATAGACTTCGACGACACGCTCGTCGGCCGACACGAAATCGAGTGTGCCTTCCGAGAGCACCGAGCCTTCATGCAGGCAGGTGACCTTGACGCCGAGCTCGCGCACGAAATGCATGTCGTGCTCGACGACGATGACCGAATGGTCGCGGGCGATATCCTTGAGCAGCCGCGCGGTTTCCTCGGTCTCGGCATCGGTCATGCCGGCGACCGGCTCGTCAACCAGAAGCAGTTTCGGGTCCTGCGCCAAGAGCATGCCGATCTCCAGCCACTGCTTTTGCCCATGGCTGAGATTGGCCGCCAGTTCGTCACGCTTGTCGCCAAGCCGGATGATGCCGAGGATGTCATCGATCTGCCGCGTCTCGGCGGCCGAGCGGCGGTGAAACAGCGCCGGGAAGATCGAGCGAGGACCCTTCAGCGCCAGCATCAGGTTTTCCTCGATCGTGTGGCTTTCGAAGACGGTCGGCTTCTGAAATTTACGGCCAATGCCCATCATGGCGATCTCGGCCTCGTCGTGCTTGGTCAGATCGACTTGGCCGTCGAAGAACACTTCGCCCTCGTCGGGCCGCGTCTTGCCGGTGACGATGTCCATCATCGTCGTCTTGCCGGCGCCGTTGGGGCCGATGATGGCGCGCATCTCGCCCTTGTCGAGCACCAGCGACAGATTGTTGATGGCGCGAAAGCCGTCGAAGGAGACCGAGACGCCGTCGAGATAAAGGATCGTGTTCGACTTTGACATGGTCGCTCACTCCGCCGGCTGTGGTTCGGGGTTGCTGGCGGACCAGTCACCTGGCTTTCTCGCCTCGCTGCGCACGACTTTCGCCGGTGGCGGGACGTCGGAGTCGCTGCCGGCTTCCTCGGCAACGGAAGCTGCCCGCAACGCCTTGGCGTTGCCGCGCCAGCTGTCCCACATGCCGATGATGCCCTTGGGCAGCAAAAGCGTGACGGCGACGAACAGTCCACCCAATGCAAACAGCCAGAACTCCGGCAGTACGCCGGTGAACCAGGATTTTCCGGCATTGACCAGCAACGCACCGATGATCGGCCCGACAATGGTGCCGCGCCCGCCGACAGCCGCCCAGACGACGACTTCAATCGAATTGGCCGGCTCGAATTCACCCGGATTGATGATGCCGACCTGCGGCACGTAGAGCGCGCCGGCTATGCCGGCCATGACGGCCGAGACGGTGAAGGCGAACAGTTTCACGTTCTCCGCCCGCCAGCCGAGAAAGCGCGTGCGGCTCTCGGCATCGCGTACCGCCATCAAGAGCTTGCCGTATTTTGAGCCGACGATCGCCCAGGTGACGAAGACGGCAAGTGCCAGCATCACCGCGCTGGCGGCAAACAGCGCCGAGCGCGTCGCGTCGGCCTGCACGTTGAAGCCCAGAATATCCTTGAAATCGGTCAGGCCGTTGTTGCCGCCGAACCCCATATCGTTGCGGAAAAAGGCAAGCAGCAGCGCATACGTCATCGCCTGGGTAATGATGGAGAGATAAACGCCGGTGACGCGGCTGCGGAAGGCGAACCAGCCGAAGACGAAAGCGAGCAGGCCAGGCACCGCGAGCACCATGAGGCCGGCGAACCAGAAATGGTCGAAGCCATACCAGAACCATGGCAGTTCCTTGTAGTTCAGGAACACCATGAAGTCGGGCAAGACGGGATTGCCATAGACGCCGCGCGAGCCGATCTGGCGCATCAGATACATGCCCATCGCATAGCCGCCGAGCGCGAAGAAGGCGCCGTGGCCGAGCGAAAGGATGCCGCAATAGCCCCAGACCAGATCGAGCGCCAAGGCGAGCAGCGCATAGCAGAGATATTTGCCGGTCAGCGCGACGATGTAGGATGGGATGTAGAAGGCGCTGGTAGGAGACACCGCAAGGTTGAGCAACGGCACGATGACGGCCACCGCCAGCAGGATGGAGATCGTAATGGCGATGCGGCGGTCCGCGCCGGCGGCAAAGAAGCGTCCCGTGATCATGCTTCCACCGCCCTGCCCTTGAGCGCGAACAGGCCGCGCGGGCGTTTCTGGATGAACAGGATGATCAGCACCAGCACGACGATCTTGCCGAGCACCGCGCCCGCATAAGGCTCGAGGAACTTGTTGACGATGCCGAGCGAGAAGGCGCCGACCAGCGTGCCCCACAGATTGCCGACGCCGCCGAAGACAACGACCATGAAGCTGCCGATGATGTACCCGCGGCCGAGATTGGGCGAGACGTTGTCGATCTGGCTCAGCGCGACGCCGGCAATGCCGGCAATGCCGGAGCCGAGCGCGAAGGTCAGCGCGTCGACCCACGGCGTCCTGATGCCCATCGAGGCAGCCATGCGCCGGTTGGCGGTGACGGCGCGCATCTGCAGGCCCCAGGGCGTGCGCTTCATCACGTAGAGCAGGATGCCGAAGACAGCGAGCGCGAAAACCAGGATCCACAGGCGGTTCCAGGTGATCGCCAACTGTCCGACATTGAACGAGCCCGACATCCAGGATGGGTTGCCGACCTCCTGGTTGGTCGGCCCGAAGATTGAGCGCACGGCCTGTTGCAGGATCAGCGAGACGCCCCATGTCGCCAGCAGCGTTTCAAGCGGCCGGCCATAGAGGAAGCGGATGACACCGCGCTCGATGATCAGGCCAACCAGGGCCGCGACGAGAAACGCGAGCGGCAGTGCGATGACCAGCGACCAGTCGAACAGGTCCGGGAAGGATGTACGGATCACCTGCTGGACGACGAAGGTCGTGTAGGCGCCGAGCATGACCATCTCGCCATGCGCCATGTTGATGACGCCCATGACGCCGAACGTGATGGCGAGGCCGATTGCCGCCAGCAGCAGCACCGAGCCCAGCGAGATGCCGTACCAGATGTTCTGCCCGGCGTCCCAGAAGGCCAGCGTCGAATTGATGTTGGCGATCGCGGCTGTCGCCGCTTGCCTAACCGCGTCAGTGGAATTCGCCACGACCGAAGTGAGCAGCGAAACAGCATCGCGATCGCCCCGTGCCCCGATAAGCGCGATGGCGGCGAGCTTGTCGGCTTCGGGCCGATCCGAGACAAGAACTGACGCGGCACGGGCCTGTTCGAGCAGAGCCTTGACGCTGGCCACGGCCTCACCGGCGATCGCCGTATCGAGGGGGGCGATATTTGCGGCGTCAGGTGTCTTGAACATGGTGTCGGCGGCGGCGATGCGGACAGCCGGATCCTTGGCGCCGAGCGTCAGCGTGCCCAACGCATCGCGGATGACGCGACGCAGCGTGTTGTTGACCTTGATCTTGGTGATGCCGTCCTTGGCCGCCTCACCCGATGCCTCCCCGCTCAACGGGTCGGAAAGCTGGACGCTCTCGCCCGCTTCCTTGCCGACAAACACCAGGGAATCGGCCTTGCGGACATAGAGGTTGCCGTCGGCAAGTGCCGCAAGCGGCCGCTCCACCGCCGGGTCGCCGGCGGCTGCCAGTTCGTGGACGACGGCTCCGATCTCGGAAAAGCCCTTGGCCGTGGCGAATTTGGCGATGATGCCGCGCAGATCGGTTTCGCCAGCGCCCGATGACGACAGTGTCGCCAGCAGGAACAACAGCATCAAACCCGTGCGGATTAAGGTCATCGGTTTCTGGTAACCCCTGAAGGTTGAAGTGGGCGTCCGGACGGCGGAGGAAGCCGTCCGGACGCGCGCGGTCTGACTGGGTCAGCCCTGGGAGGGATCAGTTCGTGCCCTTGCCGCCGCACTTGCCGGTGGCAACATTAAAGTTGCCGCAGGACAGAGGCGCGCGCCAATCCGAGATCAGGTCCTTGGAATCAGGCAGATAGTCGGACCATTCGTCGCCCATCACCAGGCCCGGCGTGCGCGACACGGTCTCGAACTGGCCGTCGGCCTGGATTTCGCCGATCAGCACCGGCTTGGTGATGTGGTGGTTCGGCATCATCGTCGAATAGCCGCCGGTCAGGTTCGGCACCGACACGCCGATCATGGCGTCGATGACCTTGTCCGGATCGGTGGTGCCGGCCTTCTCGACCGCCTTCACCCACATGTTGAAGCCGATATAATGGGCCTCCATCGGGTCGTTGGTGGTGCGCTTGTCGTTCTTGATGAACTTGTGCCAGTCGGCGATGAACTTCTTGTTCTCGGGCGTATCGATGCTCTCGAAATAGTTCCAGGCGGCGAGATGGCCGACCAGCGGCGCGGTGTCGAGACCTGCAAGCTCTTCCTCGCCGACCGAGAAGGCCATGACCGGAATGTCCTCGGCCTTGATGCCCTGGTTGCCGAGTTCCTTGTAGAACGGCACGTTGGCGTCGCCGTTGACGGTCGAGACGACGGCGGTCTTCTTGCCGGCCGAACCGAACTTCTTGATCGCCGAAACCTCGGTCTGCCAGTCGGAGAAGCCGAACGGCGTGTAATTGACCATGATGTCTTCAGCCGCCACGCCCTTGGCCTTCAGATAGGCCTCGAGGATCTTGTTGGTGGTGCGCGGATAGACGTAGTCGGTGCCTTCCAGCACCCAGCGCTTAACCGAACCGCCGTCCTCGCTCATCAGATAGTCGACCGCCGGGATCGCCTGCTGGTTCGGCGCCGCACCCGTGTAGAACACGTTGCGCTCGCTCTCCTCGCCCTCATACTGGACCGGATAGAACAGGATGTTGTCGAGTTCGGAGAACACCGGCAGCACCGATTTGCGCGACACCGAGGTCCAGCAGCCGAACACCGCCGCAACCTTGTCCTTGGAGATCAGTTCGCGCGCCTTTTCGGCAAACAGCGGCCAGTTGGAAGCCGGATCGACGACGACCGCCTCGAGCTTCTTGCCGAGCAGGCCGCCCTTGGCGTTCTGCTCGTCGATGAGCATCAGCATGGCGTCCTTCAGTGTCGTCTCCGAAATCGCCATGGTCCCCGAGAGCGAATGGAGAATGCCGACCTTGATCGTGTCGTCGGCGGCCTTGGCCGGAGCCGACATCAACAGGCCGGCGGCGACCGCACCAGCCGAAAACATTTTTGTTATTGTCGAGAAATTACCCCTCATATTACGGACTCCCAAGCTAGTTGATTGCACTGCAACACTACAATGCAACCCCCATGCCAACCGCTCCAGCGATCCCGAAAGGGTACAAATAGTTCATAGATATCAGCGCCTTGGATATCGCGGCTTCCAAAACAAAGAGAGCCGGCCAGAACTCGATTGAGGGAAATTTGCGCAGCTTACACAGTTTTTGCCCAATTTTCGCTCATTCTCCCAGACTGCCTAGATTTTGATCTGAATAGCGGCGCCTTGGGCGACCGATGTTGCGGCGCGGTGCAAAAATAGGGCAAGCTCGCTCTTCAAACGAGCGACGTCATGATTTCAGGGATTTCACGCTTTTTCATCGGCATACTGCTTCTGGCCGCAGCAACCGGAGCCGCGCGAGCCGATTTCAGCGATGGCAAGATGCCTGACGGCACCTATCATTGCGAAGTGTACCTGCTTGGCATGTTCCTCAGCCTCGGCGACATCACCATCAAGGGGAACGTCTACAGCGGCCCTGTCTACACCAGCCTCGGCGGCTTCGGCCCCGCTCAGCAAGGGTACAACTACCAAATGGATGCGAACGGCGTGATTTCCTGGCTGGGACCACTGGGCGGCTACACCGCCGGCGGCAACTCGCTGTCGCTGACCCAGGCGACGCTGGACGGCGAAACCGTGCCCTCCTTCGACATCATCATGAAGCAACCCGACGGCGCCTTCACCGCATCGACCTGCACCAAGCAATAAGGCGGCAAGAAAAAGGCGCGGAACCTTGCGGGTTCCGCGCCAGCAGTCCGTCGGGAGGATGTGACTAGATCGTCTTTGCCGACATCTGCGCGGCGATGTAGTCGGCCTGGCGGATCGCCAGCGACACGATCGTCAGGGTCGGGTTTTCGGCGGCCCCGGTGGTGAACTGGCTGCCGTCCGACACGAACAGGTTCTTGATGTCGTGCGCCTGGCCGTGCTTGTTGACGACGCCGTCTTCCGCTTTCTCGCTCATCCGGTTGGTGCCGAGATTGTGGGTCGAGGGATAGGGCGGCGTCGGGAAGGTGCGGGTGGCGCCGACCGCATCGTAAAGTGCCGTAGCCTGTTTGTAGGCGTGGTTACGCATCGCCGTGTCGTTCGGATGGTCGTCGAAATGCACGTCGGCGATCGGCATGCCGTGTGCGTCCTTCTCGTCTGCATGCAGCGTGATGCGGTTCTCCGCGCGCGGCATGTCCTCACCGACGATCCACAGGCCGGCCATGTGGTCGTAGTGATCGAGTGCGGTGGTGAACGAGCGCCCCCAGGCGCCCGGATCGAGGAATGCGGCCATGAACGGCAGGCCGAGCGACAGCGTCTCGAACTCGTAGCCGCCCACGAACCCACGCGACGGATCATGCCGCGCCTCGTCGCGGATGATGCCGGCCATGGTGGTGCCGCGATACATATGCACCGGCCTGTCGAAGATGGCATAGACCGAGCCGGTGGTGTGGCGCATGTAGTTCTTGCCGACCTGGCCCGACGAGTTGGCAAGCCCATCGGGGAATTTTCCCGACGCCGAATTGAGCAGCAGCCTTGGGCTCTCGATCGAGTTGCCGGCAACCGCGACGATGCGCGCCTTCTGCTCCTGCAGCTTGCCGTCCTTGTCGGCGTAGACGACGCCGGTCACCTTTCCGCTGGCGTCGTGGTTGATCTTGATCGCCATGGCATTCGGCCTGACTTCGAGATGGCCTGTCGCCTCGCCCTTGGGGATCTCGGTGTAGAGCGTCGACCATTTGGCGCCCCATTTACAGCCCTGGAAGCAGAAGCCGGTTTGCTGGCAGGAATTACGATCGTCGCGATCGACCGAGTTGATGGCCATGTTGCCGGTGTGGCATTCCTTGTAGCCGAGCTTGTCGGCGCCGGCCTTCAACACCTTGAAATTGTTGTTGCCCGGCAGCCGCGGCCAGTCATTGGTGCCGGTGACGCCCATCTTGGCCTCGGCCTTGGCGTAGTAGGGCTCCATCTCGGCCAGCGTGATCGGCCAATCGAGCAGGTTGGCGCCTTCCAGTTTGCCATAGGTCGAGAGCGTCTTGAACTCGTGCTCCTGGAAGCGCAGCGAAGCTCCCGCCCAATGCGTGGTCGAACCGCCGACCGACTTGACGATCCAGGCCGGCAGGTTCGGAAAATCCTTTGCCACGCGCCAGTCGCCGGACGTGGTGCGCTTGTCGGTCCAGGCGAGCTGGGCGAACGAACCCCACTCGTCATTGACGAAATCCTCGTATTCGTGGCGCGCGCCGGCTTCCAGGATGACGACGTCGACACCCTTCTGGGCAAGTTCGTTGCCGAGCGTGCCGCCGCCGGCGCCCGAACCGATGATGACGACCACGCCGTCGTTGTTCAGATCAAATGAAGCTGCCATGGTTTCCTCCCATGATTTCTGTTTGCGGGTTCAGGAACGACGGGGCTCAGAGCCACTCGATGTCGTCGAAACCGCGCGCGATGTAGCCGCCCTTGGAATAGGACTCGCCCTCGTAGCCGAAGATCGGCCACACCTCTTTCTGGTTGTAGAGGCCGACCACAAGGCCGCCTCTGATGGCCTGGAAAAACGGCGTCGCCTCGATCTGCTTCAGCACGCCGACGCGCTGGTCCTCCCAGCCGAGGCCGCGATAGCCGCCGCCACCGGATTTCTTGTCGAGGTCGGCGACGCCATCCTCGAGCATCGCCTTGTAGGCGGCGTCCTTGCCGGCCTGCTCGTCATGACCTTTCACGGCAATGGCGTAGTATTTGTCCGGCACCTGATCGTGCGGATAGATGTCGCGCGCCATCTGGATCAGCGTCGCCATGGTTTCGGGCTTGAGTGCCGATGTCTCGAGCCCCCAGGCATGTTCAGGACTGATGACGGCGCTACCGGAGATGACGAGCAGCGCGCCGATGCCGCCGCGTTTGAGAAGCTCGCGACGTGAAAGCCCGGGCTTCGCGTCATAGATCGTGACCATTTTATTCCTCCCTGCTTGCTATGTGCACTGTTGAGAGTGCGTTTGCTGGCGCCGCACCTGCCGGCGCGACTGCTATGTCTCCTATTGGAAGCGACCTCCGCGCTGCAGAACCTCGATCTTGTAGCCGTCGGGGTCCTCGATGAAGAAAAAGCGGGCGATCAGCGATCCGTCGCGGTTGAACTCGACGATCTTCTTCGGATTCAGGCCAAGCGCACCGAGACGGTCATGTTCGCTGTCGAGGTCGGCGACGGAGACAGCGAAGTGACCGTAGCCGTCGCCGAGCCCGTAAGCTTCCTGCCGATCCTTGTTCACGGTCAGTTCGAGCTCGAACCCTGCCTCGGCATTGCTGAGGTAAAGGAGCGTGAACGTCTCGAAATCCAGCCTGTCGGCGACATTGAGCCCGAAGGCGTTTCTGTAGAAATCGACCGATCGGGTCTCGTCGAGAACCCGGATCATACTGTGGATCGCCTTGGCCAAATCAGTCTCCGCGCTGGTGTGGAGGCGATTATGCGCGGCGCGGACAAAAGGTGGTGGCAGCCGGTTACCACGGCCGCAGCCGCGAACGGGACGAAAGTCCGATTGCCGGACCGGCAATTTTGCCCGAGAATACGTGTGGGGACAGGTCAAGCAGTATCAAACTGCACGCCCGTCCACCCAAGACCAACAATCATGGGAGGTTTGTCGGATGTGCAGGGTGTTTGCGGGCCAGGACCCCGAAGGCTATCGCCAGATCAACCGCTCGATTCGCATCGACGGTCACTCGACCAGCATCCAGCTCGAAGCGACGTTCTGGGCGTTGCTTGACGAGATCGCCGAAAACCAGAACCTGACGACGCCGAAATTCATCTCCAAGCTCTATGACGAAGCCATAGAGATCAACGGCGCCATCCCGAACTTTGCGTCGATGCTGCGCACCACCTGCGCGCTCTATCTGCGCGGCCATCGGCCGGGGATGGATGAGCAGATGGTGCCGAAACGGGAGGCTGCTTAGCGCATTGCGCTCAGCTGAGTTCTTGCGCGAGCCCGATGAGAAGCCCTCCGGGCCCTCGAATGTAGCAGAGCCGGTACACGTCTCTATACTGGACGACTTCGCCTTCGAGCCGCGCACCGCGATTGCGGAGCCTTTCAAGCGTCCCGTCAATGTCGTCCACGGCGAACATGACGCGGAGGTAGCCGAGGGCGTTAACCGGGGCGTTGCGGTGATCCGAGACGACAGGCGGCGTGAGGAAGCGGGACAGTTCGAGCCGGCTGTGGCCGTCCGGCGTCCGCATCATGGCAATCTCGACGCGTTGATCGCCCAGTCCAGTGACACGTCCGGCCCATTCTCCTTCGATCGTGGCCCGCCCTTCGAGCTCAAGGCCGAGCTCGCCAAAGAAACCAATCGTCTCTTCGAGGTCATCGACGACGATTCCTATGTTGTCCATCCGTTTGAGCGCCATGTGTTCAGTCTACAAGGCGTCGTCCAGGTCGTAAACTCATTAGGCTGCTTGCCAGCTGAGCAGGTATGATCAAGGGGTCCGGAACGCCTCGTGATACGTCGCGGTGGCGCCCTGGTGTCGACCACTACCTCGAACGCCAGCCGGTCTGTGGCTGTCCCTGATTCATGCCTGATGGCACGATGCTGTTTCTATCGGTCCAGTATCCGGCCGCGTATGCCAGGACGCTCTGCAAGAGGCGACGCTGCAGCCCAAGTTCCGGGCGAAAACCGGCTTCCAACAGCACAAGCAGACCTGGTCGACAGTAGACCAAACCCTCGCTAACGATTTTGTGATGTGGTTGACGAGCTCATTTTCATCTCGCAGTCTATCGGCATTCGATCTGCGGCTTAACCTAACTATCGTTGTCATGAATACTTGGGCATCACTTCCCAAGCGCGCTCTCTTATTTTTGAGATTCCTAATATGAACCGTCGCAACCCTGTCCGAATGAATCGGCGTCTTTTCCTGTCCTCGGTCGCAATGTTTACGGCAACCGCGACATCGGCCGGTTTTGCGCGATCGTTCTCGGGCACTTTGCCCTGGACGCCAATGGCATCCGATCCACCGACGCAGGTCGTGGCAGGCGGCTGGCACTTTTTCTCGGCCCAGGAAGCAGCCCTAGTCGAGGCGATCGTCGACCGCATCATTCCGGCCGACGAGCTCAGCATGGGCGGCAAGGAAGCCGGTTGCGCCGTCTATATCGACAGGCAGTTGATGGGGGCGTTCGGTGCGTCGAGCCGGCTTTACACGCAAGGCCCGTTTCTGCCTGGACTGCCCACCCAGGGCTATCAGGGCGAGGCCAATCCGGCGCAGCGTTACCGCACCGGGCTTGCCGCCATCGACGCTTTCCTGAAACAGCGGGACGGCAAGACATTCGTCGAGCTCGCACCGGCCGAACAGGATGCCTTCCTGACGGCTATGGAGGCCGGGAAGGTCGACCTGCCCAATGGCGTCAAGGGGCCGGGTTTCTTCGGGCTTCTGCTGCAGAACACCATGGAGGGGTTCTTTGCCGACCCCGTCTATGGCGGCAACAAGGACATGGTCTCGTGGCGCATGCTTGGTTTTCCAGGCGCCCGCTACGACTATCGCGACCATGTCAGCAAACACAATCAGCCATATCCGCAGCCGCCTGTCTCGATCATCGGGCGCCCCGAATGGCTCGGCAAAGGCGCCTGATCATGACCAACATACTGCCTCGCAAAGACGTCGTGATCGTCGGCCTCGGCTGGACGGGATCCATTCTGGCGCACGAATTGACCGATCAGGGCCTGGACGTGGTGGCTATAGAACGCGGCCCCTGGCGCGATACGGCAACCGATTTCAACATCGGCTACGCGCAGGATGAGTTGCGCTACAGCATCCGGCGCGACCTCTTCCTGCAGCCCGCCGTGGAAACCATGACGGTGCGCAACGACCCGTCGCAGAAGGCGCTGCCGATGCGCGATTTCGGCTCCTTCCTCCCCGGCAACGGCGTCGGCGGCGCCGGCGTCCACTGGAACGGCCACACCTGGCGGTTCTGGGATTCAGATTTTCAGATAAAGACCAATCTGACGAAGAAATATGGTGCATCGAGAATCGCCGATCTCCAGGTCGAGGACTGGGGCGTGACCGGCGCGGAGATGGAGCCCTATTACGACCAGTTCGAGTATCTGGCAGGCATCTCGGGCAAGGCCGGCAATATCAAGGGGCAGTTGCAGGAAGGCGGCAATCCGTTCGAGGATCCAAGGTCGCGGGATTATCCGAACCCGCCGATGCAGATGACCTACGCGCCAACCCTGTTCGCCGAGGTCGGCCGGTCGATCGGCCTGCATCCCTTCCCGACCCCATCCGCCAACATGTCGCGGGCCTATGTCAACCCGCTCGGCATCGCCATGGGTCAATGCACCTATTGCGGATTCTGCGAACGCTTCGGCTGTGCCAACTATTCGAAGTCGAGCGCCCAGACCACCGTCCTTCCGGTGCTGATGAAGAAGTCCAATTTCGAAGTCCGCACCGACAGCGAGGTACTGCATGTCGATCTGGCTCCCGGAGGCAAGTCGGCGCGCGGCGTGACCTACGTCGATACCTCAGGCGAGGAGTACTTCCAGCCGGCCGATCTGGTGCTGCTGTGCGCCTACGGCCTGCACAATGCCCGGCTGATGATGCTGTCCGGCATCGGCAAGATCTACGACCCCGGCAGCGGCGAAGGAACGGTTGGGCGCAATTACTGCTACCAGACAAACGCCGGCGTGCAGGTGTTCTTCGACGACAAGAACTTCAACCCGTTCATCGCCGCAGGCGCGCTCGGCCAGACGATCGACGATTACAATGGTGACGCGTTCGACCACGGCGCGCTGGACTTCGTCGGCGGTGCGGGCATCAACTGCATTCCCACCAACGGGCGCCCGATCGGAACCAGGCCGACCCTGCCCGGCACGCCGAAATGGGGCAGCGCCTGGAAGAAGGCAACGGTCGAGGGCTACAAGAGCACGCTTGGCTACTCGTCCCAGGGAAGCAGCTACGCGACGCGCAACAACTACCTCGACCTCGACCCGACCTACAAGGACCGTTTCGGGCGGCCGCTGATGCGCATGACGTTCGATTTTCCCGACAACGACATCCGCATGTCGAACTATGTCTGCGACCGGATGGAGGAAATCGCCAAGGCGCTCGGCGGAAAGCAGTACGCCGTCAGCCGCCGCAAGAAAGGCTGGGACAGCGTCCCCTACCAGAGCACCCACAATACGGGCGGCGCCATCATGGGAACGGACCCGAAGAAGAGCGCGGTCAACACCTTCCTCCAGAGCTGGGACGTCCCCAATGTCTTTGTCATCGGTGCGTCGGCCTTCCCGCAGAATGCCGGCAAAAATCCGACAGGAACGGTCGGCGCGCTCGCTTTCCGCGCCGCCGATGCCATCCGCAATCAATATCTGCGCAATCCCGGTGCACCCCTGGTGCAGGCATGAACAAGCTCGTTCTCACGCTCGCCATCGGTGCTGCGGCCCTCACTGGCGGCCCGGCATGGAGTGCCGACCAGGCGGACCAGATCATACGTGGACAGTATCAGGCGGTGCTCGGCGACTGTGCAGGCTGTCATACGCGAGCCGAGGGCAAACCGCTGGCCGGCGGCCTGCCGCTCGAAACGCCGTTCGGCGCGCTTGTGCCGCCCAACATAACGCCTGACCGCGAGACGGGCATCGGCAGTTGGTCGGAAGCCGACTTCCGCAGCATGATGAAGTCAGGCATCGGCCACAATGGTGTGCGGCTCTACCCCGCAATGCCCTACCCCGCCTATACCAGGATGAACGATCGGGACATTTCCGACTTGTGGGCCTATCTGACGACGGTTCAACCGGTATCGAACAAGGTCGAAGCCAATCAGCTGCCGTTCCCGTTGAACATCCGGCTGGCGATGCTGGGCTGGAATGCCCTCAACTTCACCGAAGCAAGCTTTCAGCCGGATCCCTCCAAGTCGGCGGAGTGGAATCGCGGCGCTTATATCGTCCAGGGCGCGGGCCATTGCGGCACCTGCCACTCGCCCAAATCTTTCCTTGGCGCCGATAAGGACAGCGAGTTCCTGCAAGGTGCCTCCCTGCAGGGCTGGTTTGCCCCCGACATCACCAACAATGCGCAATCGGGCCTGGGCAAGTGGTCGGAAGAGGATTTGGTGAAATACCTCAAGACCGGCGTCAATGCGCATTCGATTGCCTCCGGTCCGATGGCGGAGGCCATCGAGAACTCCACGTCGAAAATGACCGATCCCGATCTCAAGGCGGTTGCAGTCTACCTCAAGAGCCTGGGCTCGGATGTCGACAGCGCCCAACCGGCAAAGCCTGACGCAACACGGATGACCGCGGGCGAGGCAATCTATCGCGACAATTGCTCGGCCTGCCATGGTGGAGATGGTGCCGGGTCAGGCGCGCTTTTCCCTTCCCTTGCCGGCAATTCGATCGTCGCGCAGGGCAGTTCCGAAACACTGGCACGGCTCGTCCTTGCCGGCAGCCAGGCCGTGCACACGGCCGATGCACCGACGACGCCCGCCATGCCTTCCCTGGCCTGGCGCCTGAAAGACCAGGAGGTCGCCGACGTCTTGACCTATGTGCGCGCCAGTTGGGGCAACGCGGCTCCTGCAGTCTCGTCCGGCGATGTCGCCGCCGTACGCAAGGGATTGACCCAGTAGACCCGGACTCTAGCTCTCTGCTGCGACGGCCAGCGCCAGACGGCTCATGTCGGTGAAAAGCGCCTGGCGCTCGGAATAGTCGGTCTGTTCGCCGGTCTCGATGTTGTCCACCACGACACACATCGACAGCGCACGTGCTCCGAAATGCTCCGATATGCCATAGAGCGCGCTGGTTTCCATATCCACGGCCAGGGCTCCTTGCGCCCGTGCATCGGCAAAACGGGCACGCCCATCCGGGTGATAGAAGATGTCGCTGCAGACCGTCAGGCCGACATGATGGTCGATGCCAAATTCCACCGCCTTGGCCCGTGACGATGCGAGGAGCGCCGGGTCCGGGCCAGCCGGTCCATAAAGGCCGAAAACCTGGCCGCTCTGGGCGCTTTCCGCCTGTGCCGATTGCGAGATGACAAGGCTGCGCAGCTTTGCCTTTGCGGTCAGGCTGCCGCAGGTGCCGGTACGGATCAGCGTCCGGGCGCCATAATGGTCCAGCAGTTCATGCGCATAGATCAGAAACGATGAAACGCCGATGCCCGTCGCCTGAATGCTGATGGACTTGCCACGAAACAAGCCGGTGAAGCCAAGCGTGCCGCGTCGGCGATTGATGCAGCGCGGCGCTTCCAGGAACGTTTGCGCCATCCATTCGGCGCGCTGCGGGTCGCCCGGCAACAACACCGTGTCGGCATAGTCGTCCTTGCCCGCTTCGTTGTGCGGCGTCACCGGTTGCTCCCCTAAGCCTTCCTGCCGTTCACCCTTCAATCATGGCGTTGTCACGGCGTTGCGCAAGGAGGAACATGGGGAAGGCTCTAGGACTCCAGCACGTCCTTGACGATCGTGGCCAGTTGCTTGAGCGAAAACGGCTTGGGCAGGAAGCCGAAATGCGCATCTGCCGGCAAGTTTCTAGCGAATGCGTCCTCGGCATAGCCGGACACGAAGACGAATTTGATGTCGGGCTGGCGCTTGCGCAATTCGCCGAGCAGCGTCGGCCCGTCCATTTCCGGCATCACCACGTCGGAAACGACGATATCGACCTTGCCGCCCAGCGCCTCGAACACTTCCAGCGCCTCGACGCCCGACGATGCCTCGTGCACGGTGTAGCCACGCGAGGTCAGCGCCCGCATGCCGCCCATGCGCACGGCATCCTCGTCCTCGACGAGCAGCACCGTGGCCGAGCCCGACAGATCCTTGGCCGGATCGGCGACCTTTGCCGGCGCCGCCGGCGCATCGCCGGGCTCGCCTGCCTTTTTCGCTTCGGCGATGTGACGCGGCAGGAAAATGCGGAAAGTCGAGCCTTTGCCGACTTCGGAATCGCAGAAGATGAAGCCGCCGGTCTGCTTGATGATGCCGTAGACCATCGACAGGCCAAGGCCGGTGCCTTTGCCGACTTCCTTGGTGGTGAAAAAGGGCTCGAATATCTTCTTCAGCACGTCGGGCGCGATGCCGCTGCCGGTGTCCTCGACTTCGACCACGACATAGTCCGCCGGGGCGAGTTCGCG
This sequence comes from Mesorhizobium sp. AD1-1, assembly GCF_020164655.1. Taxonomy (NCBI): domain Bacteria; kingdom Pseudomonadati; phylum Pseudomonadota; class Alphaproteobacteria; order Hyphomicrobiales; family Phyllobacteriaceae; genus Mesorhizobium; species Mesorhizobium sp. AD1-1. The sequence continues at coordinate 162,839 of NZ_JAIUGP010000003.1, forward strand.
GTAGGAAAAGGCCTTGCACTCCTCGGCGGTTACATTGCGGGTGCGCACGGTCAGATCGCCGCCCGCCGGCATAGCATCGCGCGCGTTGACCGCAAGGTTGACCACCACCTGTTCGAACTGCCCGATATCGACCTTGACCGGCCACAGGTCGCGGCCATGGTCGACCTTCAGCTTGATGTCGTTGCCGACAAGGCGGGCCAGCAGCATCCTGAGATCGGCGAGCACGTCGGTCAGGTTGAGCACTTCCGGCCGCAATGTCTGCTTGCGCGAGAAGGCCAGAAGCTGCCGCACCAGCGAAGCCGCCCGGTTGGCATTCTGCTTGATGTTCATGATGTCTGGGAAGGACGGGTCCGACGGGCGGTGATTGGTCAACAAAAGGTCGGACGCCATGATGATGGCGGTCAGCACATTGTTGAAATCATGCGCGATGCCGCCGGCAAGCTGGCCGACTGCCTGCATCTTCTGGCTTTGCGCCATCTGCCCTTCCAGCGCCTTCTGCTCCGTTGTCTCGACGGCGTAGACGATGGCCGACTCCTCGGCGCCCTCGCCGCCGGTGCCGTCAGCGACGGCGTTGACGTAGAAGCGGATGTGCCGTTCGTCGTTGCCGGGCAGAAGCGTGTCGATCGGCTCGATGTCGGCCTGCCGCTGCTGCGCTTTCTCGAAGGCAGCCGCGAAGGCCGGCCGGTCGCGTTCGTGGATTACCGTGTCGAGCCGCACGCGACGGTCGACGGCGTCGCGATCGACCACAGACGAAAACAACGACAAAAACGGCGCATTGGTGCGCAGGATGCGTCCGTTGTGGTCGACGCCGGCGATTGCCATCGGTGTCGAGTTGAAGAAGCGGGTGAAGCGCACTTCCGAAGCCCGCAAATCGGCAGAGGCATCCTCGCCTTGCGTGCGGTTGAGCACGATCGTGCGTGTCGGCCCATTCAATCCTTCGCGGCTGGCCGAAACGCGGTGCATGAAGCGCACCGGCAGCGCTTCGCCCGTCATGGTCGTCAAATCGAGATCGATCACCGCGTTGCGTGTGGTGCCGGGGTCGGCCTTGACCGAGCGGACCAGCGCCATGCCGTCGCCGGCCACGATCTCCGACAGAGACACGGCGCCGGGCGTGAAGCTGGTGAGGTCGATGCCCAGCCATTCGGCGAGCGTGGCGTTGATGTAGGTGACGCGGCCCTCCTGGTCGGCCGAAAAGAAGCCGGCCGGCGCGTGGTCGAGGTGATCGATCGCCTTCTGCAGATCGAGGAAGAAGCGCTCCTGCTCGGCCCGCTCCTGCGAGATGTCGGCAAGCTGCCAGGCCAGCATCGGCAGCCGCTGGCCCGGAACGCTGAAGGCGCGGGCGCGCGCGCGGTACCAGCGGGCGCCCGGCTCGGCACCGGGCCGAATGGACTGTGCGAGCCTAAACTCGCCGTCGCCCGGCTGGCCGTCGCGAAGGCCGGACGCCAGGCGATAGATCGTCACCGAGGCTTCGGGGACATCCGAGAGCAATCCCTCGACGGTCTTCAGGTCGGCAGCAGACGATGCTCCGGTCATATCCGCATAGGCGCGGTTGGCATAGACGACGCGGCCCTTGGTGTCGGTGACGAGAAGCCCCTGCGACATCGAATCGACGAAGGATTTCGACAGTTCGTCGCCTGTCGAGCGTGGCGTGACCTGCACGAAGCCGATCGCCGTCGCGAACAGGAAGCCGACGCCGATCATCGCCAGCACGCCGAGCATGCCGAGCAGGAAAGGATCGCCGAGGCGCTCGCGGAAAAGACCGAAGACGATCGCCGCCCCCGTCAGAACGACGATGAAAATGATAAGCCGGGTAACCGCGCCCGGTCGCGTATTCTGGTCGACGATCGGTACCGGATAGAAATCGCCGCGCGCTTCCTTGGCCATGTGCCCCCTGCTCGTGAATTCCGGTGTTCCGACACCCGCCCCGTACCGGGTTGAATCACATTCTCCTAGTCCGGAAAAGGCCTGGGCGGCAAATGTCGGATAAAAATGATGTCTTCCGGCCTTCGGAGTTTTTCAAGCTGTTCAACAGCGTGAAACGCAACTTGCGGTGGCCCGCTGCAACGGTCTAGTGTCTTATCACTTCCAAGGGGCGATCAGGGGAAACCAATGCAATGGCTCGATAGCGTGGCAGGTCCCGGTTATGCCGCAGCATTGTTGTGGACGTTTGCAGCGCTCGTCCTGCTGGTCATCGTTCTCGTCATCGTCAAGCTGGTGCGCAACCTGACATTCGGAACGTTCGTCGCCGGCGGCCGGAACCGCAAGACGCGACTGGCCGTCATGGATGCCACCGCCGTCGACAGCCATCGCAGGTTGGTGCTGATACGCCGCGACGACATCGAACATCTGCTTCTGATCGGCGGTCCGACCGACGTCGTCGTCGAGCGCGATATCCGGCTTTCGGCGCCGCGCCGGCCGGCATTGACTGGAGATGGCGGCTTGCAGCCGGTTCCGGCCGCCGCTCCGACAAGGCCGCGTCCGCCGCAACCCGCTCCGCCGCCGCTGAGACAGGCACCCGCTCCACAGCCGGTGAATACGACGCCGCCCGCCCGCCCCCGTCCGACAGCGCCGCCGGCACCTGCACCGAAGCCGGCAACGCAAAGCTACCAGCCGACCAATGTCACGCCGTTGCCCGCCTACGGCTCCGCCAACGCCAACACCGCCCGGCACGCCCCGCCACCACCGCAGCCGGTGCAGGACAGCATCGACGACACGCTGATGAGAGAACTTGAAGTATCACTGGACCAGCCCCGTTCGGGCGGCCAGGTGGGCAAGCCGGCGGCGCCGCAGTCGCTCGACGACGAGATGACCAAGCTTCTCGGTGAACTCTCCAGCCAGAAGAAATGAGCGACCGCCGGGTCGCTATCCCCGCGAAACACCGTCGCCGGTCGGCTGCCGAACCACCTCGTCCGAAGCGCCGAGGGTTTTCGATCTTCGCGCGCCCTGAGCGGTGGATGCCGCACCAATGAAAATGGCCGGAAAACCGGCCATTTTCAGAATCGAGTTCGTTCGAGACAGCCGGCCGTGAGCTTCAGTCGTCGCGATAGACTTTTTCGCGGCGCTCATGCCGCTCCTGCGCTTCGATCGACAATGTCGCGATCGGACGTGCATCGAGCCGCTTCAGCGCGATCGGCTCGCCGGTTTCTTCGCAATAGCCGTAGGTGCCTTCGTCGATGCGCTGCAGGGCGGAATCGATCTTTGCAATGAGCTTGCGCTGACGGTCGCGGGCCCTGAGTTCGATGGCACGGTCGGTTTCCGAAGAGGCGCGATCGGCCAGATCGGGATGGTTGGCGTTTTCTTGCTGCAGGATTTCCAGTGTTTCGCGCGCTTCGCGCAATATGTCATTCTTCCAGGTGACGAGCTTTGAGCGGAAGTAGGATTTCTGCCGCTCGTTCATGAACGGCTCGTCTTCGGAGGGTACGTAATCGGCGGTAACGATGTCGTTCATTCGACTCACCCAAACTGCCCCAAATTTGGCGCCTATATATTCGTCGTCCGACGCCTGCACAAGCGCAATCGGCCGCTGTTTCACGCAATTGTTAAAGTACCTGGGCACGCGTCTTTGCAGCCGCGTACGGTCGCTTTGGTACAAACTCCGCCGCGACACTTTGGATCCGGTGACGCATATTTTCCCTGATCGCGGTGACCCCGGGGCCGATATGCAAGCGCCTTTTGCAGCAGCCAGCGTTGGCTGATTCGCCGTGTTTGAAGAGCACGGGCCATTGTGCGCGACGCCGTTCTCGTGGCTAATCCCGGAAGGCTTCGGCATTCGGAGGTTGGGTGAGCAGGCTTTATCTGTTGCGACATGCCAAGGCAGGCTGGGCATTGCCCGGCATGCGCGATTTCGACCGTCCGCTCGATGCGTCCGGCCGCGCCGATGCCGAAATGATGGGCGCCGCCATGCGCTCCCGCCTCTATGTTCCGGACCGGACGCTGTGCTCCAACGCCAAACGCGCCAAAGAGACGCTGGAAGGCCTGGCCGGCCAGACCGACACCGGCCGGGTCCTGTTCTTCGACGGGCTCTACAGCGCGGACGCGGCCGGTTATCTCAACCTTATCAGGAACAATGGCGGATCGGGCTCGTTGCTGGTCATCGGCCACAACCCGATGATGGAAGACCTTGCCATGGCAGTTTCGGGCGGCGGCGACGAGGCTGCGCGGGCCACACTGAACCATGGGTTCCCGACCGCGGGCCTGGCGGTCGTCCGCTTCGACGGCGATCTTGCCAGCGCCGCCCAAGGCACCGGCTATCTCGAAGCGTTCCTGACGCCGGCCGATCTCTGAAGCCATTTCAAAGCCTTGTCGCAGCGCCTATATCGGACGGACCGAAGTTCGAGAGAGCATATTTTGGCATCATCGCTGACCACCTTCACCGACGAGGCGAGGATTGCCCTCGACACGCTATCGGGCCGCGCCACCGGGCTTTTTTCCCCATCGCTGCGCCTCGGCGTGACCGGATTGTCCCGCGCCGGCAAAACGGTGTTCATATCGGCCCTTGTCCACAATTTGATCCATGGCGGGCGCCTGCCGCTGTTTGAGGCGCAGAAATCGGGGCGCATCGCGCGCGCCTTCCTCGAGCAGCAGCCCGACGACGCGGTGCCGCGTTTCCAGTACGAGGACCACATCGCAGCCTTGGTCAACGACCGCGTCTGGCCCGATTCGACGCGCGCCATTTCGGAGCTGCGGCTGACCATCGAATATGAATCGGCTTCCGGCTGGAGCCGCATGTTTTCCTCGGGCAGATTGTCGGTCGATATCGTCGATTATCCCGGCGAATGGCTGCTCGATCTGCCGCTGCTCGGCAAATCCTTCGCCGATTTTTCCCACGAAGCCTTTGAAATGGCTGTTCTGCCGGTGCGCGAGGACCTGTCGCAAGCCTGGCGGGCACTATCGGCCGGGATCGACCCGAACGCCGATGCCGACGAGATGACGGCGCGCCGCCTGGCCGAGAGTTTCGCCGCCTATCTGAAGGCCTGCAAGCTCGACGAGCGGGCGCTTTCGACCTTGCCGCCCGGCCGCTTCCTGATGCCGGGCGATCTCGAAGGCTCGCCGGCCCTGACCTTCGCGCCACTGGCCGGGATCGACGACAAGCGCCCGCGCGCAGGCTCGCTGCACGCCATGATGGACAGGCGCTATGAGGCCTACAAGACGCATGTCGTCAAACCCTTTTTCCGGGAACACATCACCCGCCTCGACCGCCAGATCGTGCTGATCGACGCTATGCAGGCGCTGAACGCCGGCCCGGGCGCCATGGCCGACCTGGAACGCGCGGTGACCGAGATCCTCAGCTGTTTTCGCCCCGGCCGGGGCAGCTTCCTTACCGATCTGTTCTCGCGGCGCATCGACCGCATCCTGGTTGCGGCGACCAAGGCCGACCATCTGCACCACGAAAGCCATGACCGCCTGCAGGCGATCGTGCGGCGGCTTGCCGACCGCGCCGTGGCACGGGCGAATTTCACCGGCGCCGATGTCGATGTGGTCGCCATGGCGGCGGTGCGCGCGACGCGCGAAGGCACCGTCAAGCAAGGCCGGGAGACGCTTCCCGTCATCATCGGCACGCCGATAGCCGGTGAGAAGATCAACGGCGAAACCTTCGATGGAAGAACTGAAACAGCCATATTTCCCGGTGACTTACCGGAGAATATTGATGCGGTTTTCGATGTTTCGGGAGCCGATCACAGGCAGGACTCCGCGGACCCTGCAATCCGCTTCGTCCGTTTCCGTCCCCCAAAGCTCGAACGCACGGCCGAAGGCGTCACGCTGTCGCTGCCGCATATCAGGCTCGACCGTGCCTTGCAGTTCCTGATCGGAGATCATCTGGCATGACCGCGCCCCGCAAGCCGGCGGCATTCCGCATCGAACCGGAAGCCCCACCGAGACAAGCGGCCCCTGAGCCGCGCAACATCCAGGCCGACACCCAGCGCAAACCCCGCGCGATGAGAACCGATGTCGCGATGGTCATACCGGCGGAAGTCGATGTCTTCGACGAGCCCGACATCATTGCCGCAGAGCCGCCACCAGCCGTCGCCCCCAGGAAACGCTCGCTGCTCGGCAGCATCTTCTTCGGTGCCTTCGGCGTGCTGGTTTCGCTGGCGGTCGGCCTGTGGACCGACCAGCTCATACGCGACCTCTTTGCGCGCGCTGAGTGGCTGGGCTGGCTGGCGGCCGGCATGGCCGCCATCGCCGTGCTGGCGCTTGTGGTGATCCTGATTCGCGAATTCCTGGCGATCGCCCGCCTCGCCGAGGTTGAAAAGCTGCAGAAGCGGGCGCTCGATGCGATCGCCCGCGACGATCCCAAGGCGGCACGATCGGTCGTCGACGAACTGTCGGCCTTTGTCTCGGCCAAACCCGAGACCGCGGCCGGCCGGCGCGCGCTGGCCGAATTGCGCGGCGAAATCATCGACGGCGGCAATCTCGTGCGTCTGGCGGAGGCTGAAATTCTCGGACCACTCGATGCCAGGGCGAAAGTGATGATTCTCGAAGCTGCCAAACGCGTCTCGCTGGTGACGGCGGTCAGTCCACGCGCACTGGTCGATGTTGCCTATGTCGTGTTCGAGGCCGGGCGGCTCATTCGACGCCTGTCGGAACTCTATGGCGGACGGCCGGGAACGCTGGGTTTCTTCCGCCTGGCGCGCAGCGTTCTGGCGCATCTGGCGGTCACCGGTTCGATCGCGGTCGGCGACAGTTTCGTCCAGCAGATCGTTGGCCACGGCCTGGCCGCGCGCCTTTCGGCCAAGCTTGGCGAGGGGGTCGTCAACGGCATGATGACGGCGCGCATCGGCATCGCCGCGATGGAGACGGCTCGACCCCTGCCCTTCAGCGCCGCCAAACGTCCCGGATTGGGCGACTTCCTTTCGGCGCTGACATCGTTCGTAACCAGGAAAGACGGTGCAACGACCCCCTCCGGCAAGTGAGCCGGGCTGGAGTGTCCGGGCATTCGGAATCGTTACCGGACTGCTCTGCGGCGGCCCCGCGGTGACGAAGCATTAACCAATCTTGTTCATGGTCAGACCGGTTCCAAACAGCATCTTTGTTGCCGGGTGTCGTCGATGAAAAGCGTAATTCTATCCAGCGTCCTGTCCCTGGCAACGGTGATTACGACAGTCGTCGGCATTGCCGGAGTGGCCTCTGCGGCGGAGCCGGACAAGCAGTTCTTCCAGTCTGCCGAAGGCAAGTGGATCGGTCCCGGCGAAATCGTCGCCGGCAAGTACAAGGGCACCAAGTTCAACTGCAGCTTCACCGGCTCGACGCCCGACGGCAAGGTCGGCATGTCGCTCGACGGCGGCTGCCGGGTCGGTATGTTCACCCAGCCAATGTCGGCCAAGATCGAGCGCAAGGGCCGCGAGGGCTACAAGGGCAGCTTCATGGGTGGCGCGACCGGTTCCGGCCTCGACATCATCGGCGGCAACGTCGTCGATCCCCGCAAGGTGGTCTTCACCATCAACCGCAACCAGCTGCGCGGCGTCATGCAGGCTCGCATCCCTGACGACAATTCGATGACGGTGACTATCGCCGTGCGCGTCAACGACCAATTGGTGCCGGTGATCGGCATGAGCCTGAAGCGGGTCGACGCGGTCGAAGTCGGTTCCATCGCGCCGAACTGAAATCGCGCCGAACTGAAAAATCCGAAGAAAAAGGCGGCGACCCAACGGTCACCGCCCTCTCACTTGAGCCCATCGAATCAGGCGCTTAGGCCTTGATCTCAAATCAGGGTGTCAGCCCTTGATCGCGGCCGTCACTTCGTCATAGGCCTTGCAGGCGTCGGCCAATGTCGTGGTGCCCTGATACTTGGTTGTCACCGCCTGGACCTTGGCGGTCAGATCAGCCGCCTTGGCCGGGTCCTTGGTGATCGCCTCCTGAAGTGCTGCAGCCATGTCCTGCGCCTTCTTGGTTGCGATCTCCGCCGTGCACTCAGGCGCCTTCGAGCAAGCCGAACCGGCAAGCACCGCCAGGCCGACGGCAACAAACAAAAACTTCTTCATGTCAGTCATCTCCTCAAAAAGGGCGCGACTTGATCGTCGATCACCCTCCAATGGCCGAAGCCGAGCGTCCTTAGCCTTCGATTGCGGCAAGATGCAACGTGTTCCCGGCCTCAACTTGTGTATCGCGCCTGCAACATCGCTGGCGGCAGGATTTGAGGCTACTGTGTCGGCGGCTGCAAAGTTCAGCTGCGAGGCTGCAGCAGCGCCAAGACGGCGGTCGATGCGGCAAGGATAGCAGTCAGAGTCAAAGGCCCAGTCGCGCCATAGGTGTCCACGACATAGCCGCCGACAACCGCGCCGATGGTGATGGCAATTTGGAAAGAGGTGACCATCAGGCTGCCCGCTGCCTCCAGCGCATCAGGCGCCGCGCGCGACATATTGGTCGGCAGCACCACCGGCGCCATGCCAAAGGCGAAACCCCACAGCGTAACGAAGCCGAAGGCAACGCCGATATGCGAGCCCCAAAGCACCAAAGTAAGTGCCGCAACCGCCATCAACGCCGCGGTGACTGCGAGGGCCATGTGGATGTTGGTGTCGGCCATGCGGCCGCCGGCAACATTACCGATCACGGCAGCGACGCCAAACCCGAGCAGAGCCAAGGCAATCGGTCCGGTTGTAAGGAGTGTCACCTGTTCGAGGAAGGGACGCACATAGACCGAGCCGGCAAAATGCCCCGTCATCAGCAAAAGGATAGCCAGCATGCCGAGTTGGATGCCGCGCCGCCGGGTCAGCCGAAATACATCTGCAAGGCTGTTGCTTGCCGTTGCGGGCAAGGTCGGCAGGCTGAGAAACTGCAGCAGCATGGCAAGCGCGGCCAGCCCCGCCGTCATGGCCATGGCACTGCGCCACCCTATCCAGTCACTGATCAACGCGCCCATCGACGGTGCGGCAATGGTTGCGAGCGAGACGCCCAGGGTGACGATCGCCATGCCCCGACCTGTCGCGCTGGCGCCAACCAGCCTCGCCACAACGGCGACCGAAAGTGCCCAGAAAGCGCTGAGAGCGATGCCCAGCCCGGCGCGGCCCAACAGCAACAGCCAGAAGTCGGTCGCCAGCGCCGCCAGGACATTGGAACCGACCGCAAGAGCACTGAGACCAACCAGCACCGCCTTGCGGTTCAGGCGGCCGATGAGAACATTGCTCAACATGGCCGTCACGGCGCCGACGGAAGCGGTGGCGGTGACGACCTGTCCGGCCGTCCCCTCGCTGATGCCGAGATCGCGTGCCATTGGCGTCAGCAGACCTGCGGGCAGGAATTCGGCCGACACCAAGGCAAAGCTGGTGGCCGCCAATGAAATGACCGCGAACCAGGTGGCTGCGCTCCACGCGGCTGGTGCATCGGCATCAAGGCCAGTCGCGGCGTCTTCAAGCTGTAATGTTGTGTCAGTCACGGAAAGATCTCCAAAGTTTGGAGGTCTTAAATAGGCGAGTCCGCTCGGATGATATGTATCTTAGAATCCGAAATTCATATCCATTCGTCCGGGAATTGTGCGACGCACAACGCCCGGCGAGACATTGGTGATGCGCTTGAACGCGCGCGCGAAGGATGCCTCCGAATCATAGCCCAAACGGGTAGCGACTTCGGCAACCGACAAGCCGTTTTGGCCTAGCAATTCGCGGGCAAGCTGCATGCGCAGGCGGGCGAGATAGTGTGCGGCACCCTCCCCCAATACCGCACTGAAACGCTCGGCGAAAATCGAGCGCGATTGGCCTGCCACGCCGGCCAGGCTTCCCAGCGTCCAGTTGTGGCCGGGGTCGCGGTGCATGGCCGCCAAAGCGCGGCCTATATGGGGGTCGCGGATGGCTGCGAGCCAACCGGTGGTCGAGGCTCCGTTGCAATTGACCCAGCAGCGTATGAGCCGGGCCGTCAGCAAGTCGGCCATACGCGACAGAATCGTGGCGCTGCCCATCTGCGGCTGCGAGGCCTCCACCGTCATGGCCGCCAGCAAAGGACCGACGACCGGGTCATTGCCGGCCACGTCGCAACCCTTGATGACAGGCGGCATCAACGTGATCAATGGGTTGAGCGCATAGGAGTCCAAGGCCATGGAGCCGCAGAAAAGGGTGCTCGTCGCGCCCGTTCCTTGCCGTACCACTTCGCAGACGTTGCCCCCCAACTTGATTACCTGGCAACCTTCGAGCGAGCCCCCTGCAACGTCCGGCGCGCTCGCCAGCCGATGGGCGATGCCTTGCGGCAGCAGCACCAGATCGCCATCGCGCAGCTCCTGCCAACCTTGCGATTCAGTATGAATCCAGCATGGGCCCTGGCCGACAAAGTGAAAACGAAGCAGCTGTTGTTGCGGAAAGTCTATGCTCCATGGGTGCCGGAGTTCGCAACGGCCATAGTTGACACCACTCAAGCGAAAGTCTTGCAGAACTTCGCTGAGCGCATCCATCGGGATATGTGGCGGCGAGGACGGCCGGGACGAATGGTCAAACATATACGCAATATAGATGCCGAACGTCCGGCAAGCAAGCGGGGACCGTTGTTCCACCAGGTCAATCACTGCAACGGCGCCCTACCCTTCCCGGCAGATTTCTCGCCTTGCCTCCCGCTCCAACTGCATGCAAGGAGTGCTGCAAGACACAGGGACAAGAGGCATGGCGGCGGAAGCATCGGGCAGTGATCTGGTTCAGGTGGTGGCGCTGCTTGCTGCCGGTGTCGTCGCCGTTCCCATCTTCAAGCGCATGGGCCTCGGCTCGATCCTCGGCTATCTGGCTGCCGGCGTGGTGATCGGCCCGTTCGGCCTCGGCGTCTTTTCCGAATCGGAAGCCATTCTTCATGTCGCCGAACTCGGCGTGGTGATGTTCCTGTTCATCATCGGGCTGGAAATGCAGCCATCGCGGCTCTGGGGCCTGCGCCGCGAGATCTTTGGCCTCGGTGCGTTGCAGGTCGGCGTCTGCGCGCTTCTTCTGACCGGGGTCGGCATGGCTGGAGGGTTTCCAATCGCGCAATCCTTCGTCGCCGGCGCCGGCTTCGTGCTGACCTCGACAGCGATCGTCATGCAGCTTCTCGAGGAACGCGGCGAAATCGCCGCGCCGAAAGGCCAGCGCATCGTATCGGTCCTGCTGCTCGAGGATCTTGCCATCGTGCCGCTGCTGGCCCTGATCGCGTTTCTGGCGCCCGGCGGTGCCGACACCAGCCTATCGGAGCGGCTGACCGAGGTCGGCATCGGCCTCGCCGCGATCGTCGGCCTGGTTGTGGCCGGCCGTTATCTGCTCAATCCGTTCTTCCGCATCCTGGCGGATGCCCGTGCCCGCGAGGTGATGACGGCGGCGGCACTTCTGGTCGTTCTCGGATCCGCGCTCGCCATGCAGCTCAGCGGCCTGTCGATGGCGATGGGCGCCTTCCTGGCCGGTGTGCTTTTGTCCGAATCGACCTTCCGCCATCAGCTCGAAGCCGATATCGAACCGTTTCGCGGCATCCTGCTCGGTCTGTTCTTTCTCGCGGTGGGCATGTCGCTCGACCTGCATGTGGTCGCGGCGAACTGGCGGCTGATTGCCATCTATGTCGTCGCCTACATGGTGATGAAGGCATTCGGCATCTACATCGTCGCCCGCATCCTGAAAACCAGCCACCGCGAGGCGCTTGAGCGCGCGGTCTTCATGGCGCAAGGCGGTGAGTTCGCCTTTGTCCTTTATTCGGCGGCCGCGGCGGTCGGCATCATCGACGGCAACGCCAATGCGACGCTGACGGCGATCGTCATCATCTCCATGGTGCTGACGCCGCTGGCCATCATCGCCTTGCGCTATCTGACGCCGCGCGACGAGCAGTCGCTCGACGGCGTCGACGTCGCCGATGGCCTGACCGGCAGCGTGCTGATCATCGGCTTCGGCCGCTTCGGCCAGATCGCCAGCCAGCCGCTGCTGCTGCGCGGCATCGACGTCTCGATCATCGACAATGACGTCGAAATGATCCAGGCGGCGGCCGATTTCGGCTTCAAGGTCTACTATGGCGACGGCACGCGGCTGGACATCCTGCATGCCGCCGGTGCCGGCCGGGCGCGCGCCGTGCTGATCTGCGTCGACAAGGCCGATGTGGCTGTTCGCATCGCCCAGCTGATCAAAGCCGAATTCCCACTGCTCACCGTGCTGGCCCGCGCATTCGACCGTGGAACGGCGCTGCAGCTCATACGTGCCGGCGTCGACTACCAACTTCGCGAAACCTTCGAATCCGCACTTGTTTTCGGCGGCTCGGCCCTGGAATCTCTGGGCGTCGATCCCGAAGACGTGGCTGAAACGATCGAAGATGTCAGGCGCCGCGACACCGACCGCTTCGAAACCCAGCTCGCCGAAGGCATTCGCGCCGGACAGCGCTTCCTGAGAGGCAATATCGGCACGCCGATTCCGACACCGCTCTCGACGCCGCGCCGGCCTGGTCAGGCACTCAACGAAGAGACCGCGGGTGTGCTGCACAAGTCCGAACCCGCCGATTGAGCAAGGAATTAGGTATGGAATTGGACAGCAGAGCCCTGTCGGTCACCAAATTCTGGCGCGATGCCGGCGAGGATGCCTGGTTCGAGAAGAACGAAGCATTCGATGCCGAATTCCGCGACCGCTTTCTCGACCTGCACTACGCCGCCGCGCGGCGTGAATGCGACGACTGGCTGGAACATGCCGAAGGCGCGCTGGCGCTGATGATCCTGCTCGACCAGTTTCCGCGGAACTGCTTTCGCGGCACCGGCCATATGTACGCGACCGATCCGCTCGCCAGATATTTCGCAGAGAAGGCGATCGCGGCTGGTCATGACCTGGCACTCGAGGAAGAACTCCGCGTTTTCCTCTACCTGCCTTATGAGCATTCGGAGCTACTGGCCGACCAGGATATTTCGGTCGAGCTGACGGAGGCCAGAGCCGAGCCCTATCTGAAGTATGCTGTCGAACATCGTGATATCATTGAGCAATTCGGCCGTTTTCCGCATCGAAACAAGATGCTTGGCCGCGAAACCACCTCGCAGGAGCAGACGTTCCTGGATGGTGGCGGCTTCTCGGGTTAGAGGCCTCGCTGCGCCGTTTGCAGGCCGGTATCACCTGAATATCAACGCACCTAGGCCAGCCACCAATCCCGGCCGGACGACAATCGCTCGATGCCTGAGGTATCGACGGCGACCAGGCGATCGGTGATGCTGCGACCGCTGACAACCAGGCCGGGCGCGATCTCGGCCAGCGGCGCCAGCACGAAGGCGCGCTCCAGCATGCGCGGATGCGGCACCTCCAGCCCGGTCTCGTGGATGACGCGGTCGCCGAACACCAGAATGTCGATGTCGATCAGCCGCGGCCCCCACCGCTCCTCGCGCACCCGCTTCAGCTTGCGCTCCGCATCGAGGCAGAGGTCGAGCAAGGCACGCGGTGCAAGCACGGTGGAAATTTCGGCGGCCGCATTGAGAAAATCCGGCTGATCGAGCTTGCCCCAGGGCGGTGTGCGATAAAGCGAGGAGACGCCGGTGACACGCGTATCCGCGTCGGCATCCAGCATGCGCAGCGCCGCGCTCATGGATTTCGCCGGATCGCCAAGATTGCCGCCAAGGCTGAGATAAACGGTACTATTCGGGCCAGACAACGGTCACCTCGACATAATCGAGCACGCCGGGCACTGGTGCGTTCGGCTTGCGCACCGTGATCTCGGCTTTCTTGATCTGCGGAAAACGCGCCGTCAGCGCACGGGCCACTTCGAGCGCCAGCGACTCGATCAGAAAACGGCGCTGCCCGGTGATGATCTTTTCAATGACGCTGAATGCAACGCCGTAGTGGACTGTATCCTCGATCGAATCTTCGGCAAGCGCCCGGCCTGGATCAACGGTCAGAACGGCATCGACATAGAAGCGCTGGCCGAGCCGTTCCTCCTCGTCCAGCACGCCGTGCCGGGCAAAGAAAGCGCAGTTCTTCATGCGGATGACATACATCGATCAGTTTCTCGCCCGGTCGGTTTGACGCGCCAGCATAGCATCGGCGAGCGCCAATGCGTCCACGTTGAATGCGACATCGTGGACGCGAAACAGATCGGCGCCCTGGAGCCTCAAAATGACGCTGGTCGCCGCTGTTCCGACCCCTCTGTCGGCGGCATCACGGCCGGTGACCGTGCCGATGAAGCGTTTTCGCGACGTGCCGGCCATCAGCGGCAGGCCGAGTGCATGCAATTCCGAAAAGCGTGCCATCAGGTCGAGATTTTCCTCCGCCGTCTCCTTGGCGAATCCGAAACCGGGATCGAGCACGATGTGATCATCGGCGATGCCGTTCTGGCGGGCGATTTCCAGCGACCTTCGCAGGAATGCCAACTGATCGGCAATCGCGTCCGGCAGCTTCTGGCGATCCCGCCCGGTATGCATGATGACAAGCCCGGCGCCGGTATCGGCGGCGACACGAGCAATATCGGGCTCGCGCTGCAAACCCCAGACATCGTTGACGATATGCGCGCCGGCGGCGACCGCCAGCCGCGCCGTGTCGGCGCGATAGGTATCGACCGAAATCAGCACCTCGTTCACGCCCGCCAGCGCTTCGATCACCGGCAGGATGCGGGCCTGTTCCTGGCTGGCCGATACCGCGGCAGCACCTGGGCGCGTCGATTCTCCCCCGACATCGACAACCAGTGCCCCTTCCCCGATCATGCGGCGCGCCTGGGCCAGCGCCTTTTCAGGAGCGTCGAACTGGCCGCCGTCGGAAAAGCTGTCGGGCGTGACATTGAGGATGCCGACGACCACGGCCTTGCCGCCAAGGTCGAGATGGCGTCCATGCGCCAATTGCCATCGCCTGGCCGTCATTGCTCATCGACCATGGAGTTCATCAATCATGTGTGATCCCTGGCGGATCAATTTCATTGCGCCGGCAACGGCCGTAAAGCAAGGTGGTCGAAGAGGCAACATGATGAAACGATCCATGCTTGGCATGAAAAAACAGTCCTTGGGCGTGAAACAATCCTTGGCTTGCGCGCTGCTGCTCGCCATAACGCCGCACCCGGCGGCGGCGGCCAATCTCGTCAAGACGTACAGCTATTTCGCCATTGGCGGCAGCACCCTCGACGACATCGAGGCACAACTCTCCAAACGCGGCCCGGAGGTGAAAAGCACCGGCACGCGGCACCCGGGCGCCACGCAAATGGCCTTCACCACCCGTATCAGCTATGCGCAGACACCGAGTTCCTGCCGGATTGCCGACGCGGTGGTGACCGTCAAGGTGAAGGTGATCCTTCCCGAGTGGCGCCGGCCGCGCAAGGCCGATGCCGATGTCAGGCTGTTCTGGGATACGCTGTCGGCCGACATCAAGCGCCATGAGGAGCGCCATGTCGAAATCGCCAAGAACCATGGCGGCGAACTCGAAGAGGCCTTGAAGGCCACCTACCCGCAAAAGAACTGCAACGCCGCCAAGGCCAAGGCGGCCGCGATCACCGCGGCTGTTCTGGCCAGGCACGACCGCGCCCAGCTTCAGTTCGACCGCGTCGAAAGCGTCAATTTCGAAAGCCGCATCTTGCGGCTGCTGCGCTACCGCATGGAGCGCATCGGCAACGGACGACTGCCGCCGGCCTGAACGCACCCGAACTGAAAGCCAATTCACCGAAACGTAGTGCCAGATTCGAAAAACTTTCGAGCCGCCGTCGAAACCGGCCTATATGGGACGACATATATCAGGCTCGCCAGACGAGCTTAAAACACCAATGCGATCCAAACGGTCATGAAGCCGGAGCGGCTGAACAGCGCCGGTCAAATCGCAAGCTTATGGATGAACGATCATGGACCAGGCTGTCGATGAGAAAACGATGGCGGAAACCGGCACGCCGATAACAGAGCGCGAAAAGAACGCCATCATCGGCGGCGTGCTGTTGTCGATGCTGTTGGCGGCACTCGATCAGACCATTGTCGCGCCGGCCATGCCGACCATCGGGCATGCGCTCGGAAACGCACACTATCTGCCATGGATCGTCACCGGTTATCTCCTGACCGCTACAGCCGTGGCTCCGCTCTACGGCAAGATTTCCGACGTCTACGGCCGCCGGCCGACCGTCTATGCCGCGATCCTGATCTTTTTGGCGGGATCGCTGGTCAGCGCGATGGCCCCCAACATGTTTGTGCTGGTTGTCGGGCGGGCGATCCAGGGCGCCGGTGGCGGCGGCTTGTTCGCTTTGACGCAGACCGTCGTCGGCGATCTCGTGCCGCCGCGCGAGCGGGCACGCTATGCCGCCTGGTTCTCCGGCACATGGGCTGTCGCCAGCATTGCCGGTCCGTTGCTCGGCGGCACTTTCGCAGAGCACCTGCACTGGTCACTGATCTTCTGGATCAACATTCCGCTTGGTTTTCTTGCGATGGCGATCATCAACAAGCCGCTCAAGAAACTGCCCATTGCCGCAAAGCGCCATCGCATCGACGGCCTGGGCGCGCTGCTTCTGATAATTGCCACGGCGCTGCTGCTGCTCGCCTTGAACTGGGGCGGCAGCGCCTATCCCTGGACTTCGCTTGAAGTCATCGGCGTTCTCTGCGGTTCGGCGATTTTCTGGAGCGCTTTTGCCTTGCGGCTCATGCGCGCCGCCGAGCCGCTCATCTCACTCGAAGTGCTTGGCAATCCAATCGTTCTGGCGGGCACGCTTTCGATGTTCCTGCTTCAGGCCGCAAGCGTCGGCATGGCTGTGTACCTGCCCGTCTATCTTCAGGCGGTGCTCGGCTTGTCGGCAGCGGAGTCGGGCATCGCGATGCTTGGGCTTCTGCTGGGGACCGTCGGCGGCGCGGCATTCAGCGGGCGTATGATCCCGCATTTCACCCACTACAAGCGCATTGCGATGGTGGGCGTCGTCTTCAGCATGCTGTGCCTCTGCCTGCTGGCCGTCGTCGCAGGATATGCAACGCTGCTGGAGGTCGAGGTCTTGACGATTTGCATCGGGTTTGGAACCGGAACGACGTTTCCGGTCACCACCGTGTCGGTCCAGAACGCCGTCGATCGCGTGCATCTCGGCGTCGCGACGGGCGTGCTGACATTCCTGCGTTCGCTTGGCAGTGCGCTTGGGGTCGCCATGCTCGGCGCGGTCGCTCTGGGCTACGGCTTGCCGCTTGCCGGTGAAGGCGTGCGGATCGCTGGCCATAGCGCGACGGTCGAGCCGTTCGTGATGATCTTTGCCGTCGCCGCCGCCACATTGCTGCTGGGGCTGATCACGCTGACGCTGATGCCCGAAAAGGAGCTTCGCGGCTACGCCGACAATGCGGCGCCGATGCTGGCCGAGTAAAGTTCAGCCGGAGACGCCGAGCTTCTTCTGCAGGCTGGTCGATGAGGTCGTGTACTGGAAAACGATGCGCTCGCCGGGGCTGATGATGCGCTTGGCGGCCTGCGCCATCAGCGCCACTTCGTGGAAACCCGACAGGATCAGCTTCAGCTTGCCCGGATACCAGTTGATGTCGCCGACCGCGAAGATGCCGGGCACCGATGTCTGGAATTTTTCGGTATCGACCGGAATGAGGTTCTCGTGAAGGTTGAGACCCCACTCCGCGATCGGTCCGAGCTTCATGGTCAGGCCGAAGAACGGCAGCATGCGCGTGCAAGGCACCTCGACGTCGCCATCCGGTCCCTTGATGGTGGCCGATGACAACTGGCCGTCGGCACCGGTCAATCCGGTCACCTGGCCGACCTGGAATTCGAGCTGCTTCATCTCCTGCATGGCATACATCTTGTTGACGCTGTCGGGAGCGGCGCGGAACTCAGGCCGCCGGTGCACCAGCGTCACGCTCTTTGCCACCGGCTGCAGGTTCAGCGTCCAGTCGAGCGCCGAGTCGCCGCCGCCGACAATGACGAGGTCGTGGCCGCGAAAATCCTCCATCCGGCGCACCGAATAGAAGACGCTCTTGCCTTCATAGGGCTCGATGCCGGGGATCGGCGGACGCTTGGGCTGGAAGGAGCCGCCGCCGGCGGCAATCACCACCACCTTGGCCTCGAACACCTCGTTTTCGTCGGTGGTGACGCGAAAACTGCCGTCCTCCAGTTTTTCCAGGCTGGAAACCATTCGGTTGTAGCTGAAATCGGGCTTGAACGGCGCGATCTGCTCGAGCAATTTGTCGACCAGCCCCTGCGCCGAGATCGAAGGCCAGCCTGGAATGTCGTAGATCGGCTTTTCCGGATAGAGCTCCGCGCATTGGCCGCCCGGCCGATCGAGAATGTCGATCAGGTGGCACTTCATGTCGAACAGGCCGAGCTCGAACACGGCAAACAGGCCAACCGGCCCTGCCCCGACAATAAGCACGTCTGTCCTGGTGATGTCGGTCATGCCTGTGCCTCGCTGCGCATGACCCCGAAAATCGGAACGATTTTCGGAAAGGATCACGCGCAAATAAAAGTGCTACAGCGTCCTTTGCGCGTCCAAGAGGACGCGCGGCGCTGTGGTGAAACAGCAGGACACTGCATGACCATCGCCCCGCTGCCAAGCCACAGCGGGAAAAATCAGTTGGCAAAAAGGTTGCGCTTATCCCTGGCGGGCAGGCACCCGCACGACCAAGCCGTCAAGCGCATCGCGGACCTTGATCTGGCATGACAGGCGCGAGTTGGGCTGGACGTCGTAGGCGAAGTCCAGCATGTCCTCTTCCATCGCTTCCGGCTCGCCGACTTCAGCCGTCCAGGCTTCGTCGACATAGACGTGACAGGTGGCACAGGCGCAGGCACCGCCGCATTCGGCTTCGATCCCGGGCACGGCGTTACGGATCGCGTTCTCCATGACCGTAGAGCCGTTCTCGGCGTCCATGTCGAAATGCGTGCCGTCATGGGCAATGAAAGTCAGCTTGGTCATTTGTCACCTGAAGGGAGTTGCAGCCGAGATAATCACTCCGGCTGACAAGTCAACTGCCGCATGAAAGCGCCGCCCGATGACGTTTTTCCGCAAATCGGATTCGGCGCGGATTCAGCGGTTGATGGCGGCGATGAAATCGCGCACTTCGTCGATCAGCGTACCAAGCCGCTTGAGCGTCTGGCCGTCTTCCGGCCGGTGCTCGATCTCGGTGGCGCAATCGGCGATGGCAAAGGCGCCCACGCCCCGTGCCGAACCCTTTAATCCATGGGCGAGCAGAAGCCGGTCCTTGATATCGGCGTCGACTATTCTGTCGCGCACGGACAGCGCCTGCTGTACAAATAGCGCCAGAACCTCTTGCTCAAGGCTGCGGTCACCCATCGTCTGGCGGGCAAGGTGTGCCAAATCGACCGGCCGTGACCGTCTTGGTCCGGATACATCTCCCCCGGGCATTGAGAAGGCGATGCCGCTTTCGCCACGCATGAACTCGAACTCCGTTTCTTCGACTCGCCCAAAAACCTAGGCGAATCCAATGGACAACGGGTTAATGAATGGCCCGGAAAAATGTTGCCAAAGCGGCGTCCAAATCACAGTTCCGTTAACCTTATATTTAAAGTTTTACGTATCCCGCGGAATGCATGTTTTCTTTACCCCCCTGTGTCATTACGATACGAGGGGTCCATTTTCAGCCTCCTGCGCGGGGCAAGACAAACAGAATTATAAGCCCGCGGCAGCTAGTACAGGGTAGCGAAGGCATGGCAAAGAAACCGACGACGAGAACTCTCGACAGCGAAGTGGCCAGGGAACTGGAAAAGGCGCTCGATCTCGACCTCAGCAATGAGATCGGCAGCGGCGACCTCGATATCGCGGCTTCGATGGAGGATCTTGAAGCGCAGATATCCCAGGCGGCCGACGAGCTGGCGCGCGAGGGACGCAATCATAAGCCGGAACAGAACCCGGAGCCGGTGGTCAACCAAAACCAGGCAGCGAAACCCGCGCCCAAGGCCAAACCTGCCGAATTGCGCCCCGTGGAACCGCGCAATGGCGCCCAGCCCGCAGGTTTCGCGCCGGCCAATGACGATCGCCAGAAGGATTACAAGACGCTCCTGCACAGCCTCAACAGGCGTGCCTCGAACACCATTTACTGGGTCGTCGCCTTCGTTTCGCTCGCCTGGTTCGCCGGTGCCGGTGGTTTGGCCAATCTGCTTTTCGGACCGAGCATCTGGAGAATCCGTACGCTCGACCAGTTCCTTGCCCGTCCGGAACTGATCGGCCTCGCCGTCGCGGCCATCGTGCCCGTCATCCTGTTCTGGGCCTTCGCCGCCATGATTCGCCGCGCCCAGGAAATGCGCATCGCCGCACAGTCGATGACCGAAGTGGCCTTCCGCCTGACCGAGCCGGAAAACCTTGCCCAGGATCGCGTCATGATGATCGGCCAGGCCGTTCGTCGCGAGGTCGCGGCGATGGGCGAAGGCATCGAACGCACGCTTGCCCGCGCCGTCGAACTGGAAACGCTTGTCCACAGCGAAGTCAACCAGATCGAACGCTCCTATTCCGAGAATGAATCCCGCATCCGTTCGCTGGTCGACGGCCTCGGCAGCGAGCGCGAAGCCGTCGTCACCCATGCCGAGCGCGTCCGCGCCTCGATTACCGGCGCGCATGAGACGCTGAAGGACGAGATCGGCGCGGCTTCCGACATCATTCGCGACTCGATCCTCAATGCATCGACCAAATTGTCGATGACAATCACCAATTCCGGCGACACGCTGATCGACCGCATCAACGAAAGCTCGATGTCGATCTTCGATTCCGTCGAAGGCCGGCTCGATTCGATCACCGACCGCCTGTCGACCTCGGGCGAGGCCTTCGCCAGCCTTCTCGACACCCGCATTGCCAAGCTGACGGACACCACGGACGGACTGACGCGGTCGTTGACCGATCTGCTCGACGATCGCACCACCGGCATGGTGTCGCTGCTTGGCGGCGCCGCGCGCACCCTCAATTCCGAATTCGAGGCCAGCCTCAACGGCATCGAGCGCACGCTCGCCGAACGCGGCCAGGCGCTGATCAGCGAGTTCCAGACCCGCGCCGAGGCGCTCGACACCGGAACGCAGAAGCTCAATGCGGCACTCGAGGCCCGCGCCCGCCAGATCAATGAAACGCTGGTCGAGCGCGCCCGCGAAATCGCGCACACCTTCGCCGAGAGCAAGGACACGCTGTCGGCGATGATCGATCAGGGCAAGACCCAGATCGGCGCCGACATGGCCGACATCGTCACTTCGACCTCCTCTATGCTCGAAGCCCGCGCCAGCGACTTCGCCGGACGCATGGAAGCCGCCCGTCACGTCGTGTCGCGTTCGTTCGACAGTGACATCCAGCGGCTCGCCGACGCCCGCGTCGGCATCGAGGAAGCTGTCGAGAACCACAGCAGGAAACTGTCCGAAAGCCGCGAGCGCATGGCCGCGGCCATGGAGGCCGACCTGGCGAAGTTCGCCGAGGGCCGCGCCGGCATCGATGCGGCAGTAACCAACCAGGTGCAGAAGCTGGCCGAAGGCCGCAGCCTGATCTCGCGCGCTCTCGAAGAGGATCTGCGCAAGGTCAATGAATCGCGGGCGGCCATCGATGCATCGCTCGGCAGCCATCTCGAAAGGCTGGAAGAAGGTCGCAACAGGCTCTCTATTGCCTTGAATGAAGACTCCGGGAAGCTGGTGCAAGCTCGTACGATCATTGATGAAATGGTCGCCGGACATGTCGGAAAACTCGCCGAGGGCCGCAACATTCTGTCGCGCGCTTTGGAAGCCGATCTCGGAAAACTGTCCGACAGCCGCGCCGACATCGACGGTCTGGTCGCCGGTCAGGTGGAAAAAATCGCCGAAGGCCGCGCCGTGCTCGCCAAGGCGTTGGAAAACGACATCGTCGGCATCAAGAGCCTCATCGAAACCCATTCCGCCAAACTGGCGGAAGACCGCACGCAGCTTTCCCATTCGCTCGACAATGATCTGTCCGGCATACGCGGCCTGATCGAAAGCCATTCGGGACGGTTGGCCGAGGACCGCAGCCTGCTGTCGCAGACCCTTGAAGCCGACCTTGCCAAGCTGGCCGAAAGCCGTTCGAGCATCGACGGTCTGGTCGCCGGTCAGGTCGAGAAGCTGGCGGAAGGCCGCGACATTCTCAAGCGCGCGCTGGAATCCGACCTGAACACGATCAAGGGCGTTATCTCAAGCCAGTCGGAAAAGCTGGCCGAGGATCGCGGTCAGCTTTCCCGGGTCCTGGAAGCCGACCTGCAGAATGTGAACAGCGTCATCGCCGATCACATGAACAAGCTTGTCCAAGACCGCTCCGCCCTGTCCAGGGCCCTTGAGGACGACCTCGCCAAGCTGGCCGACAGCCGTTCCAGCATCGACGGGCTGGTTGCGGGTCAGGTCGAGAAGTTGTCCGAGGGCCGAGATATTCTGCGGCGCGCTCTGGAATCCGACCTCAATGCGATCAAGGGGACCATTGCCGACCAGTCGCAGAAACTGGTCGATGACCGGGCACAGTTCGCCCGGGCACTCGAGGCTGACCTCGAAAGCGTCAATGGCTTGGTCAACAGCCATTCCGAAAGGCTCGTCCAGGATCGTTCGACGCTGTCGAAAGCGCTTGAAGCCGACCTCGAAAACGTCGGTGGCCTCGTCAACAGCCACGCGGAAAGGCTTGTCCAGGAGCGCTCGACCCTGTCCAAGGCGCTCGAGGACGATCTTGCCAAACTGGCCGAGAGCCGCTCAAGCATCGACGGTCTGGTCGCCGGCCAGGTCGAGAAACTCGCCGAAGGTCGCGATGTTCTCAAGCGCGCGCTGGAAGCCGATCTCGCCAAGCTGGCCGAAAGCCGCTCCAGCATCGACGGTCTGGTTGCCGGCCAGGTCGAGAAGCTGGCCGAGGGCCGCGACATTCTCAAACGCGCCCTCGAAGCCGACCTGCAGAAGCTGACCGAAAGCCGCAGCGACATCGACGACGTCATCGCTGGACATGTCGGCAAGCTGTCCGAAGGCCGCAATATGCTGACCCGCGCGCTGGAAGACGATCTCGGCAAGCTCGCCGAGACCCGCAAGGACGTTGACCGCTCGCTGTCGGGCCATATCGACCAGATCGCTGCCAGAAGCACCGGCATTTCCGACGCGATCGCTGCCGATGTCGAGAAGATCGAGCAGGCGTTCAGTCGCCAGACCGGCATCATCGAGGAGCGCGCCGGCACCATGGAACGTGCGCTCTCGACAGGCGTCGACAACGTCCGCGCCGTGCTCGAGAAGAGCGCCGTGTTTGTCGCCGGCGCCCTGCGCGAAAAGGTGCTGGAAGTCACCAGCACCCTGCACGAGCAGGCCGGTGCCGCGTTCAGCGACGCCGACCGGAAGATCGCCGAGCGCGCCGAGCAGACCTCCGCCGCCCTGCTGGCGCGGGCCGAAGACATCGCCCGCACCTTCGAGGAGGCCGACCGTCGCCTGCACGCCCGTGCAGAAGATACGTCGAACGCCTTGCTTGCCCGCGCGGACGACACGTCCAGCTCGCTGCTGGCCCGTGCCCATGAAACCGCCGATCAGCTGGCCGCTCGCGCAAATCAGATCGCCGGCACCTTCGAAGCGGCAGACCAGAAGCTCGCCGCCCGCGCCCAGGAAACCGCAGATCAGCTGACCGCCCGGGCTCAGGACACCGCCGACCATCTGGCAGCTCGTGCAAGCGAAATTGCAGGCACGTTCGATGCCGCCGACCAGAAGCTGGTCGCCCGCGCCATCGAAACGGCCCAGTCGCTGGCCGCGCGCGCCGGCGACATCCTGCGCAACTTCGAAGGCGCCGACCAGCGGCTCGGCATGCGGATTGGCGAATCGGCCGAAGCGCTTGCCGCACGCGCATCGGACCTTGGCCGCATCTTCGATGCCGCCGACCAGCAGCTCGTCTCGCGCATCGCCGAGGGTTCGGAAGCGCTGTCGAGCCGCGCCTCGGAAATCGGCCGTATCTTCGACGACGCGGATCAGCGGCTGGTGTCGCGCATCGCCAGCAGCACCACCACGATCGGCGAGCATGCCGAGACGATCGTCGGTGCCTTTGCCGATACGGAGCAACGGGTTGCCGAACGCGCAAGGCGGACCGGCCAGGAAATGGCCGTGCATGCCCGCGAAATCGAGCAGGCGCTTGCCGGCGCCGACGAGCGTCTCGCCTCGAGCGCGGCGGCCGCGGCAGCCCGTGTCGAAGAGCAGATCTCGGGCGTCGAGAACCGCCTCGCCTTTACGGCCGAGACGATGGGCCAGAAGCTCAACGAGCAGGTGTCGAACGCCGAGGCGCAACTCGTCTCGCGCGCCAATGTGATCGCCGAGACCTTCACCGCGGTTGGCCAGCATATCGGCCAGAGCACCAACGATGCCGCCAAGACGATCGGCGCCAACACCCGCGAACTCAACACCATGCTCGCGGCGCGTTCGGCCGAAATGTCGAAGATCCTCGACGAA
Source organism: Mesorhizobium sp. AD1-1 (assembly GCF_020164655.1). Taxonomy (NCBI): domain Bacteria; kingdom Pseudomonadati; phylum Pseudomonadota; class Alphaproteobacteria; order Hyphomicrobiales; family Phyllobacteriaceae; genus Mesorhizobium; species Mesorhizobium sp. AD1-1. The sequence continues at coordinate 187,048 of NZ_JAIUGP010000003.1, forward strand.
ACCGCACGGCCTTTGGTCGAGCGCTTCGCCCAGGGCGGCTCGGAACTGCAAAAGAGCATGGAAGAGGTCACAGAACGCGCCACCGAGAAGCTGCGCAGCGAGAATGCCGCACTTGTCGACGCGCTCGCCAACCGCACCGCCGAAACCTTGTCGGCGGTCGAGGGTGCCCGCTCGTCGCTGTCCGACAGCGTCGCCGACCTCATCGGCCGGATGACCAAGTCCAGTTCGCAGCTCGGCCAGCTGATCGAGCAGGCCGCGGTCAATCTCGGCCAGGTCGATGAACGCCTGAGCGGCAGCACGCAAAGCTTCGCCGCGACCACCGAGAAGGCCGCGCAGACCTTTGCCAGCTCGGCACGTCTGGTCGATTCGAACACGACTAGGCTGACGGAACTGTCGTCGTCCACCTTGCGCGAGGTCGCGTCGATTGCCACCAAGTTCGACGAGCACAGCCGCCTGCTGTCCAGTGCTTCGGACTTGTTGAGCTCGGCCCAGAGCAACCTCGAACACACGCTCGAACGGCAGTCGTCGCTCGAAGACCTCGCCGTCGGCCTGGTCAAGAAGTCGGAAGATCTCGAAAGGGTCATGCGCTCGTTCGAAAATCTCGTCGGCCAGACGCTGCAGAACGCCGAAGGCAAGACGATGGAGTCGGCCGACAAGATCCGCAACGCCATCACCGACGTCGTCGACTCGGCAACCAAGCGCTTTGCCGATGCGACCGAGGAGATGCGGCGCACCGCGGGCTCGATCAAGAGCGAGCTCGACCTGACCCGCGCCGAGCTCAAGAAGGGCGTCATCGAAATGCCGGAAGAGGCCAAGGAATCGACTTCGGCCATCCGCCGCGCCGTTTCCGAGCAGATCAACGCCCTGAAGGAGCTTTCGGACATCGTGGCCAAGTCCGGCCGCGGCGGGGAAGGGTCCGAACCACGCAACCTGCGTCCGGCGCCGCAAGCGCCGGCCGCACGCGCTGCCGAGCCGCCGCGCCGAGCACCGGCACCGCAGCCGGACCTGCGCACGCCTCAGGCGCCCTTGGGCGGCCCTGCATTGCGCGGCACGCTCGACCTTGACCGTCCGACCGAGGCGGCACCGCGTCCGCGCGGCGATGCCAACGCCCGCACGCCGCAGGGTGGCTGGGTGCGCGATCTGCTGACCGCGGCATCGAACGATGAGGACCTCAGGTCGGCAGCTCCCCCAGCGACTGCGGAAGCGCCCCGCGCTACGCCTGCCCAGCGCTCGCCCCTGCATGTCGTCGAATCGCTGAACTCGCTCTCCGTCGATATCGCGCGGGCCATCGACCACGATGCTTCGATCGAGCTGTGGAACCGTTACCGGCGCGGCGAGCGTGACGTGTTCACAAGGCGGCTCTACACGCTGAAGGGTCAGCAGACGTTCGACGAGATCCGTCGCAAGTATCAGGCCGAGGCCGAGTTCCGCGCCGCCGTCGACCGCTACTGCGACGATTTCGAGAAGCTGCTCAAGGATGTCTCGCGCAACGACCGCGACAACATCATGGCGCAGACCTACCTGACGTCGGACACCGGCAAGGTCTACACCATGCTGGCGCATGCGAGCGGCCGCCTGCACTAAGACAGGAATTGAACAGGCGGGCCATGGTCCCGCCTGTGCCTGCTCTAACGTCCGGCACGCGTTGAACCTGCCCGCAACAGGTCTTGCAAGACTATCGATGCCTTCGGAATCCGCCCTAAGTCGATCTCCCGACGGCGCTATAATTCATCCACAGTACCGCTGCCCTAACGCTCGCAGGGTGTGATCGTGAAGACGGCAATCATTTTCGACTGCGAGTTTCTTTGCCTGGAGGGCTCGCAACGCAGATTCTGGTGCGCGGCCCACGATCCCGACCCGGTGATCGCACAGATCGGCGCCGTCAGGCTTGGACTTGAAGGCGACTTCCCCCTGCTCGGAACACACAAGGCCTATATCAGACCGGTCGACCGGTTTGGTCAGAGATACGCCCTGGACCCATTCTTCACCAAACTGACCGGCATCACCGAGGAAGATTTGGAGACAAAAGGGGTGGCACTAGGGGATGCCCTCGCCGACATCGATCGTTTTTCCGAAGGGGCGCGATTCAGGTCCTGGGGCAAGGACGAATTGAACATGATCGCCATCAGCTGCTATGTCGCGGGCATTCAGCCTTCGATCCCGGCCACCCGGTTTGACAACGCCGTCAAGCTGCTGATCGCAGCCGGAATGCCGATCGAGGATCTGGCGAGAACGCCGAGCAACAAGCTTGCGGATTACTACGGCGTCAAGCACCCGCCATTGCAGGGGCACGATGCGCTCGATGACGCGCTGTCCGTGACCTACACCCTGCAGCACCTGATGAAGACCGGAAAGCTCCGGCCGGAGATCTTCGACCACTTGTAGGTAGAGAAGTCTGGTGGAATGAAGCCTGGTGGGATTCCGGCGCGCGTCGCGCTCAGATCACCGAATCCGTCCAGCGCACGATCTGCCCGGCGGCGTCGCCGAACGCCTTGTCGAGTGCGCTGACATAAGCAGGATTGCCGCTGCCCGAGACGGGTGCGGCTGCGGTGAAGCTCTTGGAAGCACGGACCTCGCCGTTTCGATCGTTCAGGATCCGCACGAACAGATCGACCTCGGCATGTTCGCCGCCGTCGACCCGAACCTCGAATGAGCGGATCTCGACGATCACCTGATAATCGATCGCCAGGCCCTCGCCCGGCTTGCCGACGCCGGCAAAGCTGCCCGAGCGCTGGAAGGTCTCGGCCAGCCGCGCCTGCACGATCAGCGGCAGACGGTCGGCCCATTGCGCGCCCTTGAGATACTGGATCGAACGATCCGACGGTTTGATGACGATGTTCTGGCTGTCCAGCGCCTTGAGCGCCGACGGCTGCGCGATCAGGATCTGGCGGCGGCTGTGGCCATGCGCGTCGACCGACGGCGCCGACAGCTCGAACGTATCGAGCGGCGCGGGCTTGCCGCCCAACGCCGCACAGCCGGCCAGCGTCAAAGCAAGCAGTGCCGCAGCCGATGTCAACCCGCCCGTTTTCACCCACACAGACTTCACGCGCGATCCCCGTTGTCCCCGGATCGTAAGATCGACCCGCTTTCGCGGCTCATGTTTCTGGGGCGCGCCGACGCCGAAGTCAACGCCGCGCCCTGCCATCGAATTGCCGAACCTCGCCGTCGCCACCCGACAGGATGCGCTGCGGATTGCGGCTGAGATCGGTTACCGCCTCCTCGATGCGGCTGATCGAACGGCGGCTGTCCTGCACCAGCGCTTCGACGTTCGAAAGCCCCTGGCCCGAGAATCGCGCCAGATTGTCGGTGATGACGCCAAGGCGGGCATTCAGCGTGTCGGCAACCTGCTTGAACGACTTCAGCGTCGCCCTCGCATCCGCCATCACGCCGTCGGCCTGCCCCGACCCGAGCAAGGTATCGACCTTGGCTAGAATGCCATCGACCCGCACCGAGGCATCGTTGAGCCGTTGCGCGAGCTGCTTTGCGTCCTTGATCGTCTGGTCGATGTCGTCGGCCCGGTTGGCGAACTTGTGGGTCACCTCCGCGATGTCGGCGGCGGCCTTGTCGGCGCTCTCGCTGGCCTTTTGGATGTTGGCGAGCGCCGAGCGCACTTGTGCGGGATCGATACCGTCGAGCACGTTGTCGACCTTGGCCAGCGTGCCTTGCGTCCGTTTGGCGAAGTCGTTGACCGACCCCACGGCTGTATCGACGTTCTTGATCACGCCGTCGAGCTGCTTCGACGTCTCCTTGAGGTTACCGGTTACTGCGTCGACATTGGCGACGATGCTCTTGATCTTGTCCTTGTCGACCGCGTTGAGAAGGCCTTCGGCCGCCTTCAGCGTGCCGTCGAGTTTGCCGGAAACGCCTTTCAGCTCATCGGCCAGCGTGCTGGCCGCGGACAGGAACTTGTCGATGCCGTCCGAATTCTTGGCCAGCGCATCGGAGAAGGTCTGGACGTTCTGGACGGTCTGCGTCAGCGGCCCGCGAACGTCCTTGGTGAAGCCTTCGAGCTCGGTCAGCACCTTGTCGGCGCGGGTGAAGATATTCTGCGCCGTCTGCAAGAGGTTGGTCACCGCCGACGGGTTGGCGACGATCTCGGCGACCTTGCCTTCCTTTTCCGCTTGGTCGAGGAGCTTTACCTCCTTGGGATCGGCGCCCTTGAGCTCGATGTTGGCCTGCCCGGTCAGGCCGGCAAGCCCGATATCGGCTTGCGTCGATTTGGTGATCGGCGTCATGCGGTCGATCTCGGTATCGGCGATGGCAACCGTCGGATTGTCGACATCGATATAGACGCGCTTGACGTCGCCGACCTTGACGCCGTTGAACAGCACGAAACTTCCGCGGCCAAGCCCGGAGGCCGAGCCCGGAATGCGCACGCGCAGCAACGTCGTCTCGCCCTTGTCGCCGATCGCCGCCGTCCAGTAGACGAAGGCAAACGCCGCCAGGATCGCGGCCAGCGTGAAGATGCCGACAATGACGTAGTTGGCTCTGGTTTCCATTGTCCCACTTATGGCTATGCGCGCGCCGCAAGATCAAGTTGCCGGGCGCGTTTTCCGCGGAAATAGGACTTTACCCACGGTTCCTCGCTCTTCAGCATGTCGTCGATGGTGCCTTCGACCAGCACTTTCTTCTTGCCGAGCACGGCCACCCGGTCGCAAGCGGTGAACAGCGTGTCGAGGTCATGCGTCACCATGTAGACGGTCAGATCCATCGTATCGCGCAGCTTGACCACCAGCTCGTCGAACTCCGCCGCGCTGATCGGATCGAGACCCGATGTCGGCTCGTCGAGGAAGACGATGTCGGGATCGAGCGCCAGCGCCCGCGCCAGTGCGGCGCGCTTGATCATGCCGCCGGACAGTTCGGATGGGAATTTTTGCGCCGCGTCGGGCGGCAGCCCGACCAGCTCGATCTTGAGCATCGCCAGTTCGTCCATCAGCTTTCGCGGCAGGTCGAGATATTCGCGCATCGGCACCTGGACGTTTTCCAGCACCGTCAGCGCCGAGAACAGGGCGCCGTGCTGGAACAGCACGCCAAGCCGCATGTCGATGCGCAGACGCTCGGCATCATCAGCTTTCTCGATATCGACGCCGAACAGCTTGATGGTGCCCGACTGCTTGCGTGTCAGGCCGAGAATGGTGCGCAGCAGAACGGATTTGCCAGCACCCGAGGCGCCGACAAATCCAAGGATTTCGCCGCGCCTTATGTCGAGCGACAGTCTGTCGAGGATAAGCTTGTCGGCAAAGGAAACGCTGATGTCGTGCGCGGAAAGCACGATATCGCCCTCGCCCGCGTCATCCGCCAATGCACCCGCCCTTTTCCTGTTTCGCAGCTTCATCTCAGAACTCGATCGCTGCGTAGAACATGGCAAAAAGCCCGTCGAGGATGATGACGACGAAGATCGACTTCACCACAGAGGCGGTGACGTGCTGGCCGAGCGATTCGGCGCTGCCGCCGACCTTCATGCCTTCGACCGAGGCAATCGTGCCGATGATCATGGCCATGAACGGCGCCTTGATCAGGCCCGCAAAGATGGTGCTGAGATCGATGGCGACACGCAGCCGGTCGATGAAGGCGGCGGGTGGAATGTCGGAATAGAGCCAGGCAGCCAGGATGCCGCCGCCGAGTGCGGCGAAATTGGCGATGATGGTCAGGCACGGCAAGGCGATGACCAGCGCCACAAGGCGCGGAAAGACCAGGACGCCGATCGGGTTAAGTCCGATGACCTTCAGCGCGTCGACCTCCTCGCGCATCTTCATCGAGCCGATCTCGGCGGTGATCGCGCTGCCGGAGCGGCCGGCGATCATGATCGCCGTCATCAGCACGCCCAGTTCGCGCAGGATCAGCACGCCGACGAGGTCGACGACGAAGATATCGGCGCCGAAATAGCTGAGCTGATAGGCGCCCTGCTGGGCAACGATGGCGCCGACGATCGCCGACATCAGCACCACCACCGGAATGGCGCCGACGCCCATACGGTCGATCTGGTTGAAAATCGCCGCCGGGTTGACGGCATGGCCACGGCCGAGCTTCATCTGCGCGCCACGGATGGTGGCGCCGAGGATGTTCATCGACGCGAGAAAATCGTCGCGCATCTCGTAGACCCGGCGGCCAACCGCCTCCAGCGCGCGAATGACGATGTTGGGCGATCGCACCGGGCCGGATTCGGGTTCGCGCCGCACGGCCTCGCCGACAGCTTCGAGCAGGATCGAAGCGATCTCGCTCTGGCCTTGCATCTGGATCTCGACACCCTTCTTCTCGAAGGCGCTGACCAGCCGGTCGATCAGCCAGGCGCCGGCAGTGTCCATCTTCTCGATCTTGGAAACATCGAGCGCCAAGATTTTGAAGCCGCTTCGCTTTTCGATCTTGCGCATGTCGGCGTCGACGAGTGCAACGGTCCGTGTCGTCCAGATTCCGGAGAAAGCGCAGCCAAGAACGCCGTCCTCCTCGCCGATCGCCACGCGCGGTTCGTGGTCAGCCTCCCCTGCGGTCGTGCCGCTTGCGTCGCGCTTGCCGATGGTCAACATGGCGTCCTGTTTAGCCTGACGGGTCTGACCTGTCGATTTGCCGACAACGCTTGTCGCACAGCAGGAGCAGAAAAATATGGCGCGTGTCATTTCGGTCGAGGCCGAGCGTTTTCCCATCGCCGGAACCTTCACCATTTCGCGCGGTTCCAAGACCGAAGCCGAAGTGATCTCCTGCACGATCAGCGACGGCGGCCATTTCGGCCGCGGCGAATGCGTCCCCTACAAGCGCTATGGCGAGACGATTGAGGGCGTGCGCGAGGCGATCGACGCCATGCGCGGCCGGATCGCCGATGGCATCAGCCGCAGCGCCTTGCTCGATGCCATGCCGGCCGGAGCCGCCCGCAACGCCATAGACTGCGCCCTATGGGATCTGGAGGCGAAGCTCAGCGGAACATCGGTGGCGGTTGCGATAGGCGCTGTTCCCTTGCAGGCGCTCGAAACCGCCTACACGCTGTCGCTGGGCGAGCCGGAGGCGATGGCGGCGCAGGCCCGCGCCAATGCGGCGCGGCCGCTGCTCAAGGTCAAGATCGGCGGCGACAACGACATTGCCCGCATCCGGGCGGTCAGGCAGGCAGCGCCAGACAGCCGCATCATCCTCGACGCCAATGAGGGCTGGAGCGACGACAACATCGTTGCGAACCTCGCCTTTGCCGCCGAACAAAGCATCGCGCTGATCGAACAGCCGCTGCCGGCCGGTCATGACGAGATCCTGCGCCATATCGCCCATCCGGTGCCGATCTGCGCCGATGAAAGCGTGCACGAGGCTAAGAATCTCGAAGCGCTTGTCGGTCTTTACGATGCCGTCAACATCAAGCTCGACAAGTCGGGCGGCCTGACGGCGGCACTGGTGCTGCGCGATCGCGCCCGCGAACTCGGTTTCGGCGTGATGGTCGGCTGCATGGTCGGCACCTCATTGGCGATGGCGCCAGCGGTGCTGCTTGCCCAGCATGCCGATTTCGTCGACCTCGACGGTCCGCTGCTGCTTGCCCGCGACCGGGTACCGGGCCTTGTCTACCAGGGATCGCTGGTGTCACCGCCCGATACGGCGCTCTGGGGCTGAGCGCGCCGCAAGGCCGATCAGCGCCAGTCCGATCAACGCAATCGGGATCATGGCAAAGAAGCCGTCGACACCGAGACGGTCGTAGAGCGGGCCGGACGCCAGCGTCACCACCGCCATGAAGAAGCCGTTGGAGAAATAGGCAATGCCTTGCGCGGCACCTGTCCGCTCCTCGGAGATCGTTTCGCCGATCATCTTCTGCAGCCCGATCAGCCCCAGCGCCACCGAGACCGAGTGCAGCGACTGGACAGCGAAGAAGCCGGGAATGCCGAGGCCGAGCGGCCAGACCAGCGGAAAGGCGATCCAGCGCACGATGGAGCCGATTCCGGCCATCACCATGACCGACACGACGGAGAACCGGTCGAAAAAGCGGGTGAACATCATGAACATGCAGACTTCCGACACCACGCCCCAAGCCCATAAGAGACCGACTACCGAATCGCCGAGGCCGATCGACTTCCAGTAGATGGAGAGGAAACCGTAGAGGAATGCGTGGCTGGCGGTGATGACGCCGACGCCCGTGGAAAAATACAGGAAATACGGGTTGAGAAGCTTCGGCGCTGAATGCTGGATGTCGGTGGCCGACAGCGGCGAGGCGCGCCGCGGACGGCCAAGGCGCGGCGCCAGCAGGCCAGCGGCAAGGGCGGCGGCAAACGCCACCAGAATGATAACCGGAACGGCTTGTGAACCGGTTACCGACAGAATGAAGCCGCCGGCGATATTGGCGAACAAATAGGAGATCGAGCCCCATTTGCGCATGCTTGTGTAGTTCGAACCGAAGCGGCGGACACCCGAAAGAGCCAGCGAATCGGCGATCGGCGAATGCGGCGTCCAGACGATGGTCAGCGCCAGCGAGACCGCCAGCACCATCGCATAGGTGGGTGTCAGGAAATAACCTGCCGACAAAAGCAGCGACGCAGCCATCAGCGCGACATAGACGTCGGCGCGGTCCCTGGCACGGTCGGCCAGCGCGGTCAGCAGCGGCGTCGTCACCACGCGCAGGAACATCGGCGCCGCCAGAATGATCGCGATCTGCTCGGCATGAAAACCCTTGGCCTGCAGCCACAGCGGAAAATACGGCAAGTGCGTTCCGAGCGGCACGAAAAGCGTCGCGAAGATCAGGCTCATGCGCAGTTCGAAATGGCGCGGCTTGACGAGTTGTTCGGGCGAGAGCTGCGGCAGGGACATGAATCGATCCAATCGCGCTGTATTCGGCCGGAGGGCAACGCGTATCGATCCCTTAACATGGACGAAAACCGGACGAAACCGGTTGGACTAATTGATTGATTCCGAAGCCCGAAAGGACTTCGGACTAGGCCGCCTGCCCTACCCGGTCCTCGATGAGCAGCGGGATAAAGGGCTCGTCCGGCGCCTCGGGCAGCACCTGCGCCCAGGTCAGGATTTCCATGCGGCCGTCAAAATGCTCGACCACAGCCGTACAACTTTCCACCCAGTCGCCGGTGTTGATGTACTGGACATCGCCAAAATTTTCGATGACGGCATGATGGATGTGGCCGCAGATGACGCCATCGACATGCGAACGGCGCGCCTCGTCGGCAAGCATGGTCTGGAACGAGCCGATGAAGTTCACCGCCTTCTTGACGTTGTGCTTGGCCCAGGACGAAAACGACCAATAAGGCAGGCCGAGCAGTTGGCGCAGCCGCGTCACCACGCGGTTGACCAGCATGGCCGCGTCATAGGCGTGGTCACCGAGATAGGCGAGCCAGCGCGCATTGTGGACCACGGTGTCGAACTGGTCGCCATGGATGACGAGCAGCCGCTTGCCGTCGGCGGTCTCGTGGATGGCGCGATCGGCAACGACGATGCCGCCGAAATGCACGCCCTGGAACTGGCGGGCGAACTCGTCATGGTTGCCGGCGATGTAGGTGGTGGTGGCGCCCTTGCGCGCCTTGCGCAGCAGTTTCTGCACGACGTCGTTGTGGCTTTGCGGCCAATGCCAGCTCCGCCGCAGCCGCCAGCCATCAACGATGTCACCCACCAGATAGATGATATCGGCATCGTGATATCGAAGGAAATCGATCAGGAACTCGGCCTTGGCCGCCTTCGAGCCCAGATGGACGTCGGAAATGAACATGCTGCGGAAAGTGCGGGGCTCTTGGCCGGACATCGCGATTTCACCGTTGCTTTCGCGAGCCTATGCCCCGATTCATGCAACAACCGTATGACGGTTGCGATTGGTCCAGCCGAAGGACTAGCTTGCCGGCCAAATCACAGGAGAAATCGTCATGGATCTCGGTATCCGCGGAAAGAAGGCCATCGTCTGCGCTTCGAGCAAGGGACTTGGGCGCGGTTGCGCCATGGCGCTGGCGGAAGCCGGCTGCGACATTGTCGTCAACGGACGCAATGCGGAGCTGGTGGCGAAAACCGCCGCTGAGTTGCGCGAGCGCTATGGCGTCACGGTGACGGAAGTCGTCGGCGACGTCTCGAAGCCGGAGGTGCAGAAGGCGCTGCTCGTGGCTTGCCCCGAGCCGGACATCCTGGTCAACAACAATGGCGGACCGCCGCTTCGCGACTTCCGCACGCTCGATCGCGAAAAGATCCTCGAAGGCGTTACCCAGAACATGGTGACTCCGATCGAGCTCGTGCAGGCCGTGCTGGACGGCATGGCGGCGCGCGGCTTCGGTCGCATCGTCAACATCACCTCGCTGTCGGTCTATGTGCCCATTCCCGGCCTCGACCTGTCGTCCGGCGCGCGTGCCGGCCTGACGTCGTTCCTTGCCGGCGTGGCCAGAACGGTTGTCGACCGCAACGTCACCATCAACAGCCTTCTGCCGGGCAAGCTCGACACCGACCGGCTGCGCGGCCCGCATGAGGCCGGCACAGTCGAAAGCCCTGAGGCCGCAGCCGCGCGCAAGACCCGCATCAGCGCCGATGTTCCGGCCAAGCGGCTCGGCACGCCGGAGGAGTTCGGCCAGATCTGCGCCTTCCTGTGCTCGGTCCATGCCGGCTATCTGACCGGGCAGAACATACCGGTCGATGGTGGTCTTTACGTCAGCGCCTTTTGATCAACTTATCCGTGAAACGGTCGGAGCCGTCCGTCAGAAAATCGTCATAAGTATTTGATTATTCGAGGTCTTCTACGCGCCGCCGGGTATTGCCGCCGGCGCGTCAATTAGCGTCGCGAAAAGCCACGGCTGCATGCTAAAAGGGAATCTCCAGGCAGATTTCGAGGGAGTGGCCGCATGGAAGGCGAGAGCAAAAAGACGGCACGTTCGGACCTCGACGAAGCCGCCCTCTACTTCCACAAGCACCCAAGGCCGGGAAAGCTCGAGATACAGGCGACCAAGCCGCTCGGCAATCAGCGCGACCTCGCGCTCGCCTATTCCCCCGGCGTCGCCGCCCCCTGCCTGGAAATCCGCGACGATCCGGCGACCGCCGCCGACTACACCGCACGCGCCAATCTGGTCGGTGTCGTCACAAACGGATCGGCCGTGCTCGGCCTCGGCAATATCGGCCCGCTGGCCTCCAAACCGGTCATGGAAGGCAAGGCCGTCCTGTTCAAGAAGTTCGCCGGCATCGATGTCTTCGACATAGAGATCGACGCGCCCGCTATCGAGCGCATGGTCGAGACGATCTCGGCGCTCGAGCCGACTTTCGGCGGCATCAATCTCGAGGACATCAAGGCGCCGGAATGCTTCGAGGTCGAGGAACAGCTGAAGGCCCGCATGGGCATACCGGTGTTCCACGACGACCAGCACGGCACAGCCATCATCGTCGCTGCCGCCGTGCTCAACGGGCTGGAGTTCGCCGGCAAGACCATATCGGACATCAAGATCGTCACCTCCGGCGCCGGGGCTGCCGCCCTTGCCTGCCTCAACTTGCTGGTCTCGCTCGGCGCCAAGGTCGAAAACATCTGGGTCACCGACCGTTTCGGCGTCGCCTACAAGGGCCGCACCGATGAGATGGATCGCTGGAAAGACCCCTATGTGAAGGACACCGAGGCGCGCACGCTGGCCGACGTCATTTCGGGCGCCGACGTCTTCCTCGGCCTGTCGGCGGCAGGCGTACTGAAGCCGGATCTGCTCCAGCACATGGCGCCGAAGCCGCTGATCCTGGCGCTGGCCAACCCCAATCCGGAGATCATGCCGGAAATAGCGCGTGCAGCGCGTCCGGATGCGATGATCTGCACCGGCCGGTCCGATTTTCCCAATCAGGTCAATAACGTACTGTGTTTTCCTTACATTTTTCGCGGTGCGCTCGACTGCGGCGCCAGCGCCATCAATGAGGAGATGAAGATGGCGGCGGTGCGGGCAATCGCAGCGCTCGCACGCGAGGAACCTTCGGACGTCGCGGCCCGCGCCTATTCCGGCGAGACGCCGATCTTCGGCCCTGAATTCCTGATCCCTTCGCCCTTCGATCCGCGGCTGATCCTGCGCATAGCGCCCGCGGTCGCCAAGGCAGCCTGCGACACCGGCGTCGCGACGCGGCCGATCACCGACTTTGCCGCCTATATCGACAAGCTGAACCGCTTCGTCTTCCGCTCCGGCCTGGTGATGAAGCCGGTGTTCTCGTCCGCCAAGGCATCGAGCGCCAAGCGCGTCATCTATGCCGACGGCGAGGATGAGCGCGTGCTGCGGGCTGCCCAGGTGGTGCTCGAGGAAGGCATCGCCGAGCCGATCCTGATCGGCCGCCCGCACGTCATCGAAGTGCGCCTGAAGCGCTACGGCCTGCGCATCAAGCCCGGGGTCGATTTCGGCCTCATCAACCCGGAAGACGATCCGCGCTACCGCCACTATGTCGACCTTTTGATCGAACTCGCCGGCCGGCGTGGCGTGACGACGGAAGCCGCGCGCACCATGGTGCGCACCGACAACACGGTGATCGCAGCACTTGCGCTGAAACGCGGCGATGCCGACGCCATGGTCTGCGGCCTCGAAGGTCGATTCGAGCGGCATCTGCGCAACGTCACCTTGATCATCGGCCCCCGCGCCGGCATCAAGGACCACGACCTGTCGACGCTTTCCATGCTGATCTCGCAGCGCGGCATCATCTTTCTGACCGACACCCACGTCTCCGTCGACCCGACGGCGGAAGAAATCGCCGAGATGACGGTGCTGGCGGCGGAAGAAATCCAGCGCTTCGGCATCGAGCCGAAGGCAGCACTCTTGTCGCATTCCGATTTCGGCTCGCGCGATTCGCCCAGCGCCCTGAAGATGCGGCAAGCAGCGGCGATCCTGGCGCGCATCGCGCCTGACCTTGAATGCGATGGCGAGATGCATGCGGACACTGCTCTGTCGGAGCACCTGCGCCAGCGCGTCTATCCCCATTCGAGACTGAAGGGCGAAGCCAATTTGCTGGTGTTCCCCAACCTCGATTCGGCAAACATCACGCTGACGGCGCTCAGAACCATGACGGATGCGCTACATGTCGGGCCGATCCTGCTCGGCACCGACATGCCGGCGCATATATTGACGCCGTCTGTCACCTCGCGCGGCGTCGTCAACATGACGGCGCTTGCCGTGGTCGAAGCCGCCCACAAGGCACAAGCGGTCGTCAATCTGGGCTGAACACGGATTTCGCGGTAAACTGCAGTTAACCGCGAACACGGTAGCCTTGCGGGGCTAACAGTCGGATTTGGAAGGCGGAGTTTGGGCGGATGGCAACCGGAGGGTGCAAGCAGGCGCATGCTGCCGTGCTGCTTGGCCTGCTGTTGTCCGCAACCTGGGGAGTAGCCGAGCCACAGGCTGCTTCGCGGGTCTGCCGCCAGTTGGAAGCCGATCTTGCCGCGTCCTCGCGCGGCGGCGGTGGCGGTCCGGCGCTAGTCCGGAAATACGATTCCGCGATTGCCAGGCAGCATGAGCAGATTTCGAAGGCTCGCAGCCAGGCGAGCCAGGCCGGGTGCGGTTTTTCGCTGTTTGGCCGCAACCTCAATCAATGCGCCGGGCTCAACGCCACCATCGACCGCATGAATGCCAATCTCGACGCCTTGCAAAACAAGCGCGAGCGGCTGGCTGGCGGTGGCTCTCGCCGCGATCGCGGACGCATCCTGGCGGCGCTCGACGCCAATGGCTGCCGCGACGACACCGTTGCGCCTCGGCGTGCGCCTTTGCAGGAAGCGAACCGCGACGGCGGCAGCGCAAACCTGTTCGATCAGCTCTTCGGCGGCAACAGCAAGCAGCTCACTATGCTTGATGAACCCAACCAGCCCGACGATCCCAGCGAGGAGCGCAATGTCCGCCGTGTGCTCAACCAGCCCGGCGTACCGGATTTTCCGAGCGTCGGTGGCGAATTCCACACGTCCTGTGTGCGCACCTGCGACGGCTACTTTTTCCCTATGTCGAACTCGGCCTCGGCAGGCGATTTCGAACGCGACCAGAAGAATTGCGAATCGAGCTGCCCCGGCACCGAGATGCAGGTTTTCTATTCGCGCGGCATGGACGACGATTCGGCGTCGATGACGTCATCTGTCACCGGCCGGCCTTACAGCGAATTGCCGACCGCCTATCTCTACAAGCGGCCCGGCGTGTCGCGGCCGCCGGCTTGCGGCTGCAACGCCGCTGCGCAGGGTTTCCAGATCATTGCCGGCAATCCGCCGAATCCGGTGCAATCGCAGCCAGAGACAGACGCGTCATCATTCATTCCAGTCCCGGTTGCAAAACCTGATCCGGGCGCCGATCCCGAAACGCTGGCCAATCTGGAAGGTGGGCTCGACCGCGAGGCGATCAAGCGGCTTTCCGCCAGGCCGGTGACGTCGCCCGTGTCCGCGCTGCCGCCGGAACAGCGCAAGGTCAGGGTCGTCGGGCCAACGTTCCTTCCCGACCCATCAGCGGCAATAGATCTGCAAGCTCCGGCCCCGAAGGCAGTCCGGTAAGGGCTGTCCTGAGCGGCATGAACAACGCCTTGCCCTTGCGGCCGGTCGCTTCCCTGATCTTGCCCGTCCAGTCCTTCCAGATCGTCGCGGTCCAGGGTTCCTCCGGCAGCAGGTCGAACGCCTGTCGAAGAAAGTCGCGGTCGTCATCGGAAAATTGCGGCTTCTCCTGCGGTCCTTCGCGCAGGATGCGCCACCAGTTGACCGCATCGGCCAGCCTGTCGAGATTGCCGCGCACCGCCAGCCAGAACGGTTCGGCCTGCTCGCCGGAGACGCCGAGCACGATGAGACGGTCTTGTGCCTCGGCGAACGGCATGTGGTGCAGCAGCGACCGGTTGAGCACGAACAGCTCGTCCGGATCGAACTTGGCCGCGGATTTCGATGTCGTCGCCGGATGGAAGCGTTCGGCGAGTTCGCCCATCGTCGGCATCGCTGCGACATTCTCCGAAGTGCCTACCAGGACGGCCAATGATGCGACGGCCATCGGCTCGATGCCGTCCTCGCGCAGGCTTTCGATGGAGAGCGCGCCGGTGCGCTTCGACAAGCCCTCGCCCGATGCGGTGGTCAGGAGATTGTGGTGGCCGAACACTGGCGGCGTGGCAGCCAGTGCCTGGAACAGGGCGATCTGCACGCCGGTGTTGGTGACATGGTCGTCGCCGCGGATGACATGGCTGACGCCCATCTCGATGTCGTCGACCACGGAAGGCAGCGTATAGAGATAGGTGCCGTCCTCGCGCACCAGGACCGGGTCGGAAAGCGAGGCCAGATCGACGGTTTCCTCACCGCGCACCAAGTCGTTCCAGTGGATTTCAGTGCGTTCCGGCTGTTGTGGATCGTCTGAGAAATTGGGCAGGAGAAAACGCCAGTGCGGCCGGCGGCCATCGGTCTGGTATTCGGCGATCTGTTCGTGCGTAAGGGTCAACGCCTCGCGGCCATAGACGGGCGGCAGACCGCGCGTGCGGCGCACCTTGCGCCTGAGATCCAGCTCCTCCGGCGTTTCGTAGCAGGCATAGAGAACGCCTGCCGCCTTCAGCCTCTCGACCGCCGCGTCATAGACTTCGAAGCGCCGCGACTGGTACTCGGTGGCGTCGGGAAAAATGCCCAACCAATGCAGGTCGTATAGGATGGCGTCGGAAAACTCCTGCTTCGAGCGCGCAATGTCGGTGTCGTCGAAGCGCTGGATGAAGCGACCCTTGTTGTTCACGGCGAACAGCCAGTTGAACAGAGCCGTGCGCGCATTGCCGATATGGATGCGGCCGGTCGGCGAAGGGGCGAAACGAACGGTAACTGTCATGAGCGGGGCGTACCGGATGCTTTTACGATTGACAAGACGCGCCCCCGCGCTGCCCGGCAGACATAGAACATGGCGGCTGGAATGAAAAGACCGGGCGTTGGACGCCTCAGGAGGCACCCAGTCCGCAGGCGGCCTTTGTAACCGAGCGCTGCCAGCCGCTGGGGCCGACCACCGGTTGAAGGCGATCAGCGGCCGAAATCATCGGAACTGAGGCGGGTCCAGCGGTCGCCCACCAATCCACCGATAAAGATGTCGCCGGAGCGGACCGCTTCCGTGACCTCGGCGATCCGCGAGCGGACCATCGTTCCCCCGGCATAGCGGAAGAAGACATTCTTGTAGCCAAAGAGTTGGGATATGAATCTGGTCTGCGTCTGCCCGGTGATGCCCACGCAGCCCATCTCCCATGCGGCGGCGACAAGCGCATCCAGCGTCGCGCCCCAATGCGATCCGAATGCCTGGATTTGCAACAGGTTCGCCATGTCGCCGGCTTGACCATAGAAGGCGTAACAACCGAGCATTTTGCCCGTTTCGTCGTAGATCCCACCGAAATGAAGGGGGCCGTCGGCCCGCTTCTCGGCCGCCAGCGCAAGCAGCCGTGGCAACTCCCCATCCTTCCAACTCGGCCGAAGAGCGTAACCAGACAGGAGGGTCGGCAGTTCCTCGGCAAATTGCACGGCATTGATCGGCTCACGGTGGATGCGATGCGACGATGAATGCTGGACGGGGGGCTCGAACCTTCTTTTCGCAAGAGCATCGAATGCTCGCGCAAAGGGGTCGAGTACAAGGTGAGGCAGGCCGGGCCATTTACGGTGCAGTGCGGCCGCGGCCATTCCCGCCGGCCGGAAGACATATGTCCATCCCAGACAATGCACCGGCAGGAGTTGATACTTCATCGGGCGCGCGAAGGCCAAGGATGTCCGGTTGGCCGAATCGGTCAGCTGCAGATCGAATTCGCCTTGATGCAATGCCCGCAGCAATTGCGGTCCGGCCGAGCCGTCATCGGTGCCGGGGTCGGCCATGAGCGGCCCGATGATCGCCGCATTCAATGGCGCACCATTGAGCTCGTAGCGGGCTTTCAAAACGCCGAGGAACCCACCCAGGCGACCCTGCCGGTTGATCTGGACAAGAGCGTTGCTTTCACCGGAGTGGCCGGCAGGGTCGAGATAAATCTCTCTCATATACGCGGCCGTTTCGGCGATCGCGCGATCGAGGAGGTGACGGCGCCGCCGGCGAAACTTCGTCAGGAAGAGTGCGGCGACGCGCTCGAGATCTTCGGCAGCAAGCGGACGAACCGAGCCATGCTGAGATTCCAGCATTGACGGCGCAGCCAACTTTTCCTCGGCATTCGCAGAAAGATGCATCGTGAAGAACGTCCGTGGGTTGCCTCCATCGGATATATATCAACCAATGGTAGAAACAACGTATCTCGGTCAATATGATGAACAGAGGTCCCAAGACTTACTATCCGGACAGGACTTCACAGGCAAATCAAGTCGGCCAGCATCACGGCGCTGATCGACGGGTCGACTGCCTCCCTGCGATCGCATCTCCTGCTCCAGCCCGCTGGGCTGACCGTGCCTGACAGAGGCGGCCTCCGGCCGAAGCTGGAGGCCGCCTCAGGTCAGCTGACAAGTCCCTTGGTCAGTTCGAGCGCCTGGCGTTCGAACAGGCGACGGTAGATGCCGCCTTTCAGCCGGATCAGTTCGTCATGCGAGCCTTCCTCGACGATGTTGCCGCGATCGAAGACCAGTAGCCTGTCGAGCGCCCGCACTGTCGAAAGCCGGTGCGCGATGACCAGCGTGGTGCGGCCGACCATCAGCCGCTCCATCGCCTGCTGGATCAGCACCTCCGATTCCGAATCGAGACTCGATGTCGCCTCGTCGAGGATCAGGATGCGCGCATCGGCAAGGAAGGCGCGCGCGATCGCCACGCGCTGACGCTCGCCACCCGACAGTTTCACGCCGCGTTCGCCGACCAGTGTACCGTAGCCCTTTGGCAGGTTGGTGATGAAGTCATGCGCACTCGCCAGCTTCGCGGCATGCTCGATCTCCTCCTGCGACGCACTCGGCCTGGCATAGGAGATGTTTTCGGCCAGCGACCGGTGGAACAGGATCGGTTCCTGCTGAACGATGGCGATCTGCCCGCGCAGCGAGGCTTGCGCCACCTGCGAGATGTCCTGACCGTCGACCAGGATTTTCCCCGCGTTCACGTCATAGAGCCGCTGGATAAGCTTGACGAAGGTCGTCTTGCCCGACCCCGAATGGCCGACCAGCCCGACGCGCTCACCCGGCGCGATATCGACCGAAAAGTCGCGGTAAAGCGCGGATCGGTGATGGCCATAGTGAAAGGTGACGTTGTCGAAGCTGATCCGTCCTTCGGTGATCCGGATCGGCTTGGCACCTGGCCGGTCCTCGATGCCTAGCGGTTCGGACTGGAAATCGACCAGCTCTTCCATATCGTTGATGGAGCGCTGCAGGTTGCGGATATGCGTGCCGATGTCCCTGAGATAGCCCTGCAGCACAAAGAGCGAGGTCAGCACGAACGCAACGTCGCCGGCGCTCGCCTGCCCCCAGGACCACAGCATCAGCGCCAGGCCGATCACCGCAGCGCGCATGACCAGCAGCAGCACTCCTTGCGTGGTGCCGTTGATGGTGCCGCGCACCCAGGTGCGCCGTGTACGCGCACGCCATTTGGCGACGACCTCGGCCAGGCGGCGTTCTTCGCGCTCCTCGGCGCCAAAGCCCTTGACCACGGCGTTGCAGCTGACCGCGTCGGCCAGCGAGCCGCCGAGGCGGGTATCCCAGGTATTGGCGAGCCTTGCCGCCGGCGCGACATAGCCAAGTGACAGCAGCGCCGTCACCGTGATGAACAGCACCGAACCGGCAGCAACGACCGCACCCATCAACGGCCAGAACCAGCCGAGCAGCAACGTCGACCCGACCAGCATGACGATCGACGGCAGCAACGCGATGAGGATGGTGTCGTTGAGCAGGTCGAGCGCCCACATGCCGCGCGTCACCTTGCGGACGGTCGAGCCGGCAAAGCTGTTGGCATGCCAGTCGGTGGAAAAGCGCTGAACGCGATGGAAAGCATCGGCGGCGATGTCGGCCATCATCTTCAAGGTCAGCTCGACGATGCCCATGAACGCCAGGTTGCGCAACACGACGCCGGCCAGCGCCAGCGCCATCAACATCGAGAACGCCGTCAGCGCGGCATTCCAGGCAATCGCGTCGGCGCCGGCGCTGCTGGCGACGGCGTCGACCAGCCGGCCGGAATAGAGCGGCGTCAGCACATCGGCCAGCGTCGACAGCAGGAAGCTGGCCATGATGAGCGAAAGCCGCCACGGCTGGCGCCGCCAATGGGTGAGCGTGAAGCCGAGAACGCTGCGAAAGGCGCTCGCGCGCAAATCGATCTTAAAACGAGCCATGATGTCATTCGGGCACAAACGAGCCCGATCCCAGTAGGTCGAAAATTGAAGAAGCCGCGCAAGGGGCCAATGAGTGCCCGGAAAGCGGAGTGGCATATTTGGCGTCTCGCCCATAATCGGGCGGCGACCGGCATCGGCAAAAGCCTGTGCTCGATTCGGCATCGGCACGAAGGGCAAACCTTCGCGGAGCGCCGGATGAGACCTAGGCTTCGCGGCCTCGCATTACCATGTGAAATACTGCCATTCGGACCTCCCGCAAGACAATTGCGGAGCGGTTCTTATAGAGACGCTCCGATGCACCGCCAAGACGGGCTGACGCCAAAAGCGTATCTGGTCCAACCACTGCGATTATTTTGCAACAATGGCGGGCAAGCCGCGCCTCATTCAGGAACGCGATCCAAGCGCATGTAGCGGCCATCGGTCGATGGCTTGAACCCGAGCTTTTCATACATGCCATGGGCATCGCTGGTCGACAGGCTCCAATGGAAGACGGTCCTGACCTCCGGATGGTCGATCAAGGCCTGGACGAGCCGGCTTCCTATGCCTTGCCCGCGATTCTCCGGCCAGATGATGAGATCGGCGAGATAGGCGAATACGGTGCGGTCGGTGATCGCCCGGCCGAAGCCGACTTGCCTGCCATCGACATAGGCGCCGACGCAAAGCGAATTGGCAAAGGCGCGGCGATGGACTTCGTCAGTGCGTCCGGCGCCCCAATAGCTTGCCATCAACAGGTCCGATGTCGCACGGAAATCGATCCGTGACATGTCGAAGCTGATCTCACAATCGGGCATGGTTGTCTCCGGCCGCGCCGCGTGCGCTTTCGGTACCTAGCTGCGATCCCTGAAACGATTGGTGATGGGGTAGCGGCGGTCGCGGCCAAAATTCTTTTTCGTGATCTTCACGCCCGGCGCCGCCTGCCGTCGCTTGTATTCTGCGATGTAGAGCAGGTGCTCGATGCGCGTCACCGTCGCCCGGTCATGGCCGCGCGCGACGATGTCGTCGACACCCATCTCATTCTCGACCAGGCATTCGAGGATATCGTCCAGCACCGGATAGGGCGGCAGCGAATCCTGGTCGGTCTGGTTCTCGCGCAATTCCGCCGACGGTGCCTTGTCGATGATGTTTTTCGGGATCACCTCGCCCGAGGGGCCCAGCGCACCCGGCGGCACGTGGCTGTTGCGCCAGCGCGACAGCGCGTAGACCTGCATCTTGTAGAGGTCCTTGATCGGATTGAAGCCGCCATTCATGTCGCCATAGAGCGTGGCATAACCGACCGACATCTCGCTCTTGTTGCCGGTGGTGACGACCATCGAGCCGAACTTGTTGGAGATCGCCATCAGGATGGTGCCGCGTGCGCGGCTCTGCAAATTCTCCTCGGTGATACCTTCCTTGGTGCCTTCGAACATCTGCGTCAGTGCGTGCAGGAAGCCCTCGACCGGCTCGAAGATGGGCACGATGTCATAGCGGCAGCCGAGAGCGCGGGCGCAATCCTCGGCATCTTTGAGCGAATCCTTCGAGGTATAGCGGTAGGGCATCATCACCGCGCGCAGCCGTTCCTCGCCGAGCGCATCGACGGCCAGCGCCGCGCAGATCGCCGAATCGATGCCGCCGGACAGACCAAGCACGACGTTCTTGAAGCCGTTCTTGTTGACGTAGTCGCGCAGGCCCAGCATGCAGGCGCGATAGTCAGCCTCCTCCCGGTCCGGGATTTTCGACATCGGCCCTTCCGAGCAGACCCAGTGATCGCCTTGTCTCTTCCAAGTGGTGACGTCGACCGCTTCCTCGAACTGGCTCATCTGGAAGGCAAGTGTCTTGTCGGCGCCAATGGCAAACGAAGCGCCGTCGAAGATCAGCTCGTCCTGGCCGCCGAGCTGGTTGGCATAGATCATCGGCAGCCCACATTCGATGACCTGGCGGATGACGACCTGGTGGCGGACATCGATCTTGGCGCGATAATAGGGTGAGCCGTTCGGCACCAGCAGGATTTCCGCCCCGCTTTCGGCCAGCGTCTCGCAGATATCGACATCGCCCCAGATGTCCTCGCAGATCGGAATTCCGATGCGCACGCCGCGGAAATTGACCGGCCCCTGGATCTCGGGTCCGGCCTGGAAGACGCGCTTCTCGTCGAACTCGCCGTAGTTCGGCAGATCGAGCTTGTAGCGTTCGGCGATGATCTTGCCGCCGTCGGCGAAGATGATCGAATTGTGCGTGCCGCTCTTGCGCTTCAACGGCGTGCCGATGATGACGCCGGGACCGCCATCCGCGGTGTCGGCGGCAAAGTCCTGTGCCGCCTTTTCGCAGGCTTTCAAAAAGGCCGGCTTCAGCACCAGATCCTCCGGCGGGTAGCCGGCGAGGAAAAGCTCGGTATAGAGCACGAGATCGGCGCCCTGACGTGCGGCATCCGCCCTCGCCTCGCGGGCTTTGGCGAGATTGCCTGATATGTCGCCGACAGTCGGATTGAGCTGGGCGACGGCGATGCGCAGGATGTCGAGCTTCTTGGTCATGCCTGCTGACTTAGCGCGGCAAAATTGCTCGGGCAATGGCGTTCGTTTGGACCAATTCGGAGCAAATGACGAATGTCATTCGTGTCCGGACCCATCGATTCGATCGTGTTGACCGATCGACGAATGCCGATCGTGGCAAGCGACCACGTATCAGTCGTCGCCCATATATTCGCGCAGCGCTTGCGGCGAATGGTTCTCGCCGATCGACATCGCCAGGATGCGTGAAATATGGCGGCGCGGCAAATGCGTCTCTGCTGCCCATTGATTGATTTGCCTCTGGATCTTGTCCAGGTCCTTCTTCGAGGTCGGGCTTTCGGCGATGTCGAGGCCGGCGTCGCGCAACGCCGCGGCCATATCGCCCGAGATGACGAACGCATCCCAACCCAGCCAGCGCAGGAAATACTGGCCCGTATTGCCGCCCAACCGGCTGCCATGCTTGCCGAGCCAAGCCATCAGCCCGACCTGGTCGTCCGCCGGCCAGTTTGCAAGGAATTGGCCGAAGCCGCCATATTCCTTCGACACGCGCTCGACGAAGGCGGCGTTGTCGCGCACGGATCTGATCTTCTGCGGGTTGCGCACGATGCGCTGGTCGGCCGTCAGATCGTGCCAGAAATCATCGGGCTGGAACAACAGCCGCTTCGGCTCGAAGCGCAGAAACGCCTCCTCGAAGCCCGGCCATTTCTGCTCGATGACGCGCCAGACGAAACCGGCGGCGAAGACGCGTTCGGCCATAACAGAGAGAATGCGGTCATCGGCGATGTCAGCCACGGCGGCATTGTCAGGCGCCGGACCCAGCAGCGACGTCAGTTCCTCTTCGCCGCCCTTGCGTTTTGCGGCCCGTGCGCGAATTTTCTTGAAATCGGCCATTGGTCCCTCGGCAACTGGAATCAATCTAACACTTCCCGTGTGAGCCGGCAGCCTCTACCTCTTACGGCAAGCCAAAGACCCTGGAGATGGCCATGAACAAGACGATCGACGACCTGGCGAACCGCTGGCTCAAGCGGCGGCCGGACGGCCTCAGCCAGCTCGAAAGCCGGGTGCTGCAATCGACGCTCGAACGCACCACCATCTCGCGCGACACCAACAAGGCCGTCGCCTTCCACCAGACCTTCGGCGACCAGCTCGCCGACACGATCGCCCGCATCGGTGGGTCATGGTCCTTCATCGTGACCTTCATCGCCTTTCTGATCCTGTGGACATCAGCCAATGTCTGGCTGCTTTCGCGTGACGCCTTCGATCCCTACCCGTTCATCTTCCTCAATCTCGTTTTGTCGATGGTCGCCGCCTTGCAGGCGCCGGTGATCATGATGGCGCAGAACCGCCAGACCGAACGCGACCGCATCGACGCCGCCCACGATTACGAGGTCAACCTGAAAGCCGAGATCGAGATCATGGCGCTGCATGAAAAGCTGGATGAACTGCGCCACGGCCAGATTCTCGGTATGCGCGACGAGATCGTGCAACTGACCGAAATGATCAAGCGGATCGACGAAAGGCTGTCTTCGCAGCAGTCGGCTTCATGACCGACGCGATCCATCATTTCATCGAACAATACGGGCTGCTCGCGGTCTTTATCGGTTGCGTCGCGGAGGGCGAAAGTGCCGCCATTCTTGGCGGTTTCTTCGCCCACCAGCAGGTCTTCGTCCTGTGGCACGCGGTTCTTGCGGCCGCGCTCGGCGCCTTCGTCGGCGATACTTTCTTCTTCATCCTCGGACGAAGCTTCGCCGACCATCCCTATGTCGTCAGATTGCGCAAACGGCCCGGCTTCCGCCGCGCCTTTCGGCTGCTCAACACCCATCCCGACATTTTCGTGCTGTCCAACCGCTATATCTACGGCATGCGCCTCGTCGGCGGCATTGCAGCCGGGCTTTCCAACATCGCCGCGCCGCGCTTCGTCATCCTCAACGCGCTTTCATCGGCGGTCTGGGCGGTACTGTTCGGCACGATCGGTTATGTCTTTGGACTGGGAGCCGAGCACGTCATCGGCCAGGCGTTGATGCATCACGAACGGTTGCTGATCGGGCTTGGTATCGGCCTGACCGTGGCCGTTCTGGCATGGCTCGTCGCACGTCACATCGCCAGGAAGGAACGCGCCAGGGAGGGCTGATCGTCAATCCACGCCGAGCGCCCGGTCCCCCCGATCGAGGATAAGCGGGATGATCAGGTCTTCCTCGTCGGCAAGGTGCCTTGTCAGCATGGCGATCAGCCGGCTGTTTTCGTCGGCATAGGCGTCGGCGGCGAAGCGCTGTCTGTCTTCGCTCTCCTGAAGCGTCTTGATGAACGCATTGGCCGCCTCGGCATTACGCTCCAGCCCTTCATGGATGGTGTGATGGTCGGCATCGAGTATCTCGAAGCCGTGCTTCAAACGGGGCTCGGCCTTGGCGAAGACCGGGAAATATTGATAATCCTCGACGTTGTGGTGACCGTCGAGGTTGCCTAGAAAATGATTGAGGCGGGGCGCGAACCAGCGCGCGAAATCAGGCGCCGTCAGCCGTCCCTCACGGTAGTCGCCGATGCCGTTGGCCAGCATGCCGCCAAGTTCGCGGAACATGTCGTGCCGCTGCAGCCACATATTGGCGATGCCGTGGATGTTGGCATGGTCCTGCCAGTTTTCACGCGGATATTTCTCGGCCAGCCAGCGCAGATCATCCGGCAGGCCCACGCGTTCGAGAAGCAGAAAATTGGCGGCCCCGGCCATGACAGTCTCCTTTGGTGACTGGCATATAGGCATCGAAAGGCTAGATCGGTAGCCCGGTGATCCGCTCGATAATGGCAATGCCCCAGACGCCGGCGACGATGAGCACCGAAATCAGCACCGCCAGCGAACCGCAATCCTTGGCCAACTGGATGTCGACATTGAACTCGCGGCTGAAAGCGTCGCATGCCGCCTCGATGCCGGTGTTAAGCACTTCGACCATGATCAGGAGCAACACCGCGCCGATCAGCAAGGCATAACCGCGCCACGAGATCGAAACGAACCAGCCGAGCGGCAAGGCAAGCGCCAGCAGCATCAGCTCCTGCTGGAAAGCCTTCTCGCTGGTGGCCAGCTTGCGAAACGCCCGCACCGAATTGAAATAAGCATCGATCAGCCGCTGCATGCCAAACCCCTTTGCGAATCACCGGCACGGGATAATGCAATGGCTGGCCAGATCAATGGAATAAGGTGACTTGTCCAAGATTCATTCAGCAACCGGTATGGACGGTGTCGACTTTTCAAACTGTGGCAGCCCGTCGTCGATCGAATAATAGTCGCCCTTGTCACCGACGAAGATATGGCATTCGCCCTCAAGACCTGTCGGCTTGTCGAACGATCCCGCCATGACCGAAACGTAGTCCTGGTCTCGTGGCTTCCAGAACAGCACCGATCCGCATGCCTTGCAGAACCCACGCCTGGCGAAGGTAGAGGCTTCGTACCAGGTGATACTTTCCGTGCCCTCGATCACGATGTCGGCGTTGGCAACATTGGTCGCGGCATAGAAATGTCCGCTCTGCTTGCGGCATTGCGAGCAATGGCAATAGACGACGCCACGCAACGCTCCGTTCGTTCTGAAGCGGACGGCTCCACACAGACACGATCCCTGGTGACCACCACTCACGTCGATCCTCCTTGAAAGAAAAGTGCCTGGCATCGCCTTCAGGATTCCAGCTTTGCGGCGCACGCACGCAAGCAAATGCGACATGTACTGGCGTGGAGAATCCGAAAATTCGGTTTCATTTTGAAGCGTGCGATGCGCGAATCGCGAATTCAGGCCGCTGCACCGGCGTTGTTTCCAACTGTTGGACGCGCGAACCAGAGCTTTTACAGCCCGCAGACAGAGAAAACCCGCGGAACCTTCGCCAGTTAAGAGAACTTTAGCGACAGCGCATTTATGGTCACCCTGCAAGTGAAGGCCGTGGGTGGGGACGCATCCCTTCGCAAGTTGTTCCGAAGCGTCGGTCGCATTCCCCAGGGTTCGGCGACAAAAGGGGATCCGCGAATTCCGCGGATCATCCGGGGGAAGAACCAGAATGCAGCCGGCAGCTGTCCCGACCGAACGCACCGACATCGCAGCCACTGTTGTCGCGACAATGCGCCAGTTGGGCGTGCTCGGCCTGCCGCGCAATTACGAGATCTTCTATGAGGCCCTGAGCGGCACCAATCGCGAACTCAGCCTGGCCGTCGTTTCGCTGAGCAGCCGGCCGACACAGGATGAACTGGATCAGATCGGGCGCACTTTCTTTGCCCACAACCATGGTCCTGGCATCGTCGAGCATGCCCGAGACGTCATTGCCAGGGAGCTCGAGGCGGTTGCTTCACTGCTGCGGAGCGAGCGCAGCCATATCGAGAAATACGGCAGGATCCTCGATGAGACATCGAGCGGCCTCAACGGCCGCAGCCTTCTTTCCCAGGATCTTTTGCACAAGATCGCCAACGCCATGGCGGTTGCCACCAATTCGACGATCGATCACGGCCGGCAGGTGGCCTCGACGCTCAGCGACAAGACGGCCGAACTCGAGACCGTCAAATCGAAGCTCGAGGAATACAAACGGTTGGCCGACACCGATCCCTTGACCCACATCTGGAATCGCCGCGCCTTCGACAAGGAAATCACCAGGATCTACAACAGCAACAGGGGTATCCTGTTCAACGCCCTGGTCCTTGCCGACATCGACCGCTTCAAGGACATCAACGACCGCTTCGGCCACCCGGTCGGCGACAAGATCATCCAGAGCATCGCCGATATCTTCCAGACCAGCATTCGCGGCGACATGTTCGTTGCTCGCACCGGCGGCGAGGAGTTCGCGCTGATCGTCGAGGGCGCCAGCAAGGACGCCACCTATGACGTTGCAGAGCGTATTCGTGCCCTGATCGAGCAGACGCCGTTCACCAGCAGCCAGACGGGCACGAATTACGGCACCGTCACCGTCTCGATGGGTATCTGCATGGCGTCCGAAGCCGAAGGACCCGAAGATCTCTACACCAAGGCCGACCGGGCGCTCTATCGCTCGAAGGTCAGCGGCCGCAACCGCGTCACCAGGCACTCGACGATGGCTGGCCGAGCCGGCAAGAGCTGGCTGCTCTACAAGAAGGACTGAGTCTCCCGTTTGCAGATCGTTTTGCGTCCGGCCCCTTTCCATATGAATTTTCGTGGCCTATATTTTCCACAGAAACAGGAAGGCGTCGCAATGCAATCTCAAACCGCTGCCAAGACAGCCGAGAATGCAGTCCTGACCAAGGCAACGGTGCGCGCGGCCGATCTGCTGGACATCACCGCCAGAATGCTGGCCTCGGTGATCGGAGTTTCGGAGGCCACGGTTTCGCGCATGCGCAGGAACGAATTCGTGCTCGAGCGCGGCACCAAGCCATTCGAGCTTGCCGTGTTGTTCGTCAGGCTGTTCCGCTCGCTCGACGCCATTGTCGGCGGCGACGCGGTCGTCGCCCGGGCATGGCTGAAGAACGCCAACACGGCGTTCGACGCTGCTCCGCTTGAAAAGATCCTCACCATCACCGGGCTCGTCGATGTCATTGCCTATCTGGACTCCCGACGCGCTCTCGTCTGAGACCGTCGGCATCGACAGCAAGTACTGGCGCATGGTCGAAGCGCAGCACCATGTCTCGACGCTGAAAATCGTCGACACGCTCGACGAACAGGCGATGCTGGAAGACCTGATCGAGGAAACCAAGCCGCAGATCCCAATTGAATGCCGCCATCTCCACTATCTCCTGGCGACGCCCTTCCGCTACGGCTCGGTCTATCCGCACGGTTCGCGCTTCCGCCGTGCCGGCAGGACCAAGGGCGTCTACTATGCGGCCGAGACCATGATGACCGCGGTGGCCGAAATGGCCTTCTACCGGCTGCTGTTCTTTGCCGAGTCGCCCAAAACACCCTGGCCAAGCGACGCCGCCGAATACACGGCCTTTGCGGCCGCGATCAAATGCGCCAAGGTGATCGATCTCACCCGGCCGCCGCTCGATCGTGACGCAACGGCATGGACGCATCCGACCGACTATGCCGCTTGCCAAGCCATTGCCGATACTGCCCGCGAGGCCGGGCTGGAGGCGATCCGCTACCGCTCGGCGCGCGATCCCAAGGGCGCCAACATTGCGCTGCTGACCTGCCGCGGCTTTGCCAAGGCAAAGCCGCTGGAGCCGCGGACCTGGCGCATCCGGCTTGGGGCGTTCGGCGTGCAGGCGATCTGCGAGTTTCCGGAAAAGCGCATCGAGTTTTCAAGGACGGCGTTTGCTGACCCCAGACTCGCCGGCCTGCGCTGGGAACGCGGGCACTGAACCAACCAAAAGAAAAGCGCCGGATTTCTCCAGCGCTTTTTCCGTCAGCCGTTCAGGCCGAAATCGAGCTTAACCGTTCGCAACCTGCTTGTGCTGCACCGGGTGGCTCTTCTTGAGCAGGTCTGACACCAGGAACGCCAGTTCGATCGCCTGGTCGGCGTTGAGGCGCGGGTCGCAATGGGTGTGGTAGCGGTCCTGCAACTCCTCGGCGGTGATGGCGCGCGCGCCACCGGTGCATTCGGTGACGTTCTTGCCGGTCATCTCGACATGGATGCCGCCCGGATGCGTGCCTTCGGCGCGGTGCACTTCGAAGAAGGTCTGAACCTCCTTCAGGATGCGGTCGAACGGCCGCGTCTTGTAGCCGGCGGCCTCGATCGTGTTGCCGTGCATCGGGTCCGACGACCACACCACGGAGCGGCCTTCCTTCTGCACCGCGCGAACCAGCTTCGGCAGATGGTCGGCGACCTTGTCGGAGCCGAAACGTGCAATCAGCGTCAGCCGGCCGGGTTCATTTTCGGGGTTGAGCAAGTCGATCAGCTCCAGCAAGCCGTCCGGCGTCAGCGACGGACCGCATTTCAGGCCGAGCGGGTTCTTGATGCCGCGGCAATATTCGACATGCGCATGGTCGGGCTGGCGGGTGCGGTCGCCGATCCAGATCATATGGCCCGAGGTAGCGTACCAGTCGCCGGAGGTCGAATCGACACGCGTTAGCGCCTCCTCGTAGCCGAGCAGCAGCGCCTCATGGCTGGTATAGAAATCGGTCTCGCGCAGCGCGTAGTTGGTTTCCGAAGTGATGCCGACGGCCTTCATGAAGTCCATCGTCTCGGTGATGCGGTTGGCGAGCGACTCGTATTTCTCGCCCTGCGGGCTGTCGGACACGAAGCCGAGCATCCAGCGGTGCACATTCTCCAGGCTGGCATAGCCGCCTTGCGCGAAGGCGCGCAGAAGGTTGAGCGTCGCCGCCGACTGGCGGTACGCCATCTCCTGGCGAGCGGGATCCGGAATGCGCGACTTCGGGTCGAATTCGATGCCGTTGATGATGTCGCCGCGATAGCTGGGCAGCGTCACCTCGCCCTTGGTCTCATTGTCGGACGAGCGCGGCTTGGCGAACTGGCCGGCAACGCGGCCGACCTTGACCACCGGCTGCGCGCCGGCGAAGGTCAGCACCACCGACATCTGCAGGAAGACGCGGAAAAAGTCGCGGATGTTGTCCGCGCCATGCTCGGCGAAGCTCTCGGCGCAATCGCCACCCTGAAGGAGGAATGCGTCACCAGCAGCGACCGAAGCGAGCTGCTTCTTGAGCTTGCGCGCCTCACCGGCAAAAACCAGCGGCGGAAAGGTTGCGAGCTGGGCTTCCGTGTTCTTCAGCGCGGCGAGGTCCGGATAAGCAGGAACCTGCTTGATCGGCTTTGCTCTCCACGAATTCGGCGACCATTTCGTCATCGCTGCACCCAACGCTCTTTCCAGCGGCCTATACTCCGCCATTCCCGCCCCAATTGGGGATCGCGGCTCCATACACGAAGCCGATTTCCTATTCTAGACCGGAATTTCAGCGCTGGCGAATGGTCCGAGGCTAGCTACGCCGCCTTCTCCACCAGCCGTGCCAACTGCGTCATGACGACCGCCGAGCCCGCCAGCCTCTTCTCGGCTGTCGGCCAGTCGCGCACGAAGACGACACTGTGGTCCGGCCGGATCTTGGCCAACGATCCCTGTTCGCCAATGAACTTGACCAGCCCGACCGGGTTGGAGAATTCGCGCTTGCGGAAATGGATGACGACGCCCTTCGGCCCGGCGTCGAGTTTTTCGACATTGGCCTTGCGGCAGAGCGCCTTGATGAAGACGATCTTCAACAGATGCTTCACCTCCTCCGGCAGCGGGCCGAAGCGGTCGATCAGCTCGGCGCCGAAAGCGTCGATTTCCTCGGTGTTTTCGAGATCGCCGAGACGGCGATAAAGCGCCAGCCGGAGCTGCAGGTCCGGAACATAGCTTTCCGGGATCATCACCGCCGTGCCGACGGCAATCTGCGGCGACCAGCCGCCATCCTGCACCTCGCCCGAATCCTTCACCTCGGCGACGGCTTCTTCCAGCATCTGCTGGTAGAGTTCGAAGCCGACCTCTTTGATGTGTCCGGACTGCTCCTCGCCGAGAAGATTGCCGGCGCCTCTGATATCGAGGTCGTGGCTGGCCAGTTGGAAGCCGGCGCCCAGAGTGTCGAGCGATTGCAGCACCTTGAGCCTCCGCTCGGCGGTGTCGGTCAGCTTGCGGTTGGCCGGCAGCGTGAACAGCGCGTAGGCCCGCACCTTCGAACGGCCGACGCGGCCGCGCAATTGGTAGAGCTGCGACAGGCCGAACATGTCGGCGCGATGGATAATCAGCGTGTTGGCAGTCGGGATGTCGAGGCCGGATTCGACGATGGTGGTCGACAACAGCACGTCGTACTGGCCGTCATAAAAGGCATTCATGATGTCGTCGAGTTCGCCCGGCGGCATCTGGCCATGAGCCACCGCCACCTTCAACTCCGGCACGGATTCCTTCAGGAAATCATGTATTTCCGAGAGATCGCTGATGCGCGGCACCACATAGAAGGAATGGCCACCGCGATAGCGTTCGCGCAGCAGCGTCTCGCGGATCACCAGCGGATCGAAGGGCGATATGAAGGTGCGCACCGCCATGCGATCGACCGGCGGCGTGGCGATCAGCGACAGCTCGCGCACCCCGGTCAACGCCAGTTGCAGCGTTCGCGGGATCGGCGTCGCCGACAGCGTCAGCACGTGCACGTCGGTCTTCAGGTCCTTCAGCCGTTCCTTGTGCTTGACGCCAAAATGCTGCTCTTCGTCGATGATCAGCAGACCAAGGTTCTTGAACGAGATCGCGGAACCGAGCAGCGCGTGCGTGCCGATGACGATGTCGACCTGGCCTTCGGCGATGCCTTTCTTGGTCTCGGCCAGTTCCTTGGCGCCGACCAGCCGCGACGCCTGGGCGACGCGGATCGGCAGGCCGGAAAACCGCTGCGAAAACGTCTTGAAATGCTGGCGTGACAGCAATGTCGTCGGCACCACCACCGCCACCTGAAAACCTTCCATTGCCGCGATGAAGGCGGCACGCAGCGCCACTTCGGTCTTGCCGAAACCGACATCGCCGCAAATCAGCCGGTCCATCGGCTTGCCGGCAGCAAGATCGTCGCGCACCGAATCGATGGCCGTCTGTTGGTCGTCGGTCTCTTCATAGGGAAAGCGGGCGGCGAACTCGCCATAGAGGCCTTCTGCCGGCACCAGTGGCGGCGCCGAGCGCATCTGCCGCTCGGCGGCGATGCGGATCAATTGACCGGCCATGTCGAGCAGGCGCTTCCTCAGCCGCGCTTTGCGCGACTGCCAGGCGCCGCCGCCAAGCTTGTCCAGCGTCGCCTCGGCCGTGTCAGAACCGTAGCGCGACAGGAGTTCGATGTTTTCCACCGGCAGGAACAGCCGGTCGTCGCCGGCATAGTGGATTTCCAGGCAGTCATGCGGTGCGCCGACCGCTTCGATGGTGCGCAGGCCAATGAAACGGCCAATGCCGTGGTCGGCATGGACGACAATGTCGCCGGCCGACAGCGCCGAGGCCTCGGCAATGAAATCCGAGGGACGCTTCTTGCGTTTCGAGCGCCGGATCAGCCGGTCGCCCAAAATGTCCTGTTCGGCGACGACGACCAGTTTTTCGGTCTCGAAGCCGGATTCGAGCGGCAGCACGGCCAGGGCCGCCTGCCCCGGCTCGAGCTTTTCGGCTTCCGCCAGCGTCACGACCTGCTTGAGGTTGCCGAGATGGTGTTCGGCGAGGATCTGTCCAAGCCGGTCGAGCGAGCCTTCGGTCCAGCCGGCGATGACGACGCGGCGGCGCGCCGCGCGCTCATTGGCGATGTGTTTGACGACGACATCGAACACGTTGGCGTTCGGATCGGCGCGCTCCTCGACGAAGCTGCGGCCGTGGCGCGAACCGGCGTGATAGACCTTCTTGGCGCCAATGTCGGGCGCGTCGAATGGCGTAAAGTCGATCGCTTCGCGCGGCCCGAGCGAGGTGATCAGGTTTTCCGGGGAGAGATAGAGCAGGTCCGGCGCGACTGGCTTATAGGGCACCGCATCCTTCAGCGCGCCGTCGGCCTGCTTCCTGCGCGCCTCGTAGTGATCGAGGATCAGCGTGTGGCGCTCGGCCAGCGCCTCATGCGCCAGATGGTCGAAGATGACGGGCGTGTCAGGCAGATAGTCGAACACCGTCTCCAGCCGTTCGTAAAAGAACGGCAGCCAGTGCTCCATGCCAGCGAAGCGACGCCCTTCGCTGACCGCCGCATAGAGCCCGTCGTCGCGCTGCGGTGCGCCGAAGCCTTCGATATAGGAGCGGCGGAAGCGGCTGATGGTTTCCGGCGTCAGCGCCACTTCGCTCATCGCTTGCAGCGCCATCGACTTGCGTTGACCGGTGGTGCGCTGCGTGGCGGCGTCGAACACACGGATCGATTCCAGCGTGTCGCCGAAGAAATCGAGCCTGAGCGCCTCGGTCCAGCCGGGGGCGAACAGGTCGAGAATGCCGCCGCGCACCGCGAACTCGCCGATGCCGCGCACTGTCGGCACACGCTCGAAACCGGACGTTTCCAGCCGCGAGACCAGTGCGTTCATGTCGATCTGGTTGCCGGGCCTGGCATGAAAAGTCTGCGCCTCGACCAACTCGGACGGCGGAATGCGCTGCAGCAGCGCATTGGCGGTGGTGAGGATGACGGCGCGGTGCGGCTTCTTCGCCAGAGCGATCATGGCGGTCAGCGCATCGAGGCGCTTGGCGGCCGCATCGGAGCCGGGCGAGACGCGGTCGTAGGGCAAGCAATCCCAGGCCGGCAGTTCCAGCACCGGCAGGCCGGGGGCCGCGAAGGACAATGCCTCGATGATCGCCGGCAGGCGCTGACCGTCGCGCGCGACGAACAGAACCGGCTTGTCGGGCGCGATCTCGAGCGCCGCCTGCACCAGCGCAAAGGCTTCGTAGCCGTCGGCGACGCCATCGACGATGAACTGACCGGCGCGGCCTTTCGGCAGACCGATGGTGGGAATGAGGCTCATGAAATCACGGTCTTGTTTCATCGCAATTCCGAACGGAAAACCGCTTCGTTACTTTTCCTGGAATTGCTTGTGTTCAGAATGTCAGAGAGCGGCGGAAAGCCAGGATCTTTCGCAGGACGGCACAATCGATATCGGCCGGAACCGGGCGTTCGCCGGTGACCATGGGCAGGAATTCGGTATCGGGAATGTCGAGGAGCCTCTCATATTGGTCGATTTCCTCGTTGGTCAAGACGCCGATCTCAGCGTCGGCGAAAGTGCCGAGGATCAGGTCCATCTCGCGCATGCCGCGATGCCAGGAGCGAAACAAAAGCTTGCGGCGGCGCACGTCCAGCCCCTCGCTTGATCTCGTCGTTCCGGTCATCGTACCGCATCCTTGCTTGCTGCGGCGCATATAGCGTGGATAGAAGGGGCTGTCAGCCTTGCGCTGCCGCCGTCGCAACATAAGCTGACATCATGCGCCCGACCATCCTCGATCCCTTGTTTGTCCCGATCACGTCGCTTGCGGGCGTCGGACCGAAAGTCGGCGCGCTGATCGAGAAGGTTGTTCCGGCCGATCTCGGCGACCGCGCGGCGCGTGCCGGCGATCTTCTGTTCGTGCTGCCGCACACCGTCATCGACCGGCGCAGTCGGCCTGGTATCGCGGGATCCGCGGAAGGCCAGATCGTCACGCTCGATGTGCGCATCGATCGCCACCAGCCGCCACCGCGTGGCAACAGGTCGGTGCCCTACCGGGTCTTCGCCCATGACGATACCGGAGAGATCGCGCTGACCTTCTTCCATGCTCACGCCTCCTATCTCGAAAAGGCGATGCCCGAGGGCGAGCATGTCGTGGTCTCGGGCCGCATGGAATGGTTCAACGGCCGCCCGAGCATGGTCCACCCCGACCATATTGCGCTGGCCAGCGAGGCGGAAAACCTGCCGCTGGTCGAACCGGTCTATCCCCTGACAGCCGGGCTCTCGGGCAAGGTGCTGCGCCGGGCGATCGGCCAGGCGCTGACGCGCGTGCCTGAATTTCCCGAATGGCAGGACGGCGCCTTCATGCGGCGGCACACCTTTGCGGCCTTTGGCGATGCGCTTGCCCGCATCCACAATCCGGCTGACCCGATTGACGTCTCCATCGATGGTGCCGCCTGGCGGCGGCTCGCCTATGACGAGTTGCTGGCGGGCCAGGTCTCGCTGGCGCTGGTGCGAGCGAAAGTCCGCAGGCTGTCCGGGCGACCCCTGGTCGGAGACGGCCGCATCGTCGAAAAACTGCGGGCCGCACTGCCCTATTCGCTGACATCAAGCCAGGAGTTTGCGCTGGCCGAAATCAATGCCGACCTCGCCGACCCAGAGCGCATGCTGCGGCTTCTGCAGGGCGATGTCGGTTCCGGCAAGACCGTCGTCGCGCTGCTGGCCATGGCCCGTGCCGTCGAGGCCGGCGGCCAGGCAGCCTTGATGGCACCGACCGAAATCCTGGCGCGCCAGCATCTTGCGACCATCACGCCGCTTGCCGCCAAGGTAGGGCTTCGCATCGCCATCCTCACCGGTCGCGAGAAGGGCCGCGAACGCGCGGATACGCTGGCCGGCCTGGCAACCGGCGAGATCGACATCGTCGTCGGCACCCACGCGCTGTTCCAGGAGACCGTCACCTTCAAAGACCTCGTCTTCGCCGTCATCGACGAGCAGCATCGTTTCGGCGTCCATCAGCGGCTTGCCATCACCGCCAAGGGCGACGCGCCAGACATGCTGGTGATGACGGCCACTCCTATCCCGCGCACCCTGGTGCTGACCGCTTTCGGTGACATGGACGTGTCGAAACTGACGGAAAAACCGGCCGGCCGCCAGCCGATCCGTACCGTTACGCTGCCGCTCGAGCGGCTCGACGAACTGGTCGCCCGCATGGTGGACGCCGTCGCCGGCGGCCAGAAGATCTACTGGATCTGTCCGCTGGTCGAGGAATCCGAAGAGATCAAACTGATGTCGGCCGAAGACCGCTTCGCCTCGCTGAAACCATTGTTCGGCGATCGCATCGGTCTCGTTCACGGCCGTATGAAGGGTGCAGAGAAGGACGAGGCGATGCGCGCCTTCAAGCAGGGCGAGACACGCATCCTGATCGCCACCACCGTCATCGAGGTCGGCGTCGACGTGCCGGACGCCACCGTCATGGTCATCGAGCATGCAGAGCGCTTCGGCCTTGCCCAGTTGCACCAGCTTCGCGGCCGGGTCGGACGCGGTGACAAGCCTTCCTCATGCGTGCTGCTCTACAAGGACCCGCTCGGCGAGACCGCAAAACGCCGGCTGTCGGTGATGCGCGAGACCGAGGATGGGTTCCTGATCGCCGAGGAGGACCTGAAGCTGCGCGGCGAAGGCGAATTGCTTGGCACCCGCCAGTCGGGCACGCCGGGCTTCCAGGTGGCTCGCATCGAGGCGCATGCCGACCTTCTGGAGGCCGCCCGCGACGATGCCAGGCTGATCCTGTCACGCGATCCGGAGCTGCAATCGCAGCGTGGTGAGGCGTTGCGCCTGCTGCTTTACTTGTTCGGTCGCGACGAAGCCGTGCGGCTTCTGCGCGCCGGCTGAGCCAGGGCGGCAACCGAAGGGTTGGCGAGCATCCCTTCGATCGGCTCGCCATTCACGACAACCATTTGCTTTACTTCGGGCGCCACCAGACCGGCGGAGACGATCAGCTTGGCGCCATCCTCGATCGTCATGTCGAGCAGCACGATGTCCGACTTCGGCACATACATCAGGAAGCCCGTGGTCGGGTTTGGCGTGCACGGCATGAATACGGCAATCAGCGGATCGCCTTCCTGGTCGAGCTTCTGGTTGATCTCGGTTTCCTTTTCACTGGCGACGAACACCAGCGACCACACGCCCTTGCGCGGATATTCGACCAGCCCGACCTGGCGGAACATGTCACCCTTGTTCGACAGCACGGTCTCGAAAATCTGTTTCAGCGAGCCGTAGATGCCGCGCACCAGCGGCATGCGGCCAAGCAGGCGCTCGCCGAAATTGACGATGGCGCGGCCGACGATGTTTGCCGTCAGGAAACCGATCAGCGTGATCAGGATAAGCGCCACGATCAGTCCGAACCCCGGCACCGGAAACGACAGGTAGGTGTCAGGGCTGTAGCGGGCCGGAATATAAGGCTTCACCCAGGAATCGACCCAGCCGATGAACGACCAGGCAATGTAGGCGGTGATCGCCAAGGGCGCGCAGACGATGAAGCCCGTGAGGAAATAGTTCCTCAGCCGGGTCATGCCGGAGGTCTTGGGAGCATCGGACATGG
Source organism: Mesorhizobium sp. AD1-1 (assembly GCF_020164655.1). Classification (NCBI taxonomy): domain Bacteria; kingdom Pseudomonadati; phylum Pseudomonadota; class Alphaproteobacteria; order Hyphomicrobiales; family Phyllobacteriaceae; genus Mesorhizobium; species Mesorhizobium sp. AD1-1. Next base: position 223,297 of record NZ_JAIUGP010000003.1, read on the forward strand.
TTCACCGGATCGCGGGTTGCAGCGCAACATTAGTGAACCGGACGAAGCTTTGGAACTGCGAAGTTTTTAAAGAGCCGATTATGCCGCTACTTCCAACGGCTCAATCTTCTCGAGCTCCGGCGCCAGCTTTCTGGCTTCGGTTTCAAGCTCATAGGCCTGTTGAAAATTCATCCAGAATTCGGGCGTGGTGTTGAAAAATCTGGCGAGGCGAAGAGCGGTATCGGGAGTCAGGCCGATCTCTTCCTTGGCAATGCGTTCGATACAGGTGCGCGGAAGGTTGAGCTTTTTCGCCAGCGCGCCTGCACTCATGCCGAGCGGGACGAGATATTCTTCACGCAGGAATTCTCCAGGATGAACTGGACGTGCGAACTTCGATGCCATTCGGCCCAACGTCCGGTCTGGAAGGCAAAACCTATTCCACCGTCACCGATTTCGCCAGATTGCGTGGCTGGTCGACGTCGGTGCCCATAAACACGGCGGTGAAATAGGCCAGCATCTGGATCGGCAGCGCGTAGATGATCGGCGAGATGATTTCCGGCACGTCCGGCAGCACGATTGTTTCCATCGTCTTCACGCTCACCTGCGCCGCGCCCTTGCTGTCGGTGATCAGGATGATCTTGCCGCCGCGCGCCGCCACCTCCTGCATGTTGGAAACGGTTTTCTCGAAGATCCGGTCATGCGGCGCGATGACGATGACCGGCATGTTCTCGTCGATCAGCGCGATCGGCCCATGCTTCAGTTCGCCGGCTGCATAGCCTTCGGCGTGGATGTAGGAGATTTCCTTGAGTTTCAACGCGCCTTCCATGGCCAGCGGGAAATTGGTGTCGCGGCCGAGATAGAGCACGTCCTTGTAGCGCGAGAGTTCGCGCGCGATCCGCTCGATCTGCTCTTCAAGCTTGAGCACCTGGTTGGCGTAGCGCGGCGCTTCCGAAAGCGCGCGCACCAGGGTTTTCTCCTGTTCCTTCGAAATCATACCGCGCGCCACGCCGGCGCGCACCGCAAGCGCGGCCAGCACGGAAAGCTGGCAGGTGAAGGCCTTGGTCGAGGCGACGCCGATCTCGGGTCCGGCAAGCGTCGGCAGCACGACGTCGGATTCGCGCGCCATGGTCGATTCGCGCACATTGACGATCGCGCCGATCTTCATGCCGGCTTTGCGGCAATAACGCAGCGAGGCCAGCGTGTCGGCGGTCTCGCCCGATTGCGAGATGAAAAACGCCGCATCGTTCTTCGACAGCGGCATTTCGCGGTAACGGAATTCGGAGGCGACATCGATGTCGACGGGCAGGCGCGCGTAGCGTTCGAACCAGTACTTGCCGATCAGGCCGGCCAGATACGCCGTGCCGCAGGCCGAGATCGCCAGCCGACCAATTTTGGCGAAGTCGAACGGCAGGTCGAGCGGCTTCGACACTCCGGAGACGAAATCCACGTAATGCGCCAAGGTGTGCGAGATCACCTCGGGCTGCTCATGGATTTCCTTTTCCATGAAATGGCGTCGGTTGCCCTTGTCGACCATGAAGCTGGTCGACAGCGACTGCTGGCGTTTGCGCTCTACCTTTGTGCCGCCGATATCGAAGATCTCAACACTATTGCGGCGCACCACCGCCCAGTCGCCATCTTCCAGATAGGTGATCGAATTGGTGAACGGGGCGAGCGCGATGGCGTCGGAGCCCAGGAACATCTCGCCATCGCCATGGCCGACGGCCAAAGGCGGACCGTTGCGGGCGCCGACGATCAAATCCTCGTCGCCTTTGAACATGATCGCCAGCGCAAAGGCGCCTTCCAGCCGCTTCAGCGCCTGGTGCGCGGCTTCGACCGGCTTCAGCCCCTTGGCGAGTTCGCGGGCCACCAGATGCGCCACGACCTCGGTGTCGGTCTGCGACGAAAAAGAATAGCCGTCGCGGACCAGTTCGTCGCGCAGTTCGGCGAAATTCTCGATGATGCCGTTGTGGACGATGGCGACGCCGTCGGAAAAATGCGGATGCGCATTGGTCTCGTTGGGCACGCCATGCGTCGCCCAGCGCGTGTGGCCGATGCCGATCGTGCCATCGAGCGGCTCGTCCTTGAGCCGGCGCTCCAGGTTGATCAGCTTGCCTTCGGCGCGGCGGCGGGCGAGTTCGCCACGCTCGATGGTCGCGACGCCGGCCGAATCATAGCCACGGTACTCCAACCGCTTCAGCGCATCGACGATGAGCGGCGCAACCTGCGAGTGGCCGACGATTCCAACGATACCGCACATGCAGAAAGCCCCCGATTCCCCGGAAAACCAGCGCTATTTAGGGATGGCCGGCCTGCCGTGGAAAGTCACATTGCATTTCGTCCCGTATAACGGAACGCTCATTCTGTCGATGCACCATGACAGGCCGCTCTTGCAATCCGGTTACTGCAATCGTTCGGTTGCGGGCTGGTCTTACTTTTTCTTCGCCGCCGCCGCCGAAGCAAAGCGCTCGCGCAACTCCTTGCCCTTGCCTGGAATGGTCTTCTGGCGGGCGCGGCCGAAGGCCAGCGCGTCGTCGGGCACGCTTTCGGTGATCACGCTGCCTGAGGCGATGTAGCCGCCCTTGCCGATGGTGACAGGCGCCACCAGCGACGAATTGGAGCCGACAAAAGCGCCCTCGCCGATGTCGGTGAAGAATTTCGAATAGCCGTCATAATTGCAGGTAATGGTGCCGGCGCCGATATTGGCCCCAGCACCAACACGGGCGTCGCCGATATAGGTCAAATGGTTGACCTTGGCGCCCTCTTCGATAACCGCCTGCTTGACCTCGCAGAAATTGCCGACCTTGGCCTTGTTCCTGAGATCGGCACCCGGCCGCAGCCGCGCGTACGGCCCGACATCGCAATTGGACGCAATGGTGGCGCCCTCGATATGGCTGAACGCATGGATCTTGGCGCCCGTGGCAATCTTCACACCCGGACCGAACCAGACATTGGGCTCGACGATGGTATCAGTGCCAATCTCGGTGTCATGCGAGAAATACACGGTCTCCGGCGCGATCAGCGTCACGCCCGACAGCATCGCCTCATGCCGCCGGCGCGCCTGCCAGATGGCTTCGGCTTGCGCCAGTTCGGCGCGGTTGTTGATGCCGAGCGCGCTTTCGAAACTGGCTTCGGTGGCCACGACATCGAGGCCTCGCGCACTGGCGATCTCGACAATGTCGGTGAGATAATACTCGCCCTTGGCATTCTTGTTGCCGACCTGATCGAGCAGCGCCAGCGCATGGGCGCCGGCCACCGCCATCATGCCGGCATTGCAGAAGGTTATTTTCCTCTCCTCCTCGGAGCAGTCCTTCTCCTCGCGGATGGCAATCAGCTTGCCGTCCTTTTCGATCAACCGGCCATAACCAGTCGGACTGGGCGGACGGAAGCCGATCACGACGACGGCAGCGCCTTCAGCCAGTTTCAGCCGCGCCACGGTCAGCGCATCGGCGTCGATCAGCGGCGTGTCCCCGAACATGACCAGGATATCGTCATAACCCTTTGATATTGCATCGCGCGCGGCAAGCACGGCGTGCGCGGTGCCAAGGCGCTTTTCCTGCACGAAAGTCTCGGCCTTGGGCGCGAACTTTGCCGCGGCCTTGCGCATCTCGTCGGCGCCATGGCCGATCACCAGCGCCTGGCTGCCGGCACCCGCCTCTTCCGCTGCCTTCACCACATGGGCGACCATCGGCAGCCCGGCAATCTGGTGCAGCACCTTCGGCAGCACGCTCTTCATGCGCGTGCCTTCGCCGGCGGCGAGGATGACGGACAGGCAGGATCTCTGGCTCATGGATGGACAACCATATGAAAGGGTTGGGAATCAAGACAGGATAGCAGTGGGCCCATGCTTCACCAATGCGGTTAAATTCCGGTGAGATGGCGGAGCAGCTGACTCTTAATCAGCGGGTCTTAGGACAGAATTCGGCAGTCAGCACCCCTACAACAGGCCGTGTTTCCTGAATTCCGCCTGCTCGTCACCCGATATCCAGCCAAACACCTTCAGCTTGCCATCGCGCTTTTCGACGAGATAGTTGATCGCAAAGTCGATGGTCACGAGACTCCCATCCTTGCGTTCATAGTCACCGGACCAGTTTACCTCAGCCACGCAATGGTCCTGATCGATTGGCATCACCGAGACATCGACGCAGGTCATTCTCTTGCTGCCGAGGGCACGATAGGCCTCAAAACCCTTTGTCATAATGGCCTTCAACTGCTCGCCATTCTCGCCAACCATGACCGCCGCCGGCGTCACCGAGACAAAACCCGCCGAATACATGTCCGCGACGTCGTTGAGATCGACGGTGTCGGCGATCGCGTCATTGTAGATTTTCTCATAGGCCTTGAAGAATTTTCGCACATCCGCCTTGGCTACCATTCTCGCCTCCCGGCTCGAAAAAGTGTTGGTCAACGGCACTGCAAATGCGAGCTGGTGTGCATCGTTCCCGTGCGGGGGGAGACTACCCCAGCCGCCCCAGCACTGGAAAATTCTCCAGCAGCCAATACGACACGGTCTGCACGCCACCAGTCAGAAAAAACACACCGGCGATCACCAGCAGCGCGCCGATGGCCTTTTCGACGCGGCCGAGATGGACGCGGAATTTGCCGAGGAAGCGCATGAAGGCGCCGGAAAACAGCGCGGCGATCAGGAACGGGATGCCCAGCCCGAGCGAATAGGCGGCGAGCAGCAGCGCGCCCTCGCCCACCGTCTCGCGGCCGCCGGCCAGCGTCAGGATCGGTCCCAGCACCGGGCCGATGCAGGGCGTCCAGCCGAAGGCGAAAGCCAGCCCCATGACATAGGCCGCGATTGCACTTGCCGGCTTCCCTTGCGACTGGAAGCGTGCCTCGCGTGACAGCAGCGGAATGCGCAGAACGCCGAGGAAATTCAGGCCCATCAGGATGATCAGCACGCCTGCGCCCATGGCCAGCGGCTCCTGCCAGACGCGCAGCAGCCGGCCGATGGTCGAGGCGCCGGCGCCGAGCGCGACAAAGACGGTCGAGAAGCCGAGCACGAAGGCGATCGAAGAATAGATCAGCGCGCCGCGTGCGCCTTCACGCGCTGTCGCACCCGCATTGCCACGGAAATCGTCGACCGAGACGCCGGCCATATAACAGAGATAAGGCGGCACCAGCGGCAGCACGCAAGGCGACAGGAACGAAATCGCCCCAGCCCCGACCGCGCTGACATAGCCGATGTCCAATGCCATTTCCAATAACTCCAATGTCGTGACGCCGATATAGCGACGCGCAGCCTTGTCCACCAATCACCATTGTGTTGGCAAGATCATCCATTGCCCGACGCACTTGCCAGGAAGAAACGACAGCCCTCAGGCGTTGACGCTGTGAGGCCGCGATTTCCCGCGCGTCTCCAGATATCAGTCAGGAGATTTCCATGAAAACCATAACCGCAGGACTGGCAGCGCTTCTGCTCAGCACCGCCGCATCCTTCGCTGCCGACGCGTGGAAGGAAGCCGAGGTCAATGGCGCCAAGATCTACACCGACGCCAACGGCATGACGCTTTACACCTATGACAAGGACGAGAAGGGCAAGAGCAACTGCTACGACAAATGCGCCACCAACTGGCCGCCGCTGAAAGCCGAAGCCGGCGCCAAGGCGGATGACGAGTGGAGCGTCGTCGACCGCACCGACGGCACCAAGATGTGGGCCTATGACGGCAAGCCGGTCTACACCTTCATAAAGGACAAGAAGCCCGGCGATGTGACCGGCGACGGCGTCGGCGAAGTCTGGCATATCGTCAAGGCCGACTAAGCACGCCATTCCCGCTGCTGGCGGGACAAGGGCTGGTCGCCGGGCATCTCCATGCCATCCGGCGGCCGGCATCGAACAGCCCGTTATAATGTCGCCCGTCCTGGTTTGGGCAGCATTTCAACGACTCGGCGGAAAAATGAATCGGGTCGTTTCCGCTGACTCAGACCCACCATCTGCCTTTCCCAAATTCTGTGATTTTCTCCATACACTCTAAGAGTGTATTGCTGCGGACCGGCCCGCAATTTGGGCGCTTCCCCTTGACCGGATGCAAAAGCGCGGCCATGTGAGCGACAAATAGAACGAGATTTCGTCGCGCGCAGCGGAATTCTTCTGCCGCACCACAGCTGATATGAGACCTCATGGACGTCGTCGTCGTCGAATCGCCGGCCAAGGCGAAGACAATCAACAAATACCTCGGCAAGAACTACAAGGTTCTGGCCTCGTTCGGCCATATCAGGGACTTGCCGGCCAAGGATGGCTCGGTGCGTCCGGATGAGGATTTCGCCATGTCCTGGGCGGTCGACACCGCCTCCGGCAAGCGCCTCGCCGACATCGCCAAGGCGGTCAAGGACGCCGACGGCCTGATCCTCGCCACCGATCCGGATCGCGAAGGCGAAGCGATTTCCTGGCATGTGCTGGAAGTTCTGAAGCAGAAGCGCGCGCTGAAGGACAAGCCGGTCAGCCGCGTCGTCTTCAACGCCATCACCAAATCGTCGGTGCTGGAAGCGATGGCCAATCCGCGCCAGATCGATGCGCCGCTGGTCGATGCCTATCTCGCCCGCCGGGCGCTGGATTATCTCGTCGGCTTCACGCTGTCGCCGGTGCTGTGGCGCAAGCTGCCGGGCGCCCGTTCGGCCGGACGCGTCCAGTCGGTTGCGCTGCGTCTCGTCTGCGACCGCGAATCCGAGATCGAGCGCTTCATCCGCGAGGAATACTGGCAGATCGCTGCACTGCTGGGCACGCCGCGCAACGAGAATTTCGAAGCGCGGCTGACCGCCTTCGATCGCAAGAAGCTGCAAAAGCTCGACATTTCCAACAAGGCGCAGGCCGACGACATCAAGTCGATGCTCGAAGGCGCGACCTTCAAGGCGGTGTCGGTGGAAGCCAAGCCGACCAAGCGCAATCCCGGCCCGCCCTTCACCACCTCGACGCTGCAGCAGGCCGCCTCGTCGGGCCTCGGCTTCTCGGCCAGCCGCACCATGCAGGTGGCGCAACGCCTCTATGAAGGCATGGAGATCGGCGGCGAGACCACCGGTCTGATCACCTATATGCGAACCGACGGCGTGCAGATGGCACCCGAGGCGATCGACGCCGCACGCGATGCCATTGCCAAGGAATTCGGTCCAAAATACCTGCCGGAAAAGCCGCGCCAATATACGGCCAAAGCCAAGAACGCCCAGGAAGCGCACGAAGCGATCCGCCCGACGGATTTCATGCGCACCCCGGCATCGGTCAGGCAATATCTCGATTCCGACCAGATGCGGCTCTATGAGCTGATCTGGAAGCGCGCCATCGCCAGCCAGATGCAGCCGGCCGAAATCGAGCGCACCACCGCCGAGATCGAGGCGGTCAATGGATCGCGCACCGCGGAGCTGCGTGCCATCGGTTCGGTCGTTCGGTTCGACGGTTTCATCGCCGCATACACCGACCAGAAGGACGACGATGCGGAAGACGAGGAAAATCGTCGCCTGCCCGAGATCCGTGCCGGCGAGCAGCTTGCCCGCCAGGCGATCAACGCCACCCAGCACACCACCGAGCCGCCGCCGCGTTACTCCGAAGCGTCGCTGATCAAGAAGCTGGAAGAGCTCGGCATCGGCCGGCCTTCTACCTATACGGCGATCCTGAAGACGCTCGAGGACCGCGACTATGTCACCATCGACAAGCGCCGGCTGGTGCCGCAGGCCAAGGGCCGGCTGCTGTCGGCTTTCCTCGAAAGCTTCTTCAAGCGCTATGTCGAGTACGACTTCACCGCGTCCCTCGAGGAAAAGCTCGACGAGATTTCGGACGGCAAGCTCGCCTGGAAGGACGTGCTGCGCGATTTCTGGAAGGATTTTTCCGGCGCCGTCGCCGACATCAAGGAACTGCGCGTCACCGACGTGCTGGATGCGCTCAATGAAGAGCTGGCGCCGCTGGTGTTCCCCGCGCGCGAAGACGGTTCGAATCCACGCATCTGCCCGAAATGCGGCACCGGCAATCTGTCGCTGAAGCTCGGCAAGTTCGGCGCCTTTGTCGGCTGCTCCAACTATCCCGAATGCTCCTTCACCCGCCAGCTCGGCGATGCCGCCAACCCCAATGGCGAGAATGGCGGCGGCGAAGACGGCACCAAGGTCATCGGCAAGGACCCCTATACGTCAGAGGAAATCACGCTGCGCAGCGGCCGCTTCGGCCCCTATCTGCAACGCGGCGACGGCAAGGAAGCCAAGCGCTCCAGCCTGCCCAAGGGCTGGACGGCAGAGTCGATCGACCATGAAAAGGCGCTGGCGCTGCTGTCATTGCCGCGCGATGTCGGCCAGCATCCGGAAACGGCCAAGATGATCTCGGCCGGGCTCGGCCGTTACGGCCCGTTCGTGCTGCATGACGGCACCTATGCCAATCTTGAAAGCATCGAGGACGTGTTCTCGATCGGCCTCAACCGCGCCGTGTCGGTGATCGCCGAGAAGCAGCTGAAGGGCAAGGGTGGCCGCAATGGCGGCACGGCCGCTGCGCTCAAGGAGCTCGGCGACCACCCCGATGGCGGCGGCAAGATCGTCGTGCGCGACGGCAAATACGGGCCTTACGTGAATTTCGGCAAGGTCAATGCTACGCTGCCCAAGGGCAAGGATCCCCAGTCGGTGACGATGGAGGATGCGCTGGCGCTGATTGCCGAGAAGGAAGCCAAGGGCGGCGGCGGCAAAAAGCCGTTCCGCAAGGCGGCCGCGGCCAAAGCTCCGGCAACCAAGAAAGTTGCCGCCAAGAAGCCGGCTGCGAAGAAGCCGGCCGCGAAGAAAAAAGGGTAGGACAGCGTGGCGCGCAAGATCACCGGCAGAACCCACGGCGATCCGCGCACCGCCGACACCAGGGCCAAGGTCAAGGACGACTATCGGCCGTCGCGTGACGAAATCCTGCGCTACATTGCCGAAAATCCGGATCGCGCCGGCAAGCGCGACATCGCCAAGGCGTTCGCGCTGCGCGGCGATGACCGCATCTGGCTGAAGGACATTTTGCGCGACCTGCAGGACGAAGGCGTCCTCACCAAGGAGCGCAAGGGGCTGGCCCGCGTCGGCGCCCTGCCCCATGTCACGGTCCTCGATATTTTCGACCGCGATGCCGATGGCGTGCTTTTGGCGCGCCCAACCGAACACACAGCCAATGGGCCGCCGCCCATCGTTTCCATCCGCCTGTCGCGCAGTGGCAGTGGACCGGCGCCCGGCATTGGCGACCGCGTGCTGGCCAAGACCTTTCCGGCCGACGACACGAACGTCGCCCTGGGCGGCCCCGCCTACACCGGGCGGGTGGTGAAGATTTTCGAAAAACGTACCGATGCCGTGCTCGGTATCTTTCGCATCCTGCAGGACGGCACCTTCCGCATCGAACCGGTGGAACGGCGCCAGCCCGAACTGATCGTCGACAAGGAATTCCAGAACGGCGCCAAGAATGGCGACCTGGTCGAGGTCGAGCCGGCGCGAGCCTCCCGTTTCGGCTTGCCGAGAGCCAAGGTGCTCAACGTGCTGGGCTCTCTAACCAGCGAAAAGGCGGTCTCTATGATCGCCATCCATGCGCACGACATTCCGCATATTTTCCCGGCCGACGTCATCGCAGAATCCGAAGCGGTCAAGCCGGCGACGCTGGATCACCGCGAGGATTGGCGCGACCTGCCGCTGATCACCATCGATCCGGCCGACGCCAAGGACCATGACGACGCCGTCTTCGCCACGCCGGATCTCGACGAGAAGAACCCCGGCGGCGTGGTTGCCACCGTGGCGATCGCCGACGTCGCCGCCTATGTGCGCTATGGCACTGCACTCGACCGCGAAGCGCTGAAGCGCGGCAACTCGGTCTATTTCCCGGATCGTGTCGTGCCGATGCTGCCCGAGCGCATCTCCAACGATCTCTGCTCGCTGCGCGAGGGCCAGGACCGGCCGGCATTGGCAGTGCGCATGATCTTTTCGGCCGAGGGCCGCAAGCTCAGGCACACCTTCCATCGCGTCATGATGAAGTCGGCGGCAAAGCTCGCCTACCAACAGGCTCAGGCGGCGATCGACGGCGCGCCGGACGACAAGACAGGCCCGATCCTCGAAACCGTGCTGAAGCCACTGTGGGACGCCTATGCGATCCTGAAGCGCGGCCGCGATGGCCGCCAGCCGCTCGAACTCGATCTGCCGGAGCGCAAGATCGTACTCAAGCCGGACGGCACCGTCGACCGCGTCATCGTGCCGGAGCGGCTCGATGCCCACAAGCTCATCGAAGAATTCATGATCCAGGCCAATGTCGCCGCGGCCGAGACGCTGGAGGCGAAGAAGCAGGAGCTGGTCTATCGCGTCCACGACGCGCCGTCGCTCGCCAAGCAGGAATCGCTGCGCGAGTTCCTGCAGACATTGGGCCTGTCACTGGCGCGCGGCGCGCAGATGCAGCCAAGCCAGTTCAACGGCATTTTGGAGCGCGTGCGCGGCGCCGACAATGAAGGCCTTGTCAACGAAGTGGTGCTGCGCTCGCAGAGCCAGGCCGAATACTCGCCAAAGAACATCGGCCATTTCGGTCTCAACCTCCGCCGCTACGCCCATTTCACCTCGCCGATCCGCCGCTATGCCGATTTGATCGTGCATCGCGGACTTATTGCCGCACTCGGACTGGGTCCGGGCGGGCTGACGCAGGACGAAGCGGCACGGCTCGAAGATGTCGCGGTGCAGATCTCCGGCACGGAACGCCGCGCAATGGCGGCCGAGCGGGACACGGTCGACCGTCTGATCGCCGCCTATCTCGCCGAACGCGTCGATGACCGGTTCGATGCCCGCATCTCCGGCGTCACCAAATCAGGACTATTTGTCCAATTGCCGCAGTACGGCGCGGATGGTTTCATCCCGGTGTCAACTCTGGGCGGCGATTACTATATATACGATGAAACGGCTCGCTCCCTGTTCGGAGAACGCTCTGGCAAAGGCTACCAACTCGCGGACCGCGTCGAGGTCCGGCTTATCGAGGTGGCGCCGATGGCCGGCGCGATGCGCTTTGAGATGTTGACCGACCCAAAGCCTCTGCCGGGCTCCAAGCGGTCGTTTCACAAGGCCAAGGGCCGCGCCCGCGCGTCGCAATCGCGACCGGGTTCGCGCGGCAGGAGACGATGATGACAACAGCCATGGAAGAACAGGTTTTCGGCGGAGAACATCACTCGGGCCGGGCCGCACGCCCGCTGTGGACGGCGATGAAGCGCGGCCTGCTCGGCCGCTGCCCGCATTGCGGCGAAGGCAAGCTGTTTCGCGCTTTTACCAAGACCGTCGACACATGCGGCGTCTGCGGCGAGGAATTGCATCACCACCGGGCCGACGACCTGCCCGCCTATCTCGTCATTGTCATCGTCGGCCACATCGTGCTCGGCGCTTTCATGGGCGTGGAGGCGACGTCGACTTTGTCCATATGGCAGCACATCGCCATCTGGGTGCCGCTGACCATCCTTTTGTCGGTTGCGCTGCTGCAGCCGGTCAAGGGTGCCGTCATCGGACTGCAATGGGCCTTCTATATGCACGGCTTCGGCGGCGAGCACGACGTGATCGAGCCGCATCCCGGAGCCTAGGCCGCAGCCAAGAATGCTGCCTGGCGCAACATACCGACCGTGAAAGGCCACTTTCGCTTGCCAGAAGTTTCCGCTAGGTCCTGCGCATGGACGGTATGACCAAGGCGGAAGTCGACAGGATCGAGCGGAGCATGATCGCTCATAGCGACCGGCCAATTCGCCCGCGCGACGCGGCAACCCTCATCCTGCTCGACCGCAAGGACGACGACGTACTGGTTCTGATGGGTCGCCGCCATGCCGGCCACGCCTTCATGCCGGGCAAGTTCGTCTTTCCCGGCGGCCGCACCGATCCGGCCGATAGCCGCATACCGGTCGTCGCCGCCCTGCACCCGGAGCAGGAAGCCAAGCTGATCGCCGGGCCGGGGCGCACAAGCGCCGCACGAGCCCGCGCCATCGCCCTGTCGGCCATCCGAGAGACCTATGAGGAAGCCGGGCTGCTGATCGGCCGCAAGGGTGCTTTCGCAACCCCCAGATCCGACTGGCAAGGCTTTGCCGAACACGGCGTGCAACCCTCTCTCGACATGCTGCGCTTTGTCGCGCGCGCCATCACGCCGCCCAACCGGGTGCGCCGCTTCGACACCCGTTTCTTCAGCGCGTGGCGTGACGACGTCGCGGTCGAGCTGCCCGGTGGCGGTCCGACCAACGAACTGGAAGAGCTGGTCTGGCTGCCGCTTGCCAAGGCCAGGGAAGCCGACATACCCGACATCACCCGAATGATCCTGGACGAGTTGGAAAAGCGCCTCGCCCATGATCCGCTGTTGCGTCCAGGCGGTCCCGTGCCCTTCTACCGGCTGGTCCGCAGCCGCTTCATCCGCGAACTTCTCTAGAGCAATTCCAAGAAAAGTGTGACGCGGTTTTCCGTCCGAATTGCGTAAGATCAAACAGACAGAGTATTCAGCATCCATGACGGTCGATACCCAACCAAAGGGCGACGAGCGCGTACACTGGCTGCCGATGGTGGCGGCGATCTCGTCGATCAGCGTCGTCGGCATCGCCATCGGCCTCGGCATGCCGCTGCTCAGCGTCATCCTCGAAACACGCGGCCACTCGGCTTCGATGATCGGCCTCAACACCGCCGTCGCCGGCCTCGCCTCGATCGCCGGTGCGCCGCTGGCGACCCCGCTCGCCATGCGCTTCGGCGTTGCCTGGACCATGATCGCCATGATCGCCGCCGGCGCGCTGGCCTTTGTCGGCTTCCATTTCGCACCCGATTTCTGGATGTGGTTTCCACTGCGCATCGTGCTGCACATTGCGCTGACGGTGCTGTTCATCCTGTCTGAATTCTGGATCAGCACCTCGGCGCCGCCGCACCGGCGCGGCCTTGTCCTTGGCATCTACGCCACTGTCCTGTCGCTCGGCTTTGCCGCCGGACCGTGGCTGTTCGCTCATCTCGGCAGTTCCGGCTTCAGGCCGTTCGGCGTCATCATCGCGTTGGTGACGCTGGCGGCCATACCCGTGCTGGCAGCACGCAACGAGAGCCCGTCGATCGCCTCGGATGGCGAAACCAGCAATTTCCTGCGCTACATCTGGCTGGTGCCGTCGGCGACCGCTGCCGTGCTGGTGTTCGGCGCGGTGGAAACCGGCGGCTTTGCGCTGTTCCCGATCTACGGCAGCCGAATCGGCTATTCCGAGGCCGATGCGGCCCTTCTGCTGACCATGATCGGCCTCGGCAATGTGTTGTTGCAGATCCCGATCGGCATGATCAGCGACCGCGTCAGCGATCGCCGCTACCTGCTGATTGCCTGCGCGACGGTCGGTCTTATCGGCACCGTGTTCATGCCCTTCTTCGCCCAGAATTGGCATTTGATGGCCGCGCTTCTGTTCGTCTGGGGCGGCGTCGTCGCTGCCATGTACACGATCGGCCTTGCCCATCTCGGCTCGCAGCTTTCCGGCCATGAACTGGCGTCGGCCAATGCCGCCTTCGTGCTGTGCTACGGCGTCGGCATGGTGCTCGGGCCGCAGGCGATCGGCATCGGCATGGATGCGTTCGGCCCGTCCGGCTTCGGCTGGTCGCTCGGCCTGTTCTTCGCCGCCTATATCGCTTTGGTCGCCGTCAGGTTGGTTCGCAAGATCCTGCTGTAGCGCGACTGCGGCCAGCCATGCATTTGGCACGGCACGGTGACAGGCTGCTGACAGAACCGTGTCAGGAGCACAGGGCTAAAAAGGTGTCCCAAAACACTTGAGGACACTTTCATGATCGACAGCGGCTTTGAAACCACATCGCTACGAATGACACTGCTTCTGCTCGTGACCTTCCAGGCTCCGGCCGCCGACGTCGACCGCATCATGGATGCCGTGGTGGCGATCGCGCCGCTGGCCATGGGCAAATATGACCGCAACGCCTATCAGTCGGCGCACGGCATCGAACGCTACAGGCCGCTTGACGGTGCGGCCGCCGGCGCCGAAACCGAATTGCGGCGGCGCCCCGGCACGGTCGAGGTTTCCTTCGAACTGCCGGACGACCAGGCGCTGGCCGCCCGCGTCGTCGAGGCGATTTTCCAGGCGCACTCCTACCAGGAACCGGTGATCCGCATTCAGCCGATTCTCGCCAGCCGTTCCAAGGGGCTGGACGACCGCGCCAATCCGAATCGCTGGTGGAACACGACCGGAGACTGGAAGAAGGTTGCGGCATCGGCGACGGAAACCGCATGATTTCCGCTCCCGAGCCGGCTCTGGTGGGTCGCACAACACCTACCGGGCTTGACTTTCCGGGCGCGTTCTTTATGTGTCGCGCCAAGTTTCCCGCGTCCGGGTGTTTCCCCGTGCTCCAGCGGCCAAAACCCCACGAACAAACGGACTGATATCATGGCCAAAGCCGCAAACATCAAGATCAAGCTTCTGTCGACCGCCGACACCGGTTTCTTCTACGTGACCAGCAAGAACAGCCGCACCAAGACCGACAAGCTGTCGTTCCGCAAGTACGACCCGGTCGCCAAGAAGCACGTCGAGTTCAAGGAAACCAAGATCAAGTAATCCGGGTTTCCCGCCGCAATGCCGAAACGCCGCCCAATGGGCGGCGTTTTTCGTTTGTAACAGTTGATTTCGTTGCATCCGAGCAGAGACTCCAGCCAAAGGATTGACCCTTAGCCATGGTTGCGGCACCCTTGGCCGTGGGTTGGGTGTCACGAATAAGGCGCCTATGGATGTCGAAGAAGTTGAAAGCTGCAATCATTGCAGCCCTTGTCGCTCTGGCTGCTGGCTTCGCCGTCAGCAACGGGCTGATAAGCCAGCAGACGGCCGATGAGATCAAGGCCAGGACTGACCAGGTTCTGACTGAGGAAGAGGCCGCACCGCCTGCACCTCAGCCTGACAGCCCCGCCACGCCTTCCACGGAACCCGCACCGCAGGCTCCGACACCTCCCGCCGCGGCACCCCCGCAAGGATCACAACAGGGTCAATGAAGAAGCCTTGCCAGGATGGGCTCCTCTCGTGCGATCGCGCCATCTGAGTGTATCGTTTTAATACAATCGCCAATTGGTAGACTTGCACCACGGATAGGTAGTTAGTTTCAGCGTCAGGCAAAAAGGGGGGGAAATGCCTCGCACTGGGAGAAAACGATGTCCGTACAAAAAGGCGACTTTCGAACCAACAGAGCCGACTACGTGATTGCCGCGATGCATGGCGGAGTGACCGCCGAAGACAGCGTTCGAGACGAGAACCTGGCAAGGAGAAAGAAGTCCCTGTGGCTGAAGGAGCGGCGATCGGCCAAATCGGCTGAAAACCCGTTGGACAGCTCGCCGCTGTCCAAAAGAAGCCCTCGCGGTTAGCGGTCTACAATCGCCTTCCGCGATCACACCATATCCGCACACAACCCACTCGCCCATATTGCAGGGCCACCGTCGGTGTTGACTAACTCCGACGGTGGCCTAGTTCGCGGCAAAATGACCTCCGTTCTTTTGAGAAGACGGCGGGACTAAGGTCTTGCGCCCTAGACGCAAAGGTCCGAGCGATCCTGTTAGGTTCCGGAAATGTCTCTTGGACGTTCCGCTATTTTATCCAATTGAAATGTAGCGTTACCGTGTATGTCCCGCCCGATAGCGGCGCCTGATCCGGCTGCCCGCATCCGACCCGGCTGCGTCCCCTCAGCCGATGCGCTCGCCGCTTTTCGCATCGAACAGATGCAGCTGGTCCGGTTCGGCCGCCAACCGCACCACGTCGCCGGACTTGACGCCGGCACGGCCCATGGCAAAGACGCACAGCTGCTGGCTGGCTAGCTTGACGTAGAACTGCGTCGAAAGGCCGAGCGGCTCGACCACACCCACCTCGCCCTTCAACGCCCCCTCGTCCGCCAGCTTGATATGCTCGGGCCGCAAACCGACGGTGATGGCGTCACCGTGGGTCAGTGGCAAGCCTTCCGGCAGCCGCAGCGCCTGGCCGTCGGCCAGTACGGCCTCCAACGTAGCGCCCTTGCGAACCGTCGCCGGCAGAAAATTCATGCCGGGCGAACCGATGAAACCCGCAACGAACATGTTGGCCGGCCGGTCGTAGAGATCGAGCGGCGCGCCGACCTGCTGGATCAGCCCGTCATGCATGACGACGATCCGGTCGGCCATGGTCATCGCCTCGATCTGGTCGTGCGTGACATAGACCGATGTCGTCTTCAGTTGCTGGTGCAGCGCCTTGATCTCGGCGCGCATATGGACGCGCAGCTTGGCGTCGAGGTTCGACAGCGGCTCGTCGAACAGGAAGACCTTGGGGTCGCGTACGATCGCCCGGCCCATGGCGACGCGCTGGCGCTGGCCGCCGGACAATTGCCGCGGCAGGCGCTGCAGGAAGGTGTCGAGCCCGAGCCGCTTGGCGGCGCCGTCCACCCTGGAGTCGATCGTCGCCTTCTCCGCCTTCTTCAGGAGCAGGCTGAAGCCCATGTTCTTCGACACGTCCATATGCGGATAAAGCGCGTAGGACTGGAACACCATGGCGATGTCGCGGTCCTTGGGTGCTACGTCATTGACCAGCCGCTCGCCAATGCGGATCTCGCCGCCGGAAGCCTCCTCCAGCCCGGCGATCATGCGCAAAAGCGTGGACTTGCCGCAGCCTGACGGGCCGACCAAGACGACGAACTCGCCATCGGCGATTTCAAGGTCGACCGCGTGCAGGACGCGGACGGCGCCATAGTCCTTGCGGACCTTCTCGAGCGTAACAGAGGCCATCGATCTATCCTTTGACGGCGCCGGCGGTCAGGCCGGTGACGAGATAGCGTTGCAGGAAGGCGAAGAAGATGCAGACCGGGATCAGCGCCAGGATCGATGCCGCCATCATTTGTCCCCAGTCGACGGCGAACTTGCCGATGAAGGTGAGCAAGCCGACGGCGAAGGTCTTCTGGTCGTCGCTGGAAATCAGCATCAGCGCGAACAGAAGCTCGCTCCAGGCGGCGGTGAAGACGAAGCCGAGCGTGGCGCCCATGCCCGGCAGCGTCAGCGGTACAATCACCTTGCGCATCGCCTGCGCACGCGTGCAGCCGTCGATCATCGCCGCTTCCTCCAGATCCTTGGGGATGCCGTCGAAAAAGGACTGCATGAGGAAGGTGGCAAAAGCCGTGTTGAAGGCGGTGTAGATGATGATCAGCCCGGTCAGGCTGTTGATCAGTCCGATCTGACCCATCACGCGGTAGATCGGCGGAATGACCATCACCAGCGGAAAGGTCTGGGTCAAAAGCAACATCAGCGCCAGTGCTGCCTTGCCGCGAAAGGTGAAGCGCGACATGGCATAACCGGCAAGCGTGGCGATGATTGTCACCAGTGCCGCCGTCGATACCGAGACGATGACGCTGTTGAGGAAATAGCGGGGGAAATCGGTGGCCTCGAGCACGGTGACGAAGTTCTGCAGCGTCATGTGCGACGGCCAGAAGGTGATGCCTTCGGAATAAAGCAGCCGCTCCGGCGTGACCGAGATCTTCAGCGTCCAGTAGATCGGGAACAAGGCAAAGAGCACGTAAGCCGCGATTGCCGCGTAGAGGCCGATGCCGCCGAAGAAGCGCTGCGAGGCTGTGCGTCCTGCGATCATCAGACGTGCCTCACCAGGGTGCGGCGGATACCGATCAGCGCAATCGCATAGGCAATGAGCAGGACCAATAGCAGCACGGCCACCGCCGAGGCATAGCCCTTGTCCAGCGATTTGAAGGCGCTGACATAGATGTAGACCGGCACAGTGTTGGTCGAGCCGGCCGGTCCGCCTTCGGTCATGACGAAGATCAGGTCGGCGAAGGTGGCGATCCAGATGGTGCGCAACATCACGGTGATGGCGATGGTCGGCGCCAGAAACGGCAGCGTCACCTTGGTGAAGCGCTGCCAGGGCGAAGCGCCGTCGATCGCCGCCGCCTCATGCAGTTCCGACGGGATCGACTTCAGCGCCGCCAAGAGCGTGATGGCAAAGAAAGGAATGCCGAACCAGATATTGGCGACGATCGGCCCCCACATGGCGGTTGACGGATCGGACAGCACATTGGTCGGCTCGGCCTTCAGCCCCAATGCAAACAGCCAGTGCGGCAGCGGGCCGATGATCGGATTGAACAGCCACGCCCAAGTCAGGCCCGACAGGAAGGACGGCACCGCCCAAGGCAGGAACACCAGGGCTTGTACAGCCTTGCGGCCGCGAAACGGCTTGTCGAGCAGAAGCGCCAGGCCAAGGCCGAGGAAGAACTGGAAGAAAAGGCTGGCGACCGTCCACCACAACGTGTTGACCAGCGCCTGGCCCAGCACCTGATCCGACAGCATCGCCTGATACTGGCCGAGTCCGACATATTCGGACTTGAACGCCGAGAACTTGCGGAAGGAGTAGCTGATGCCGATGACCAGCGGCACCAGAAGCACCACGACCAGCAGGATGATCGCCGGGCTGAGATAGAGCCATGGCTCGATAGCGGCATGGGATAGCCGCTTGCGACGCGGCTTGCCGACGGATCGTATTTCGGACACGGCGTAGGTCATTGGCTCGGGGGCGCTCCTGGAACGGCGTCGGGGCTGATGACAAGCGTCCTTCTCCCCGTTTCACGCGGAGAAGATGCCGGTCCACCCTCCGCAGCTGCTGCGGAAGACGGGCAGGCAGATGAGGGGCAGCGCGAACCTATCGAGGCATAGCGCCGCCCCTTATCCGTCACTTCGTGACACCTTCTCCCCGCAAACGGGGAGAAGGGAAGAAAAACTACTTCTTGTTCTTCGCCAGCCAGTCCTGCTGTTCCTTGGTCAGGAAGGCAGCCCACTGGTCGGCGACGTCCTTGGCGGTCTTCTGGCCAAGCAGCACTTCCTGAAAATTCTTGATCGCCACCTGGTCGACGAAATTGCCGAGGTTCTCCAGATGCGTCGGCGGGGTGACCATTTCATATTTGGAGCTGTCGCTGAGCTCCGTGAACCAGCCCTTGAACTGCTCGGTCTTGAAATGGGGATCCTGGTCGGCACCGTTGTGGATCGGGACGACGCCGACTTCCTTGGCCCATTCCAGATTGTCCTTCGGCGACAAAAGGGTCGCCATCAGCTTCCAGGCGTCGTCCTTGTGCTGGGAATTGGCGAACATGGCCCAACCGGCATAGCCGAGTGTCGGATAGGATTTGCCGCTCGGCCCGACCGGCAATGGCGCTACCGCGAAATCGTCGGCGCTCATCTTGTCGGCGATGCCGAGCAGCGCGTCCGGATCCTGGTTGAGCATGGCGCAGGTGCCGGAATAGAAGCCGGTGACCGTTTCGTTGAAACCCCAGCTCACCGCATCCTTCGGCGCCAGTCCGTCCTTGTACATGTCGGCCAGCATCTGCAGGCCCTTGACCGAGCCCTCCTCGTTGATCGTCGAAGTGCCGTCCTCGTTGAAGTAACCGCCCTTGCCGGCGGCGATGTTCATGAACATGTGCATGCCATTGAAGGCGCCCGGCCCGCCGCGCAGGCAGTAGCCGTACTTGCCCGGGAGCGCGGAAATCTTCTTGGAATCGGCGACGAAATCTTCAAGCGTCGCCGGCGGGCCATCGAGGCCGGCCTCCTTGAACAGTTTCTTGTTCCAGAACAGCGCGTTCACATAGTAGCCGTAGGGGATCATGAACTGGGTGTTGTTGACGGTCGAGCCGAACTGTTTGGCGCGGTCGCCAAGCGTCTTGGCGTCATCCCATTTGGCCATATACGGGCCGAGATCCTCGAGCTGGGCATTGTTGGCATAGAGGCCCATCCAGCGCTCCGGCATCTCGACCACGTCGGGCGTATCGCCGGCCTGCACCATGGTCAGGAATTTCTCGAACGCCTGCCCCCAGGGCAGCGAGATCAGCTCGACCTTGATGCCTGGATTGGCCGTTTCGAACTCGGCGATCTGCTTCTTCAGGAATTCGGTGCGTGGCGGGCTGGTGATGACTTCGACCATTTTCAGGGTCGAATCGGCCACAGCATTTCCGGCGGAAATCGCCAGTCCCGCAACGGTGGCAAGCATGACGGTCATTTTTTTCATGTTCAAGACTCCCATTTTGAACCCGCTTGTTATTTTCTGGCTTTTTCGAAGGCTTGGGCGACATCCGCCCACAGGTCTTCGACACTCTCCAATCCGACATTGAAGCGGATGGTTCGGGGGCTGACGCCGAAGCGCGCCATCGAATTCAGGCCCGGCGTCTGCTCCAGCGACGCCTTGGCCGGCACGACCAGGCTTTCATGCCCGCCCCAACTGACGCCGATGCGGAAATATTTCAGCGCGTCGACGAAGACGGGGATGTCGATCTCGTCCGTAACCTCGAAGGAGAACAGCCCGGCATAGCCGGCCAGCGTCGCCTTGCCCGGGTGGTTCGAATAGACGGGATGGTTGACCCGCTCGACAGCGGCATGCGCCTTCAGCCGTTCGGCGATGGTCAGGCCGCTCTTCATGTGGTGCGGCAGGCGCAGCGGCAGCGTGCGCAGGCCGCGCAGCAAAAGCCACGCCTCGAACGGTGACAGCTTGCCGCCGAGATAGGAATAGGTCTGCTCGTTGATGTGCTTGATGTGGGCAGCCGAACCCGCCACGACGCCCGCGACCGTATCGCTGTGGCCGCCAAGGTATTTCGAGGCCGAATGCAGCACCAGGTCGACGCCATGCGTGATCGGCTTCTGGAACACCGGCGTCGCCCAGGAATTGTCGATCGTGGTGACGATGCCCTGTTCCTTGGCCAACCGTGTCAGATGCGCGATGTCCTGCAGCTCGAACATCATCGAGGTCGGGCTTTCCAGATAAAGCAGCTTGGCGCCGGGAAGTGCCGCCGCGACCGCATCCGGGTCGGAGCCGTCGACATAGTCGACCTTGATGTTGAGGCGCGGCAACAGCCGCTCGAACAAACGGTAGGCATCGCCATAGCAATTGCGCACCGCCACGATGCGCTCGCCCGCACCGACGAACGCAAGCACCGTGGCGCTGATCGCCGCCATGCCACTGGAAAAGCCGCGCGCGGCTTCTGCGCCCTCGAGCGCTGCCACGCGCGCCTCGAACTCCATCACCGTGGGATTGTCGCCGCGCGAGTAGATCGGCTGCCTTCGTTTGCCGGCAAAGGTATCGGCCATCTCGGCATAGTTGGCGAAGGTGAACAGCGAGGTCTGGTAGATCGGCGGCACCACCGCACCGCCGGGGAACGGTTCGTCATGCGCCAAAAGCGTCGCCGCTTCGGCGAGATAGTCGTAATCGAAACCTGATGGATGCTCGTTCATGTCTGGCTCGAGAGTTTGAGTTTGGCCGCGCCGCGCTTGAGGTCGTCCTCGACGGTGGCGATCAGCTTGAGCGCCTCGGCGCGAGCGCCCTGCGGATCGCGGGCAGCAATGCGTTCGTAGATGGTCCGGTGATAGGGAAAGCTGGCGTGGCCGAAGTCACGCACGCCGAGCGGATGCTCCCAGAAGCGGTGAAACAGCTCATGCATGGCGGCGATGATCTGCTCGAACAGCGGATTGCCCGAGACCCGGTAGATCGCCTGGTGGAACTCCCAATCCTCTTCCGACGACATGCCCTCGCGCGTGCGGAACGCCTGTTCCATGATGTCGAGCTTGCGTGCGATCTCGGCAATATCGGCTTGGCTGGCGCGTTCGGCGCAAAGGGCTGCTGCCTCCGCCTCCAGCGCGCGGCGGATCTCCAGCGTCTGCATCAGGCTGGTGAAATCATTGCCGCCGGCCAGTGTCAGCGGCATGTGCAGCATATCAGGCGAAACAGCCGCCTTGAGATAGGTGCCGCTGCCTTGCCGGCGTTCGACGAGGCCGAGCCCTTCCCAGCGTGTCAGAGCCTCGCGCACGGTGTTGCGGCTGACCTTCAGCCGCTCGGCGAGAATGCGTTCGGTTGGGAGTCTGTCGCCCAGCTGCAGGGCTTCGGCGCGAACAAATCCCACCAACGCCTTCAACACGGCGTCGTCGCGCGCCGTGATTTGAATGGGTGGCAGGCTGTTCTGGTCCACATTTCCTCCGAGTGGTCCAATGGTCCAACCAATTCTGCACAGTTGAAAACTCCTGTCAACCAACTGTCAGGAGCACTGTCGGAGGAAGCGACGCAATATTCTCAAGGCGGTCGCGCGATCGCGTCTGCTAACCTGCGGCAGCAGGCCGCCCGAACCAGGTGGTCAGCGCGTCCACAAGGCCCCGTTGGGTTCCCGCCCCGGCCCAAGCCACATAACCATCGGGCCGGATCAAGACCGCGTCGGGCGCAACGACACTCCCGAGAGCCGGCAGGTCCCAGATACCGGCGTAACCGGCATCGATCTGCCGAACCCGTTCTGCCCAGGGCGCGATGTCCAGTCTGCCGGGCTCACCGAAGTTGAGCAGCACGGGCCGCGCGTCGTGCAGCAAGGTGAAGACCCGCAACGGTCCGCCGGCGGTGGTCAGATCGAGATCGGGCATTCGCCGCCCAAGCAGCGGGTGCCCCTCGCCGAGGTCGTAGTGGACACACAGGCCGGACATCTCGGCTGCGATCTTTTTGCGGGGTTCATCCATGCCGAGCAACTCGGCAACGGTGTCGGCCAAGGCCTTGCTGCGGTCATCCGTGCGGCGAAGCGCGACCTGCGCCATCGTGTTACGCAACACGCGGGCGGCAACCGGATGGCGCTCGGCATGATAGCTGTCGAGAAGGCTTTCCGGCGATATCCCCTTGATGACCTGGGCCAGCTTCCATCCAAGGTTCACCGCATCCTGCACGCCGATGTTGAGGCCCTGTCCACCCATCGGCGGATGGACGTGGGCGGCATCGCCGGCCAGGAGCACGCGTCTGTCGCGATATGCGGCAGCCTGGCGCGTCATGTCGGTGAAGCGGGAGAGCCAGGTCGGGCTGTGGACCCCGAAATCGGCGCCATAGATGGCAGCCAGCGCCTCGCTGAGCTCGCGTAGCGTCGGTTCGCCGCGCGCCTCCAGGCGGGGCTCCGTCAGCACGACGCCAACCTTCTTGCCGTCCTCGATCTTACCCAGGGCATGAATTCCGGAGGCGTTGCTGCGGAAGCCCCATGGCGGTTCTTCCGACATTTCGACCTCGGCAATCATCCAGCTCATCGTCGGATCCCATCCGGCGAACTCGATACCGGCCGCCTTGCGAATGGTGCTGCGGCCTCCGTCGCAGCCGACCAGATATGCGGCCCTCAGGCGGTGACCGGTGGACAGTTCGACGTTGACGCCGCTGTCGTCCTGGATAAACCCCGCAACCTCGTGTTCACGATAGATCGGCACCTTCAACTCGCCGACCCAGTCGGCCAGGATGCGCTCGATGTGGTTCTGCCGCAGCGCCAACAGGTAATTGTGCCGGGTTGGGAAGTCGCTGATGTCCAGGCGGATCATGTGAAAACCTACGGCCGGGCTCACTTGGCCCTGCGAGAGGAACCGATCGGCAATTCCGCGCTGGTCGAGCACCTCGATGGTGCGAGCATGGAGGCCGCCTGCGCGCAGGCCGGCAAGTTTCTGATCCGGCCGCCTTTCGACAATGGCAACGTCGACGCCTGCTAGCGCCAGTTCGCCCGCCAGCATCAATCCCGTCGGACCACCCCCGGCGATCACCACCGCATGATCTGAAACCATTGTCATCACTCCCGTTTTCCGCACCTTGGTTCGGGTCGGTTTTACGGGAGGAGCCGGGTCTTGCCGCAAGCCCCTTGTGCGCCATATGTATGAAATGGAAGGGAACGGTATTGTTTCCCCTGTTGGTTGCCGCGGAACAAGCGCTCGGGGCAATTTCCCCTAACGATATCCAGATTTTCAGGCGCAAAAACCCAGAGTCTTCCGTGCTTTGGCACGGAGCTCTGATGTTCATTGGAAAGAAGGGGGCCGGTCGGCGTTTGGCAGCGGTACGAGGAGGCCACTATGTGCCAGCGCCGGCCGGCCGACCCCACGGACCCAGGAGATGCGGCGGACCTGAGCATCATGGGGTATTCCCAGGGACCGGAGCCGGCGGTCTATCCTCGTGCCGGCTTCGTCTTGGCCTGCACAGTCGCGCAAGAGCTTATAAAAATCAACAGTTTCTTAACCAAGGCTCGCGAATCGCTTGGATTAAGGTAAACGGGTAACCCTGTCGGGTTGACTGGATAATCGGGGCTGGATCACTACGCCGCCTTGGCGACGACCCGATTGCGGCCGCCGCTTTTGGCTTCGTAGAGCGCGAGATCGGCACGCTTCATGAGCGCCGCCACCGTGTCCACGCCCTTCAGCACCGACGACACGCCGACGCTGACCGTGACTTCGATCGCCTTGCCGTCCTGGCCAATGGCGAAAGCCGCCTGGGCGATTTCGGCGCGAATGCGCTCGGCCACCTTCTCGGCCACCGCGCCCTCGGTATCCGGCATCACCACGACGAACTCCTCGCCGCCAAAGCGGCAGGCAAGGTCGATACCCCTGACATTCTTGCGCAGCCGCCGTGCGAATTCCCGCAGCACCTCGTCGCCGCCATCATGACCGTGCGCGTCGTTGATCGCCTTGAAGCGATCGAGGTCGGTGATCATCACCGACAGCGGCCGGCGCCGTGCCACGGCGCGATCGAACAGCGTCTGCAGATGGCTGTCCAGATAGCGGCGATTGTGCAGCCCGGTCAGACCGTCGGTCACCGCCATTTCGATTGTCTGGGTGACGCTGGCCCGTAGCTGGTCGTTGTAGCGCTTACGGCGCACCTGCGTGCGCAGCCGTGCCGTCAGTTCCTGCTGGTCGATCGGCCGCATGAGATAGTCGTTGATGCCGAGTTCCAGGCCGCGAATGATGCGTTCCTCCTCGCCCTCCTCCGCCAGCAGGATAATCGGCACGAAGCGGGTGCGATCGAGCGAGCGCAACTGCGAACAGAGCCTCAGCGGATCGAAATCGGCGAACGCGGTCGAGATCATCACGCATTCATAGGATGTCTCGGCGGCCTGGAAGAAACCGGCATGCGGATCATGTGTGACGTCGAGGTCGGCCCGATCACGCAGCATCTTCTGGATGCGCTCGACGGATGTTTTGCGCTCGTCGATCAAAAGCACTTTCGGCGTCGTGTCCTCGGATGCGAAATTGCGGCTGAGCAACTCCTCGATGCCGATGTTGCGCGTCGTCGAGGCGCGCAGCCGCAACTCGTCGGTCAGCGACTTCAGCCGAACCAGGCTCTTGACGCGCGTCATCAGCTGCAGGTCGTTGACCGGCTTGGTCAGGAAGTCGTCGGCGCCAGCCTCAAGCCCGCGGACGCGGTCGGAAACCTGGTCCAGCGCGGTGATCATCACCACCGGAATGTGCGATGTCGCCGGATCGCTCTTCAGCCGCCGACAGACCTCGAAGCCGTCCATATCAGGCATCATCACATCGAGCAGCACGACATCGACCTTGCCGTTCTCGCAGGTCTCGATCGCATCCGGCCCGTTGGTGGCGGTCAACACTTCGAAATATTCGGCCAGCAGCCGCACTTCCAGCAGCCGCACATTGGCAGGGATATCGTCGACGACGAGGATCCGCGCAGTCATTTCATAACGCTCCGACTCGGCTGAAGGGGCACATCACGCATCGCCCAGATAGGATTTGATGGTTTCGATGAAACGCGGCACCGAGATCGGCTTCGAAATATAAGCCTCGCAGCCACCCTGGCGGATACGTTCCTCGTCGCCTTTCATGGCGAAGGCGGTCACGGCAATGACGGGGATGACGTGCAGTTCGTCGTCCTCCTTCAGCCATTTGGTCACTTCAAGCCCCGACACCTCAGGCAACTGGATATCCATCAAGATGAGATCCGGCCGGTGCTGGCGTGCCAGATCGAGCGCTTCCAGACCGTTGCGGGTGCGCACGGTCTCGTAACCGCTTGCCTCGATGAGGTCCCGAAAGAGCTTCATGTTGAGCTCATTGTCCTCGACGATCATAACCTTCTTCGGCATCGATATCCCGTCCCGGCCGCCCTTCCGCTTCGAAGGCGACCGTCATGCGCCCATGTCTGAACGCACCAAACCCTGCTTCACTTTACGGCAATATGATTGACGAAACGGAAATCCGCGGCTGGAAAACAGCGCGAATTCTACCTCGTCGCCTGCGCGTCCAAAGGGCGCGCCACGCTCTAATGGCTTGCCGCAAGCAACTCTTGCCATTACTGCGGTAGAGACTCATTCCACACACCGAAGGTAGTGATGGCAAACGCAGCGTCAATGCGCGAAGAAGCGGAATCGATTGCCGTGAAGGCCCTGGGCTTTGTCGCCTCCGATCCGGAGCTTTTGCCGCGCTTTCTGGCTATCACCGGCATAGAGGTCCATTCGATCCGCAAAGCCGCCAGTGAGCCAGGTTTCCTGGCTGGTGTCCTGCAATTCATCCTCGCCCACGAGCCGACGCTGATGCGCTTTGCCGAGGAAACCGGCACCCCGCCGGCTGCTGTCGGCAAGGCCCTGCGGTCGCTGCCGCTGGGCGATGACAACCACGAGCATTCCATATGAGCGATGATCCAGAAACAGCGCGCCAGATCGAAGAACTGGCAGCCGACAACCGGCCGTTGCTGGTGCTCGATGTCGACGATGTCGTGCTCGAATTCATCCGCCCGTTTCCGAATTTCCTCAAGACGCGTGGCTATGGCCTGACGCTGGCCTCGTTCCGGCTGACCGGCAACATCGCAGAGACGGCCAGCGGCCGCCTGATCGAACAGCCCGAAGTCACGGCACTGCTGGGCGATTTCTTTGACACGCAAGCCGATTGGCAAAACATTACGGACGGCGCGGCAGAGGCCCTGGCAGGGCTTGGCGACCGCGCGGAAATCATCTTGCTGACGGCCATGCCGCACAAACACCGTGCCGTGCGTCGTGTCCATCTCGACGCGCTTGGACTGAGCTACCCGCTTCTGACCACTGAAATGGCCAAAGGACCGGCAGTGGCCAAGCTTCGCGGCAAGGCCGGCCGACCGGTGGTCTTCGTCGACGATCAGCCGCACAATCTGGCGTCGGTGCGGGAATCGGTCGCCGACGCCGAACTGTTCCACCTGATGGCCGACAATTCGCTGCGCGCATTCCTGCCCCCGGTGACGGACGATGTGGTCGTCGTCCAGGACTGGCACGAAGCCGCGCCGAAGATCGCAAGCGCGCTGGGGCTCTAAACTCCAGCCTTCAGGGGTTCAGTTTCGCACCTGCGCCGCCGCTGTCGTCCCCGCTGTCATCGTCGCCGTCACCATCGTCCACGCTGTCGTCCACGGCCGGATCGGCAGGCTTCAGCATGACGCCATTGACGGTGACCGAACCGTCGGCCTTGGCGTTGACGATCCATTCCAGCCGGCCATCGGGCAGCGTCTTGCCAAAGCCCTTCGCCATGAGAGCGACTGGCACGTATTGGGCCACCTCCGGTTCCGACTTTGCCGCTTCCTGCAGGCCTTCGACAAGCTTGTCGAAGCCGGCGACATCGACGGTCACGCTACCTTCGGGCTTTTCGCCTGGGAATGTCATCTCGCCTTCCAGGGCGATCTCCGTATCCTTGTTCTTCACGGTGCTGTGGCCAAGCACGACCTTCGGCGTCTTGGCCATGAAGTCGGCCTTAAGCTGCTCGCCGAATTCGGCAGACAGCGGCGGATTCTTATTGAGATCAAAGGCTTCGATCGCCTTCTTCGCCATGCTGTCGAGATCGATATTGGCGCCGCCAAAGTTCAAATCGACATCGGTGGGCAACAACCCCACGCTCCAGCTCGGGAGAAGCTGGGTCGGCACGGTCAGTCCCGATGCCTTGATGCCGTAGGTGATCGTGCCATTTTGGGCGACGCCGTCGGAGCCGAACACTGTGCTGAGCTGGGTGGCGCCGAAATTGCCGACCGGGCTTTCCACCGCGAAATCCTTGAAACCATAGGTCCCGTCGATACGCTGCCAAAGCGGTAAGGCGGCGAACAAAAGCGATTTGAGCTGCGCCTGGTTGGCCTTCAGCGTCGCCTCGTCCTCGTTGGCCACTGCAAATGCCAGGAGATCGAGCAATGGCTTGGTCCGCACGCCCTTGCCGCTGGCTTCGACCGACAGTTCCGGCGACCTGACGGTGACCGGGAATTTCAGCCCGCTCTCGGGGTCATCGAAATTGATCGCTTCGACAAAACTCGACACCTTCTGCGAGGTTGTGAAATCGACGCCCCCGGTCGCCGACTTGGTCGCGGCAACGGTCGCGATGCCAGCGCCGGTGCTGGCCTCCATGTGCTGCTTGGCATCCTTCGACGCCATCGTCATGCCGGCCATCGAACTGGTGCCGCTGGTGAAGGCCGCCAGATTTGGATCGTAGACGCCCGAGCCCTTGCCGTCCTTGATCGAAAACTGAGTGCTTTGCAGGCCTTCGGGTCCGTTGAACTCGAAGGAGGCGCTCTGGGAGAAATCCATCGAGACATCCCAGGATCCGTCGCTGCGCGGCTTGACCATCAGGGCATAGGGCGCGAAGTCGAACTTCAGCAGTTTCTGGTCCGGAAATGATGCGGCAAGTGCCTTGAAATCGAACAGGATCTTGTAAGCACCACCTTCCAGCGAAACCTTCAAAATGCCTTTGTCGATCGCCTGCTTGCCGACATAGCGGGACAAGTCGTCGGACAATTGCTTCGCACCCTGACTGTCGACGGTCTGACTGAGAGCAGGGGCACTCAACGCAAGAAGGAACACGAATGGCAGGGCACGGTTCACGCGAATTCTCCGTTTGACCGAGAAGAAAGGCTTTGTCCGTCTGGTATGAAATTACCGCTGCAACCGCAAGGTGAGATCGACAACGGCATCCGGGCAGGCAATCTCGATCAAAGCACCAGCCGCATCAGCGGCCGACCGGCCTTGCGTTCCAACAGCCTCTCGAAACCAGCCTTCTCGAAGACCCGCGACGAGCCGACGAACAGGCCGATCGAACGCGAATCGCGAGACAGATCTATCGGACAAGCCTCGAGCAGCCGTGCACCGTTCTGGCGGGCAAAATCGATGCCGCCTTCGACGAGGCGATGCGTGATGCCCCTGCCGCGCGCCTTGCCGCGGATGAAAAAGCAGGAGATCGCCCAGACGGCCGGATCCGTGGCGTCGGCAGGATCGACCGGTGCCGACCCCCTGCCCTGGTTGTTCCATTCGGGCACGTCGGCGCGCGGTCCGATCTGCATCCAGCCAACCGCCTGACCGTCCTCGAATGCCAGCAGGCCCGGCGGCGGGCCGGCCTCGATGCGCGCCTTGATGTGGTCCTTGTTGCGTTCCCGGCTGCTCTCGCGGCGCATCGCCGGCGCCAGCCGGAAATGCGTGCACCAGCAACCGTAGCAGGCACCTTGCTTGCCGAAGAGGTCCTCGAATTCAGCCCAAAGCTCGGGCGCAAGCGGCGCTATGGTCGTGCTCATGCGTTCTCCCCAGGCCAGCCTTGTCGCTGGCCTTGCACTGTCGTACCATTGCCTCTGTTCTCTTTATGTTCGCAGCGATGGCGGCCCCTGTCAACAATCCCGATCACGGTTTTTGCCGCGACTGCCTGATGCTTCAGCGCAGCCAGACGCGCCGCTGCGAGCGCTGCGGCAGCCCCCGGCTTGCGCGTCATCCCGAGCTTTACCGGCTGCATCTGGCCCATATCGATTGCGACGCCTTCTATGCGGCAATCGAAAAGCGCGACAATCCGGCGCTCAAGGACAAGCCGCTGATCATCGGCGGCGGCAAGCGCGGCGTCGTCTCCACCGCATGCTACATCGCCCGCATCCAGGGGGTGCGCTCGGCCATGCCGATGTTCAAGGCGCTCGAAGCCTGCCCGGAGGCGGTGGTCATCAGCCCCAACATGGAAAAATACGTCCGCGTCGGCCGCGAGGTGCGCGCCATGATGCAGGCGCTGACGCCGCTGGTCGAGCCGCTGTCGATCGACGAGGCGTTTCTCGACCTCGCCGGCACCGAACGGCTGCACGGCCTGCCACCCGCTGTGGTGCTGGCGCGCTTTGCGCTGGCGGTCGAGAAGGAGATCGGCATCACCGTTTCGGCCGGCCTGTCCTACTGCAAGTTCCTCGCCAAGATAGCGTCGGACTTCCGTAAACCGCGCGGCTTCTCGGTCATCGGCGAAGCCGAGGCGGTCGGCTTCCTGGCGGCGCAGCCGGTGACCATGATCTGGGGTGTCGGCAAGGCGTTCAACGCAACGCTGGAGCGTGACGGCATCCGCACCATCGGCCAGCTGCAGCAGATGGATCGCGGCGACCTCATGCGCCGCTATGGCACGATGGGCGACCGGCTCTACCACCTTTCGCGCGGCGAGGATGTCCGCCGCGTCGATCCCGATCAGGATGCCAAGAGCGTATCGGCCGAAACCACCTTCGATACCGACATCGCGTCGCTGGAACAGCTGGTGGCGGTGCTGAGGGGGCTTTCGGAAAAGGTTTCGGCACGGCTGAAAAAGTCAGGCATTGCCGGGCGCACCGTGGTGCTGAAACTGAAGAGCCAGGATTTCAAGCTGCGCACGCGCAATCGCCAGCTCGGCGACCCGACCCGGCTCGCCGACCGCATCTTTCAGACTGGGGTGGAGCTTCTGCGCAAGGAAACCGACGGCACGAAGTATCGGCTGCTCGGCATCGGCGTCAGCGACCTCTCGGACGACGACAAGGCCGACCCGCCCGATCTGGTCGACATCCAGTCGCGCAAGCGCGCCATGGCTGAAGGCGCCATCGATGCCTTGCGCGACAAGTTCGGCCGCAAAGCGGTGGAAACCGGCTACACATTCGGCAAGGGCCGCGATGCCCATCCGCCGGAGCCGCTCGAGGATTAGGTGCGCTGCAAGTCTATCCTGCTCGTCACCACGCTCTTACCGGTTTTCGGGTCGGTGTCGATGACGGTCAGCCGCATGCCGTTCTCGCCGCGTTTCTCGACCTTCATCTGCGCCCTTCGGTCGCCATTGACCTCCTTGGCCCAGCGAATGCCCAGGTTGATCGCATTGCCCGAACGGCTGCCGTTGAGTTGCGCCGGTCCCGTGCGAGAGCCGACATAGGTGCCGCTGTATTTGGCACCTGTAACTTTCAGATTGGCGCTGATGGCCCGCGACACCACAATGAGACCGCGGCAATTTCCATCCAGCGATAGCGAGGTTGAGGTCGCATTCGACTTGAAGCTGCACGATACGCTGACGTTCGGGGCATCCGTGGTTACCTGGACAGTGCCCTTGCCGGCGAAATTGCCCTTGAACGACTGAAGAAATTGGGTCTCGTCGGCATGTGCTGCGCCTGCCGCAACCAATAGACCGCCGGTAAGCGCGAATTGCGCGAAGGATCTCATCGAAGCTCTCCTTGTCGTTTTCGAAAAAAGGCGGGGCGATCCACGAGCACGGCTGACCATCGGGACTCAACGCCACCTACCGTTTCAGGTTCCGTCCGCCACATGACTGTTTTACAACATCGAGCCAGTCGCGACTGGCCCAGAAGAATGCCTTGGCTAGCGGTTGCGGCAGAGGTGCTGGCCTGCGACATAGCGCGAATGGCACCCACCCCCTCGATCCCCAAGGCCGCGTTCTGGATGGCGCTGTCTATCGCCTCGTTCCTTGGCATGACGGTCGCCGGCCGAGCCACGACAGCGGAGCTCAACGTCTTCCAAGTGCTGGAGTTGCGCTCCGTGATCGGCTTCTTCATCCTGCTGCCGCTGGTGATGATGAGTGGCGGCTTTCAAGCCATGCGCACGCAGCGCCCGGTTGCCCATATCGCCCGCAACGTCATCCATTACACGGGCCAGGCGGCATGGCTCTACGCCCTCACCTTGATTCCGCTGGCCGTGTTGATCTCGATCGAATTCACCACTCCGATCTGGACAGCTATCCTGGCGGTGATCTTTCTGGGCGAAAGGCTGAACCGGCCGAAGTTGGCAGCGATCGGGCTGGGGCTGATCGGCGTGGTGATCATCGTGCGCCCCGGTGTCGGCTCGGTCGATCCTGGACATCTCGTCGTGCTGGGCGCCGCGGCCTGCTTCGGCATCTCGGTGGTCACCGTCAAGTCGCTGACCCGGACGGACAGCGTCGTACGCATCATCTGCTGGATGCTGATTGTCCAGTCGGTGGTCGGTCTCATCCCGGCGCTCTATATGTGGCGCAACCCGCCACTGGAGCTATGGCCATGGATCGTGCTGATCGCCTTCACCGGCATGTCGTCGCATTTCTGTATGGCCCGCGCGCTTGGCTATGCCGACGCGACCATCGTCTCGCCGATGGATTTTCTACGCGTGCCGCTATCGGCACTGATCGGCTGGCTGCTCTATAGCGAGCAGATCGACGCCTTCACCGCCGGCGGCGCGCTGCTGATCCTGATGGGCAATCTGCTCAATCTGCAGCGCAGGCAGATAAAGCCGGCCGAAGTGGCGGCGTCGTAGTCCCGCAGGCCGTCAGTTCCCTTCGTCGGGTATGTTGAGAAGATGGCCGCAGGCCTTGCAATGGACGGCGTCCGGCTCGTGCCGCCGCAAGCCGCACTGCGGACAGGGAAACAACACCTTGGCTGGCCGGAAGATCGCCTGAGCCAGTCTGACAAACAGCGATATGCCGATGATCATGGTGACGATTGCCGTCAGCTTGCCGGCCATGCCCGGCAGCACGATGTCGCCGAAGCCGGTCGTCGTCACCGTGGCGACAGTGAAATAAAGCGCGTCGATATAGTTTTCCAGGCCGGCGCCAGTGCGAAAGAAGAACGTGTAGACGAAGCCGGTGATGACGAACAGGAAGGTCAAAAGGTTGATGACCGCGTGGCTGGCCTCTCGCCACGGCCGCAGGCCTCGCATCTCGAAATGCCGCCAGAGCGAACCGCTGCGTGACAGCGACCACAGCCGCAGGATGCGCAGGAAGGCGAGATTGGCGAACGCCGTTGGCATCAGCAGCGTCAAGAGGATGAAGACATCGACCCACGACGTCGGCTGCTTCATCAGCCGCAGCATGTTCTTGGAGGCAAGCAGGCGGGCAGCGAGGTCCGCGGCAACCAGCGCGGCCGCCGAATAGTCGAGCCAGAGGAAGGACGGCTTGTCCTGGAGAACCGGCGTCGCGATGAAGAAGGCGATGATGGCGAGGTCGATGACGACGGCCACCAGTTGGAACCGGAAAGCGGCCGGCGTGCGCCCATGATAAAGCCTGCGCAGCCGGTCACGCAGCCGCGCCAAGGCTGAAACCGCCTGCGACCCATTCCTCTGCGCCGGCTTCATGCTGACTGCGCCGGCGTTGGCGGCAGCGACCGCCCGGCTGATTGCCGCGCGCCGAAAAGAGCGGGGGTCACACCAATTCCACTTCGACCACGCCCGGCACCGCGCGCATCGCCGAGGCGATCTGCGGCGAGATACGGTAGCGGTTCGGCAGCTCTATCTCGATTTCACCCTCGCCTTCTTCCTTGATCAGCACGAAACTGACCTGGCCTTCGCCCCTGACGGTCAGTTGGCCGGCCAGCGTGTTGATCGGCGTGGCGTTGCGCACGAAGATACGCAGCGCCTTCTGGATGCGACTTGCCTCATCCTCCAGCGACTGCACCGAGTTGATGCGCAGATTGACGCCTTCCGGCCTGTCCTCGGCCGCAACGGTGATGACGACGGAGCGGCCGGCCTCGAGCAGGTCGCGATACTGTGCCAGTCCTTCCGAAAACAGCACGGCTTCGTACTGGCCTGACGTATCCGAAAAGGCGATGACGCCCATCTTGTTGCCGGTGCGCGTCTTGCGTTCCTGCTTGGATGTCACCGTGCCGGCCAGGCGGCCGGCGGCGGCACCGCGTTTGACGGCCGCCGAGAACTCGGCCCACGTTTGCACCCGCATCTTCTGCAGGGCCGCCTTGTACTCGTCGAGCGGGTGGGCCGAGAGGTAGAAGCCGACCACCTGGAATTCACGGTGCAGCCGGTCGGCGGCGAGCCACGGCTCTGTCGCCGGCAGATTGAGTGCCTGCGACTGGGCGCCGAGCGAGGCGCCGAAGATGTCGTGCTGTCCGGAAACCGCGTTCTGCTGCGCCAGCGACGCCAGCCCCATCATGCGTTCCACGCCCGCCATCATCGACGCGCGGTCGTGGCCGAAGCAGTCGAGCGCGCCGGCCATGATCAGGCTTTCGAAGACGCGCTTGCCGACGATCTTGGGATCGACCCGCTCGCAGAAATCGGCGAGGCTCTTGAACGGCTTTTCGCCACGCTGGGCAACGATGTGCTCGACCGCCGCGTCGCCGACGCCCTTGAGCGCTGCCAGCGAATAATAGATGCGGTTCTCACCGACCTCGAAGGGGCGAAAGCTCGATGTCACCGACGGCGCCAGCACCTCGATGCCGAGGCGCAGCGCGTCCTGGCGGAAATCGGCGAGCTTGTCGGTGTTGCCCATGTCGAGCGTCATCGACGCCGCCAGGAACTCGACCGGATAATGCGCCTTGAGATAGGCGGTCTGGTATGAAACCACCGCATAGGCGGCGGCGTGCGATTTGTTGAAACCATAGTCGGCGAACTTGGCCAGCAGGTCGAAAATGAAGTCGGCTTGCGGCTTGCCGACGCCACGCTCGACCGCGCCGGAGACGAAGCGCTCACGCTGCTTGTCCATCTCGGCGCGAATCTTCTTGCCCATGGCGCGGCGCAGCAGATCGGCTTCGCCGAGCGAGTAGCCCGACAGCTCCTGCGCGATCTGCATCACCTGTTCCTGGTAGACGATGACGCCTTGCGTCTCCTTCACCAGATGGTCGATCTTGGGATGGATCGAGGCCATCTCCTCCTCGCCATGCTTGCGGGCGTTATAAGTCGGGATGTTTTCCATCGGGCCGGGTCGATACAGTGCGACCAGCGCGATGATGTCCTCGATGCAGTCGGGCCGCATGCCGATCAGCGCCTTGCGCATGCCGGCACTTTCCACCTGGAACACGCCGACCACTTCGCCGCGCGACAGCATGGCGTAGGTCTCGGGATCGTCGAGCGGGATGGTTGCCAGGTCGATCTCGATGCCGCGCCGGCGGATCAGCTTCACCGCCGTCTCCAGCACGGTCAGCGTCTTCAGGCCGAGGAAGTCGAACTTCACCAGTCCGGCCTGCTCGACATATTTCATGTTGAACTGGGTGACGGGCATGTCCGAGCGCGGATCGCGGTACATCGGCACCAGCTCCGACAGCGGCCGGTCGCCGATGACGATGCCGGCGGCGTGCGTCGAGGCATGGCGGTAGAGGCCTTCCAGCTTCTGCGCCATGTCGAGCAGCGTCTGGACGATCGGCTCCCTCTCGGCCTCTTCGGCAAAACGTGGCTCGTTGGCGATGGCGTCGGCGAGCTTGACCGGATTGGCCGGATTCTGCGGCACCATCTTGGACAGCTTGTCGACCTGGCCATAGGGCATTTGCAGGACGCGGCCGACGTCGCGCAGCACGGCGCGCGCCTGCAGCGTACCGAAGGTGATGATCTGGCCGACCTGGTCGCGGCCGTATTTCTGCTGGACGTAGCGGATGACCTCCTCGCGCCGATCCTGACAGAAGTCGATGTCGAAGTCGGGCATCGACACGCGGTCGGGATTGAGAAAGCGCTCGAACAGCAGCGAGAAGCGCAGCGGATCAATGTCGGTGATGGTGGTCGAATAGGCGACCAGCGAGCCTGCGCCCGAACCGCGGCCAGGCCCGACCGGAATGCCTTGCGCCTTGGCCCATTTGATGAAGTCGGCAACGATCAGGAAGTAGCCGGGAAACTTCATCTTGGTGATAATGCCAAGCTCGAAGTTCAACCGCTCGCGGTATTGCTCGACCGTATAGCCCGCGGTCGGGCCATGCATGGCAAGGCGCGCGTCGAGCCCCTCATGGGCCTGGCGGGCCAGTTCGTCGGCTTCCGCCTGCACGGCGGCGTCATTGTCGGCGACATCGCCGCCGGTGAAGCGCGGCAGGATCGGATTGCGGTTCTTCGGGTAATAGGAGCAGCGCAGCGCGATCTCGACAGTGTTGTCGATCGCCTCCGGCAGGTCGGCAAAGAGCCTTGCCATATCGGCCTGGCTGCGCAGGAAATTGTCGGGCGACAGCCGGCGACGGTTGTCGGCGGCGACGACCGATCCCTCGGCAATGGCAATCAGCGCGTCATGTGCGTCATAGTCGTCGCGAGAGGAAAAGAACGCCTCGTTGGTGGCGACCAGCGGCAGTTCATGGGCATAGGCCAGATCGATCGAGGATTTTTCGATCAGGCGATCATAACCGGAAACCCGGTCAAGCTCGACATAGAGCCGGTCGCCGAACATATCCTTGAGGGTCAAAAGCCGGGCTTCGGCCAGATCGCGGCGATCTTCCTTGAGCGCGGTGCCGATCGGTCCGCGCGGTCCGCCGCTGAGGCAGATCAACCCGTCACAATAGCCTTCCATCATTTCGGTGGTCAGGTGCACGGCTTCGCCCGGCGGCGTTTCGAGGTAGACGCGGCTGACCAGCCTGACCAGATTGGAATAGCCCGCCTCGGTCGCGGCAAGCAGGACGACCGGCCGCATATCGGGACCTTGCCGTCGGCGGTCGCGCTGGCCATCGCTGTTTTCGCCGGAAAAGGCGAGCGCCGTCTGGCAGCCGATGATCGGCTGGATGCCGTCCTTCACCGCCTTCTGCGCGAATTCGAGCGCGCCAAACAGGTTGTTGGTGTCGGTAACGGCGATGGCCGGGGCTTCGTCCTTGACCGCATGAGCCACCACCTTGCCGATCTGCAAGGCGCCTTCCAGCAGCGAATAGGCCGAATGCACGCGCAAATGGACGAAGGGCCGCGCCGGGGCCTCCGGCCGCGCCGCAGCAATCGCCGCTTCGCGCTTCAAGGGATCGCGGGGGAGTTTTTCGTCGGCCATGGTGCTGCGTGAAGGTCCTTGAGTCGATGGAGATGTATTGTCCGGGACCGCGCGATGCCAGTCCAGCACAAACCACTGCTGATCACAGGCTGCCTGCCCGGCTAGCCCTAAGCAAACTCCATGATCACAGCGTCGACAGCCAGGCTGTCGCCAGGCTTGGCGTTGAGTTTGGAGACGACAAGGTCGCGTTCGGCACGCAGCACGTTTTCCATCTTCATCGCTTCGACCACCGCCAATGTCTCGCCTGCCTTGACCTCCTGGCCTTCGGCAACGGCAATCGACACGACAAGGCCAGGCATCGGGCAAAGCAGCAGCTTCGACGTGTCCGGCGCCACCTTTTCGGGCATCAGCCTTTCCAGTTCGGCGGTGCGCGGCAGCATGGCGCGCGCGGTCACCGACATGCCTTTCCAGGCGATGCGAAAGCCATTGGCGACCGGCCTGACCTGAGCCGTAACCTTGCGCTTGCCGACCGTACCGCGCCAGACCAGATCGCCCGGCCGCCAGTCGGATGCAACGGTCAGCGCCTTGCCGCCCGCGATCGACAGATCGACTTCCATCGGAATGGAAATCATGCCCTCGATGATGGACGTCGACAGATAGTCATCATCGATCTTCACGACCCAGTCGCGCTTCAGCGCTCCCGAATGCGGCGCCAGGCGCCCGCCCAGCCGGTCAAGCCGATCACGTCGCAGCAGTTCCACTGCGGTCGCGATCGACGCCAGCACCGCTTTCTCGTCGTCGTTCGGCACGACCGGCGCGAAACCGTCGGGATATTCCTCCGATATGAAAGCGGTCGATATCCGCCCTTCCCGCCAACGCTGATGCTGCATCAAGGCAGCCAGGAACGGAATGTTGTGCTCGATTCCGTCGACGACGAAGCTGTCGAGCGCTTCCGACATGGCATCGATGGCTTCCAGACGCGTCGGCGCCCAGGTGCACAGCTTGGCCAGCATCGGATCGTAGAACATCGAGATTTCGGAGCCTTCGGTGACGCCGGTGTCGTTGCGGATGACGACATCGCCGAATTGTCCTTCCTCCGGCGGCCGGTAGCGGGTCAGCCGGCCGATCGAAGGCAGGAAATTGCGGTAAGGGTCTTCGGCATAGAGCCGGCTTTCCACCGCCCAGCCGTTCAGCTCGATGTCGCTTTGCTTCAGGCCAAGCTTTTCGCCGGCGGCGACGCGGATCATCTGCTCGACCAGATCGATGCCGGTGATGAGCTCCGTCACCGGGTGCTCGACCTGCAATCGTGTATTCATTTCAAGGAAATAGAAGTTCTTGTCCTTGTCGACGATGAAT
The DNA here is from genome assembly GCF_020164655.1 of Mesorhizobium sp. AD1-1. Classification (NCBI taxonomy): domain Bacteria; kingdom Pseudomonadati; phylum Pseudomonadota; class Alphaproteobacteria; order Hyphomicrobiales; family Phyllobacteriaceae; genus Mesorhizobium; species Mesorhizobium sp. AD1-1. The sequence goes on from NZ_JAIUGP010000003.1 coordinate 261,179, forward strand.
TCGACCGTGCCGGCGCTCTGGTAGTCGACGGCCTTGGCCAGCGCCACAGACTGCTCGCCCATGGCCTTGCGTGTCGCTGCGTCCAGGAATGGCGACGGCGCCTCTTCGGCGACCTTCTGGTTGCGTCGCTGGATCGAGCATTCGCGCTCGCCGAGATAGAGCGCGTTGCCATGCGCGTCGGCCAGCACCTGGATTTCGATGTGGCGCGGATCGACGACGAATTTCTCGATGAAGAGACGATCGTCGCCGAACGAACTCTTGGCTTCCGAGCGCGCGCGGTCGAAGCCATCGCGCACTTCGGCTTCGCTCCAGGCGATGCGCATGCCCTTGCCGCCGCCGCCGGCCGAAGCCTTGATCATCACGGGATAACCGATTTCGCCGGCGATCTTTTCGGCATGATCGGCATTCTCGATGACGCCGAGCCAGCCGGGCACGGTGGAAACCTTGGCGGCGTTGGCGAACTTCTTCGATTCGATCTTGTCGCCCATCGCCTTGATCGCCTTGGGCTTCGGGCCGATGAAAATGATGCCTTCCGCTTCCAGCGCCTCACAGAAGGCCGCCCGCTCGGACAGGAATCCGTAGCCGGGGTGCACGGCCTGGGCTCCCGTCTCCTTGCACGCGGCGATGATCTTTTCAGGGACGAGATAGCTCAGCGCGGCTGGCGAAGGCCCGATATGCACCGCCTCGTCGGCCATCTCGACATGCACGGCATCGCGATCGGCATCGGAATAGACCGCGACCGTGGCAATGCCCATCTTGCGCGCCGTCTTGATGACGCGGCAGGCAATTTCGCCGCGATTGGCGATCAGGATCTTGGTGAACATGCGAAATGTCATCCCTCGGGTCGGCCGTTCCTTTTATGGCCTGTGCTTGCAGGGTCAAGCCGACCATGCAATTCACTGCCTTTCAATCGACTTGCGATTCCAATTCATCGCTGTGGCCCAGTCGGGGAGCCAGCTGCCAGTTGATCGTGTCGGCAAAACCTGAAACCTTGGAAAAAAATTCGCATTGGAGGACGCCTGATGAAAACCCGCGCCGCTGTCGCTGTTGCCGCCGGAAAGCCGCTGGAGATCATGGAGGTCGACCTCGAGGGCCCGCGCGAGGGCGAAGTGCTGGTCGAGATCAAGGCGACAGGCATTTGCCACACCGACGAATTCACATTGTCGGGCGCCGACCCGGAAGGTCTGTTTCCGGCCATCCTCGGCCATGAGGGCGCCGGCGTGGTGGTCGATGTCGGCAAGGGTGTCACCTCGCTCAAGAAGGGCGACCACGTCATCCCGCTCTATACGCCCGAATGCCGGCAGTGCCCGTCCTGCCTGTCGAGAAAGACGAACCTCTGCACGGCGATCCGCGCCACGCAGGGCCAGGGCCTGATGCCCGATGGTTCGTCGCGCTTCTCGATCGGCAACGACAAGATCTTTCACTATATGGGCTGCTCGACCTTCTCGAACTTCACCGTGCTGCCCGAGATCGCACTGGCCAAGGTCAATCCGGACGCGCCCTTTGACAAGATCTGCTACATCGGCTGCGGCGTCACCACCGGCATCGGTGCCGTGATCAACACCGCCAAGGTCGAGATCGGCGCCACCGCGGTCGTCTTCGGCCTCGGCGGCATCGGCCTCAATGTCATCCAGGGCCTGAAACTTGCCGGCGCCGACATGATCATCGGCGTCGATTTGAACAACGACAAGAAGGAGTGGGGCGAGCGCTTCGGCATGACGCATTTCGTCAATCCGAAGGAGATCGACGGCGATGTCGTGCCCTACCTCGTCAACATGACCAAGCGTGGCGCCGACCAGATCGGCGGCGCCGACTACACATTCGACTGCACGGGCAGCACCAAGGTCATGCGTCAGGCGCTGGAAGCCTCGCATCGCGGCTGGGGCAAGTCGGTGGTCATCGGCGTTGCCGGCGCCGGCCAGGAGATCTCGACCAGGCCGTTCCAGCTGGTCACCGGCCGCACCTGGATGGGCACCGCCTTCGGCGGCGCGCGCGGCCGCACCGATGTGCCGAAGATCGTCGACTGGTACATGGACGGCAAGATCCAGATCGACCCGATGATCACCCACACGCTCAAGCTCGAGGACATCAACAAGGGTTTCGATCTCATGCATGAGGGCAAATCGATCAGAAGCGTCGTGGTTTACTGAGGAAGCTCACAGGCCGCGGTCCAACCGGCGCGCGGCCTCCGTGGTTCACAATGGGAGGAGAAAAGAAACATGAGCGAACTCCCCGCCATTCTCGTCGATGCAGATGCCTGCCCGGTCAAGGCCGAGGTCGAAAAAGTGGCCGACCGGCATGGCGTCCTTGTCACCTACGTCTCCAATGGCGGCCTGCGGCCGTCGCGCGATCCGATGGTCCGCAATGTCGTGGTCTCCAAGGGCGCTGATGCCGCCGACGACTGGATCGTCGACAATGCACGCACCAACGACATTGTGATCACCGCCGACATTCCGCTGGCCGCCCGCGCGGTTGCACTCGGCGCCCATGTGCTTGGGCCAACCGGACGTCCCTTCACGCCGGAAACGATCGGCATGGCGGTGGCGATGCGCGACCTGAAGCAGCATCTGCGCGAGACCGGCGAAAGCAAGGGCTACAATGCCAGCTTTGCGCCGCAGGACCGGTCGCGGTTTCTCGGCGAACTCGACCGCATCTTGCGGCGCGCCATGAAATCGGCCACACCGGATTAGCGCTATCCAGGGCTGGAACCACCATGGCCGCCGAAGCTCCGATAGACAAACCCATGCAGCGCCACATGCTGTTTGCTGTGTCTGCCTGCTTCGGCGTCTTTGCGCTTCTGGTGGCGTTGCTGCTGCACGCTCCGCTTGCCTATTCGATCGGCGCCAACGCGTTCTTTGCCGCCTATGTCATTCTCGTCGTCGCCCAGATGCCGAAGTTCACCGGCAGGTATCTGAGCAAGAATGCGCGCGCCACCGACCAGCCGGTGCTGGTCATCTTCGCCGTGACGCTTGTCGTCGTTGGCGTTGCCGTTGTCGCATTGTTCCTGCTGATCAATCAGAAGGACAGAAGCCATCCCATCGAGCTCTTCTTCGCGCTGCTGTCGATCCCGCTCGGCTGGTTCACCATCCATGCCATGGCAGCGCTCCATTATGCCCATGTCTACTGGATGGATGGCGATGCGATGGATGCCGAGACCAGGAAGAAAATCCCGGTCGGCGGACTGCTGTTTCCGGGCGACAAACGGCCGGAGGGTTGGGACTTCCTCTATTTCTCGACGGTGATCGGCATGACGGCGCAGACCGCCGACACCAACATCTCGACGACGCATATGCGTCGTGTCGTGCTTGTCCACTCGATCCTGTCGTTTTTCTTCAACACGGTCATCGTCGCCGCTGCCGTCAATCTCGCCGTCAGCCTGGGCGGTCCGTAATAAATCCGTGATCGGATGAAACATCGGTTTGGATCGCGACGTATCAGGAGGACAATGAGCGCGCAGGCCATGCCGCGAGGCCGGGAGACGAAACACGATGGAATCCGTTGCCAGAAGCCAATCCGCCGCCGATCCAGGCGCTTCGGCGTCGAACGACAAAACGCTGATTTACCGGCAGTCGCGCTGGACGCGGCTGACGCATTGGCTGTGGGCCATCTCGCTGTTCTTCATGCTGCTCTCAGGCCTGCAGATCTTCAATGCCCGTCCGCAGCTCTATATCGGCAAGCAATCGGGCTTCGATTACAACAACACCATCTTCGCCATCGGCGCCGAGAACTCCGATGCGGGTCCGCGCGGCTACACGGAGATCTTCGGCAAACGCTTCAACACCACTGGGGTGCTCGGCTGGTCGGGTCCGGCCGGCCAGGAGACGTCCCGCGCCTTCCCGTCCTGGGCGACCATCCCGTCCTACTATGATCTCGGCACTGCGCGCGTCATCCATTTCTTCTTTGCCTGGATACTCACCACGACGTTGATCGTCTGGCTGGTCGCCAGCATCGTCAACGGTCACATCCGCCGCGATCTCGCGCCACGCCTCGACGATTTGAAGCGGTTGCCGCAAGACATCGTCGACCACGCCAAGCTCAAATTCCACCACACGCGCGAATACAACACGCTGCAGAAGATGGCCTATGGCGGCGTTCTGTTCGTGCTGCTGCCGCTGATGATCGTCACCGGCCTGGCGATGTCGCCAAGCATGAACTCGGTGCTGCCTTTCCTCAACGATCTGCTCGGTGGCCGGCAGACGGCACGCACCATCCATTTCACCGTCATGGTGCTGCTGGTCGCCTTCTTCGTCGTCCATATCCTGATGATCCTGGCCGCCGGCCCGATCAACGAGCTGCGCTCGATCATCACCGGCTGGTACCGCACCGATCCTCCCGCACAGGACGACAATACAGCCGAGAGGAGTGCCTGACATGGCGAAGTTTGAGATCAGCCGCCGCAAATTCCTGACCGCTGCCGGCCTTGGCGCTTCCGGTATCATGCTGTCGGGCTGCGACGCCTTCGACAGCCAGCTAAGCGTCGGCAGCGGCCTGCGCAGTTTCCTCGAAAACGCCAATGGCCTGACCTACCGCGCACAGCGCCTGCTGGCCGGACGCGACGCGCTGGCGCCGGAATTCACCGAGGCCGATATCCGCCAGCCGCAGCGGCCGAATGGTGTCACCGCTCCCGATGACGACGTCTACAAGGGCCTGCTCGCCAACAATTTCGCCGACTGGCGTCTGGAAGTGACGGGTCTTGTCGAAAAGCCGCTGTCGCTCAGCCGCGAGCAGCTCCAGAACATGCCAAGCCGCACCCAGATCACCCGCCATGACTGCGTCGAAGGCTGGAGCTGCATAGCCAAATGGACCGGCACGCCGCTGTCGCTGGTGCTGGACCAGGCGGTGGTCAAACCGCAGGCGCGCTATGTCATGTTCCATTGCCTCGACACGATCGACCGCAGCCTGTCGGGCGACATCAAATATTACGGCACCATCGACCTCATCGATGCCCGTCACCCGCAGACGATCCTCGCCTACGGCCTGAACGGCAAGCCGCTGCCGGTCGAGAACGGCGCGCCGCTGCGGGTTCGCGTCGAGCGCCAGCTCGGCTACAAGATGCCGAAATATCTCTACAAGATCGAACTGGTCGACGGCTTTGCCGATGTCGGCGGTGGCAGGGGCGGCTATTGGGAAGACAATGGCTATGACTGGTACGGCGGGATCTGAGCTGCACACCGCAAATCCGGCGCTGAAGATGCTAGCCTAGCGAGCGGCGAAACAGCTCGCCTTTTCCGGCAATCTGCTCGCCAATGCCGCCAAGCCGCAGCATATGCCAGGCAAGTGCATGGTTGCTGGAGGTGACCGGTTTCCCCAACTCCTTCTCGACCTCCTCGATGATGCGGGCAACGCGCATGCTGGTGCAGGAAACGAACACCGCATCACAGTCGCTCGACGCACCGATTTCCAAGATGGCCTGCTTGACCGATGCCGGCGTGATGCGTGCAACGACATTGTCGTCCGCCTCGTTGAAGGAGCCCATGACCGGAATATCCATCCCCCGCGCCATCAGCGATGCCCGCAGCGAATGATTGATTTTCGCCAAGTAAGGGGTGAGCAGCGCGATCCTCGAGACCCCCAGGGCCTTCAGCGCGGCGCATGCCGCGGTCACCGGATTGGTCACCTGCACACCAGGCAGCACCTCGTGAACGCGCTCGGCAACCTTATCCTCGCCGATGACCAGCGCTCCCGACGTGCAGGCAAAGCCGATCACATCGAACTTGACGTCGGGCAAGAGTCCCACCGTTGCCGGGATTACCGCCGACATTTTCATCAGGTTTTCCGGTGTGATCTCGACATCGCTGTAGAGCCGCGCCTCGTACAGCGCGATGTCGCGCGCGGGCAGCGCATAGCGGAATTCATCCTCGATGGTCTGGTCGGTCCGCAGCACGAGCAGGCCGAGATTGGCGCGCGTGCCGATACCGTCATCGGTCTTGAAGGGAATGTGTTCCTTATCGAGGACGAGCGTGTCGTCGGCGCGGCTAACCGGGGCGTCCATGGCGCAGTCCCCTTCCTGATGCCAATCAGAATTGTCGACAATAGAAACGGCGATATTGCCGAAACTGTCAAGGGCTCTGTGCAGATCCTGGGAACCGGTAAACGCCTGAATTTTGCGCTTGCGCGGACCGCTTGTCCGTCGCCGACCCATTCACCGTTGACAGGGATCGGCGTCTTCCTATTGAATTGTCGACAATAGGAACACAGCCCTTCGGGACAGCAATGCGCGTATTGATCTTGGGCGGCGGCGTGGTCGGGATCACCACCGCCTATCAGTTGCAAAAGGACGGCCACGCGGTCACTGTTCTCGAGCAGGCACCGCAGGTGGCCGAGGGCGCGAGCTGGGCAAATGCAGGCATGATCGCGCCCGGTCACTCCTTCGTCTGGTCATCGCCAGCCGCGCCAAAAATCCTGCTGAAGTCGCTGTTCCTGAAAGACCAGGCGCTTCGCTTCAAACTTTCCGCCGACCCGCATCTCTACAGCTGGTCGCTGCGCTTCCTCAGGGAATGCACGGCCGCCAAAGCGCGTCGCAACACCCTCCTCAAACATCGGCTTGCGGTCCATTCCCAATCGGTCCTGCAGGCGGTCGTCAGGGAAGAATCGATCCAATACGACAGGACCTCGGCCGGCATCCTTTACTTCCACCGCAGCCGTCAGGCGCTCGACAAGGGCGTCGCCAACATGCGCCTGCTGGAGGCCGACGGCCAGGAGATCCGCATTGTCGACGCACAGGAAATCATTGACCGCGAGCCGGCGCTGGCTTCGTCGCGCGGCAGCATTGCCGGCGGCATAATGTGTCCAACCGATGAAACCGGCGACGCCGCCAAGTTCACGCGCGCGCTGGCGGCCATCGTCGAAACGAGGGGCGGCAAGATCCTGACAAGCACGAGGATCGTCGGGATCGAACGCAGGAATGACGCGATCATCCGGGTCGTCACCGACAAGGGAGAATTTCTGGCCGACACCTACGTTCTGTGTCTCGGCGCCGAAAGCCCGATCCTCGCCCGCAAGATCGGCCTTGGTTTGCCGATCTATCCGGTCAAAGGATATTCCTTGACCATTCCCATCGTCGACCCGGCGCTGGCTCCAAAACTCCCCGTCATCGATGAGCACAATCTCGTTGCCATCACGCCGATGGGCGATCGCATCCGCGTCACCGCCACCGCGGAATTCGCGGGCTATGATCGCAGCCACAAGCCTTCGGATTTCGCCTTCATGAAGCGCGTCACGCAGGACCTGTTCCCGCGCGGTATCGCCTATGATCGCGCCGAAATGCGGGCCTGCCTGAGACCCATGACGCCCGACAATCTGCCGATCCTCGGCCTGCGCAACATCAAGAACCTCTGGCTGAACACCGGCCACGGCCATATCGGCTGGACGATGGCGCATGGATCGGCCCGCATCGTCGCCGAACTGATCGCCGGCCGGGCTGCGCCGATCGCCCTCGACGGTATCCTTCCCACACATGCGCGGTTCGCCGAACCAAGCGCCGCAAAGGCTTGACCGACGCCATGCTCCGACCCGCCAGGCACAGCAACCAGGACGACTGCGCGGCGTTGGCATCCAAGCCGATCAAGACCGGCCCGCGCGTCTATGAAGAGATCCGTCGCATGGCGATGGACTATCGCTTCAAGCCGAACGAGCGCATCAACGAAGTGGCGCTTGCCGCGAGGCTGAATGTCAGCCGCAGCCCGATCAGGGAGGCCCTCCAGCGGCTGGTCACGGAGGAACTCATCACCTTCCAGACCAATCGCGGCTTCTTTTGCCGCGGCTTCGATGTCGACGAGGTCGTCAATCTTTCCGACGTGCGGGCGGTTCTCGAGGAGCGCTCCGTCAGGCTGGCGATCCAGCGCGCGACCAATGAAGAGCTCGCCGCGCTCGTCGACTGGTGGACGCTCACCATGGCGCGCGCCGACTCGTTTTCCAGCGCCGAGCTGACCGCCAGGGACGAGGAGTTTCACATCCGCATCGCCAGGCTGTCAGGCAATCCCGAACTGGCGCGCATGCTCGAAGGCATCAACACGCGCATCCATTTCGTTCGCAAGATCGAAGTGGAGAAGCACCGGCGACTGTCGACGACCTACACCGAACACAGCGAAATCGCCCGAGCCATGGTAGCCCGCGATGCCGACACGGCCGCAAGGCTCATGCATGACCACATCGACATCAGTGTCGCCGATGCCATGTCGACCGTCCGGGAAGGCCTGGCCCGGATATACGTCGACGTCGATCAGATCTGACCAGCATCCCGGATCCGATTAAGCAATCCCTGGCCGGTCAGGCAACCTTGTCGAGCAGCGGCCTGAGCGCCGGGTGAATTTCCGGCGAGGCGTGCTTGATCAGGGTCAGCAGCGCGCGTTCGTTCTCGTAAAGAGGCCTGTCGACGCCGATATGTTCGATCAGCCAGCCGGCTTCGCCGGCATCGATCGTCTCGGCACGGCGGGCCAGGGCCTCGGCCGCCCTGTTCTTGGCTTCCCATTCGGCTTCGATGTCGCCAGGAGATCGGTAGGCCTCCATGATGCCGGCAAGCCCGCCGGAGATCATGCGGCTGAAGAAGCCGCCGATTTCCGGATCGGCATGTTCGAGGAAGGCGTCATGGCGCAGCGCCACGTCGCGCGTCGGTGCTTCGTAGCCGGCCGAGCACATGACGAAATTGGCGATCGCCTTGACGAACAGCTCGTTCCAGGACGGATCGTTTTGTCCTTGAGCAGTCCGCTCGTTGATCTTGAGCAGCACCTCGGCCTCGGCGCGCGTGATGGCGATGTTGCCGTCGCCGCCATGGGCATGGAGGATCCGGCGCAAAAGCTCGACCTCCGCCTGCGCGACGAGGCCCGGAGCCAGCGCGCCGCCGAGCATCAGCGGCCCCTTGCCGTCAATGACGGCATGCGCCACCTGCTCCAGCGCGTACACACAAAGCTGGGCCGGCGACGATTTCGCCTGTTCCAGCACATGCACCAGCAATTCGAGTTCGGTCCGGCTGTCGACCATGCCGTCGCGCGAGATCGTGCGGATCAGCCAGTCGGCATTGTCCTGCGAGATATAGCCCGACGGCTTTTCCTGGTGGACGATATAGTCGGTGACCGCCTCAATGAAGAAGGGCGGCCATTCCTGGCATTTGTCCTTCGCCGTGGCATCGAGCGCGAACAGCGCCTCGGCCTCGCCACGCGTCACGACGCCGTCGCCGAACACTTCATGGCGCAACATCGCCACGTCCTCCGCGGCGATGCGGCTTTTCGAGGTCAGCCCGGCCACCGGCGCGCTCATGATCAATTCGCCCATTTGTCGTCCCCGTCCGCCGTCGCCAAGCGCCGGCCCCATAGCGTCACACAAGCCAACATATCAGCAGTGTCTTGAAAAACCGGCAAACGGCGTGGTTAGTGAAGACTTGTCGCCAACGCATGTCGCCTGACAGCGTGCCGCGGTTTGAAGAACGACATGCACGCGCTTTAGATGTTGCTGACAGGTGACAAGCCGTCGCGCGCAAGCTATGGATGGCGCGTCGAGGACTCAGGGTCTTGAGTCCTACCTGTTTGCGGGAGAGAACAGCGAGAGCTGTCGCCGAAGGGGAAATCGCCCGAAATCTCTCAGGCAAAAGAACCGTAGACGGGAAAGACACTCTGGAAAGTCGGGGCTTGCCCCCGCGCCGAAGGTGTAAGCGCCGCTGACAGAGTTCCGGCTGCGCGAGTCTCTCAGGCTTCAGACAGAGGGGCACGGACTGGTCGCCATTCGCGACCGATTGCGTGCGACTCTGGAGACGACATGACGGGCGACGACACAAAACACCTTCCCCTTGAAGATATCCATATGGCCGCCGGTGCGCGCTTCGGCGCCTTTGCCGGCTGGTCGATGCCGCTGACCTATCCGGCCGGCGTCATGAAGGAACACCTTCACACCCGCGAGCAGGCCGGCCTGTTCGACATCTCGCACATGAAGCTGTTCGAGGTCAGCGGACCGGAAGCGGCGGCACTGCTCAACCGTGCCTGCCCACTGGATGCCGGCGCGCTCGAAATCTCGCAATCCAAACTGTCCTTTTTCCTCAACGAAGCAGGCGGCATCCTCGACGACCTGATCGTCACCAGGCTTGGCGATGCCAGGTTCATGGTGGTCGCCAATGCCGGCAACGCCGTAGCCGACGAAAAGCATTTGCGTGCACTTGCCGCGGATTTCGACGCCAGGATCGAGCCGCTCGACCGCGTCTTCCTGGCCATCCAGGGTCCTGAAGCCTGGGCCGCCCTTTCCCGCGCCGGCATCGAGACCGGCTCGCTGCTGTTCATGCATGGGGTCGAACCGCGCAAGAACTGGTTCATGAGCCGGTCGGGCTATACCGGCGAGGACGGGTTCGAGATCGGCTTGCCGGAGGCCGATGCACGCGACCTCGTCGCGAAGCTGCTCGGAGACGAGCGCGCGCTGTGGATCGGCCTGGCCGCGCGCGACAGCCTGCGCCTGGAGGCCGGTCTCTGCCTGCATGGCCAGGACATCACACCGGAAACCGACCCGGCCAGCGCCGCCTTGATGTGGGCAATTCCAAAGGACATCCGCGCTTCCGGCACTTTCATCGGCGCCGATGCGCTCCGCGCCGCGGTGGAACGAGGACCCGCGCAAAAGCGCGTCGGTTTGAAGCCGGAAGGCCGCCAGCCCGTGCGTGGCGGTGCCGCGCTCTTCGACGCCGACGGCAATTCGGCCGGCCATGTCACATCGGGCGGCTTCGGCCCCTCGGCCGGCCATCCGGTCGCCATGGGCTATGTCTCGACACCTCTGGCAAAGCCCGGAATACGGGTTTTCGCCGATGTGCGCGGCACGAGAATCCCAGTCGATATCAGCTCCCTGCCCTTCACACCGCATCGCTACCGAAAAGGATGATCTCAATGGCAACGACCTATTTCACATCAGATCACGAGTGGCTCCGCGTCGAGGGCGGCATCGCCACGGTCGGCATCACTGATTACGCGCAGGAGCAGCTCGGCGACCTCGTCTTCGTCGAACTGCCGGAGACGGGAAAGAAATTGACCAAGGGCGACACCGCCGTCGTGGTCGAATCCGTCAAGGCGGCATCCGATGTCTATGCACCAGTCGACGGCGAGATCACCGAGGCCAACGGCACGCTGTCGTCGGATCCGTCACTGGTCAATTCGGCCGCAACAGGGGCCGGCTGGCTGTGGAAGATGAAGCTTGCCAACGAAAGCCAGCTCGCCGGTCTCATGGATGAGGCCGCCTACAAAGCCCATATCGGTTGATATCAGGACTTATTGAGATGACCGCAGCACCCTACCCCTTCTCGGCCCGCCATATCGGTCCCGGCCTCAACGATACCAGAGCCATGCTGGCCGCCATCGGCGTGCCCTCGATCGAGACGCTGATCAGCCAGTCCGTCCCGAAGTCGATCCGGCTCGATCGGCCGCTTGCCCTGCCGGCACCAGCGAGCGAGGCGGAAGCGCTGGCTGAGCTTTCGGCTGTCATGGCCGGGAATACGGTGCTGAAGAGCTTCATCGGCGCCGGTTATCACGGCGTCCATGTGCCGCCGGTTATCCAGCGCAATCTGTTCGAGAACCCGGCCTGGTATACGGCCTACACGCCCTATCAGGCCGAGATCAGCCAGGGCCGGCTGGAAATGCTGTTCAACTTCCAGACCCTGGTCACCGAACTGACCGGCCTGCCGGTGGCATCGGCGTCGCTGCTGGATGAAGCAACCGCCGTGGCCGAGGCGGTCGGCATTGCACTGCGCCATCACCGCGACAAGCGCACCAAAGTAGCACTTGCCGGCACGCCGCACCCGCAGACGCTGGACGTGGTGCGCACCCGCGCCGAGCCGCTCGGCATCGAGATCGATGGCGAGACGATCGACGACAACACCGCCGCCCTGCTTGTCTCCTGGCCGGATACTTTTGGTGTCTATGGCGACCACAAGGCAGCGATCGACAAGGCACACGCGACCGGCGCCCTCGTCGTCTTCATCGCCGACCCGCTCGGCCTGACGCTGACCGACGCGCCGGCCAAGCTTGGCGCCGACATCGCCGTCGGCCCGATGCAGCGCTTTGGCGTGCCGATGGGCTTTGGCGGCCCGCACGCGGCCTATTGCGCCGTCTCCGACAGGCTGACGCGGCTGATGCCTGGCCGCCTGGTCGGCCAGTCCACCGACAGCAAGGGCCGGCCCGGATACCGGCTTGCCTTGCAGACGCGTGAGCAGCATATCCGCCGCGACAAGGCGACCTCCAACATCTGCACCGCGCAGGCGCTGCTCGCCAATATGGCGACCGCCTATGCCATCTGGCACGGCCCCGCCGGGCTGCAGGCGATTGCCGGGCGCATCCATGCGCTGGCCAATCGTCTTGCCGCCGGGCTCAAAGCAGCAAACATCTCCGTGCTCGGTTCAAGCCGCTTCGACACGGTGACGGCCGAGGTGAAGGGCAAGGCAGCTTCGATCGCCGCCGCCGCTGAAAAGGGCGGCAGATTGCTGCGTGCCGTCGATGCCGACCACATCGGCATCGCCTTCGACGAAACCTCCACCGAGGCCGATCTCGACGCAATCGCGGCCCTGTTCGGCGCCAAGGCTGGCGCCTCCGCCGACAGCACGGTGCCCGGCAAGCCGCGCGGCAAGGAGTTCCTGACCCAGCCTGTTTTCCACGAAAACAAGTCGGAAACCGAGATGATGCGCTTCCTGCGCCGGCTGGCCGACAAGGACCTGGCGCTCGACCGCGCCATGATCCCGCTGGGATCCTGCACCATGAAGCTCAACGCCGCCGCCGAGATGATGCCGGTGAGCTGGCCGAGCATTGCCAATCTGCACCCTTTCGCCCCGGCCGCGCACTCGGTAGGCTACCGCGCCATGATCGGCGAGCTGGAGGGCTGGCTGTCGGAGATCACCGGCTTCGACGCCGTCACATTGCAGCCCAATGCCGGCAGCCAGGGCGAATATGCCGGACTGCTCGCCATCCGCGGCTATCACCGCTCTCGCGGCGACAACCACCGCACCGTCTGCCTGATCCCCTCCTCGGCGCATGGCACCAATCCCGCGAGCGCGGCGATGGCTGGCATGAACGTCGTCGTCGTGCGCTGCACCGAAGACGGCAACATCGACATGGACGACATGAAGGCCAAGGCGACTGAGCATGCGCAAAATCTCGCAGCGCTGATGTTCACCTATCCCTCGACGCATGGCGTGTTCGAGGAAGGCGCACGCGATCTCTGCGCGCTGATCCATGAGCATGGCGGCCAGGTCTATTTCGACGGTGCCAACCTCAACGCGCTGGTCGGGCTTGCCCGTCCCGGCGACATCGGCGCCGATGTCTGCCACATGAACCTGCACAAGACCTTCTGCATTCCGCATGGCGGCGGCGGACCCGGCATCGGGCCGATCGGCGTCAAGGCGCATTTGAAGCCGTATTTGCCCGGCCATGTCACCGAAGGCTCGGCGCACGCCGTCTCCGCCGCCCCCTTCGGCAGCGCCTCGATCCTGCCGATCACCTGGATGTATATCCGCATGATGGGCGCCTCGGGCCTGAAGCAGGCGACCGAAACAGCGATCCTTTCCGCCAACTACATCGCAACGCGGCTCGGTGCGCATTTCCCGGTGCTCTACAAGGGCAGGCAGGGACGCGTCGCGCATGAATGCATCCTCGACACCCGTGTGCTCAAGGAGAGTGCAGGCATCAGTGTCGACGATGTCGCCAAGCGGCTGATCGATTATGGTTTTCACGCGCCGACCATGTCCTTCCCGGTCGCCGGCACGCTGATGGTGGAGCCGACCGAGTCCGAGCCCAAGCGGGAAATCGACCGCTTCTGCGAGGCCATGATCGCGATATCGGCAGAGGCAGCAAAAGTCGCCAGGGGCGAATGGCCTTTGGCCGACAATCCGCTGGTCAACGCGCCGCACACCGCCGCCGAGGCGCTGGCCGGCCAGTGGAACCATCCCTACTCGCGCCTGGAAGCGGCCTATCCGGCCGGCGACGCCGACACGGCAGCCAAGTACTGGCCTCCGGTGTCACGCATCGACAATGTCGCCGGCGACCGCAACCTGGTCTGCTCGTGCCCGCCGCTGTCCGACTATCTGGGGGCCGCGGAGTAATTTACGCTGAGCGCAAGGCCGGCTTGATCGGCTCGGCCTTGCCCATCCTCTTGCGGCTGATGACGCAATTTCGTCCGGCGCGTTTGGCGGCATAGAGCGCCGCGTCTGCCTCGGTGAGCACGTTGTCGAGGCTGCTGCCGCTTGCCTCGCCAAAGCCGATGCCGCCGCTGACCGTGCTGCGCAATTTGCCGAGCTGGGTGGGGACGATTTCGGCGCCGAAAGCCACGCCGATCTTGCTGGCGAGATCGTAGGCCTTTTCGTCCGTCATCCGCGACATGACGACTGCGAACTCCTCGCCGCCAAGGCGAAAAGCGTCGACGCCGGGCCGGGCATATTTCTTGATGACGGCGGCAAAACGGCACAAGACCTGATCCCCAACCGGGTGACCGTAGACATCGTTCGTCCGCTTGAAGTGGTCGAGGTCGAACATGACGATAGACATGAATGGACCGAAACTCCGCTCGCCGTAAAGCGACGTCAATGCCCGGCGGTTCAGCAACCCTGTCAGCGGGTCGGTCATGGTCTCGGCCTTGAGCTCGATCTGCGCCTGCAGATGATGGAGGGAGAGCGTCAATGCTCCGAGCCCGGTCATGCAGGCCACCGCCACGACGGAATTCAATCGTTCGGCCCAATTGTCGGGCGCAATCGCGAGCGTCCATTGCCCCTTGGTCAGCAGAACCACGCCGCAAAGCGCAAACGACATCGCGCAGGTGCCGCTCAGAAACGAAACCACCAGAAGGATGCGGCGATCGTGACTGCCGTTGATCCAGAACATGGCGCCGATCGCCGACAGCAGCGCCGTCACCGTGGTGTAGGTGATGATGAAACCAACGCCGTCAAAGCCAAGGAAAGTGACAGCGGCACAGATAGTCATGGCAGCAAGCGCCGGTGCAACGGCGCGCCTGTAGCCGGGCACGCCGAGATATTGCATGGCCGACAAGCAGAGGATCAGGAACCCCAGGCTGAGCAGCGCAAGCACGATCTGGCAAAGCAGCGGATCGGGATCCTTGGTGTACCGCCAGAACAGGATCACATGCGCGACGAGCACCAGAATTCCGCACGCCACCGTCAACACGAAACCTGCCTTGGGTGCGGTGAACCAGATCGCAAACATGGTGACGCTGAGGCATATGCCCGACAGCGCGGCTGCGAGCAGGAGCGAACTGAAGTCCAGCATATCGGGCAAGGGCCTCTCGAGCGTCGGCGGTTGCGCTGCATTCTAGGTCAGCGGTTGCCCCCAGATACGGATTTTCAGGCGATCCATCGATGCAACCTGCAGATAGGGTTTACAAAGCGTCGATGGCACGCGTCCCGAAACCGGACCATTGGACGCGAGATCAACCCTTGTTCAGGAGAGCGAGGTTGGCGTTGACGACGGTGGGATCGGCCATGCCGGCCTTCGCTTCGAGCAGCAGCGCCTTGGCCTTCTTGCGATTGCCGCGCAGCAGTTGCGAATAACCCATATTGTTGACGATCTGCGGCCTGCGACCGGCGACTTTCAGAAGCTGGCCGTAGGCACGGTCGGCGAAGTCGAAGCGGCCGAGTTCATCATAGGAAGCCGCGAGCCCCATCCAGGCCTCCGCATTGTCGGCCTTCAACTCGACGGCCTTGCGGAAGTGCTTTTCGGCGAGGCCGTAATTGGCGTCGCGAAACTGCGCCTTGCCTTGCGCCAGATCGGAGGTTTCGGTGTCTTTAGCCGCCGGTTGGATGGCGGTGGTCTTGGTGGTGTCGACGCCACTCGTCGAACAGCCAGACATCATCAAGACGGCCGCCATCGTGGCCATTGCCGGGAAATTATTGTGACGCATGCCCCTGCCTCATCGCCCGATTTGCCGGGTCGTTCTTCAGGAAACACAATATATCAGCGGCGATTAAACTTCGGTGCCGAAACGCCGCCAAAATTCGGCTTCGGGCACACCAGCCATTAACCACCAGGCCGCGGTGCTTCAGTCGCAGCCAGCGGCGTCCTCACGGCTCCAGGGCTTTGAGCCCCGCAGGAGCCGTATACCGGCTGCCGTCATAGCGCAGCCGGTAGGTTTGGCTCACGGACTTGCCGGGATGGGACTGGCACTCGCCATCCTTGTCGGGCAACGGATTGTCGGTATCCATTCGCTCGACCACCGTTATGTCGTGGTAGCCATGATGTTTGGCCGGGCTCATCGCCAGGCTAACCCGACTGGTATGGAAGGATCCGGCGCAATTGGTATCACCCTCGCCGCCATTGCCGGCCACGACCAGACCATCGAGCACCATCCTCAGGGAATCGCCATCGACGGCATAGAGCCGCAGGTCGGTTTCACTGAACGGATTAGGCAGCGAATTGTTTGCCATTTCGATGCGCAGGCCAAAGGCAGTAACATCGGGCGCCAGCGCATAGCGGCCGGTATCAAGTTCCACCTGGCGGATGGCGATGGCATCATCATTCATCAGCCCGGGCTGGAGCAGGCGCTGGCGCACCTGCCGGCTCTTCCTGTCGACAATCAAAAGCTCGATATCGCCGGCATGCGCGTAGTCGCTGGGTTGGGACCCGTCCATCAGCGGCACTGCGACCAACAGCAGGTCGTCATGGGCGGGCCAGATCTTGCAAACCAGCCCTGGCGGATCGCCATACGCGAATGTCAGGGCAATGCTGGTGTGGGGTTCGAGCGTGAACGAGGTGCCGTCGGCGCTCTTTCGAGCTTTGGGATAGGCCTGCTGCACCAAGGCGGCGGCATCGCCGCAATCGCCGGCCACGGCCCAGGCGGGCGACAGGCTGGCCGCGGCAAGGCCAAAGAAGAGGGTGCGCAGCAGCATGGACTTTCTCACCTGCAAAGCCGGGTTCGGTCGAGAACAATGGTTTGTCAGCCCCTTGCTAGGGCTTTTGTGGAGCGCTCGCTAGTGCGCCGTCATTTTGACGATGACTGGAATGGCCGCGATCATCAGCACCACCGGCAGGATGCACACAACCACGGGCACCGACATCTTGGCAGGCAGAGCGTGCGCCTTTTCCTCGGCCAACGACATACGCTTATGGCGCATGTCGTCGGAGAAGACGCGCAGCGCCCCCGACAGGCTGGTGCCGAGTTCCTTGGACTGCTGCAGCAGCGTGGCGAAGGAACGCACCTCGTCCAGGCTGAGGCGATCGGCGAGCGCCTTCAGCGCATCGTCGAGGCTGCGCCCGGCCCTCAGCTCCAGCGACACCAGCTGCAGGTTCTGGCTGAGCGCGGGATAAGTCTTGGCGAGTTCCTTGGAGACGCGCTCTATGCCTGCCTCCATGCTCATGCCGGCATCCGAGCAGACAATCATCAGGTCCATGAAATCGGGAAACCCGTTGCGGTACTCACGCCTGCGTTCCCGCACTTTCTGGCTCAGCACCAGGCCGGGCAGGAAATAACCGGCCGCACCCGACAGGATGACGAATGTCCAGCGGCTGGCCATCGTTGCGTCCGGACTGGCCATCCAGCGGTTGAGCACAAACACACCGATTGCCGTGCCGATCATCGCGGTGAACCGGATCAGGAAGAACGTACCGACAGCGCGCGGCTCCATGTAGCCCGCCTGGATAAGCTTCATGCGCAGCCGGGCGACATTTTCCGGATCGCTCCTGGCGTAGAATTCCTGCGCCCGCTTCACCGCCTTCTCGCGCACGATGCCGGTATTCTTCTTTTGCACCGGCTCCGGTTTGGCGGCCACGGGACCGTTGTCGACCCTGAGCCGGCGCATGACCTCGTTGCGATCGCCCTTCGCCATGACAACAGGCCAGGCAACAGCGGCAGCACCCACCGCCAGCAGCAGGATGGCCACCGGCATCAATGAGGTCGGCGCAAGCGAGGCGAGGAATCCGATGAAACCCTGCATGTCAGAACTTGAAATTCGACATCTTGAACATCATCAGATTGCCCAGCATCAGCCAGGTGATCGACGCGCCAAGCAGATACCAGGTCTTCGGCTCGCCCCAGACGTCGCTGTAGAAGCCCGGCATCAGTGCCATGATGGCGGCAAACAGCAACGCCGGCACGGCCGTCAGAATGTAGGCCGACATCCGGCCTTCTGTCGCAATGGCGCGCACCTTGCGGCGCAGCTTGCCGCGCTCGCGAATCGTCGTCGCCAGGCCGTCGAGGATCTCGCGCAGATTGCCGCCCGAACTGGTCTGGATCGAGACGGCGGTGACGAACAACGGCAGATCCTCCTGGCCGACCCGGTCGAACAGCGAGTTCAACGCCGAAACCAGATCGGATCCGTAGGTCACTTCGTCGGCGATGACGCCGAACTCGCTGCCGATCGGGTCGGGCATCTCGCGCGCCACCATGGCGATCGCCACCGGCACCGGATGGCCGGCCTTCAGGCCACGCGTGATCAGTTCCAGCGCCTCCGGCAACTGCATGCCGAACCGCTTCAGCCGGCGCTTGCGCTTGAAACGCAGCGCCAGCACCGGCAACAGCGGCATGAGCACCACGAACAGGACGAACCCCATCAGCGGCGGCAAGCCGTACCAGATGGCGACCAAGGCCATCGCCATCGCCACGCCGCAGGTGATCATGAGGAATTTCGACAGCGGCATGATCATGCCCGACTGGGTTCGCAGAGCGCGAAACCGGTCCGCCGAAAACAGCGGCGTGCCCGCGTCAAGGCCGCGCTCCTTGCGCAGTTGGACGAGCACCTGCTCCTGGCTGATCTTGTTTTCCTGCAGCCTCATGCGCCGGTTGATGGCGGTGCGCTTGTCGCTGCGGCCGGCATAAAGCAGGTAACAGGCCTCGGCGATCAGGATGCCGGTCAGCGCGGCCGCGGCATAGACGACATAGATCGCGCTCATTCCATCGAACACTTGGCTACTCCTGCGGCCGGCCGGGTTCGAAATATCGTCCGGGAAACTCGATGCCCATGGCGCGCAGGTCCTCGAGGAAGCGCGGCCGGATGCCGGTCGCCTCGTAGTGGCCCAGAATCTTGCCGTCGGCCTCCATGCCGGTGCGCACGAAGCGGAAGATCTCCTGCATCTGGATGACATCGCCTTCCATGCCGGTCACTTCGGCGACACTGGTCACCTTGCGCTTGCCGTCGGACAGGCGCGTCAGTTGGACGATCAGGTCGAGCGCGCTGGCGATCTGGCTGCGGATCGACTGCACCGTCATCGGCATGCCGGTCATGCCAAGCATCTGCTCGAGCCGCGAAATGGCGTCGCGCGGCGTGTTGGCATGGATGGTCGCCATCGACCCTTCGTGGCCGGTGTTCATTGCCTGCAGCATGTCGAAAGCCTCCTCGCCGCGGCACTCGCCGAGGATGACGCGGTCGGGGCGCATGCGCAGTGCGTTCTTGACCAGGTCGCGCTGCTTCAGCTCGCCATGGCCTTCGATGTTGGCCGGCCGCGTTTCCATGCGCGCGACATGCGGCTGCTGCAGCTGGAGCTCGGCCGCGTCCTCGATGGTGATCAGCCGCTCGTCTTCCGGAATGAAGGCCGACAGTGCATTGAGCATGGTCGTCTTGCCGGTGCCGGTGCCGCCCGAAATGATCGTCGTCTTGCGGGCATGCACGGCCGCCGCCAGCACTTCGGCCATGTTCTGGGTGATGGCGCCGAATTCGACCAGTTTATGCAGGCCGAGCTTGTTCTTGGAGAATTTGCGGATCGACACCAGCGGGCCGTCGACCGCAACCGGACGGATGGCCGCGTTGAAACGCGAGCCGTCCAGCATGCGGGCATCGACCATCGGCTGCGATTCGTCGACGCGGCGACCGACCGCGGCGACGATCTTGTTGACGATGCGCAGGAGATGCGCCTCGTCCTTGAACGGAATGTGGACCGGCTGCAGCTTTCCCTTCTTTTCGACAAAGCAGTTCATGTGGCCGTTGATCAGGATATCGTTGATGTCGGGGTCCTTGAGCAGCGGCTCGAGCGGACCGAGGCCGACCATCTCGTCGACGATGTCGTCGACCAGAGCGTCAAGCTCGACGGTGTTGATCGCCATCCGCTCCTGCTTGGTCTTTTCCGAAACGAAGTCATGCACTTGCCGGCGCATCTCATCCTTCGGCAAACGCTCCAGCGCGACAAGATTGATCTCTTCGAGCAGCAGCCGGTGGATACGCACGCGCGCATCGAGCACCTTGTTGGCATTCTTTGCCAGCGCTGCTTCCGGCTTTGCCGGCAAAGCCTTTCGGCTGGTTGGTATGACGACGGCATGATGGGCGACCGGCGTCGTCTCAGGCGCGCGCTGCGGACGCGCATCGCGGTTCTGCAGGGTGGAGAAGCGGCTGGTCATCCGGCTTTCCTCTTCAGCAATCCACGGCCCATGCCAAACAGCGAGCGCGATTTCGCCCGGGTCGGGACCGCTTCTTCCGGCAGGATGATCTTCTTCAGATCGTTGACGACATTGGCGTTCGGATCGATCTCGTGCAGCGGTACGCCGCGATCGACTGCTTCGCGCACCAGCCGGTAGTTGTTGGCGATGCCGCCGACGAAATGCTCGCCAAGGATTTCCTGGACGTCCGCCTGCTTGATGCCGTTATCGAACATCTTCTGTTCGAAACGGTTGACGATGACGTTCGGCTTCACTTCCTTGCCGGCCGTCTCGTAGACCGCCTGGATCAGCCGCTGGGTGTGGCGCAGGCACGGCACCGTCATTTCCGCGACGATGTAGAGCTTGTTGGAACCGAGCAACACGGTCTCCGTCCATGGAAACCAGGTGCGGGGCATGTCGATGACGACATTGTCGAAATAGGCCGAAACGAGATCCAGCATGCGCACCACGACATCGGTCTTGAACGAGCGCATCTCGGCTGGATGCGCCGGCGCCGCCAGCACGCAAAGCCCGCTGGCATGCTTGGACAGCATCACGTCGAGCAGTTGGCGGTCGAGACGCTCGGGCTGGTTCTCGATCTCGGTGATGTCGAAACGCGGTTCGAGGTCGAGATATTCGGCACAGGCGCCCTGCTGGAAGTTGAGATCGACGACGCAGGTCGAGGCTCCGCGCGTCACCGAGTGATGCAGCTGGAAGGCGGTCTGCAGCGCCAGCGTCGTGGTGCCGACGCCGCCCGCCGCAGGCATGAAGGTATAGATTTGCGACTCGGTGTTTTCCTCGCGCCCGGGCCCTTGCAGCGCCCGTACCACGGAGCGCACCAGATCGGCCGTGGTGATCGGCTTGACCAGGAAATCCGCGACCTTGAGCTGCACGAGAATACGCACCGCGGCCGCATTGAACTCCTGGGTGACGACGACGACCGGAACCTTGTCCTCCAGCCGACGCATGATGCGCTGCAGCGACTCGACCTCCTCCAGCCTTGCCGCATCCATGTCGACGATGATGGCGCCGAAGTCGGCTTCCTGGATCTCGCCGCGCAACTCGGTAACGTTCTTCTCCACCGTCGAGAGCTGTATGATCTCGGAGGCGGAAAATGCGGTGCGCGTGTCCTGCGCAAACGTCCTGTCGGTCGATACGAGCAGGATGTTCCTGGTCTTGATGCCGTTTGCCATTCTGTCAGCCTGTCAGGTCGCCCGTTGACCAGTTGCCCGTTGAATCAGTTGCCTGTGGTCGACTGCGACGCCTTGGCACCGGCCGCCTGATCGGGTGTGACAGCCGCGGCACTGCCTCGTTGGGCCGGCACCAGGAGCCTGGTGTTCTGGACCCCGTATTTCCAGGGATCGACCATCTGCATGACGGTGTTGGCGGCCTGCGCATTGCCGGCGCCGGCCGTTGGCCCTTCGCTGCGCACATAGTCGTCGCTGGTGCAGCCAGCGGCAAAGCCGGCCAGCAGCAAGGCGACGCTCGATCCAAAGACCAGACGCATGGCTTCAATCCTTCGGCAGGTCGAGGAAATGCCCAGCCGAAGCGGCCGCTGCAGGTTGAGTGACGCGGCCGTCTGCCAGCGCCACGGTGCGACCGGCATCGGAATCCTTCACTTCCTCGGTGTTGTTGAGAAAATAGTCGGCATTGCTGGCCGGCTGCGTGCCATCTGTCGGCTCGACGAGCTTCTTCGACGGATCGACCGGCTTGACCAGATAGGGCGTTACGATGATGACGAGGTCGGTCTCGCGCCGCTGATAGGATTTCGACGAGAACAGCGCCCCAAGCACCGGCATCTTGCCGAGGCCCGGAATGCGCGACGTGGTGATGTCGTTTTGCGACTGCAGCAGTCCAGCGATCATGAAGCTCTGGCCGTTCTTCAGGTCGACTGACGTCCTGGCACGCCGCACGATGAAGCCAGGAACCGAGATCGTCCCGATATTGTAGGAGGCCGACGCATCGATCGAGGAGACTTCCGGCGCGATATCAAGGCTGACCAGCCCGTCTTTCAGAACCGTCGGCGTGAAATCCAGGCTGACGCCGTATTTCTTGTAGCTGACCGAGATCTTGCCGTTGTCCTCCGAGACCGGGATCGGGAACTCGCCGCCGGCGAGGAAGCTCGCCGTCTGACCGGACCGGGCGATCAGGTTCGGCTCGGCCAGTCGCCGCGCCAAGCCGCGCTCCTCCAGCGCCTTGATGGCAATATCGATCGATACGCCGTTCGATAGGAGACGACCGATGATCTCGCCAGTACCGGCCGTCGGCACTGTGCCCGGATCGATCGAGACGTCGCGGCCGCCAAGGCCATAGGCGAAATTGGCGGCGTATTTGGCACCCAGATCCTGGCCCGCCTGGCGGTTGATCTCGACAAAGCGGACGTTGAGCTGGACCTGCTGCGAAGATGAGATGTTGACCGAGTTGATCACCTCCTCGGCACCGGAAAAGCGCGTCGCGATCTTGTTTGCCTTTTCGGCGGCGACGGCATCGTCGGCCTCGCCCGACAGCACGACACGGCCATTGGCCGATCCGACCTTGATCCTGGCATCCGGCACGCTGGCGCGAATGGTGCTGGCCAGTTGGTCGGTGTCGAGCGTCACCTCGATGTCGACGGTGCCGACAAGCTGCTTTTTCTCATCGAACAGCGCAATCCCGGTGGTGCCGAGATTGTTGCCGAGCACATAGAAGGATTTGTCGGTCAGCGGATTGACGTTGGCGATCTCCGGATCGCCGATGACGATCTGGTAGAAGGCAGCACTGGTGATGATCGTCTTCGGCTTGCCCTTGGCAACCTTGATTGACGCATTCTTGGTCGACGACACGTAGACGACGTCGTTGTCAGCTCTCGCCGCCGAGGCGCCCAAGGCCAGCATCGCCGCAGCGGCCAGCGAAGACGCGACAGCCACGGCGCGCAAAACGCGCAACCGCGTCATGACCCGATATATGAACAGCCCGAACATTGTCCCGTCCCTCACCCAGTCCCCACTGGTTTATTTCTGGTCCCGCGAAGGAACCTGGTATTCCTCGGCCTTCGTGCCGCGCGTTACGATGACCGTCTTGAACTTCGGTTTCTCCGGCTCCTTGGTGACGGCGTCGAACACCGAGCCGGCGGCGGCCTGCACATTCGAGGCGACCGATCCGCCGAAGGAGGAGATGGTGGTGACGCCGTTCTTGCCGTCACCGCCTTCGCTGGCGGACCGAAGCGACAGCGAGAGCGTGCCGACGGTGCGGGCCAGCGCTACTTTCTGCGCGCCGTCCGTCGTCACCTCGATTGTCACCGAATTGGAAATCTGCGGCGTCGTCTGGCGCTCGTCGGCGCCCTGCCCGACGCTCAGCACCTTGGCATCGGCGACAACGATCTCGGAGGTGATGGTGGAACCGGCAGCGCCTTGCGCATTCTTGGCCACTTCCTGGATTTCGCCGGCATCGCGTGTCAGCACGACATCAACCCGGTCGCCCGCCGTGACGAAGCCGCCAACCCCGGCGATCTCGTCGGTACGGATGGTCACCGCCCGCATTCCGGGCGTCATCATGTTGGAGAGCGTCGCGCGGCCATTTGGCCCGGACAGCTTGGTCAGCAGCACCGGTTCGTTGACCTCGATCGGCGACAGCACCACGCGAGTGCCGTCGGCGAGCAACGCATTGATGGTGGTGAAGGCGCCCTGCGGCACGGACTCTTGCGACCACGGGATTTCGCTGAGCTGCGCGCGGTCGAGCTCCATGCCGTAGCGCAACGGGGCATTCGCCACCACGATGGTCTTGAATTCGACTTTCGGCACGACAGGTGCCGGAATCGACGACGTCTTCTCTTCGGAATCGGCCTTGGCCTGGCTTTTGACCCAGAAATCCGCGGCAAAGATCGAGATCGCGCCGAAAACGGCGGCGATGCCGATCATCGATATGGCCTTGCCCCTCACGCCTAAACCCCTGATATCAGCAGTTTCTTATTTAGTTGGGCTCACGTTAGGCGGCATTGTTAAAGAATCAGGAATCCCGGGCGTTGGTATCGGATCTATTTCCGCCGGCTTGGTTATCGAATGGTTTTGGGGTAAGAGGGCCCAGATCCCCGAACGGAACAGGAACCTCGGTCGCTTGGCGCTGAAAAGCGTGGCAGTATCGCGAGGTGATTCGCAGCACCGGAACCTATGGCAGGCATGGACGACAGCAACGATCTCTTCGGCAATATGGACAAGCAGCCGCAGCCGGTGCGTACCGCTGCGCGCCCGGCGGATCCACTGGTGGTGCAAGCCACCAAGCGTCCTGCCTCGACCAAGGACGGCAGCGAGGGCTATAGCGCCGCCGACATCGAGGTGCTGGAAGGGCTGGAGCCGGTGCGCCGCCGGCCAGGCATGTATATCGGCGGTACCGACGACAAGGCGATGCACCATCTGTTCGCCGAGGTCATCGACAATTCGATGGACGAAGCGGTTGCCGGCCACGCCACCTTCATCGATGTCGAGCTTTCGGCCGACGGCTATCTCGCCGTGACGGACAATGGCCGCGGCATCCCGATCGATCCGCACCCGAAGTTCAAGAAGCCGGCGCTTGAAGTGATCATGACGACGCTGCATTCGGGCGGCAAGTTCGACTCCAAGGTTTACGAGACATCAGGCGGCCTGCATGGCGTCGGCGTGTCCGTGGTCAATGCGCTGTCGGACCATCTCGAGGTCGAGGTCGCGCGGGGACGGCAACTCTATCGGCAAAAATTCTCGCGCGGCGTTCCCGTGACCGGCCTGGAACAGTTGGGCGAGGTCCACAACCGGCGCGGCACAAAGATCCGCTTCCACCCCGACGAGCAGATTTTCGGCAAGGGCGCGGCGTTCGAACCGGCGCGGCTCTACCGTATGACGCGCTCGAAAGCCTATCTGTTCGGCGGCGTCGAAATCCGCTGGACCTGCGATCCGTCGCTGATCAAGGAAAAAGACCAGACGCCGGCCAAGGCGGAATTCCATTTTCCCGGCGGCCTGAAGGACTATCTCAAGGCATCGCTCGGCGACGACTTCCAGGTGACGCGCGAGATTTTCGCCGGCAAGAGCGAGAAACAGGGCGGCCATGGCTCGCTCGAATGGGCGGTGACCTGGTTCGGCGGCGACGGCTTCATCAATTCCTACTGCAACACCATCCCGACCGGCGAAGGCGGCACCCACGAGGCCGGCTTCCGGAGCGTTCTGACGCGGGGCCTGCGCGCCTATGCCGACCTCGTCGGCAACAAGCGCGCCTCGATCGTCACCTCGGAAGACGTCATGATCTCGGCGGCGGGCATGCTGTCGGTGTTCATCCGCGAGCCGGAATTCGTCGGACAGACCAAGGACAGGCTGGCGACGATCGAGGCAATTCGAATTGTCGAGAGCGCGATCCGCGATCCGTTCGACCATTGGCTGGCCGACAATCCGCAGGAAGCCTCGAAGCTGCTCGAATGGGTGATCGCACGCGCCGACGAGCGGGTGCGCCGGCGCCAGGAAAAGGAAGTGTCGCGCAAGAGCGCGGTGCGCAAGCTGCGGCTGCCGGGCAAGCTCGCCGACTGCACGCAGAATGCCGCGGCCGGTGCAGAACTGTTCATCGTCGAAGGCGACTCGGCCGGCGGCTCGGCCAAGCAGGCGCGCGACCGCGCCAGCCAGGCCGTGCTGCCATTGCGCGGCAAAATCCTCAACGTCGCCAGCGCCGGCAACGATAAGCTGGCGGCCAACCAACAGATTTCGGACCTGATCCAGGCGCTCGGCTGCGGTACGCGTTCGAAGTACCGCGATGAGGATCTGCGCTACGACCGCGTGATCATCATGACCGACGCCGATGTCGACGGCGCCCATATCGCCTCGCTGCTGATCACCTTCTTCTACCAGGAGATGCCGGCGCTGGTGCGTGGCGGCCATCTCTATCTCGCCGTGCCGCCGCTTTACTCGATCAGGCAAGGCGGCAAGGTCGCCTATGCCCGAGACGACGCCCACAAGGACGAGCTCCTGCGCACCGAATTCACCGGGCGCGGCAAGGTGGAACTGGGCCGCTTCAAGGGTCTGGGCGAGATGATGGCCGCCCAGCTCAAGGAAACCACCATGGATCCGAGGAAGCGAACGCTGCTCAGGATCGATGTAATCGACGCCGAGACGGCGACCAAGGACGCCGTCGATGCGTTGATGGGCACGAAGCCGGAGGCCCGCTTCCGCTTCATCCAGGAACGCGCCGAATTCGCCGAGACGGAAGTGCTGGATATCTAGCCGCCAGCCGGTCCATAACAAGGCTCCAGTTGCGGAGACGAGCATGTGACCAGGACGCGGCTGAAAGGCTATTTCGAGACGAGTTTAGCCGGGTTGACGCAGCCGACGCGCTCCGACTGGATCTTTGCCTTGCGCACCGTTTCAGCCGGCTTGATCGCGCTGCTGGCAGCCTATGCGCTGAAGCTCGACCATCCGCAATGGGCCATGATGACGGTGTTCATCGTCGCCCAGCCGGTTGCCGGCATGGTGCTGGCGAAGGGCTTTTACCGGCTGCTCGGCACGCTGGTCGGCGGCATCGCCGCGATCGGCATCACCACCGTTTTCGGCACCAACCCCTGGGTGCTGGTGACTGTGCTTGCCATCTGGATCGGCATCTGCACCTTCGTCTCGTCGCTGCTGCGCAATCCGGAAGCCTATGGCGCTGCGCTTGCCGGCTACACCGCAATGATCATCGGCCTGCCCGCTTTCGGACAGCCGCATCTCGTCGTCGACCTCGCTGTCGCGCGCTGTGCCGAGATCGTGCTCGGCATCGTCTGCGCCGGCCTGACCAGCCGGCTGATCCTGCCAAAACTGGCCAGCGACGCCATCGTCTCGCGCCTGAAACGCTGCATCCTCGATCTTGCCACCTATGCCGGCGGTGCGTTCTCCGGCGGCGACCCGGCAACGCTGTCCGCGCTGCACCGAAAGCTGGTCACGGATACCCAGACGCTCGGCGAGATGCGCGCCTATGCCAGGCTCGAGGCGCCGAGCTTCGCGCCGCGCGCCCATCCGGTCCGGCGCACGATCGGACAACTGCTCTCGGCGTTGTCGGCGGCACGTGCGTTGCATTCGCATGCCGCTCCGAAGAATGCGGCGCTCATTCCGGTGCGTTCGGAGTTGCAGGCCCTTGTCGGTGAAATGGCCACGAAGCCCGGCGCGCTGGACGACACCACGCCTTGGGTGGCGCGGCTCGACACCATCTCGGCCAAGGCCCGGCAAATGCCCGATGCCTCAACCGACCAAGGCGACAGGGTTGGCACGATCACCCGCCTGACCATTGCCGCCGATTTCGCCGATGCGCTCAAGCAGGTGCTGCGCGGCCTCGATGCCCTGCGTGCGCCTGCCACGCGCCCGGCCAGGGGCAGCAGGCAGCCTGCGCTGGTGGTGCATCGCGATTACGCCGGCGCATCGCGCAACGCGGTGCGCGCTGCCCTTGCGACGCTGCTGGTCGCGGCCTTCTGGTTGACGACGAAATGGTCGGAAGCCGCCGGCACGGTCATTCTCGTCGCCGTCGTGTCGAGCCTGTTTGCTGCTCGCCCCGACCCTGTGCAGGTCGCCTGGGGTTTCTTCAAGGGAACGCTTCTGGCGCTGCCCTTTGCCTTTCTCGTCGGCCAGATCGCATTGCCTGCCCTGCCCGGCTTCGGCTGGTTCATGCTGTTTGTCGTGCCGATCCTGGTGCCGACGGCGCTGGCCATGGCCAATCCACGTTATGTCGGCGTGGCGACGGCTTTCGCCATCAACTTTCTCGCCTTCCTCAGTCCACACCAGGCGATGACCTACGATCCCGGACCCTTCTTCGCCGGTTCGGCGTCGATCCTGGTCGGCATCCTGCTGGCGATCGGTGTCTTCATCGTCGTGCTGCCGGCCGATCCTTGGCTCGCGGCCAACCGCATCGTGCGCGCCATGCGTGAGGATCTGGCGCGGCTTTGCCTGCATGAGCGGGTGCCGAGGCGGTCGGCCTTCGAGAGCCTCGCCTACGACCGCATCAACCAATTGATGCCGCTGGTGCAGAATGCCGGTCAGAAAGGCGATGCGGTTCTGGGCGGCGGCGTCGCCGCCGTCACCGTCGGCCTGGAGGTCCTTCGGCTGCGCGATGCGAGCCAAAGCCATGCCATCCCATCCGAGACCGCGCTTTCGATCGCCAACTTCCTGAGAGGGCTGGCGCGCGAACTGCTCTTCCGCGCCCCCGGCGATCCGCAGACATCAACCGTCACCGTCGCCCGGCAATATGCGGCGAGCATTGCGCAGCGAAACGGTACCGGGGAATTGCTGCAGATCGCGGCATCGCTGCGCATCATCGCCGCCGCGATGGAGGATTTTCCGGATTTTTTCGCCAGGGATAAAGGCTAGGCGGCCGCTATCGCCAGCGCGTGGCCGCGTGCGTTTTCGCGCAGCGCGTCGAGATGGATCGATTTGACCAAGGCGGCGAGATCACCCTCGGCGGATTGACCGCCCACCTCCTTGAGCATCAGCCAGCTGACCTCCTGCACACCGGCGACGCGCTTGCCGTTGGCGACCTCGCGCCAGATCTTCAGCGCACGCAGGATGATGGCGTGCGTGGCGCCGGCGAGCCCGGCGCTGCGGAACAATGCCTGCAAGGCCACGTCGTGCCCGCCGGCCAGCAGCGCCCTCACACGTTGTTCGGACTGCTGGCTGAGCGCAACCAGTGCCGAGCCGAAGAAATCGACCTTGCCATGCGCGATGGTGCGGATGAGGAAGCTCGCGGTGAGGTCGCCACGCAGCCTGAGATGCTCGATCAGGGCCGCATGTTCTTCCGTGCGCGTGCCTTCGATCAGCGTCACCGAAGCCTTGACGCAGGCGTCGCGCATGACGCGGTCGGCTCGCGCCGCGCCCATCATCGCCATCACCAGTGGCGACGTTTTCAGCATTTCGCCAAGCTTGACGAGCAGCATATGCCGGCAGTCGGCCGGCAGCCTGACATCCGATATCAGCGCCTCGCGCACCAGCGGCAGGTGCCCATGCCGTTCGGCCATGCGGCGGAAGCTGAGCGAGGCGATGTCGGCGCCGCTGTTGGCGAGCAGCACGGCGCAGGCGTCCGCCTCGCCGATCTCCGCGATGGCCGCCGACAGCGCCATAGAGACGAGCGGCCGGTCTGCGATCAGTTTTTGCGTCGCCTTCGGACTCGAAGCCACGCGGTTGATCAGGTCGGCGTCGGTGAGCAGCGGCGAGCGCGCCAGCACCACGCCGGCGACTTCCGGCTGGTCGGAGGCCAGCACGCTGATGATCTGCATTGGCGCGTGTTGGCTCATCGACAGCGCCTCGGCCATCGCCAGCCGCACCTTCGACGAGGCATCGTCGAGCAACAGTGTCAGCGCCGCCTCTGCGGCGCAGCGGTCCTCGAAGGGCAATTCGGAATTGATGTAGGCTCGGGCCAGAGCGCTCGCCGCCGCGGCGCGCTCCGACACCTTGGCCGTGTAGATCCACTTCAGGAAATGCGAAACAACAACCATGCCCGCCTGCTTACGCCCCTTGCCGGAAGGTTCCGACCCCACTGACGACCGTAGGCAGAATTGGTTTACGAACCGTTCACCATGTTCATTAACTGGCTTGCGAGGCTGATTTGCAGCGCCTATCAACCGTCAAGCACCTGAGGAGAAAGAAATGGCCGGACTTTATCTCGAAGAGTTCGTCGTCGGCCATGTCTTCCAGCACACGCTGCGCAAGACCGTTACCGAAAGCGACAACATGCTGTTTTCGGTGATGACGCTGAACCCGCAGCCGCTGCACATCGACTTCGATTTCGCCGCCAGGAGCGAATGGGGCAAGCCGCTGGTCAATTCGCTGTTCACGCTCGGGCTGATGATCGGCATTTCGGTCAATGACATCACCGTCGGCACCACGGTGGCCAATCTCGGCATGAAGGAAACCGTGTTTCCGCATCCGGTCTTCCATGGCGATACCGTTCGCGTCGAAACGACAGTCATCTCGGTGCGCGAGTCCAGGTCGAAGCCCGATCGCGGCATCGTCGAATTCGAGCATCGCGCCTACAACCAGCATGGCGATCTCGTCGCCAAATGCACCAGGCAAGCGATGATGCTGAAGAAGGCGGCCTGATCATGCGCTCGCTGCTGTTCGTCCCCGGTGATTCCGAGAGGAAGCTGGAAAGGGGTTTTGGTGCCGGCGCCGACGTGGTCATCGTCGACCTCGAGGATTCCGTGGCGCCGCACAACAAGGCGCTGGCGCGCGGCGTAGCGGCGCGCTTCATCCTGGAACGCAGGGCACAAACGACTTCCGCCATCTATGTCAGGGTCAATGACCTCGCGACCGGGCTGACGGATAACGATCTGGCGGCGCTGGTTCCGGCGAAACCCGACGGCATCATGCTGCCCAAGTCGAACGGCGGCCAGGATGTGCAGCACCTGTCGGCAAAACTCAGGGTGCGCGAGGCCGAAAACGGCCTGGCCGACGGCGCGATCAAGATCCTGCCGATCATCACCGAAACGCCGGCAGGCGTGCTGGCGGCGGCAACCTATGCCGGGACCAGCGCGCGGCTTGCCGGGCTCACCTGGGGCGCGGAAGACCTGTCGGCGGCGCTCGGCGCGCGCAGCGCCCGCGACGAGCATGGCCGCTACACGGACGTGTTCCGTCATGCTCGCACCATGACCATACTCGCCGCCGGTGCGGCGGAGGTCGCGGCGATCGACACCGTCTTCCCGAATTTTCGCGACATGGCGGCCTTCGCCGCGGAGTGCGCCGAGGCCGAACGCGATGGCTTCACCGGCAAGATGGCGATCCACCCCGATCAGGTGCCGGTCATCAACGCAGCCTTCACGCCGTCGGCCGAGGCGGTGAGACAATCGGCGGCAATCGTTGCTGCGTTCGCGGCAGCGGGAAGCCCCGGCGTCGTCGCTATCGACGGCAAGATGTTCGACCGCCCGCACCTGCGGCTGGCCGAGCGGCTTCTGGCGCGGGCAAAGGCGGCAGGTGTTTCCGCCTGAGCGCCTGCTACCAAACCAATGGAATCAGGCGGTAACGGACCCGGGCCACATAGTCGTCATAGCCGCGCAGACCGGCGCGAAGCGTTTTCTCTTCGATGAAGGTGCGGATGGCCAAGAGAACGACGAGCACGAGCACCGACGCCAGCCCCCACCAGGAACCAAGCAGAAGTGCCGTGCCGGCGAAGAAGAGGATGGCGCCGGCATACATCGGATGGCGAACGTAGCTGTAAGGCCCGGTGGAGATCACACGTTGTCCGCGTTCGTCCTGGATCTTGACCACGGGCGCCGCAAAACTGTTCTCCAGCATCGTCAGATAGCAGATCCAGATTCCGAGCAGCAGGACCAGTGCGCCGACCACCTGCACCCAGACGGGAACCGCCGACCAGCCGAAACGAACGTCGAATCCCATGAATATCTGAGAACCAAAGATGGCGAGCAGAAGTATGGACAGCAGCACCTTGTCGGCCGCGTCCTGATTCTTCTGGATGGGAGAGCTCAGCCGCTCATTCATCAGGCCGGGATCGCGCCTCGCCAGCGCCACGCCAAAGGTGAGACTGAGGCCCACCATCCCCACCAGATAGACCCAGGCCCCCGGCCAATGCAGCGTGCCGGCCGACAGGAAGAGCAAGGCGCCCATAGCGACGAACCAGACGAATGTCTGAAGAACCAATTTCGCGATCATGATCGACCTGCCTTGATATCCG
The DNA here is from genome assembly GCF_020164655.1 of Mesorhizobium sp. AD1-1. Classification (NCBI taxonomy): domain Bacteria; kingdom Pseudomonadati; phylum Pseudomonadota; class Alphaproteobacteria; order Hyphomicrobiales; family Phyllobacteriaceae; genus Mesorhizobium; species Mesorhizobium sp. AD1-1. Next base: position 293,114 of record NZ_JAIUGP010000003.1, read on the forward strand.
CTGATGATTGGTATTTTAGACCATTGGTCTACCATACAGACCACTGGTCTATAGTTCAAGCGAACCTTCGACCCGAGGCTCCGAACTCCAGCTTAACAAAAGGCTTGCAGCAGTCGGTTGTGTTGGCCGCTTTTGCCGGGCAGCCTCCGTGATAGGAATTTTTTCTTGACTCGGTGATCTCAGCTATGGTACATTTTTGCCCATGGTGCTGATTTGCGCCAGTGGCCCGCCGCACAGGCGGGTTTTTCGTTTGATGCTCCGTCAGCCAACGCGCAGGCGGAGGCTCCGAAGGGACCCGTTAACCCGAAATTCGTTGCCCTGGCTGCCGACGTCGGGACTGGACGGGAGCAGCCATCACGTGCAGAAAGTTCGTCATGCCCCGTGTCATCAAGCATCCAGAACTCAGGCGAGAAGAACTTCTGGACCATGCCCAGGCCCTGTTCCTGACCCAGGGCTATGACAAAGCGAGCCTCAATGACGTGATTGCGTCCGCCGGCATCTCGAAGGGTGCTTTCTATCATTACTTCCCCTCCAAGGAGGCTCTCCTGGAGGCATTGGCCGATCGCTTTGCAAGACAGGCACTGGCTGGGGTCCAGGACATACTCCACGATCCCGGCCTCGACCCGCTTGGCCGCCTGAATGGCCTGCTCAGCCAGTCGCGGCGGGCCAAGATCGAAACCGCGCCGGAAGCTTGGGCTCTTTTCGAGACGATGTTCCGGCCTGAGAATCTGGTGCTTTTCCACCGTATCAATCTGGCCGCCAGCGCGTCGTTTTCACCGCTGCTGGCCAAGGTCATCAGGCAAGGAATCGAAGACGGCACTTTCAGGACCTTCGATCCGGAAGGTGTCGCCGACATCGTCATGCAATTCGGCATGGCCACGCGTGATGTCGTGGCCAAGGCCATTGCCGGCGGCAGCGACGCCGACATGGAGGCCGCGATCGAAGTCCTGGAGAAACGCGTCAGGCTCTACGAGATCGCCCTCGACCGCATACTGGGCCTGCCCGATGGAAGCATTCGGATCGGCGAGCCCGGCTATGTGCGCACCGTCATGACTGCCAGGCGGCGAACGAGTGCCGGTCAGGCGCGGTAACTGGCCGAGCCTGATATCTAGTCCTTGTCCCAGCGTGGCCGGCGCATCGAAAACACCTCGTCGACGCTGGCATAGTCCATATAGCCGAGACGAGCGACATTGCCGGCCTTGGTGATGTCGAACAGGCCGTCCGTCAGGAAGGCGTCGTCGATATGCACGCCGACCACTTCACCGGCGACGATGACGGCACTTGTCGGCGACCCGTCCAGGGCCTTTGGCCGAAAAACTTCAGTCACCCGGCATTCGAGCGCGGCCGGCGCTGCCGCCACGCGCGGCGGGGCGACCAGGCGCGACGGCGCCATGGCAAGATCGGCATAGACGAACTCGTTGACGCCGCGCGGAGCATTGACCGACGTGCGGTTCATCTTCTCCGCGAGATCGCGGCTGACCAGATTGGCGACGAACTCGCCGGTTTCCTGGGCGAAGGAGGCGCTGTCCTTCTCGCCTTCGGAGGAGAACCAGACGATGAAAGGCCGCGTCGAAACGGCATTGAAGAAGGAATATGGCGCGAGGTTGATCTCACCAGCCCTGTTCAGTGTCGAAATCCAGCCGATCGGACGCGGCGCCACGATCGCCTTCGAAGGGTCGTGCGGCAGGCCGTGGCCCTTTGAAGGCTCGTAGAACATTCAGCCGACCCACGGCCCCGAATAGTCACTGTACAGCTTTGCCGGATCGGGCCGGGGCCGCTCCGGCGCCGGGCCGGCATAGGAGCCGATATGAATGAAGCCGATGACCCGCTCCTGCGGCGCCAGCCCCAGCAGTGCCCTGCCCTCCGGCACATCCGAATACCAGTTGCTGATCATGTTGGTGCCAAAGCCCAGCGCGTTGGCTGATATCATCAGGTTCATCGCCGCCATGCCGCCCGACAGGAACATTTCCCATTGCGGGATTTTTGGATTCTCCCTGGGGACAGATACGACGCCGATCACCAGCGGTGCGCGCGAGAACCGCGCCAGTTCCTGATTGCGGCGGCCCTCCGTCAATGGGCCCTCCCGCTGCTCGGCAAGTGCTGCCAGTTGCCTGCCGATCTCGACGCGGGCGTCGCCACGGTAGAGGATGAAGCGCCAGGGCTCCAACCGGCCATGATCGGGCACCCGGGAGGCAGCAGTGACCATTGTCGCGATCTCCGCATCGCTCGGCGCCGGCTCCTTCAGATCTGGAATCGGTGCGGAGTTTCGGGTCAGCAGGAAGTCGATGATCGGCGACGCCATGGGCGCAAGTCTCCTGGACATTCTGTTTTGAGCTGAAGCGCACCATCGGGGATTCGGGCGGCTCGGGCATTGGCGCGGGATACGCCGGACGGAAGAGTCGTATCGGTCGGACTCTTAAGCCTTGAAATTGCCACCGCCATGGGCTTCAACGCAAGGCATGTTTGAGGGGACTGTCCGTCTTTTCCTGGTCTGGGTCGGCGCCCTGCTGTTCATGGCGCCGGTTTCGTTCGCCATGGCGCAGAATGTCGACGGTGTCAGCGACCTGAAGCTTCCGGGAATTTCGAGCTACGCGACGCCGAAAGGCGAGACGTCACTGGCGCTGAGCGGCGGCGGTGCCATCACACTCTCTGCCCAGTTGACCGACAAGGGTTCCGACATCACGCGTGGCATCGTCTGGCGGGTCTTCAAGCCGGAAGCCGTCAACGGCAAATTGCCGATGGTCGCCTCCTCGCATGGCGGCACCGCCGTCTTCCAGCTCGAACCCGGCAGCTATCTGGTTCACGCCTCCTACGGCCGGGCCGGCGCCACCAAACGCATCACTGTCGGCAAGGACGCCAAGCGCGAAAGCCTCGTGCTCGATGCCGGCGGCCTCAAGCTCGACGCCGTGCTGTCCGGCGGCGTGCGCATTCCACCGAAGAAGCTGCGCTTTTCGATCTACGAGGGCACTGCCGAGGCCAATGGCGACCGCGCGCTGATCATTCCCGATGTCGAGCCCAACAGCGTCGTGCGGCTCAACGCCGGCATCTACCATGTCGTCTCGACCTATGGCGCGGTCAATGCAGTCATTCGCTCCGACATCCGCGTCGAGGCCGGCAAGCTGACCGAAGCCACCGTCGAGCATCACGCCGCCGAGATCACGATGAAGTTGGTGCGCGAAACCGGTGGCGAGGCGATCGCCGACACGTCCTGGTCACTGCTCAACGAGTCCGGCGATCCGATCAAGGAAACCGTCGGCGCTTTCGCCTCGATGGTGCTGGCCGAGGGCGACTACACCATCATCGCCAAGAACCGCGACCGCATCTACCAGAAGGATTTTACGGTCGTGGCCGGGCAGAACCAGGAAATCGAGGTTCTGGCCACCGAGGCCGCGGCGATGGATCCTGAAGAAGGCGCGGATTAGTTCGAAATTCCACCAGAAGAATCAGGTGTCTGCGTCATCCTCTGAACCAGCAGGATAATCCTGTCCGCCGTAGAGCACGCGCAGGATGACCACGGTGTCACCGTCGACCCGGAAAATGATCGACACGCGGCGTTCAAAGCCGACGACGCGGACGCCGGGGCCAACGGTGTCGCGCACGGTCCCGCGCTCCGGGAAGTTGGACAGCGCCATGCACGCGGCCTCTATGCGGTCGACATAGTCGTCGGCACGTCTGCTCCCGCTGTCGTTTTCGATGTAGTCGTAGATGGCGAAGAGGTCGGCTTGAGCCGCCGGTCTGAAGACGACCTTATGTGTCACGCTTGGAGGCCTTCATGCGATCCGCATGATGGGCGCGCAGCGCTTTGAAGACGTCTTCTGCCGGGATGTCCGGACGCGGGTCGTCAAGGGCTTCCTGGACCTTGGCGCGCATGATCGCGGTGATGGTCTGCTCTTCGCGGTCGAGGGCGCGCAGCGCGGCGCGCATGACCTCGCTGGCGGAGTCGTAGGCACCCGACGCCAGGCGTACGTCAACGCTGGCCTGCTGGCGGCCGAGGGTCACGGTGATCGGTTTGCTGGTTCTCATGGCAAGCTCTTTCCTTGCCCAATATAGCGCATGACATTACAGTGTCATACTATTTTTCTCAACGGCCAGCCAAGACTCGGCCCTGTGAGCCGGACGTTTATTGTTCAAGCCGCCAGCTCGGTCCGCGCCGGCAGGAACGGGATCCGGCGGCGTGGCAAAGCTGGCGCCAGGTCGAACACGCCGCGATAGAGGCGGTCGAGCAAGGCCTTGCGGTCGCGCAACGGCTCCAGTTCGCTCCAGCTCAGCACATCGCCGACGCGCATGTCGATCGCCTTGCCCGACAGCCGCGCGAATTCGTGGATGAGCAGCGACGTGCGCAGCGTCAGCGAGGCCTTGCCGACGAACTTGGCCACCCGGCCGTCGCGCTCGGCCATGTTCATCGGCCCGCTGACAAGATGGAACAGCCTGCCGTTCTGCCCGGAAAAATGCATCGGGATGACCGACGCCCTGGCGTCCTGGACGAGGCGGGCCGGAAACATCTTCCACGGCAGATCGCGCGCCCGGCCAAAACCCTTTGGCGCGGTGGCGACACCGCCGGCCGGAAATACCACGATGGTGACGCCCTCTTTCAGCAACCGCACCGCTTCATGGCGCACGGCCATGTTGTTCTTCAGCGCATCCTTGGTCTCCGAAAAGTCGATCGGCAGCGAATAAGGCTCCATCTCGCGGATCTTGAGCAGATCCTTGTGGATCATCACCCGGAACGGACGGCCGAGCTGCTCGGCCAGCGACAGCACGGCGATACCGTCACCGATGCCGAACGGATGATTGGCGACGATCACCAGCGGCGTGTCCGGCAATTGCGCGGGTGGCCACTGATCAGCGGTCCGCACCCGCACGTCGATCAGGTCGAGCATGCGGCTGAACACGCGTTCGCCGGTCGGCACGATCTGGCGGCGCCAGAAATCATAAAGTGCTGTGTAGCGGTCGCGGCCCGACAAGCCTTCGACCGAATGTATGAACCAGCGCGTCAGCGCCGGCTGGCGCGGATTGGCATAGGAAAGCTCGGGAAAGGGTCGTTCGCGCAATTTCAACTTGAGCATAGGGGCTCGTTACAAGGTCGGCGTGACAGGGATATGAAAATGGCGGTGGATCGCTCCACCGCCATTTGGTCGAAATTATGCCAATCAGGCCGCGCGTGTGCGCCGGCGGTCGGGTGTGACGGCTTCCTCGGTCAGTTGCGCGATCGCCTGGTCAAGGCCAAGCGATTCCTGGTCGCGCGAGCCCAGTCGGCGCATGTTGACCGTCTGCTCTTCCGCTTCGCGCTTGCCGCAGACGAGGATGACCGGAACCTTGGCCAGGCTGTGCTCGCGGACCTTGTAGTTGATCTTCTCGTTGCGCAGATCCGCTTCCGCCAACAGCCCAGCGGCCTTCAGCTTTGCCACCACCTCGGTCGCATAGTCGTCGGCATCCGACGTGATCGTCGCCACCACCACCTGCAGCGGCGCGAACCACAGCGGGAAATGGCCGGAATAGTTCTCGATCAGGATGCCGAGGAAGCGCTCCATCGAGCCACAGATGGCGCGGTGAACCATGACAGGCTGCTTCTTCTCGGAATCCGAGCCGATGTAGAAGGCGCCAAACCGCTCCGGCAGGTTGAAATCGACCTGCGTCGTGCCGCACTGCCATTCGCGGCCGATGGCATCCTTCAGCACATATTCGAATTTCGGCCCGTAGAAGGCGCCCTCACCCGGATTGATCGAGGTCTTGATGCGATTGCCGGACCGTGTCCTGATCGTCTCCAGCACGCCGCCCATGATCGCCTCGGCGTGATCCCACGCCTCGTCGGTACCGACGCGTTTGTCCGGCCGCGTCGACAGCTTGACGCTGATTTCGTCGAAACCGAAATCAGCATAGGTCGACAGGATCAGATCGTTGATGCGCAGGCATTCCGCCGCCAGCTGCTCTTCGGTGCAGAAGATGTGCGCATCGTCTTGCGTAAAACCGCGCACACGCATCAGCCCGTGCAGCGCGCCGGATGGTTCGTAACGGTGGACGTTGCCGAATTCTGCAAGTTTGACAGGCAGATCGCGATAAGACTTCAACCCATGCTTGAAAATCTGCACATGGCCCGGGCAGTTCATCGGCTTCAGAGCGAAGATCCGGTCGTCATCGGTATCGTCGCCGGCCACCGTCACCTTGAACATGGCGTCGCGATACCATCCCCAATGGCCTGACGTCTCCCACAGGCTCTTGTCGAGAACCTGCGGCGCGTTGACCTCCTGATAGCCCTGCTCGTCGAGGCGGCGGCGCATGTAGTTGACCAGGTTCTGGAACATCTTCCAGCCCTTGGCGTGCCAGAAGACGACGCCAGGCCCCTCTTCCTGGAAATGGAACAGGTCCATCTCGCGGCCGATCTTCCTGTGGTCGCGCTTCTCGGCCTCCTCCAGCATCGTCTGATAGGCTTCGAGCTGCGCCTGATCAGCCCAGGCCGTGCCGTAGATGCGGGTCAGCATCGGATTGTTCGAATCGCCGCGCCAATAGGCGCCGGCCACCTTCATCAGTTTGAAGGCGTTGCCGATCTGCCCCGTCGAGGCCATGTGCGGGCCACGGCAAAGGTCGAACCAGTCGCCCTGCGCGTAGATCTTGAGATCCTGATCCTCGGGAATGGCGTCGATCAGCTCCAGCTTGTAGCGTTCGCCCTTGTCGGCAAACACTTTCTTCGCCTTGTCGCGCGACCAGACTTCCTTGGTGAACGGCTTGTTGCGCGAAATGATCTCGCGCATCTTCTTCTCGATCACGGGAAAATCGTCAGGCGTGAACGGCTCGTTGCGGGCGAAGTCGTAGTAAAACCCGTTCTCGATCACCGGCCCGATGGTCACCTGCGTTCCCGGCCACAATTCCTGCACGGCTTCCGCCAACACATGTGCGGCGTCGTGACGGATCAGTTCGAGTGCGCGCGGGTCGTCGCGGGTGACGATCTCGACCTTGCCGGATTTGCCAAGCGGATCGCTGAGATCGCGGACGGTGCCGTCGATCGCATAGGCGACCGCCTTCTTGGCCAGCGACTTCGAGATCGATTCGGCGAGGCCGGCACCGGTCATCGCCGCGTCGTATTCGCGGACGGAGCCATCGGGAAATGTCAGGGAAACGGAATTCAGCATGTATATCTCCTATCCAGTCCCGCAAACGAGCGCGGGTGGTTGAAATGCATGTCGCCCAAAAGTGTGTGGACGGTTTTGGGGTTACGACATGCAAAGAGTAGGCCGGATGCGTCCGGCAGCGGCTGTCTTTTATGGACAGATTCCGCCGCCGTAAAGCCCGGCTCAAATGTCAGACTTCATTTGATGAGCAGCGGCAGGTCCTTCAGGAACGCGGCTCGGGTCTTGAGGCCTTTGGGCATATCGGTCCGATCGGTGTCGACGACAAGGCGCGCAAAGACGATCTGGCGGCCATCCTTGTTCGCCCAGCCGACGAACCACCCAAGCGAGCGCTTATCCTGAACCTTGTCGGCATCGTTGCGCAGCCTGGTGCTTCCGGTCTTGCCCTGCACCGTCCAGCCTCCGGCCTGGAAGGTCGGGATGATGGCTGATGTCATGTCGTAGGCCCTGGCCGAGACAGGCAGCTTGCGGGCCAGCAGCTTGCGCAGGAAATCGACCTGCTCGACCGGCGTGATCTTGAGCGAGGAGTTTATCCAGGATTGGGTCAAACCATCATTCTTGCCGGGATTGCCGGAAACATCGGCATTGCCGTAGCCGAATTTGGAGACATAGCCAGCCAATTTTTCCGGCCCGAGCCGACTGGTGATTTCACGGGAGAACCAGACGATCGAATCCCGTTCCCAGATCACCGGATCGACGGTCTTCTGGTCCCGCTTCACCGCCTTGAACTCCGGCTTGTAGTCCCACGCCGGCGTATGCTCGTCGCTCAGGATCCCGCTGTCATAGCCGATCAGCGACAGCGGCACCTTGAACGTCGAGGCCGGGCTGAACCGCTGGTCGCACACTCCGTCCTGGTAAAGCGTCTTGCCGCTCGCCGCATCGGCGATCACCGTGCACTGCAAATCCCCCAGCGGCGCCGATTGCGCGCGCAGCGGAAATCCCAGCAGCCAGGCGAGCAGGAACAGGATCCCGGCAAAGATGAAGGGAAGACGGTCGAAATTGCGCATTTTCTGCTCGCTCCAGAAGGGGGTTCGCGAGCGGCTTAGCGGGGTCTCTTGTCTCGATTTTGTCTCAAATGCGCAGTCTTTGTGCAGGCTGTTGTTAACCCTACCGGATCGTAAACCTGCTATTCTCCCCGGCCATCATTCCTGCGCTTTGCCGCGCTTGCTGCCGATCCGCCAGTACCGCCAGGGCATGAACCAGAGATAGCGATCCGCAAGCGCCTCCGGCACGAGGTCTATGCCATGCGTGCCGAATGGCCCGCAGCGCAGCACGCGGAAGAATCCCATCCAGCCGCCGGCCCACAGGCCATGGCGGGCGATCGCCTCATGCGCATATTCCGAACAGGTCGGCAGATGCCGGCAGGAATTGCCGACAAAGCCCGACAGCGTCAACTGGTAGAGGCGCACGAGCGACGTGCCGAGGAGACGGCCTGGCGTCTTGCGCCAGGGGCCGGGCCAGTTGCGGCCGCGTTTTTGCGACCCGTCTATATGCGCATGCCCATGCTGGTCGCGCACCACAGTCTCCGTATCGCGTTTCCCAGGCGATAGATGTGGACTTCCGCCGGAGAACGCAATCCCCGCTCCTTGCGCGCCCCGCCATCACGGACGGGAACGGCGAAACGGCTGCCTGTCAGCCGACGGCGCCCAGCGGCCACGACTGGCCGGCCCCTCGCGGCGCTTTGAATGCTGCTTTTCGTCACGCCATTGAAACGTCACGATCCGCATGACATCGCCAAAAATGTTCAGCAACTGGATCATGGTCGGTCTCCTTCGACATGGATTAGACCGCCGCTGGCCTTCGCCTTCAAACGAGTATAATTTCCACTTCGGATAATCCTGGGTTATGCGAAATGAAGCGTGGGCGCCTGCCGCTGACGGCATTGAGGAGCTTCGAGGCGGCGGGCCGGCATCTGAGCTTCAGCCGGGCCGCCGAGGAGCTTTTCGTCTCGCAGGCGGCGATCAGCCGGCAGATCCGCGAGCTCGAAATCTTCCTGCATCGACCCTTGTTCGAACGTCACCATCGACGAGTCGAACTGACCGACACCGGCCGGCGTCTGCTGGATCAGCTTGTCAGAAGTTTCGACGCCATCGATACCTTGCTTGGCGATCTGGTGGCGACACCGGCACAGTCCGTGGTCCGCGTCAGTGTCGAGCCGTCGCTTGCCTCCGTGTGGCTGGTTCCCCGGCTCAACCGGTTTCGCCAATTGCGGCCCGACATCGACGTCTCCCTCGAAGTCGATCCAAGGCTGATCGAGTTCCGCAGCGATCAGCCGGAGCTTGCCTTGCGCTTCAGCGCGCATGCCGACTCGTGGCCGCGCAGCCAGGCCGAGCGGCTTGCCTCGACGGTCGATTCGCCGGTCCTGTCGCCGGCGCTGCTTGCTTCTGGCCCTGCCCTCAGGAAGCCAATCGATCTTGGCCGCTACACGCTTTTGCACGAGGAGAACCGCCAGGGCTGGGCGCGCTGGTTCGAAGCGGCCGGCGTGCCCGCCGACGCCGTGCCCGCGCGCGGGCCGATGCTGGCGGATGCGTCGCTTTCAAAGCAGGCCGCCTTGCTCGGACATGGCGTGGCATTGGGCGATCTGTTGCAGATCGGCGGGGAAATCGCATCCGGCGCGCTGGTCAAGCCGTTCGACATCGACGTCGCATCCGGCGCCTATTGGCTGGTGGCCAGAAACCTGCACGACCTCTCGGAGCCGGCCGCCGCGTTCGCCGACTGGCTCAGAAGCGAATTTGCCGAAAGCAGGCGGGCGCTGGAAGCGCAGGTTTAAACCCTTCTGGCCCGGTTCCTGTCCAGCCAAATGCCAAGCAGTGGCAGCAAAGATTTGGGCGCCTGCGCGAAGCCTGCGCACCGTGGACGGCCAAACCCCAAGGTCAGGCCGCTTCTTCGGCGCGCTTCTTCTCGATCTGGCCGATCGCGTCGACCACGGCATCGAAAGTCAGCATGGTCGAAGCGTGCCGCGCCTTGTAGTCGCGCACCGGCTCCAAATATCTGAGATCCGCAAAGCGGCCGTCCGGCGGGGCGCCATTTTCCTTGAGCATCTTCAGCATGGAGTCGCGCACCGCGCGCAATTCCTCGGCACTCGCGCCGACGACATGCTGCGCCATGATCGATGACGACGCCTGGCCGAGCGCGCAGGCCTTCACGTCATGGGCAAAGTCCGTGACGACGCCGTCCTGCATCTTGAGGTCGACGGTGACGGTCGAACCGCATAGCTTGGAGTGCGCCTTGGCGGTCGCGTCAGGATGATCGAGACGGCCGATGCGGGCGATGTTTCCGGCAAAACCGAGAATTTTCGCGTTGTAGACGTCGTTTATCATAAATTTCCAATCCGTCGCCGCCAAGCGAACAGCGATTGCCGCTGTCGTGTCTTCCTTTCGCTCGCTATGACCTTATATAATGCTGGCAGTCCGGTATCGACAAGAACGACGAAAGCCAATGTCCTTGCCGGGAAGTTCACGCCGCTTACGGGGCTGGAAACGGGGCGAGTTTCCGACACCGAAAGGTCGTGGTCCGTTCAACTCGTTCCTCCGCCGAGAGGGACTACGGGAGACGCCTTTATGGATGCCGTCATCAAGAAGCTCATGCCACAGTCAGCCTATATGGAAAAGCCGGTCACCGACCGGCCAAGCGAAGCCGAAGTCGAAGCCGCCGTGCGCACGCTTTTGCGCTGGACCGGCGACAATCCGGACCGCGAAGGGTTGGTCGACACGCCGAAGCGGGTGGCAAAGGCCTTTCGCGAAATGTTCGGTGGTTACGACATGTGCCCGGCCGACGAGCTCGGCCGCACCTTCGAGGAGGTCGCCGGCTACGATGACCTGGTCATCGTCAAGGACATAACATTCCATTCGCATTGCGAGCACCACATGGTGCCGATCATCGGCAAGGCGCATGTCGGGTATCTTCCGGACGGCAAGGTCGTCGGCCTGTCCAAGATCGCACGCGTCGTCGATATCTTCGCCCACCGCCTGCAAACCCAGGAGGCGCTGACGGCGCAGATCGCCGGCGTCATCCAGGACGTGCTCAATCCGCGCGGCGTCGCCGTCATGATCGAGGCCGAGCACATGTGCATGGCCATGCGCGGCATCCGCAAGCAGGGATCAACCACGCTGACCTCGACCTTCACCGGCGTTTTCAAGGACACGCCCGAAGAGCAGGTCCGTTTCGTCACCATGGTGCGCGGCGGCGGGGTCTGATCGGCCCTCGCCGGCCATCAAAACAAGGACCGGCGATGTCGGCACTGGAATTTGCAAAAGCTCCGTCGGACAAGAAAGCGCTCGAGGAGGGCGCGGTGTTTTCGCCGCGCTTCGATGCAGCCGGGCTGGTCACGGTCGTCGTGACAGATGCCGCGGACGGCATGCTGTTGATGGTTGCGCATATGAACGCGCAAGCACTGGCACTGACGCTTGAGACCGGCATCGCCCACTACTGGTCGCGCTCGCGCAGCGCGCTTTGGAAAAAGGGCGAGACATCAGGCAATTTTCAGCATGTCGTCGAGATGCTCACGGATTGTGACCAGGATGCCATATGGTTGCGCGTCAAAGTGTTGGGCCACGACGCAACCTGTCACACTGGCCGGCGTTCATGCTTTTATCGGACGGTGGGGCTGGTCGACGGCAAAGGGACGCTTGCCATCGACGGCAGCAAGCCGCTGTTCGATGCGGAAAACACGTATCGGAAACCAACAGCTTGAACCTTCTGCCTGACACCAACGACACAGATTCATCATTTCGATACGCCCCGCTCGTATAGTAGCCGTGGGACAAGGGAGATCATGATGCTCGAGTGGGCGTCATTGCGTAACAGACCAGATGTCAGGGAGGCCAACGGCCTGTCCTCGTCAGGCGGCGCGTCCGAAACGAACTCCCAAAAGAAAACAGGCATTTCGCTTGCCTTGGGTGGCGGGTGCGCCCGCGGCTGGGCGCATATCGGCGTGCTGCGCGCGCTGGATGAAGCCGGCATCGAAGTATCGATGATCGCCGGCACCTCGATCGGCGCGCTGGTCGGCGGCTGCTATCTCGCCGGCAAACTGGACGAGCTCGAAGAATTCGCCCGCAGCCTGACCAAGCGCCGCATTTTCGGCCTGCTCGATCTCAATTTACGCGGCAGCGGCCTGTTCGGCGGCATGAAACTCGATGCAAGGCTGCGCGAGCACATGGCCGGCATTCGTTTCGAGGACCTTGCCAAGCCGTTCGTCGCGGTCACTTCCGAAATCCGCACGGGCCACGAAATCTGGCTGTCGAGCGGCTCATTGATCACCGCCATGCGCGCCTCTTATGCGCTTCCCGGCGTGTTCGAGCCGGTGAATTGCAACGGCCGCGTGCTGGTCGACGGCGCTCTGGTCAACCCCGTACCGGTTTCGGTCTGCCGCGCCTACGAGCAGCCGCTCGTCGTGGCGGTCAACCTTCACTATGACCTGTTCGGCCGTGCCGCCGTCATCAAGCACAGCGCAGGCGAACTGGTCGTCGAAAAGGACGCGCCGAGGGCCGGACATGGCGATCCCGAACACCAGTCGCATCAGACCCGGCTCGGCATCACCGGCGTCATGGTCGAGGCCTTCAACATCATTCAGGACCGCATTTCGCGCGCCAGGCTTGCCGGCGACCCGCCCGACATGTCGCTGCAGCCGAAGCTCAGCCATATCGGCCTGACCGAGTTCCACCGCGCCGACGAGGCGATCAAGCTCGGCTATCAGGCGACGATGGCGCAGATCGGCGAACTGACCCGGCTGCAGACAGTTCTCGCCTGATCAAAACCTACGCACGAGCCGCATCGGTGATACGAAACTGAACGGTGCGGTTGCCGTTCCAGTAATTTCCCGACAGCGAACCGGCGACGTGGATTGTCTTGCCCCGGTTCTTGAACAGGAATTCGCCAAGCGCGGTATCGACGGCGCGAAAGGCGATCGCCTGGATGCGGCCGCCGCTTTCCGATTGCAGCTCGACGCGGATGTGATTGGTGCCGACCGGCCGCGCATCGGCCAACCGGTGGCGCGGCAACGCGAAAACAGGGGCCACGTGCCCGGCACCGAAAGGTCCGGCTTGTTCCAGCGCGTCGAGCAGGCCGAGTGTCGCGCCTTCAGCGGCAAGCGCACCGTCTATGGCCAGGCTTTCCTCGCCCTGCAGGCGAAACACGTCGGCTGCCGCCCGCTCTTCGAAAAACGCCCTGAGCTCACCAAGCCTCGCCCGCTCGACGGTGATGCCCGCCGCCATGCCATGCCCGCCACCCTTGACGATCAGACCGGCAATGGCCGCCTCGCGCACCAGCCGGCCGAGGTCGAAACCCGAGACCGAGCGGCCCGAGCCGGTGCCGATGCCGTTGGCGTTGAAGGCGATGGCGAAGGCCGGCCGGCGGGCATGATCCTTCAGCCGTGAGGCGAGCAAACCGACGATGCCCGGATGCCAGCTGTTGCTGGCGGTGACGACGATAGCCGGGCCATTGCCGCCGGCGAGCTCCGCATCGGCCTCGGCGCGCGCCGCCGCGAGCATCTCCTGCTCCATCAACTGCCGTTCCTGGTTGAGCCGGTCGAGCGTCTCGGCAATGGTGCGCGCCTCGACCGGGTCGTCGGTCGCAAGCAACCGGCTGCCAAGTGCGGCATCGCCGATGCGTCCGCCGGCATTGATGCGCGGGCCGATCAGATAGGCCAGATGGAAGGTGCTGATCGGCTCGCCGATGCGCGACACCCGTGCCAGTGCCGCGAGCCCTTCGTTCTTCTGCTGGCGCGCCATCTGCAGCCCCTTGACCACGAAGGCACGGTTGACGCCGGTCAGCGGCACCACGTCACAAACGGTGGCCAATGCCACGATATCGAGCAGCGAAAGCAGGTCCGGCGGCCTAGCATCGGCCATGCGGCTACGCAGGATCCTGGCCGTCTGCACAAGGGCGAGGAAGACCACGCCGGCGGCACAGAGATGGCCCTGCCCGGAAAGGTCGTCGTCGCGATTGGGATTGACGACAGCGATTGCCGCCGGCAAGGCACCGCCGACCTGGTGGTGGTCGAGCACCACGACATCGGCCCCGGCCTCATTGGCGGCATCGATGGAAGCGGCGCTGTTGGTGCCGCAATCGACGGTGACGATCAGTGTCGCGCCACGCGAAACAAGTTCGCGCATGGCGTCGGGGTTGGGGCCATAGCCCTCGAAAATACGATCCGGGATGTAGATTTCCGACGGCACCGAGAAATGCGTGAGGAACCGCTTCAGCAAGGCCGACGAGGCGGCGCCGTCGACATCATAGTCGCCGAAGATCGCCACCTTTTCCCTGGCCATCACCGCGGCGGCGATCCGGGCCGCCGCCCTGTCCATGTCGGTCAGCGATGCCGGATCCGGCAGAAGATCGCGGATCGTCGGATCGAGAAACCGTTCGGTCTGCTCGGCGGTGACGCCGCGGCCGGCAAGCACCCGTGCGACGATATCGGGTACCCCGTAGCCTTGCGCGATGGCGAGCGCGATCATGTCCTGCCGCTCGGTCAGCCGGTGCTCCCAGGAAACCCCTGACACCGACTGCCTGACATCGAGGAAGAGGCGCTTTTCGCCGGTCATACGCTTTGCCAACTCATCGTTGGCCGCACGATAGTGCATGTCGCCCAAAAGTGCGCAGCGGTTTTGGGACGACGACCTGTATTGGCAACAATTTAAAGCGTGTCACGTTCATGCGACGCTCTATAGGCCAAAGGCAGGCAAAGCCAAGCGATTCACGGTGTGCGCCGTCCGGGAAGTGTCAAGAAAACTGCGCTTTCCGCTTTTCAGCCTGGCGCCGAAGCCATTCGTCGGCCGCATCGCCCATCGTCTTTTCCACACCGTCCTTGAGCCAGGCCATGAAAGGCCGGTCGAAGCTGAATGCGTCGCCGCATTCCCGGATGAGAAAGCGACGCACATTCTGGGTGTTGCGATAAGACTGCGTAATGGCGGTGGCGCGCGAAATCGGATCCGCGTGCCAGTCGAACGGTTTCATCGTCAAATCCTTGCAGCCAATATCGGGTGCGCCCGAATGGCTAACAATTGCAAGGTGGCTTCGCAAGCAAGCGTCAGAACTTATCCAGGCCCTGATGGCGTGCCTTGATCTCGCGCACCGTCCGCGACGACGAGCGCAGCACGATCGTGTGGGTGGTGATGTAATTGTGGCCGAACTTGACGCCAGCCAGCATGTTGCCGTCGGTGACACCGGTGGCCGCAAACAGCACATCGCCGCGCGCCATGTCCTCCGTCCGATAGACCCGTTTCGGGTTGGAAATACCCATCTTTGCCGCGCGAACAACCTTTTCCGGTGTGTCGAGGATCAGCCTGCCCTGCATCTGGCCGCCGGTGCAGCGCAGCGCGGCGGCGGCCAGCACGCCCTCGGGTGCTCCGCCAGTGCCGAGATAGATATCGATGCCGGTTTCTTCCGGATCCGTGGTGTGGATGACGCCGGCGACATCGCCGTCGCCGATCAGCCGGATCGCGGCACCCGTGGCGCGCACGGCATCGATCAGCTTGGCATGACGTGGCCGGTCGAGGATACAGGTGGTGATGTCCGAAATAGCCACGCCCTTGGCGCGGGCGAGGCTGGCGATGTTTTCGGCCGGTGAGGCATCGATATCGATGACGCCGTCCGCATAGCCCGGACCGATGGCGATCTTGTCCATGTAGACATCGGGCGCAAACAGCAGGCTGCCCTTTTCGGCGATGGCGATGACGGCGAGCGCATTGGGCAGGTTCTTGGCGCAGATCGTCGTGCCTTCGAGCGGATCGAGCGCGATATCGACCGCCGGACCTTTGCCGGAGCCGACTTCCTCGCCGATATAGAGCATCGGCGCTTCATCGCGCTCGCCCTCGCCGATCACCACCGTGCCCCTGATGGAAAGCCGGTTGAGTTCCTGGCGCATGGCATCCACGGCGACCTGGTCGGCCGCCTTTTCGTCGCCGCGCCCACGCAGCCTGGCGGCCGCGACGGCGGCCCGTTCGGTGACGCGCACCAGTTCCATGGTGAGTATCCGGTCAAGGCCGGCGACGATGTTCTGGGCCACATTCATCTGGTGATTTCCTCGTTGGCAATGCGGCCTCCCGCCGGAGGCGGGCCTGTTTTGTCAAACGAGCATGACAACGGCAAGACCTGCCACGAATATTATCGAATATCCAACAATATCAATCGATTAAACTACGTCTTGAAACACGACCGGCCCGATCGCCACGCGCCGGGCCAGTCTTAAAACGGTGAGAATGGCGGCCTTCGCGGCCTAAAAAACCGCGAGGTATTTGAGCAGCGAAATGATGCCGATGATGATGACGATGACCTGAACTATCTGTCTCATCCGGCCATCGAGCGGCAGGCGTTGAACCAGATAGAGAACGAGGATGATGACGAGGAATGTGATCAGGATGCCGATCAACGCTGATGAAGCCATGGTGTCCTCCTTAAAAGTGATTTGCTGAAAACAATAGAAAAGGCCGGAAGCCCGGCCCTATTGCGCTACGGTCAATACCAGCGGCGGGAGGTATCGTTCGTCGATTGAGCAATGGCGAAGCCGGCCAGAAAGCCGAGCAGGCCGATCACGCCGACCAAAGCTGTCGTCGTACCAGGATTCTCGCGCGCGACTTCCGAAACAGCCTGGGCTTGGCTGCGCAGTTGTTGCGCCGTACGCGAAGCGCGGTTCGCCGCGGTGTCGTACAACTCGGACGCCTGTTCGCTGGCGTCATCGAGCATCTCCGCGCCGCGCGCCGAAATGCTCTTGTTGATCTTGGTGATCTCCTTGCGCAGTTCGGCAATCTGCTTTTCCAGCGTCTTCTGGATGTCGTCGATATCGGGGGTGTCGGATTTGTTGGTGTCAGCCATGAAGCGGTTCCTCTGGTTTGGTGACCAAGAGAACGGCGTCGACGCGAATTCGTTCCGATCTGTGGCGGCTGCCTGCCTCCAGACCGGACTTCAATGCCTGCGGAATTCTTGTCCCGCGCGAGTGTCGGACAAAGCTACCCTGCCCGTTCGATGCGGATGACCTGCGGTTTGTCGGTCAGATGTCCGTCCTTGGTGATGCCGTCTACCGCCTTGCGCACGGCGGCCTCCGTCGTCTCGTGGGTGACAAGGATCACCGTCTTCTGTGCCGCCGCCTCGCCGTTGACTGCGTGCTGGACGATCGATTCCAGCGAGATGTCATTGTCGGCCATGCGCTTGGCGATTGCCGCGAACACGCCGATGCGGTCGTGCACGGTCAGCCGGATGAAATAACCGCCGGCATGGCTGCGCATCTGCGCCTTCTTGTAGGGTTTCAGCTCCTTGGCCGGCCGGCCGAAGACCGGACCATGCTGGAAGCCTGGCCGGCTCTTGGCGATGTCGGCGATGTCGCCGATGACGGCCGATGCGGTGGCGTTGCCGCCCGCGCCGGGGCCGGACAGCAGCAGCTCGCCCAGAATGTCGGTCTCGATCGCCACCGCATTGGTGACGCCATGCACCTGCGCGATGACCGATGCGGTCGGCACCATGGTAGGATGCACGCGCTGCTCGATGCCGCTCTCGGTGCGCTGGGCGACACCCAGCAGCTTGATCCGGTAGCCAAGATCGGCGGCCGCGCGGATGTCGGCCTGGGTGATGTTGGAAATGCCTTCCATGTAGATGTCGTTGGCGGCGATCCTGGTGCCAAAGGCAAGGCTGGTCAGGATCGACAGTTTGTGCGCCGTGTCGTGGCCCTCGATATCGAAGGTCGGATCGGCCTCGGCATAGCCCAGCCGCTGCGCGTCCTTCAGGCAAGCATCGAACGAGATGCCCTCGGCCTCCATGCGGGTCAGGATGTAGTTACAGGTGCCGTTGAGGATGCCGAACACGCGGGTGACCGAATTGCCGGCCATCGCCTCACGCATCGTCTTGATGACGGGAATGCCGCCCGCCACCGCCGCCTCGTAGTTCAGAAGCACGCCCTTCTTCTCGGCGATCTCGGCCAGCGCCACGCCATGCTTGGCCAGCAGCGCCTTGTTGGCGGTGACGACGTGACGGCCGGCTTCGAGTGCCGTCTTCACCGATGAGCGCGCCGGGCCCTCGTCGCCGCCGATCAGTTCGACGAACACGTCGATTTCTGCGGTCTGGGCCATCTTGACCGGATCGTCGAACCACTTTGCAGAGCTCAGATCGACGCCCCGATCGCGCTTCTGGTCGCGCGCCGAGACGGCGGTGACGATCACGTCACGGCCGCACTGGCGGGTCAGTTCCACCGCTTTGTCGCGCAGCACGCGCGCCACCGATGCACCGACCGTGCCGAGGCCGGCAATTCCAACACGCAATGCTTCAGCCATGTCCGGCGACGTCCCTCAAAGTCAGATCGAATTTGCGTGCGGCAAGCTTACCGGTGAGCGGAGAGCGGCACGACATTGTTGGGCTGCTTGGCGCTGGTTGACAGGAAGCGCTTGATGTTGCGCGCCGCCTGCCGGATCCTGTGCTCGTTCTCGACCAGAGCAACGCGCACGAATTCGTCGCCATGCTCGCCGAAGCCGACACCGGGCGCCACGGCCACGTCGGCATGTTCGATGAGCAGCTTGGAGAATTCGAGCGAGCCGAGATGCTTGAACGGCTCCGGGATCGGCGCCCAGGCGAACATCGATGCCGCCGGTGCCGGAATGGTCCAGCCGGCGCGGCCGAAGGCGTCGACCATCACGTCGCGGCGCTTGTGGTAGATGTCGCGCACCTCGGCGATGTCGGCGCCGTCGCCGTTGAGCGCGTGTGCCGCCGCCACCTGGATCGGCGTGAAGGCGCCGTAATCGAGGTAGGACTTCACCCGCGTCAGCGCCGAGATCAGCCGCTCGTTGCCGACGGCAAAGCCCATGCGCCAACCGGGCATGGAGAAGGTCTTCGACATGGAGGTGAATTCGACGCAAACGTCGATCGCGCCAGGCACCTGCAGCACCGAAGGCGGCGGATTGCCGTCGAAATAGATCTCCGAATAGGCAAGGTCGGACAGGATGATGATGTCGTTCTTCTTGGCGAAGGCGACCACATCCTTGTAGAAATCGAGCGAGGCGACCAGCGCTGTCGGGTTCGACGGATAGTTGAGGATCAGCGCCAGCGGCTTCGGGATCGAATGCTTGACACCGCGCTCGAGCGCCGGGATGAAACCGTCGTCCGGCTCCACCTGCAGCGAGCGGATGACGCCGCCCGACATGATAAAGCCGAAGGCATGGATCGGATAGGTCGGGTTCGGGCACAGGATGACGTCGCCGGGCGCGGTGATCGCCTGCGCCATGTTGGCAAAGCCTTCCTTCGAGCCAAGCGTGGCCACCACTTGCGTGTCGGGATTGAGTTTCACGCCGAAGCGCCTGCCATAGTAGGCGGCCTGGGCGCGGCGCAGGCCCGGAATGCCGCGCGACGAGGAATAGCGATGCGTGCGCGGGTCGCGCACGACCTCGCACAATTTGTCGACGATAGCCTTGGGCGTCGGCAGGTCCGGATTGCCCATGCCGAGGTCGATGATGTCGGCGCCACGCGATCGGGCGCTGGCCTTGAGCCGGTTGACCTGCTCGAACACGTAAGGCGGAAGCCGGCGAACCTTGTGAAATTCTTCCATGGCAGTTCCAGACAGCGAAGGGGTGTTGGGCGCGCGCTATATACTTATTTGCAGGTAGGGTCGAGGGCGGGGTCGCATTTGGCTTCGATCTGCTTCAGCGTTTCGTCGCCATGCTTCTTGGCCAGATCCGTCAGCGCCGCCTGGTTGGCGACCTTGGGGCCGCCGCCCTTTGCCGCCTGCGCATTCTCATCCGCCTTCAATTGCGCGAGCTTGGCGTTCTTCTCGGCTTCGGTGAACTGCGGCGCCGCCACTTGCGGCTTGATGTTCAGGTTCGGGAAGGTGCCGGTGTCCTTCGGTCCCGCACCCACAGCGACAGGCGTCGGGCCATTCGTGTTGGTGCTCGAGCACCCGGCAATGCCGATGAGGACGATCGCCGCGCCGATGCGGCAAAAACGTCCGGCACCGAAAAAAACAGTCTCGCCAATATTAATCGTCATATTGTTTCCTTGGCAGCCGAGGTAGAGCGAGATTGGCCCGGTCGGATGTCCCATGTTAATATGTCAAGAAAAGGCCTCGGGAGGAACCCCGCCAACCATGTCCAAAACACCCGATTCGGGCAAAGCGGAAGATGACCAGCCTTCGACCGTCGAGCAATATCTGGTGAAGGACCCGGAACGCTTCGCCCTGAACATGGCGCGCATGATCGAGCAGGCCGGCAAGGCCGCTTCCGCCTGGGCCGAGCCGCGCGAAAAAGGCGACGTGCGCGACCATGTGGCCGAGCCCGTCGTCGATATGGTGAAGACCTTTTCCAAGCTCAGCGAATACTGGCTTGCCGATCCGCAGCGCGCGCTGGAAGCGCAGACGCGGCTGTTCTCCGGCTATATGACAGTCTGGGCCAACGCCATTCAGCGCACCAGCAACGCCGCGCAAGACACCGAAGACGCGGTCAAGCCGGAGCGCGGCGACAAACGCTTCCTCGACCCGGAATGGGGCCGCAACGCCTTCTTCGATTTCCTCAAGCAGGCCTATCTCGTCACCTCGCGCTGGGCGGCCGATCTGGTCGAGCACGCCGAAGGTCTTGACGAGCACACCCGCCACAAGGCCGGCTTTTACGTCAAGCAGGTGTCCAACGCCATCTCGCCGTCGAATTTCATCCTGACCAATCCGGAACTGTTCCGCGAAACCGTCGCCTCGAACGGCGAAAACCTGGTGCGCGGCATGAAGATGCTGGCCGAGGACATCGCCGCCGGCAAGGGCGACCTGAAGCTGCGGCAGGCCGACTACTCGCCCTTCGAGATCGGCAGGAACATCGCCACCACTCCCGGCAAGGTGGTCGGCCGCAGCGACGTCGCCGAAATCATCCAGTACGAACCGGCGACCGAGACGGTGCTCAAGCGGCCCCTGCTGATCTGCCCGCCATGGATCAATAAATTCTACATCCTCGATCTGAACCCGCAGAAATCCTTCATTCGCTGGGCGGTTGAACAGGGCCACACCGTGTTCGTCATCTCCTGGGTCAATCCGGACGAGCGCCACGGCACCAAGAGCTGGGAAGCCTATATCCGCGAGGGTCTGCAATACGGCCTCGACACGGTCGAGAAGGCCACCGGCGAACGCGACGTCAACGCGATCGGCTATTGCGTCGGCGGCACGCTCCTGGCGGCGGCACTGGCGCTGATGGCGCAAGAGGGCGACGACCGCATCAAGTCGGCGACCTTCTTCACCACGCAGGTCGACTTCACCTATGCCGGCGACCTGAAGGTGTTCGTCGACGAAGAACAGGTCGCGGCAGTGGAAAAGTCGATGAGCGAAAAGGGTTATCTCGACGGCACCAAGATGGCGACCGCCTTCAACATGCTGCGCTCAGGCGACCTGATCTGGCCCTACGTCGTCAACAACTACATGCGCGGCAAGGATCCCCTGCCCTTCGACCTGCTCTACTGGAATGCCGATTCCACCCGCATGGCCGCAGCCAACCACTCTTTCTACCTGCGCAACTGCTATCTCGAGAACAACCTTTCGCAAGGCACGATGGAACTGGCGGGCCGCACGGTCTCGCTCGGCGACATCACGATCCCGGTCTACAACCTCGCCTCCAAGGAAGATCACATCGCGCCGGCGCTTTCGGTGTTCCTCGGCTCGAAATATTTCGGCGGCACGGTCGAGTATGTGATGGCGGGGTCGGGCCATATCGCCGGTGTCGTCAATCCGCCGGCATCCAACAAATACCAGTATTGGACCGGGGGTACGCCGACGGGCGACTTCAGCCAGTGGATAGCCAATGCCACCGACCATCCAGGATCCTGGTGGCCGCACTGGCAAGGCTGGATAGAGGCCAAGGACAACACCCGTGTGCCTGCCCGCAAACCGGGCAAGCATATGAAAACCTTGGGTGATGCTCCGGGCACCTATGTGAAGGTCCGTGTGTAACGGACTGTAATGTGTGGTGAGTTGACGGGCCGCCAAAAGCGGGCGAAATGGTGTCGTCAACCATCAAGCGGCCGTAATTCGGCAATCACTGCAAAAATACTTCCAGGCTTGCGGATTTGACACAGGTCTCGTTTCCGGATCGGAGACAAAGGTCACCTTGGCAGCGACGCATGCATGCCGCGCCAAGATATGCCGACCGGACATCGAGGGGGAATTTGACTTTGAAATCAGCAGGATGGAGCCTCGCAAAGGGAGAACGCCGCGCCATTGTGGCAGCGCTCTGCTCCTTGCTTCTGGCCTCCTGTACTTCGGCTGGCGACCCGGCAATGTCGGTCGGAATGCCCGGCTACAATGCCACCGCATCGGATGTAAACGCGGCCTCCAGCGGCAAGGCGATCGCCGCCTCCGATTCGTCTGATGTCACGACGGAGCAGACGACCGTGATGACGGCAAGCGACACGGCGCTGCCTGAAAAGGTCGCCTATGTGCCTGTGTCCAAACCGGGAGCTGCCTTTCCGCTGACCATGCCGGCGGGCGCCGAAACCATCGTTGGAAACACGCCGCAGTCGCTGACGCAGCAGGCACAGACCGCGCAGCAGACCGATGCGGTCGCCCAGCAGATCGCCGCCGCGGCCGACGGCGACGTGGCGGCGCCGAAGCCCGCTGCCGCTCCGGCCATGAACAACCCGGTCTATGTGACGGCTGGCGAGATGCCGCAGGCCGAAGCACCAAAGAAGAAAGGCTTCCTCGCCTCGATGTTTGGCGCAACGCCAGCCTCGGCGACACCAGCCCCCCTCATCAGCAACGCCCGGACGGGCGAGCAGCCCCCGGCGCAGGCAAAAGCGACGCCAGCAGCGGCAAAGCCGATCATCACGCTTGCCTCGGCCGATTCCACGGCCAAGCCGGTACAGTTGGCTTCGCTCGGTGGCGATAGCGGTCACATCACCGGCAGCGATGCCCTGCCCGGCGTGCGCCAGACGGCCCTGTTCGAGATCAAGCGCAAGTCGGGCCTCGATGACGAAAGCGACGTCGACCTCAACGAGGATGAGGGGCCAGTGGGCGGCTCCTATCAGGTTGCGTCCGCCGCCGGCATGGCCCGGCTGGCGCCCAACGGGCTGCTCAAGCAGAACGAAAGCGTCGATGTGGCCTGCCTGAAGCCGTCGCTGGTGCGCGTGCTGAAGACGATCGAAGGCCACTACGGCCGCAAGATGACGGTGACGTCAGGCTATCGCGACCCGGCCCGCAACCGGCGCGCCAACGGCGCCAAGAATTCGCTGCACATGTATTGCGCCGCCGCAGACATCCAGGTTCCCGGCGTTTCGAAATGGGAACTGGCGAGCTACATCAGAAGCATGCCCGGTCGCGGCGGTGTCGGCACATACTGCCACACAGAATCGGTTCACGTCGACGTCGGTCCCGAGCGCGACTGGAACTGGCGCTGCCGCCGGCGCAGCGGCGGTGACGGCTAGCAGCGCTATTTGACGGCCTACGCCTGTCAGCCGCCAAGGCCGTTCCGGCAATATCGTTCCAGCCTCCTGAACATTCGAGATAGGCCGAAGCGTCCCCAACTTCGTCATCCTCGGGCGGAGCAGGAGCACAGCTCTGTCGCGAAGACCCGTGGATGACGAAACGATGGGTGTCGCCGCTAATCATCAAAGCCTGCCAACCCTCGGCAAACCGTTGATTTGGCAGGCCTGGAAAAAAGTTGTCCAAGGTGGCACCTGACGGGTTGCCGGTTGCGCACAACGCCAGTATAAGCCGCTTCGTCTGAGCGCGCCCATCGTCTAGCGGTTAGGACACCGCCCTTTCACGGCGGTAACAGGGGTTCGATTCCCCTTGGGCGTACCAGAAAAATTTGCGTTTGGCGCAAACCTCCCTCCCAATGTCGGCAATTTCGCTTGGCTCTCTGCTGCTCTCTTCAACTGACGCGCAGTCTTCCGCGATCACACCATAGGCCAACGCGGCCACACGGGTCATAATCCTGCTACAAAGTGGTCGATTCCTCAGGGATGTAGCCGCTCCAAGAGCCCGCCGCAGGTCGCCCCCGTGGCGGGCTTTTTATTGCACGGTCGAGTTGGGCTTTCACGGCATTGCGACAACGGGGCGAAGCCCGGAGTGGCAAGTCCGTATTTATTTGCCTGGCTTGCATGCGGGAGCCTACATGAGAACGGGTCGCGCGCCGCTCAAGACGACCCTCTTCAGCGCTTCAGCCGGCATCCGACAGTGCAAAGTCAAAAGCCTGTTATGATCCACGGATTGGAGTCGTATCCGAGACGCGGCTCTGCCTTTGCGCCGCTGTCTTCCGATTTGGCGGTTCCGGTGAAACCGCAGTCCAGATTTGCAACGGGCTTCTTGGCCGACGGTTTCGTGGAACACAAGGCGGCAGCGTCACTGACCGCCGCCTTCTTTTCCTTGGCAACAGCGACACCGGTCGCAGCGAAAACAACAGCCGCGCACAATACAGCCACTCTCATTGGAACCCCCACATTGCACCCGACAGATGGTCGAACATGACGTAACGTAATCTTAATATTAGCACTAACGAATATATTAGCTAGCCCCGTGGCATAAAAAGCAGGCCGAGTGCCAAGCTTGCGCCACGACCGCCAAACCGGTGCCATCTGGACACCAGCCGGCATGAGTCGCATTCTGCTCGTGGGGAGAAGGGCATGGATAAACTGAACATAGGAGCTGATCAGGCCAAACGCTGGCGCGACCGCGCCCTGCGCGGCCGACGGAGGCGTCTGTCGCACAACATCGTGTCGTGGGCGCTGATCCTGATAGCTATAGCCATTCTCGGTGGTCTGATCACGCTCAAGGCGTACAAGTAAGCAGAGCCCCGGCGCGCGAGGCTATCAGGCCACAGCCTAGCCGCCGCCAAGCAGCGGCACGGTAACGGTTGTCGCGTAGTTGATCGGGAAGGAACTGAGGTAGGGGAAGTCGATGACGAAGGCATAGGCGGCGGTCAGATGCGCCATGCGGAAGCCGCCGCTCACCGGGTCGATGGCGATCGTGACGTTCACGTCCTTGAACCCCAAGGCCTGCAATTTCTGCGTGGCGATCGATTGAATGTCGGCTTGGGTCAGCGTGTTCTTAAGCTGCAGCGAGCGCGCTGACGTCTCCAGCGTATAGCGAACACTGGAGACCGAGTGCATCGACCAGCCAAAGGCGAATATTCCGAACAGCAGCATGACAAGGAAGGGGGCGATCAGCGCGAACTCCAGCCCGGCCCCGCCCGATCGATCCCGCCGCAACGCGCTTACCCTAGCGGACACGGATCACCTCCTGGTGACCGATGACGGTGGGAGCGGCAAAGGCGCCGAAGGCAATTGGCGGCACCCAGGTGCCCGATGCCTGTATCTGGACATAGATCGACGGCACCTTGGGCCCACTGCACATGGTGGAAGCGTCGACCACGGTCGTCCCGCACATACGGATGTGGCTTAGCGTGACCTGGCCGTCTTCCGGCCGATTTTCCCAGCTCGCAATGGCAAGGGCCTGGGTCGCCGCATCATCGGTCGATCCGCTCATGACCAGGTTCGCGGCCGTCTTCACACCGGCGCGCATCGACAGTGAACTCGTTATGTAGGACCAGCCGTCCAGAATACCAAGCAGCACCAGGCACAGAATGGGCAGCACCATCGCGAACTCGACCGCCGCAACGCCCGAATCATCGCCAAGGATCGGCATCGACCGGCGCC
Source organism: Mesorhizobium sp. AD1-1 (assembly GCF_020164655.1). NCBI lineage: Bacteria > Pseudomonadati > Pseudomonadota > Alphaproteobacteria > Hyphomicrobiales > Phyllobacteriaceae > Mesorhizobium > Mesorhizobium sp. AD1-1. Next base: position 318,832 of record NZ_JAIUGP010000003.1, read on the forward strand.
CCACGGAGCTACTCGGACAGTGCCACGGACCGCGCGGCTGGAATGTTGGGCACTCCGAGGCTCGAGCAATCCTGATTGATGGTTGAGTTACCGGACCATTGAATCGTATCTGCGACGACCCTGGTGCAGCCGCCATTGCCCGAGAAGTTGCCAAGATAGCTCACTTGCTGCTTGGGGAAATAGATGGCCCCGGTCAAAAGCGAGTCCGCTGTGCCGTTGAATGTGCTGGATGCACTCATGCCGGTCCTGTCGCCGTAGAACAGAACGCCTGAGTAGGTGCCCGAAGTCGCCGCGCTGAGCTTCACGGACGCATTGCCGTTCATGCTGACGGTCGAGCTGCCCGACATGAAGATGGTCACCCCGGCGCCGGTGATGGCCGCGTTGGCGTTTATCTTGAGATTGCCCTGGACGACATAAACGCCGGGCGAAAGCGTGACATTGCCCTTCAGGTTCATGCCACTGCAATAGGTGCCTGGACCGAGCGTCGCCTTGTTGTCGTTCAGGCAGGGGGTCGCGGCCACCGGGGCCGGCAGGTCGACAAAGGGATCGCCGGCAGGCAGTGCCTGGGTGATCGGGGCCGCGCAGACGGTCGTGACGGGATTGCTGAGAGAGACACCGCCCGCCGATATCAGGCAATCGGCCTGCAGACCGGCCGCGCCCTGAAGCTTGATGGCGTCGGAGGCGATGGAATTGGACATGACCGAGCAGCCGGTGAGTTTAACGCTGGTGCTGCCGGAAAACAGCACCGCCTGCGACGCGGACGGATCGAGCGCGAGCATGCAAGCACTCGAGGCATCGGTAATGACGGCCACCGCCCTCGCCTGTTCGGGAACCTTGTCCTGTGTGAAGATCAGGGTGAACATCCGGTCGAGCTTCTGGCCGACGATCACCTCGACCGCTTTTTTCGCCGTATTCGGTCCGGACGCGGGCGGCGTATTGACGACGATCGTGCCCGAGCCCAGCCCGTTCGACGCCGCGGACTGGGTCGCAGCCGCGACGATCGTCGGCTTGTCGGAACCCGAAATCTGTTCGAGCGCTCCGGCATAGGCGGCTGCATCGGCCGTCGCCTGCAATCTCAGGCTGTTGTAGTACCAATAGGAGGTCTCGACGCCGAAGCCCGCAGCGCCGACAACGACCGGCAAGGTGAGGGCAAAAATGGTGGCGACATTTGCGCCCGTGCTCCGGCGCATGGCGTCCATTACAAGCCGAACACGGGTGAAGCTATTCAAGGCCATGGCTTAGATTAGAAAGCACGCATAAATGAACGAATGGCTAAAAAGTTCGGTGCATTTTTGAGCAGTGGTCCATTGGCTTCAAAAAAGAAGTGCTTCGCTGGCTGATCAACGCGCGAGCGCACTTCCTGGCAAGCGAGAAGGGCTAGGGCCAGCGGGAGGCGGCGAGAGAGAGCATCGATGTCCTAGAGCATCCGCCTGCGATAGGCGGCCATGGGTTCGCACCCGATCAGCGAACTTGCCGTCGAAGGCAGCAAACACCGATGTGTTGCTGCTCGCACTATTGGAGAATGCAGTGGGAAGCCAAAGCTGTGCAGGATTTTCTTCAAGCGGAAAGAATCGGCATCGGCTCCGCAACCACCCCGGCCGACATCTCTCTTTGTACGGCCAGGAAGAACCTGCGCACTTCGTCGCCGGCTGCCGTTCTGTCCCTGCCGGAGCCGACCACAAGATCGAGCAACTCCGACGCCTTGGCCCTCCAGAACGAGGTGGCGGGCTCGCCATGCAGATTGCCGAGCTTGGCGGCAACCTCTCTGACCAAGAATACCTGACGGTCGATCGGGAATGCACGGATTTTTTCTGGGGACATCTTCCGAACCATGAGACTGACGCAACGAATCAACCATTGCCAACAAGCAATGGCGTAGCCGGGAAGGTGGAAACGGAAGCTTAACGGCGCTGACGTGGGTGCGGGGACGCAACGATACGCTCGCGACATCGCCTGTGCGTCAAACGCGCTTCATTGGTTGCAGTGGGGGGCAGGCGAAACGGCGGCGGCCCTTAGGCCTGGAGCGCCCTCGCCTCACCGCCGCGCTTGCGCGGCGTCATCATGTCCCTGGCCATCAGTCCGCTGGCCCGGCAAAACGCCATGAACGCCCGGCAAGCATCCTCGGTCTTGACCACGTCTACCGTGGCCCCAAAGCAGGCGTTGAAGGCTTTCTGGTAGATCGGGCCCTGACGGCGCGCAGGCCAGTCCTGGAGAAAATCGAGCGCCTGTTCGACCCCGTAGATCTCCTCGACCGGCAGGCCGGGCGCGGGCGCTATGCGCACCGGCACCTCGAATTGCAGTCTGTCCATTTCCTGTCTCCCGAACTGGCGCCACCGCAGCAACGCCGTTCGTCGTCAAAAGTTGCTTTGACCGGCTTTTGGCCCAGAAATGTGTCGTCACTTGGGTCGCTGAACCGCCCATGCAAGGCGAATATCTCGAACTGTGCGGGTGCATCGGGCAGTTCTTCCTTGAACCTTTTGCCCTCAAGTGCCAAATCTGGGGAGATCTTCACGTCGGCTCTCCTGCAGGGCCCTACCCGCTACACGGACAAAATGGTCACCTATCTCGACGCTGCCACGGCCCCGCTCAGAAATACCGGCCAGATCCGCCTCTATGGCGAGGACGGCTTTGCCGGCATGCGCAAGGCATGCGATCTCACCGCGCGCTGCCTCGATGAGCTGGTGCCGATGGTCCAGCCCGGCGTCACCACCGAAGCAATAGACCGCTTCGTCTTCGAATTCGGCATGGACCACGGCGCGCTGCCGGCGACGCTCAACTATCGCGGCTACACGAAATCATCCTGCACCTCGATCAACCATGTCGTCTGCCATGGCATTCCCGACAACAAGCCGCTCAAGGATGGCGACATCGTCAACATCGACGTCACCTACATCCTCGACGGCTGGCACGGCGATTCTTCGCGCATGTATCCGGTCGGCACGATCAAGCGCGCCGCCGAGCGGCTGCTCGAAGTCACGCATGAATGCCTGATGCGCGGCATTGCGGCGGTCAGGCCGGGCGCCCGCACCGGCGCCATCGGCGCCGCCATCCAGACCTTTGCCGAAGGCGAGCGCTGCTCGGTGGTGCGCGACTTCTGCGGCCACGGCGTCGGCCAGTTGTTCCATGACGCGCCGAACATCCTGCATTACGGCAGCGCCAATGAAGGCGTCGAGATGCGGCCAGGCATGATCTTCACCATCGAGCCGATGATCAATCTGGGCAGGCCGCACGTGAAGGTTCTGTCGGATGGCTGGACCGCGGTAACGCGCGACCGTTCACTGTCGGCGCAGTACGAGCACACGATCGGCGTGACCGACACAGGGTGCGAGATTTTCACGCTGTCGCCCAAAAAGCTCGATCGCCCCGGCCTGCCGGCTTAGAGCGCACCTTACCCGGCGGGAGGCCGTCTATGCCGACTGCACATCCGCGGCATTCGGCAGGTCGATGGTAACGACCAGTCCGCTGGGCTGGTTATCCTCCAATTCGATCCTGCCGCCGTGCCCCTGGACGATGTCGGCAACGATCGAGAGGCCCAGACCGAAGCCATGCTTCGACGCAATGCCGCGCGACGCATCTTCCTTGAAGAATGGTTCGAAAACACGGGCACGTGCCGTCATCGGAATACCCGGCCCGTCGTCCCCTACCGTGATGCGCGCCGCCGTGCCGGTCGCCGTCAAGGCGACCGTGACATTGCCAGCGAATTTGACCCCGTTGTCGCAAAGATTGGCGATCGCACGCGCCAATGCATTGGGCTTGCACCAGCCCAGAAGCCGGTCCGGCCCGGAATATGAGACAGGAAATCCGACATCGGAGAATTCGGCGCAGACGGTTTGCAGAACGCTGGCAATATCGGCGCGCTGCAGCTTCTCCGTCGAAACATCGTTGCGCAGGTAGGTAAGGGTCTCGTCGATCAAGATTTCGATGTGCTGGACATCGGACAGGATTGCGGTTCGGATTGGGCCATCATCCATGCGCTCGGCGCGAAGCCGCAGCCGCGTCAAAGGCGTGCGCAGATCATGACTGACGCTGCGCAACATGCGCGTGCGGTTTTCGATCATCGTGCGGATACGCGTCCTCATCCTGTTCAGGGCGCGCGCCAACCCCACCATTTCAATGGAGCCGTGTTCGACGAAGAGCTGGTCGCCATTCTCAATCTCGGCCGAACCGACTGCCGCCGAGATGCGCTTCAACGGATCCGTCACGGCCCAAACCGCAAACAGCCAGATCAGCACGGGCAAGGCAACGAAAGCCATGAACCTGTAGAACGAGGCACGGACGAGGCCCGATGTCAGCCAGGAATCGGGCATGCCGAAATGGGCCAGGACGTCCTGCTGGTCGAGGTCGATGACAAACGCGTATCGGCCGCCGATCCTTATCCAGCGTCCCTCAACCGTCCCCCTGTCGATACGTAAAAGCCATTCGACACTTCGCCATTGCAGATAGGACTGGGGAATGCCGCGTATCCGGTCCTTGGGCAATATCTCGAAATCAAAGCCGGCCCGCTTTGCTGTCGCCAGAATTGCGCCACGCGCCTGCGCCGGCGTTTCTTGCAACAAGGCAGCAACAACGGCCGCACGCCCGGCGTTATCTTCCGCGGCGGGAAGATCGGCGTTCTCTATGAAACTCTCGACGACCGAACCGACGAACATGATCACGATCACCGCGATGAAAATGATTGCCACAAACTGCCCACGCACGGACTGTGGCAAGAAACGGCGGATGAAATCCCTCATGCTTCCTCCACCGTCGCGGTGAAGATGTAGCCTCCCAACCGAACGGTCCTCAAAAGCACCGGATCGCGCGCGTCCTTTTCGATCTTCCTGCGGATTCGACTGATATGGACATCGACGCTACGCTCGATCGGCCCCGCGAGCCCGGCATGGGTTACGCCCAGAAGTTCCTCACGAGAGAGAACCCGGCCTGCATTGCGACAAAACGCAAGCAACAGGTCGAATTCATGCGTCGTGGTCGTCACCCGCGCATTGTTGGGGTCATGCAATTGCCGGCGTATGGGATCAAGGCGCCAGCCGTTGAAACGAAGTACCTTCGACCAGTCCCGCTCGTCGGGATCATAGGCTGTACGGCGCAGCAGCGCCCGTATCCTGGCCGTCAGTTCACGCGCGCTGAACGGTTTCGTCACATAGTCGTCCGCGCCGATTTCCAGCCCGAAGATGCGGTCGATTTCCTCGCCGAGCGCGGTCAGCATCAGGATCGGAATGTTGGTTGCGGCACGAAGGCGGCGGCAGATGTTGAGACCGTTTTCGCCCGGCAACATGACATCGAGCACGATGAGATCGAATTTCTGGGTGCGAAGCGCGGCATTCATCTGGACGCCGCTCTCGGCAATTTCCACAGTCATGCCGTTGTCGGTGAGCGTGTCGCCCAGCATGCGCGCGATCTCCAGATCGTCTTCGACAATGAGGATGCGCGAACCTTGCCTTGCCGACCTGGATTCGGCGCTCAAATCGCTTTGGTGCCGTTGCTGTGCCATTCCGGAGCTTGTCCAGCTTGCATTTGGTGCCCTGGGTAGGCATCAGAACCGATATCCGACGAGAAGCATCCCTGAAGGCTGGATCTTTTCGACGACGACGGGGCTGTCGGCAGCGTCACCCAAGAGAACGCCGACCCCCGCTTCGCCGCGCACCATCCAGTTCTCGTCGAGCATATATGTGGCGGAAACCGAAAAATCGGCGCGCTTCAAACCGGCGCCGGCATCATAGCGCGCCAGCCCCGAGCGAGCCGATTGCTCGGGCGTGACACCAAAATAGGCCTGCATGTAATTTTCGTCGGCGAACACGGCGGACGCGCTGGCGCCGATCATCAACGATTGAGACAGAGGCCGGGTCACCTCGATCCCCATCCTGCCCTCCAGGCCATCGCTGCCGCCGATGGTCTTGTCCAGCTGCGCGAATATTTCGGCCGGACCGAACTTCGCCGCTGCCTTCACGCCGACCGTCGCGCCCATGTCGACATCCCCCAAGCCGCGCAGATGGTCGGAGTCGTCTTCCTTGCGGCCCATCTCATAGCCAAGCCGCGCGCTGAAGGCGAACGGTCCTTGTTCATAAACGGCGATGTTGGCACCTGTCGGATCGATCGTCACCGTGTCGAGGAACGTCGCCGTGACGAAAGGCACCGGCATGATCTTGAACTCATTGCTGCCCTCGTATTTGGGGACGATGATGGCGCCGCCGCCGAGCACGACGTGCCAGTCGGACAGTTTCTGTTCGAAGCGCCCGAAACGGGAAGGCTCGGGCGGCAGGGTAAAATCGTCGGAATTCACCGCAATGGCGTCTGCCGCCAGCGCGCCGTCCGAATGGGCTGAAAGCAGGATTGCCATGACCGCAAGAGATGCCCGGCCGGCAAATAGTCCAGAGTCAATTTTGGCGAACATGCGTGCTCCAGTATAGCGAGGCAAAGAGCCTCCGGTGGCGTCACCATGTCAGGTGAAAGTGGCCGCATGCGTTAAGTGATGTTAAGTTTTGTTGCGCAATCGTGGTTTCATCTTGCCGTATAGGGAGGCCATAGGCTGACAGCGGGCTGCCACGATCTGCCGTGGATCGTCTCGCGATCGGAGAACGGAACTGTTTCAATCCAGGCCAGAACAGCTCTAATGTCTGTGCCGGAGCAATGTGGGCGGGGTATGGGGAACACAAGCGACGATGACGAGCGGAGTTTCTTCTCCGAAGCGCCGATGCGGCCTGCTGCGAAAGCCAAGGCGACGCTCGACGAAAAGCCGCATTACCTCGGCCATCGCGACCGCTTGCGCGAGCGCTTTGCCCTGGCGGGTCCGGACGCCCTGCCCGATTACGAACTTCTGGAACTTCTGCTCTTTCGCCTGATCCCTCGTGCCGACACCAAACCGGCGGCCAAGGCGCTGCTGGCACGCTTCGGCACGCTGGCCGAAGTGCTTGGCGCCCCGGTGGGCCTGCTGCAGGAGGTCAAGGGCATCGGCCCTGCGGTGGCACTCGACCTGAAAATCCTCGCCGCAACGGCGCAGCGCATGGCACGCGGCGAGGTCCACGGCCGCGAGATCCTCTCGTCCTGGCAGCAGCTCCTCGACTATTGCCGCTCAGCAATGGCCTTCGAGGCGCGCGAGCAGTTCCGCATCCTGTTCCTCGACAAGAAGAACGCGCTGATCGCCGACGAGGTGCAGCAGACGGGTACTGTCGACCACACGCCTGTCTACCCGCGAGAAGTGATCAAGCGGGCGCTCGAACTCTCGGCGACTGCCATTATCCTGGTCCACAATCATCCCACTCGGCCCTTTTCAATCACGCACAATCACGCTTTAGCACATTGATACATATCGCTTTTTCGACTTGTCGCAGAGTCGGATATCGTGGCATATTGGGGTCGGTTTTAGGGGGATCGAAGGCCCGTTTGGACCCAACCACAGACCCCTACTACCCGTCAGCCGATCCCACTCGAAAGCCTACGGGAGACCCCAGTGCCAAGCCTTACCGATGGAGAGATTCGCCGCGCTTTGAAGCAGGTCGAGGAGACCGGAAAGCAGCAGAACCTTGTCGATGGCGAGGGTCATGGAACCGGCCGCCTCGTTCTAGTGATAAAGCCAATGCCGACCCGCATAACGGCGGACTGGATGGCCCAGCAGTGGCGAGACCAAAAGCGTGTCAAGAAAAAGCTCGGGTCGTATCCGTCAATGAGCCTCAGCCAGGCTCGCGAGATTTTCAGACGCGACTTCGCCGACATGATCCAAAAGGGACGCAGCATCAAGATAGCCGGCGATACGCGACCCGGCACGGTCGCCGATCTGTTTGAGGCTTACGTCGCGTCGCTCAAGGCAGATGGAAAACCGTCCTGGAAGGAGGCCGAAAAGGGATTGAACAAGATCGCCGATTCGCTCGGTCGCAACCGCCCCGCCCGTGACATCGAGCCCGATGAGATCAGGGACATCATTCGACCGATCTATCAGCGAGGCAAACGGTCCATGGCCGATCATGTTCGCAGCTATATTCGATCGGCCTACAGTTGGGGGCTAAAATCCGAGCACGACTACCGCTCGACCTCTGTCCGTCGCTTTCGTCTCATCTACAATCCGGCTGCTGGTATTCCGACAGAACCAAAAAACGTTGGAACGCGTTGGTTGGACGAAGAGGAATTTGTCCGTCTCTATCGCTGGCTCGAATATCCCGATGCGCCGGTACATCCCCCTTACACGCGTGCAGTAAGAATTCTTATGCTGACCGGCCAACGCGTCGAGGAGATTGCTCGGCTACACGTCGATCAATGGGATGCCGCTGAGTGCATCATCGACTGGTCCAAGACCAAGAATGGAAAGCCTCACGCCATCCCCGTGCCCAAGATCGCGGCCGAGCTTATCGGGTCGATCAAGCCGAATGAATTTGGTTGGTTTTTCCCATCCGCAACCGACCCGTCCAAGCCTGTCAGTCATGGAACGCTCTATTCGTTCATGTGGCGACAGCGCGATCGCGAGGTCATTCCCGTCGTGACAAACCGCGATCTCCGGCGAACCTGGAAGACGCTTGCCGGCAAGGCAGGTCTCTCGAAAGAGATCCGAGACCGATTGCAGAACCACACTCTGCAGGACGTCAGTTCCAAGAGCTACGATCGCTGGAATTACATGCCGGAAAAGCGTGCTGCCATGGCCCGGTGGGACAAGTTTGTCCGCGAGCTCGTGACGAAGAAGAAGCGTAAAGTCACCCTTAAAGAAGCTGCATGAGCTAGCGACTTCTTTTTTGGCGTTTGAGACGGGACAGGGCCGACTTGATTTCTAAAATTCAGCCGGTTTGTCAGCCGGGTTTGGAAGAACTGATGTTTCCGCGAAAGATTTCGCAGTTTGGCGTATATGTTCCGCAGCCTGTTCCGCCTCGACTGAGTCTACGAGTTGGGCTGCTTGCTGTAGATGCCTCGTTATATCAGCGCGAGTGGCGAAGCGGTCCAACTCGCACGGCTGCAAATCGCCCGCGATAGCTTTCAGATCGCGCAATACGGAAGCGATGTGTGGCCAAGGGAAATCGGTCGGATCGCCGATGTCACGGTCCGCTCCGACGATCACCTCCAACTTGGCTAAGATGCCAGCTAACGACAGAGCTGGAACCTCTGGAAGCGCATCTTGAAGTTTAAGCGCTTCGGTCATCGCTAAGACTTCGGCCTCCCGAGCAACAGCGTACTGAACGCCGTCCGGCGCGATCACTGGCATGGGCTGCTTTTTCATTTCGCCTCTGGTCAATGCCTGAATTCCGGTATTGCAGATAATTCTCGTCTCCAACCGCTGCTGGACCCTGCAGAGCACCAGAGATGTGTGTTGGGCACGATGCCATGCGGCCCACAGGGCGAGTGCTGGGTCATGTTTCATTGCTGCTGATTGCGCCATCTTGGATTCCTCCAATTCGACATGGCTGGGTCGTATCTGAATTTAAGATAACTGGAAATCAGATATAATTGAAGCCCTCATCTGGAACTGGATGAGGCCGGTGGTGAAAACGCTCGGAACGCTGCGCCACAAGTCATTGATCACGATGCTGATTGCAAAGCGTGAGGCTAGCGGGCTGACACAGACCGAGCTCGCCGAAAAGCTCGGCGAATATCAGTCGTTTGTCGCTCGACTCGAAAGCGGCCAACGCCGCGTCGACGTAGTCGAATTCATCGATCTGGCGAAAATCCTGGGGTTCGACCCTTCTTCAGCCATCAAGAGATTGGCAGCAGAACCAGACTGAATTTAGCTGAGACCGTCCCAACCGCTCGCGAGCGCGCCACACAACAGCGCCGTAGCGAGCGAGCGGCGGCTTTGCGCCTTTTGTCGGTCTTAGAGTCAGCCGTTACCTCTGCCCTAAAGCAGACACCACATGGCTTTCTGCGTAATGGCGTCTGTGCGCCAGAAGCGGTCGTTGACTGGGTTTGCTCACGACGAGCGATAAGGACTGGTAGAGGTCCCCGCACGGAAAGCGACCGCTGATCCAAGCAGAACGGGATCGCCTCTTGTTCTGCTTCGTCTAAGTATATGAGTGTGATGACGTGTATTTCATCGGATTTTCGGTACTATTAGGCATTTCTGCTCGCTTCATTGCATCCAGAAGTCACGGCAGGGGGACACAAATGATGGGTATTAAAGACTGGTGCAAAACCACAAGCACAAAGGTGGGCGCGCATGATCTCACTGTCCTGGAGCTCGACGCAGGACGGTTTGAGGAAGCCGGTGACGCCGTCGCCAAGGCCGTGCCTTCCCACTACGCATCGGACGACCGTGTCGCGGGAATCCTCAAGCGGCTGGGCAAGAAGGCGGCCGCGAAATTCGTCAAAGAGAAGCTTCCCGACTCGAAAAAGATACGCTCAGGCGACCTCGGCGAAATCCTTGGCTCGACCTATGTCAACGAAACGACTTCCTACGACACCGGCGTCAACAAGCTGCGCTGGAAAGATCATCGCGAGATGGCGATGCGTGGTGACGATTTAATTGCATTCGAGCCTGTGGACGGACCGGACAAGATCCGGTTTCTCAAGGGAGAGGTAAAAAGCGCGAAGACGATGACGGGGGCGATCCTCGGGAAGGCCCGCACCGCGCTCAAGAAATCCTATTCACGTCCTTCCCCGCACGCGTTGCAGTTCATTGCTGACCGTCTTCACGATGAGGGTGAAGATGTTTTGGCAGATCTTATCGATGATGCTGTTTTGCTCGACCGCATGAAGCTCTCGCAGGTCTCCCACATGATCTTCACGTTCTCAGGCAATGACGCCTCAGCGCTGCTGTCGGCAAACGTGAAAGCCTACACCGGGAAGGTTGCACAAAGCGTCGTGGGTCTGCGCATCAAGGAACACCAGGAGTTCATCGCGTCGGTTTACGGGAAGGTCGTGAAAAATGCCGACGGGAAATGAAGCGATCGAAGCCCGCGTGCGCACGGCAACCGAGGCGGGTTTCCGTGGGCAGCTGCTTGCGCGTGGCCAGTCGCGGGCGCTGATCTGGCGTGACGGGCAGCTCCCGCCGGATGCGCCCAATTTTTCCCCGCAGCTGTCCTACGATGTGCTCTCATACGGATACGGCCTTCTCGACATGGGCCTGCGGCTTCTGGACGGTGATGGCGATACTGCCGTCGCGCGGAGCGCGTTCGAGCAAAGCGCCGAGGCCCTGGAATCCCTTGTGGTGCACGGTCCGGACACGCCTGATCGTGACTTCCACCGCTTTGTTGCCGCGGCCGCCTACCATCTGGGACGCTTTTCAGCGCGCGCCTATTCCACACTGCGCGCCAGCATTGATGAAGCCAACCTTTCACGCGCGGAGCGCTGTGTTGCCCTTCTCATGCTGCGGGACCTCGACCGCGCACAGCAGGACATTCTCGACTGGCACCGTGACGGACTGGCCGATGATGGCCGTCTCGTTGAGATGCTGGCGTCCGATACGGCTGTCGGACGGACAAAGGAAACCCCGGATGACGATGACGGCGAAGACGATGATGTCACTGTCGATGTCGTCGATCTGGCGCTGACCGACAATCTACTTAGCGCCCTTGCAACAGCATTCCTGGCGCTAGAGAGGGGCGATGCCGGACTGATGCAGGAGGCGGTCGCGCGTGTTGACCTCGGCCGCGAGGAGGCGGGCGAGATGAACATGGTGCCGCAGTGGTGGTGCCATCGTCTTACTGCGCATCTGCTGCGTGACCTTTGGGACAGCAGCCTTCATGAGCGTCTCCCGCTGTCGCCGAATACCCTTGGGGGTTCCGAGGAATGGGCGGAGCTGCGGCGGCTGTTCATCGGCTCGGCTTTCAGACGGTCGCGTGCCGAAATCGAACTGTGGCCCTCGCAGCTCGAGGCTGTCGATCAGGCGGTCAACGGCAGCGGCAACATGGTCGTATCGCTTCCAACGAGTGCCGGCAAAACGCGTGTCGCAGAACTCTGCATTCTTCGCGCCCTTGCGAAAGGTCAGCGGATTTTCTTCGTAACGCCATTACGTGCGCTTTCGGCACAGACGGAAGTATCGCTGCAGAAGACACTGTCTCCGTTAGGCAAGACCGTTTCCAGTCTCTACGGCAGCATAGGCGTATCAGAAACCGACACCGAATTTTTCGGGGACCGCGATGTGATCGTAGCGACACCGGAAAAGCTCGATTTTGCACTCCGGAATGACCCGTCGCTGCTGGATGATGTCGGCCTTGTCGTGCTCGATGAAGGCCACATGATTGGTCTTGGCGAGCGCGAAATCCGCTACGAGGTCCAGATCCAGCGACTGCTTCGTCGTGACGATGCCAAAGATAGGCGGATCGTGTGTCTTTCTGCCGTGCTGCCTGACGGCGATCAACTGGATGACTTCTGCGACTGGCTTACCAATGATGCCGCCGATGGCCTCGTTCGCAAAAACTGGCGTCCGACGCGCCTGCGCTACGGGGAGGTGCTCTGGCGCAAAACGCATGCCCGTCTTAACGCGCGCGTTGGCAACGAAGCGCCCTGGGTGGAGAACTACATCACCGGGTTTATCCCGAAAGGTCGAAAAACTCAGTTTCCCCGCGATCAGCGCGAGCTCTGTCTCGCAACAGCATGGCGGCTCGTCGAAGACGGTCAGACGGCTCTGATCTTTTGTCCGCTGCGCAAATCGGTGCAGCCGTTTGCAGAGGCGATCGTGAAGCTGCACAGGCAGGGCGGACTCAAGTCTGTCTTCAAGGGCGACGAGACCGTCCTCTCAACGGCCCTCGCGATCGGCGCGGAGTGGCTGGGTGCTGATCACGCGCTGCTTAAATGCCTCAAGCTGGGCGTTGCCATCCATCACGGAGCTCTACCCACGCCTTACCGGAAGGAAGTCGAACGCCTCCTGAGAGAGGGAATCCTGCCGGTGACGATCTCGTCGCCCACGCTTGCGCAGGGTCTCAATCTGTCGGCTTCGGCTGTGATCTTTCATGGTCTCGAGCGGAACCGGAAAGACCTCACGTCGTCCGAGTTCAGGAACATCGTCGGCCGCGCCGGCCGGGCCTATGTCGACGTCGAGGGTCTGGTGCTCTGTCCATTGTTCGACAAGCAAACCAGTGGGAAGGCAAAGTGGGATGCGCTTCTGGCCAACCAGGCCGGCCATGAAATGGAAAGCGGGCTCCTTCGTCTGACGGCAACCCTGCTCCGGCGCATTTCGCTGAAGATTGGGGACCAGACGGTCAAGGGCCTCACTGAGTACGCGCTCAATAATGCAGCCGCATGGGACTTTGCGAAACTGAAGACCGAAAGCGCAGCGGTCGCCGCTGAGGCACGCGCCGAATGGAACCGACATCTTGCGAGCCTTGATACGGCGATCCTCAGTCTCCTAAGTGATGGCGAGGTCGCCGATGCCGACCTTGCCAAGACTCTCGACGATGTCCTCGGTTCGTCGCTTTTCCAGCGCCGGCTTTCACGACTTAAACCAGGCCAGCACAAAGTCCATCAATCCATCCTTCTTGGACGAGCGCAGGTGATCTGGGGCAACTCCACACCGCTTCAGCGCAAAGGCTACTTCCTTTCTGGCGTGGGCTTCGCGACCGGCCGGGCCCTTGATGCGAACGCTGCACAGCTGAACGAGCTGCTGGTTGTCGCGAACGGAGCCATCCTGAACAAAGACGACGACGCCGCGATAGAGGCGATCATCAGCTTCGGAGAGATCGTCTTTGGCATCAGCCCATTCACACCAGACAACTTGCCGGGAAACTGGAAGGCCATCCTGGATGCATGGCTGCGAGGCAAGGCGCTAAAGTCGGTGGCCGCCAGTGATCAAGAAAGGGTCCTGCGGTTTGTCGAGCAGGGACTGGTCTATCATCTCCCCTGGGCCATGGAAGCCGTGCGGGTTCGTAGCATCGCCAATGGGGAGAAACTTGAGCCGACAGAAGGGCTGCCTGATATGACGCTGGCTGACCTCGACCTGGGTCGGGCGGTCGCTGCTGTCGAAACAGGATCGCTCGACGTCCGCGCGGCCCTGTTGATGCGCACTGGCTTCTCATCCCGGAGTGCCGCCATCAAAACTATCAGCGCCATGAAACCCGATTTCGACTCCACGCAGGGGCTGCGAGCCTGGCTTCGCGGAGCGGAAGTACGCAAGGCCACCTCCAATGCAAATTTCCCAACGCCTGAAACGCATCGCCTGTGGCTTGAATACCTTCAGGGATTTGTTCGCACGTCCAGGGCACGCTGGACTTCGGAAAGCGAAATCTGCGGCGTCTTCTGGAATGGGGATGAGCCACCGGTGGACACGCCTCTGCGCGTGATCGAAGACGTCGATGGCACTACGATCGTCACAACTGCGGAGTTCAGGACTCTGGGAACGATCAATCGCCCTCTCAACCCGGATCGCTGTGGACTGCTGACGGCCACCGCTGTGGGCAAGGGTCAGATCGCCGTCGAGTATCTCGGGCCTGATGGGTTGTGGGCGGAAGAATGAAGTGGTTTTTCGGATACGGCTCCCTGATGTGGGACGGGTGGGAGAAGGACTACGACTGCCGCGAACGCGTTGTGGCTAATCTGAACGGCTACGGCCGTGTCTTCAACAAGGCGTCGGTCAGGAACTGGGGCACGAAAGAACGTCCGGGTCCCACGCTCAACATTGCCAGGAACGACGGAGTCGTCTGCACGGGTATTGCGTTCGGCTTCGAGGATGGCGAAGCCGTTCAGGCTTACCTGAATGACCGTGAAGGCGGCTTTGAGTTCAGGACGGTCGATGTCACGTTGCAGGACGGGCGTGCGGTTAGTGCCACCACCTCGCTTTACCGCGGCAAGAACCTTCTTTCCGGGCATACGACTGCAGGCCTTGTGGCTATGACCCTTGGTGCAAAAGGCACGGATGGCCGGGCCGTTGAGTACGTTTTGGTTATAGAGCGGCAACTGAAAGAACTGGGTATAGCGGACGCGGCGGTCGAGCACTTTGCGCGAGCGGTCACAGCTGCAATCCAGGCGCCCACGTCCGTCGCACTAAAGTGACCTCGTCGTTTCACAACTCTAGTGGTTCGAAGTCGGCGACGTCGTCGCCCATGCAATGTCCGCTATGGGCTGGCCCCAGACCTTCGGCACTAGCTTTCAATTGTCCGCTTGCGTGCTGGGTACCCTACCAGCGGACCGTCGGCGGTCGGCCCCTTCCCAGTCATTGAACCTGCCCCAGAAAAGTGTTCAACATTGACAGCAACGTGCCATTCCATCGCCACTAGTCGCTGTTTTTTCGTGATGCGCTGGTGTGCCATGAGACTGGATCGTCAATCCATCGATTGACATCGGATTCCCGCCAGCCCGCCCCGTTGATGCTTATCTTGATCTGAGCGGGGAACGTGCCTTCGGCGATCTTGCGATAGATGGTTGAACGGGACAGGCCGGTCCTGGCGATGACGGTTTTGAGGCGAATGATACGATCCGGCTCGGGCATAGCTTGCCTGCTTCTCAGTGGCTGTTGCTGGTATCTATTGGGACAGACAGGACGGACCGAGTGCTGGAGGCAATCAGGTTTGTCGCTTCAGCCGCCTGCGGAGTGGAAACGGCGGCAAATCGGCATGACTTAAATCCCAATGCCCTGCCCCTTTCCGATGCCATGGCTTAGGGCGAGTTCCGCGCCCAGGCGACGACCCGAATCCACGTTGATCCCAAGGTCGCGCTTGCGGTTTGCTAGCAGGGATTCAAGCTGCGGATCGCGTTCGAGGCTCTTGGCCATATCGGACATGGCCGAGCGCGTTGACTTGTAGCCGGACATGTCGCCGGCCTGATATTGCTCCCGTCCCGTCTGATCGAGCTTTTGCCAACGTTCCACGAAACGGTCGGCGCGGCGGCCGGGATCGAGGTCCATCCCGGTGCGAATTTCCGTTTCAAGCTGGAGAGCAAGCACGACGCGGCTGACGCGGCCGGCGCCCGCTTCGCGGACAAGGTCGGGATTTTTCACATAGGCCGCTTCGGCATCGCGCCAGCCATGCGGCCGCGCCTTCTCGAAAGCGCTACGGGCATCCCTCAACTCGCGCAGCTGCTCGGGAGTACCCAGCTCGTCCGCATTTCCAGTACTGAGGATCGCGTCGAGCGCTCGCGCGTGACGAACAAGCGCTTTTGTACGAGCACTGCGCAACGCCGCTTCCGCGTCCACCGGTACATTCGCGTCGCGCGGCACTTCCCTGGCAGAAGAATCCCGTTCCGGCGTTCGGCCTGCATCTCCGAGCCGCCCCCCAACATTCTCCCTTCCCGGTCCCCGCCCACGTTCCTGCATGGGCTCGGCGTCGGCGGGCAAGCGCAACCCGTCGAGCAGCCCGTCGATCCTGTCGCGAAGCTTCTCCGGAACGATGCGGCGCACGACCTCGACCACACGCTGTCGGAAAGTGATCCCGCGCCGCTCGGCATAGCTCTGCGCCGGATCGATCTGGTCGTAGTCCGACGCCATGTCCTTTGCTCGGTCGCGCGACAGCGTCCGGACAAGCCGTTCGCGGACCGCGAAGTCATCGCTGCCGTAATGCAGTTCCATCCCATCCCGATGTCGCGACAGGGACACGTAGCTGCTGTGCGCATCCATGCCTGGCGTCGCCAGCACATGCGTGCGGTCGACCGTCATGCCCTGCGCCTTGTGGATAGTCGCGGCATAGCCGTGGTCGATGTGGGCACAGTCCTTCAGGTCAAAGCGCACAGACCTGCCGTCGTCGGTTTGAACCGTCATCGTCTGGACGCTGACCTCTTCGATCACACCGAGCGTGCCGTTCTTGACGCCAAGCGACCGCTCGTTGCGCAGGAACATGACCCGGTCGCCGCGGGCAAAATTCCTTGCACCGCGTTCGACATTCAGCTGAACCTCGTCGCCGAGATCTCCCGCAGTGCGCATGCGCTCGCGCGCTGCCTGGTTGAGCGCCCGCACCTCGTCGTTTGTGTGGGTGAGAATGATCCGGCTTGCCTCTGGATGCGCCTGCCTGTCGCGATCCCAGCGCTCGACGAGATCGCTGCGCGCTTCGTCGCGCGTTGCAGCCTGATGCACCATGCCTTGCGCGGCGTAGGCGTCGATCGCGGCGCCAATCCTGCCGGTTGCCAGATCGCGCGTGGCATCGCGCTGCCAGTCCTCGCGCTGCCGGCGCACCTGACCGATTTCGACGCCGCCATGTCGCTCGTGGATAGAGCGGAATGCGGCGCCGGCTTCGATCGCCTGCAACTGCTGCGGATCGCCGACGAGGACGACTTTCGCGCCAACGTCCGCCGCATGGGAGAGCACGCGCTCCAACTGGCGCGTGCCGACCATGCCGGCCTCATCGATCACCAGGACATCGCGCGTTGTGAGCAGATCCCTGCCCTGTCCCCAGCCATGCTCCATACTGGCGATGGTGCGTGACGAGATACCTGAACCGCTCTCCAGAGTCTCGGCGGCAATGCCGGAGAGTGCTGCGCCCCGGACCTCGAAGCCCGTGGCTGCCCATGCCTGGCGCGCAACGCCCAGCATGGCGCTCTTGCCCGTTCCGGCAAAACCGACAACGACACCAAGACCGCGGCTATTCGTGATGTGATCCAGTGCATCGCTCTGCTCGCCTGACAGGACAAGCCCGCGTTGCGCAGCCTGCGCCAGCGCCGCCTCGCGATGTGCGTCACTTACCGCGTGGCGCTCGTCCAAATCGATACGCTCTGCCGCGCGGTGAAGGCGCTGTTCGGTCTCGATCATCTGCCGGGTGGTGAAGCGGTCTTCGCCGCGACCGTCCTTGCCGAGTTCGACCAGATCGGGTGCGTTGCTGATGGCGGCCATGACCACATTGAACTGCTCCATTCCGTCGCTGTGTCGATGCGCAAACTTTGCAATGTCTTTTCGAGTGAAGGTCGATTGCTGATGGGTGATGGCGTCGAGCGCGACGGATGGATCGGCAATGATGCGCGCGCCATTGTTGCGCGCGATCTCGCGGTGCAGTTCGGCGCGATCTGCTTCACTATCGCCAGCGTCTGGGCCACCACCCTCGATCCGTTGAGCCGGTGCACCAATCTGGGTTTGCGGCTCCAATGAAATGCCCTGCGCTTCCAGACTGCGATGATCGATGCGGGTGTCGATGTCGAGTTCGGCCAGGCGTTCATTGGCAAGCTCCGCCCACCGCTCGCGCCAGCGCTCGACCAGCTGGGTAGCATTCCAGTCTCGAACCTTGGCACCAAAACCATTCTCGTCCACCGACCGCATGGTGAGCATGACATGAGCATGCGGTTTGGGACTGCCATCCTCCGCCCTGTCCCAATGCACGTTTAGATCGGCGACCATGCCCTTGCTGACAAACTCGGCCTGAACAAAGTCGCGCGCCAACTCGATGCCTTGCGCCTGGCTGAGTTCACGCGGCAGGGCGAACTCGACCTCGCGGGCAAGCTGGGCGTCCTTGCGCACCTCGAACGCCTCGACATCGTTCCACAGCCGTTCGCGGTCGCGCCAGGCTTCGGGCGCATCCTGCGGCAGCATGACCTCGGAATGGACGACACCGCGTTTGGCGGAGAAGTCCTGAACACGATCGATCCGCTCGTCGCGCAGCCTCGAGGCGGAGCGGTAGGCCGCAGACGCCACAGCACTGCTCCCGGCCTTGCGGCCAATGACCTTGACGTGAAGATGATAGATCGCCATCGCGACCAGATCATTTGCACGTCAAAGCGCACGTCGGCACGACGTATAAGCGCGCCCTCCCTCGAAAAATTCTCGGGATGGACCAGCCCGTCCCGGGCTGTCTCGGCACACCCGAAGCCTTCCGGCGGCCCCTCGCCTATCATCGCCGCATCGACAATCGATGGAGACAGCCATGCGTAAACCACGTGACTTCGACGCCGAACTGAAGGCACTGGAAGACAAGGCGCGAGAACTCAAGACGCGAAAGGTCCAGCAGCTCGGCGAACTGGTGATCGCCACCGGCGCCGATCAACTCAGCACTGACGAACTGGCTGGTGCGCTGGTCGCAATAGCCGAGACGAAGGAAGCCGCAAAGCGTGAGGCATGGGCCAAGCGCGGAGTGATGTTTTTCGAGAGCGGATCCCGGCGAACTGATCCGGCGTCTAAGCGAAACCTGCGCGGCGCTCCAGCGCAATCGGGTAGCCAGCAATCGCCACCAAGCGGCACTGGCTCGGCATGACATGCGCACTTGGCAGGTCAAGCGCCGCAAGCGCACCCGACATCTGATCGAACTCGGCGGTCTTGTCGTCAAGGCGGGCATCGTCGAGCTGACCAACGATGATCGCGCCACCATCTACGGAGCGCTCCTCTGGATCGCCGACAAGCTGCAGAGCGATCAAGGTGAGCATGCGCGTGACCTATGGGCCGCGAAAGGATGGCAGGCGTTCGGTGGTGAACGGCGTGAGGAGAAGACGAGCCAGCGAACTTAGCCCCAGTTGGCGCGAGCAGCGGCCGGTACGAAGCCCAACAGCAGACTTCCGCCGGTGCGCCAGCGCCGACGCCGCAGTCAAGCGGTTGCGCAGGAGGCCTTCGCGATTGTCGCTACCGGCGACAATCTTCTCTCGCGCGCCTTGATCCAGATGATGAAGGGCGCAAGGCTCGAGTTGGCAAAGCTCGTCAAAGCAGGCGCTGCCGTATAAGCAAACTTCAAATGCCAGATCGTGTTGCCCTCGAAACCTTGCACACCCCACACACGCGATCATGCACACTGCGCGTTGATAGAAACTCTGTAGCCAGGGCGCGAGCCAGCGGCATTGCTCTGCACAGCTGGAACGGGCGGAAAAGTGAAGGAAGCTCCTCGCTTTAGATGAGATAGGCAAAGGCATCCCAGCCGATTGGACGACAAGAGCGAAATTCTACTCTTGTCATGTTGCGCAAGAGAGGTGGATTTTACGAAGAAATGTACTATTTGCGCTGTGGGCAGGGCAGAAAACTCAAACGTCGCTCAATTCATCCGATACAAACAAGGGAAATTATATGACCACTGCTCTCGCAGCAAGGCAACAAACTGGATACTGTGTCTATAACGGCTGACATTGTCGCGGCCTATGTATCGAACAATCCAGTACCGGTTGGCGAGTTGCCGAAACTAATCGGCGACATTCATGCCGCCCTGAATGGCATCGGCACGCCGGCGATAGAACCTGTGGTAAAACAACAGCCGGCGGTTTCGATCAAGAAATCGGTAACGCCCGACTTCATCAGCTGTCTGGAAGACGGAAAGAAATTCAAATCGCTCAAGCGGCATCTTCAGCACTTTAACCTGACCCCCGACGAATACCGGCAGAAGTGGAACCTGCCGGCCGATTACCCGATGGTGGCGCCGAACTACGCGGCTACCCGGTCGGCTCTGGCGAAATCAATAGGGCTCGGGCGCAAGGCGGCGACGCCCACGTCTGCCGCGGCGGAAAAACGCAAACCGGCCGTGCGGGCGGCGGCAGCGAGAACCACTGCGGCGGCAATCAAGTCGCCGGTGAAGAAGGCGCGCAAGGCGCGGGCCAAAGCGTAACCTGCTGCATCTGACAGAGGCCTAGGCTGCGCCTGACCTGAACATGGCGAAGCCCCGCCTTGCGGTGGGGCTTCGTGTTGAGATGGATCATTCTGCGGTGCGGCGGGACCAGATGAGCGAGAAGTCGCCCTCGGTGTCGGTCTCGACCAGGCTCGCGTAGATCGGAGCGGGGAAGCTGGGATCGTCGAGCTTGACGGAGTGGTAGTCGCTGCCCTCGCGCGAGGTCTTCTTCCATGCCGCCCCGAACTCGGTGGCGCCAGCGAAGATGCGGAAGTCGGGACCCTTTTCATTTTCGCCATCGGCCGGAGAGAACGTTACCGTCTTGACGTTGAGATTGAGGGTCTTGACCGAGCCGGAGAAGCCGTTCGCGGTGCGGGAGAAAGTGCCGATCGTAGCCATGGTGATGTTCCTTCTTGTTTTCCCGGGCCGCGCCCATCGCGGCCTCGATGGTGGTCGTGAGACCGGAGACGATCGGTCCGCACCCCTGAAGGGGCTGAAACGAAGTGAAAGACGGCGACGCGAGGCTTTCTTGGATCGCGAGGAATGGACGCGCAGCGGACAGGGGAAGAAAACGCAGCGGCGTCGTTGCGGGAAGACGATCGAGACTGAGCGCAGCGAAGGCGGTCTTCGATCAGACCCAATCCATTCGAGGACGCCGTGGGCGTGGCCTGGAAAGAACACCCGGAAGAAACGCCACATTGGCTAAGATCAGTCACGGCCATTGTCGCTTGCGCCGCTGCGCTTCTCTATTTCGGTCAAAGACGCTTCCTCACACGCGAGGGCGGTGTTGGTCCTACTCCAACCGGTGAAGAAGGGACGTCCGATTTCCCTAATCTGGGCTGACCCGTCATCGAGTTCGGGCGGCTCCGAAGACGACCGATTGATTGCTGAACGCAGCGGGTTCTGAGACCGCCAATCCTTGTGACGATTTCCTGTCTCACGTCGATTTGATGCAAGTCTGATTTGAGATCGGAGGCGAGGATAGCTGCGTCACACCTGATCCTCCACCGCATGGCCGAGTGATCCCGCTGCGGTCACGCCTCCCGCACGGGTGAGGCATTGCTGGGAAAGGGTCGGCTCCACACCGGGCGAGGTGATGCGCTACGTGACTTTCGCGAGAGGAGTGGTGGAAATTCCCGGTTCGAGCGCAGGGCGCTGCCGTCGGCGAGCGCAGCGTTCGTCGTGTCCGGCTCGTGGGCTTCCGGCAGATGACGGTTGAATGATCTGCAGCCCGTTGTCACGCTGCTTTTTGCGTGTAAGGAGAAGTGGATGTTTCAGCACAAGCCTTGGGTAGGTCCCAATTACAGAGTTGGCATCTCTGGGGCCCGAGTCGCGATTGTCGGAAACTCACACTGGTCCGAAGACGACAGTGAGGATTCTACGATGTTTGTCATTTCCAAAATTCTGGATGGGACTTGGAAAAACATCGCTTTCTTCCGGCAGATAAAGGACTATTTCTCCTTTGCAGATGCTCTGGAATTTTGGAACCAAGTGATTTTTTTCAACTACGCGCCACGATCGATCGGTGGCGCTGACGATCGATATAATCAGATCCCCGGCGAGATGGTTGAAGAGGCGAAAGAGCGTTTCACCTCTATTTTGGTGAGGTATAAACCTGAGAACGTTTTTGTGTTCTCCAGCAAAATTCGCTGGGCCCTGCCTGAGATGCATCTTTCCATTCCCAACGTACCCTTAAAGAGCGCCAGGACCGGTCTGTTAACGTCGGGCGAGAGCCCGGCTCACATCTTTCTGTTGAGGCATACGCAAGGGGCAAACAAATGCGAAATGACCGATACGGTCAAGAAGCTGCTTGGTTCCAAGGAATAGCGCCTAGAGATGAAACCCGCCCTGAGAGATGGCAGGGGCTAAGAGGTGATGATCGGTCGGCGGACGGAACCTATGGCAGTCTTTCAAGACTCGTCGCATTCTATCAGCGCAATGGGTTGCCGGCAGACCTTTTTAAAACGCGGGGAACCTGAGGCGTGATGCACTCAATTTCAACATGAGAATAGTTTGACACCAACGTCCCCACGCACGTTAGAAGACATTGTAGAGGCGCTGCGGCCGAAACCAGGCACAACGCGAAAATGCACCGTACTACTCGGTGCTGGCTCTTCGATCAGCGCGAGGATTCCGTCGGCAGGTGCCGTGGTAGAGCATATAAGGACCACATATCCTGCCGCCTACGCGCGTGCGACCCCGAAAGACTATCCTGGCTGCATGGCAGCGCTTGACCGTGGGGTCCGGCGCGACCTTATTGGCGGATACATCGACAATGCGAAAATCAATTGGGCCCACCTCGCGCTCGCTCAACTTATTGATCACGACTTTGTCGATCGGGTACTTACCACCAATTTTGATCCTCTCGTTTCCCGGGCCTGCTCCCTTATAAATTCGTTCCCGGCGATTTATGACTTCGCCGCATCGCATCTTTTCAATCCCGACCAGGTGAGTGAAAAGTCGATATTCCATCTCCATGGTCAGCGTGATGGCTTTGTGCTTCTCAACACGCGTGAAGAGGTGAACAAACATCGCCGATATGTGAAACCTGTTTTCGAGGATGCGCACAAAGGCCGGATTTGGATTGTGGTCGGTTATAGTGGCGAGAACGATCCGGTTTTTGATCTTCTGGCCGATGTTAGGACGTTCGAGTATGGCCTCTATTGGGTAGGCTATGGAAAGACGCCACCGGCCCATGTCTCCAAACGGCTCCTCACCCCCGGACGCGGCACGCACTTTTTGGGCGACTGGGATGCCGATGATTTCTTCGTCACGCTGGCTCAAAAGCTCGGATGCTTTCCCCCGCGTTTCGTAACGCAGCCGTTTTCGCATTTAAAATCTATGTTTCAGATGCTGAAGGACTACAAAGCTCCGAGAAACGATCTGTACGACGAGCCTGGGCTCCGCGAAAGCCGGTTTGACGCCGCCGCCGTCATACGACCCCAGCTCGACGCGCTGATCGCCGGCCAAGAGCAGGCCCTATCTACCGAATACTATTTCCTCGCAGGCGAGCATGAGCGCGTTGCCGCGTTGTTCAAGGGCCGGCAGCTGGAGAAGCTGACCGAACGGGAACGGGACACTTACGGCTGGCCCCAAATGATTCTGGGCGATCGCGCCCACTCAGCGGCGAAAATCGACGATGATCGTGACCTTTATCGGAAAGCCGCTGAGCATTTCGCCATCGCAACGAAAATTCGGGTCACAGAAGCTGATGCCCTCTACAACTGGGGCAATGTCCTGTTCGACCTGTCTAGGGCAGTCCGAGATGGTGCACTGGAAGTGATGACTAGGGCGGCGGAAGCGCTGCTCCACCGCGCCGTCGTGAAATATCGGGCCGCACTGGTTATAGATCCTCAGTTTTCAGACGCCCACAACAATTTGGCGAATGCGCTGGCGGATCTGGCACGCGCAGAATATCCCCGCAACGACAATGGGATACTGAGAGAAGCATTTGGCCATTACGAAGCAGCGCTCCGACACACCCGGACGCCCGACGTCGTTCACAACAATTTTGCCAAGGCACTACATGATTTGGCGCGGATCACGGACGACCTCGCGCTGTTTAAGAAGTCGATGGGGCATTTCCAGGCTGCGGGAGCGGCTAATCCAAATTATTACAGCGTCTATCTGAGCTGGGGCCACGCGCTGGCCGATCTGGCCCGTAGAACCGGCGCCGCCAAGACCTATAAGGCGGCATTTGAGAAATACCGCCGGGCTGCGGAGATTGAGCCGACGGGTACAGCCACGCATCACAGCTGGTATTATACGATGCTGGAATTCGCCAAGAAATTGAAGGGAAAGGAAAAGGCGGCTTATCTGAAGCAGGCTGCGGCCGTGTCCGCGGAACAAAAGCGCCGGCGCCGCAATCGGGAGCGGCGCATTTCACGGTCCGAGGGAGCAAAGTAAGGAGAGGCAGATGCCGAAGGCTTGCGGTTGAGCTTCAGCCCTCGCGGCGTAGATCGTTCATCCAATAACCCCAGGGCAATTGGAGGCCAGATCTTTTGCAGCCGCAGCAGAAAGCCACTTTTCACAAGTAAGTCTTTCTGCACACATGGTGCAAACAAAGCCTGCGACGACCTTGTCTTCAGAAACGGCAACCAATGCGTTCATGCGAACGCAGTCCCCGTCGCGGTTTGGAGTATGCTGCGGTGGATTTGATTTCGCACAAGGACCCAGATCCATGCGTCATCTAGCTTTCGCCGATGATCCTCAATCTACTCATCGGCACTGCGGTCATAAGTCTGACGGTCCTGGTCCATTCCTTTGGTCTGATCGCCGTGACACACGCGATGGGACACCTGGTCGCCCGGTTTCGCATGCACGGGCGCCGCAGCCGCATCGTCGCGATGATCAGCGTGGTGATGGGGCTCTTTGGGGTTATGACCGTAGAGGTCTGGCTTTGGGCCGGGCTCTACTGGTTGCTCGATATCTTCGCTGATTTCGAAACGGCGTTGTACTTTTCCACCATTACCTTTTCGACGGTTGGCTACGGCGACATCGTACCCGCCCATGCGTGGCGGGTCCTGGCCGCGCTTGAAGGCGTAAACGGGTTCCTGCTCATCGGCTGGTCCACGGCTTATCTGATCGCGGCAGGCACCCGCATCGGGCCGTTCAAGGCCGGCGAGCATTTCTGACCAACGATGCTCAGACTTGCTCCTGATCAATGATTGCGTGGCATTCTGTTGGTAGGCTTTGTCGTTGGGAGCTTAGGCAACAGGAAGCGATCTGCCTTTCTGCTTCTTTCGACGAATTGACTACGTGCTGATCGGACCGCAAACCGGTCGGCCAGGACGGAGGAAAGACATCAGGTTGCGGGAGGATAAGTAATGCGCGAAGATCAATACGGTCATCATGCTGACCG
This sequence comes from Mesorhizobium sp. AD1-1, assembly GCF_020164655.1. NCBI lineage: Bacteria > Pseudomonadati > Pseudomonadota > Alphaproteobacteria > Hyphomicrobiales > Phyllobacteriaceae > Mesorhizobium > Mesorhizobium sp. AD1-1. The sequence continues at coordinate 344,032 of NZ_JAIUGP010000003.1, forward strand.
CATCCAGGTGGCGATTGCCTCGGACGCTGCAGCGAAGTCCGCGCTGGTAGCCTCCTGGCGACGGTCGTCCAATTTGCATCGGCTCGATCCAGCGGACTGCAGTCTCCCACCCTATCTGACAGAGGCCGAACTGGGGCACGCCCGGCAACGCATCGAACCTCTCGTCCAAGCTGCCCAATCGAGTCTCGACCGTCTCTATCTTGCTGTTGGCGGCGTCGGATGCTGTGTCCTGCTCGCCGATCGTGACGGCGTGCCGGTCGAACGGCGTGGGGCGCCTGTCGACGATGAGACGTTTCATTCTTGGGGTTTGTGGACCGGCTCCGTCTGGAATGAGGAAAGCCAGGGCACCAACGGAATCGGCACCTGCCTAGTTGAGCGCCGGGCGTTGACAATTCACCGTGACCAGCATTTCCACACGCGCAACACGCTGCTCAGTTGCACCACCGCTCCGGTCCATGATCATGAGGGGAACCTTGTAGCCGCGCTTGACGTGTCCTCCTGCCGGGCCGATCTGACCGAAGCCTTCGCCAATCTCATCTCGATGGCTGTCGTCGACGCGGCGCGACGGATCGAAAGTGAAAACTTCAAGATGGCGTTCGCAAAGGCGCGCATTCTACTTGCACCGGTGATCGACAAAGGTTCCGGTGCGCTGATTGCCGTCGACGCGGACGATCTCGTGGTCGGCGCGACCCGTTCGGCCCGCCTGGCGCTTGGCCTTACGCAACAGTGTCTCGACAGACCGATGCCCGCCGCCGATCTGCTCGGCTGGGCCGAGAGTGACTCCAAAGTCCTCGCCGAAGCAGAGCGCGGCGCCCTGCAGCGTGCGCTGGCGCGGGCAGACGGAAATGTCTCCGCGGCGGCTCAGGCGCTGGGTATCAGCCGCGCGACGCTTCACCGCAAACTCAACCGCCTGGATGTCCACCGGTCACACTGAACACCCTTGGCGACCATGACTGTCGCAATTCTGCGACACATCATGTCCAACCGCAGTGACCGGTGCGGTGACAACTCCAGGCGGAAATCGCAAGTCTCTTCCGAAGCGTCGCATCCCGCGACGTCAGCTTTGGGAGGAAGACACATGAACAAGGTTGAATTCTCACGCCCGGTCAAGGCGCCCTTCGACAAGCGCTATGGCAATTTTATCGGCGGCAAATGGGCCGAGCCGCGGTCCTGCCGCTACTTCGAGAACTACTCACCTGTGAACGGCCAGCTACTCTGCGAGGTTGCTCGTTCGGATGCCCAGGATATCGAGGCGGCCCTGGATGCGGCGCACGCCGCCAAGGATGCCTGGGGACGCACCAGCGTGGCCGAGCGGTCGCTTATCCTCAACCGCATCGCCGACCGCATGGAGGAGAACCTCGATCTCCTAGCCTGTGCCGAAACCTGGGACAACGGCAAGCCGATCCGCGAAACGACCGCGGCCGACCTGCCTTTGGCCATCGACCATTTCCGCTATTTCGCCGGCGCGGTGCGTGGCCAGGAAGGCAGCCTTTCCCAGATCGACGACGACACTGTCGCTTATCATTTCCATGAGCCGCTCGGCGTGGTCGCCCAGATCATCCCGTGGAACTTCCCGTTGCTGATGGCATGCTGGAAGCTTGCGCCTGCCCTCGCCGCCGGAAACTGCGTCGTTCTCAAGCCTGCCGAGCAGACCCCGGCTGCGATCTTGCTGTGGGCGGATCTCATCGGCGACCTGCTGCCGCCAGGCGTGCTCAACATTGTCAACGGCTTCGGCCTCGAGGCTGGCAAGCCGCTCGCGTCGTCGCCGCGCATTGCCAAGATCGCCTTTACCGGCGAAACCACGACCGGTCGGCTGATCATGCAATATGCCAGCCAGAACCTGATCCCCGTGACGCTCGAGCTCGGCGGCAAGTCGCCCAATATCTTCTTTAGGGATGTCGTCGCCGAAGACGACGATTTCTTCGACAAGGCGATCGAAGGCTTCGTAATGTTCGCGCTGAACCAGGGCGAGGTCTGCACCTGCCCGAGCCGAGCGCTCATCCAGGAATCGATCTACGATAGGTTCATGGAACGCGCCCTCAAGCGCGTCGAGGCCATCGTGCAGGGCGACCCGCTCGACCCGGCGACGATGATCGGTGCTCAGGCCTCGTCTGAGCAGATGGAAAAGATCCTGTCCTACATCGACATCGGCCGCCAGGAAGGAGCCGAGTTGCTGACCGGTGGGGCACGCAATCTTCTACCCGGCGACCTGGCTGGTGGCTACTACGTCCAGCCGACGGTGTTCAAGGGCCACAACAAGATGCGCATCTTCCAGGAGGAGATTTTTGGGCCGGTGGTTTCGGTCACGACTTTCAAGGACGACGAGGAAGCACTGGCGATTGCCAACGATACGCTCTACGGCCTGGGTGCCGGCGTCTGGACACGCGACGCCAACCGCGCCTACCGCTTCGGCCGGGCGATCCAGGCTGGCCGCGTCTGGACCAATTGCTACCACGCCTATCCCGCGCATGCGGCCTTCGGCGGTTACAAGCAGTCCGGCATCGGCCGCGAGACCCACAAGATGATGCTCGACCACTATCAGCAGACCAAGAACATGCTGGTCAGCTACAGCCCGAAGAAGCTCGGCTTCTTCTGATCACTGCGCTCATGCGCGCGGCTCCATTGGGGCCGCGCGCATGGTTGGAAAGCGGACAAGACCATGCTTGCAAAAGTCACGGCGACACCGGCTGCCCTTGAACTGATGGCGGAGATCGTCACCGATCATGGGCCGGTGCTGTTCCATCAGTCCGGCGGCTGTTGCGACGGCTCTTCGCCGATGTGCTGTCCGGTGGCGGGCTTCATCATTGGTGACCAGGATGTGCTGCTCGGCCACATCGGCGAGGCCCCCTTCTACATCGGAGCCTCGCAAGGTGGCTGGTCGCGGCGGCATGTTCTCGCTGGACAACGGGCGGGAGAAGCGATTCCTGACGCGGTCGACCATTTGCGCTGTCAGATGAGGATGTAGGTCATCCATCAGGTCATGGACACGGTCGTCATAGGCTTGACGGCCCTGGCCCAAAATCGGGTCTCATCGCACTCGGTCCTACCAAGCTGACGCTCAGACGGCTACGGAATGTCTCGCCTTGCCGGTTTCGAAATATTTGTCGAACTTTGCCGCGATGCTCCTGACAAAGGGGCGGTTTTCCGCCGGCACGACGAAGCGGTCACCGTCAAGTTCAAGCAACCGCGCAGGATCGTGAAGGGCGGTGGAACTCGCCTTGACGAGAAGTCTCTGGCCGGGTTCGCCAAAGCGCTCCACCAAGTCGATTGCGGAGAAGCCGAAATCGCACATCAGGCGCTCGATGATCCAGCCGCGAACGCGGTCGTCATCGGAAAGCGCAACGCCGCGGACCGTAGCCAATCCGCCGTCCGCGACCATGCGCCCATACTCGGCGGTCGAAGGGATGTTCTGTGCATAGCCCCGGCGAAACTGACTGATTGACGATGGGCCGAGGCCGATCAAGGTTTCGCAACGATCCTCGGTGTAGCCCTGAAAATTCCGGTGCAAGGTCCCGGCGCGGGCCGCAAGCGCCAGCGCATCGCCCGGTTTGGCGAAATGGTCGAGCCCGATTGCTTCGTAGCCCTGGTCCACGATCACCTGCGCGGCCAGTTGCGATTGGGCAAATCGTTCCGCGGGACCGGGGAGCCAAGCCTCGTCGATCATCGTCTGATGTTTCTTGAACCACGGTACATGGGCGTAGCCAAAAAGCGCGATCCGGTCCGGCTCCAGGGTCAGTGCCTGCGCAACCGTGGAGGCGACGCTCTCCCTGGTCTGGTGCGGCAGGCCGTAGAGTAGGTCGAGATTGACGGATTCGACGCCGCGCGAACGAACGCCGTCCACGACCGTCTTGGTCTGTAGGAAGCTCTGCTCGCGGTTGATTGCCTTCTGCACCTTCGGACCGAAATCCTGAACGCCGAGGCTCGCCCTTGTCATGCCGATTTCGGTAAGCGCGTCGAGGCGGGCATCGTCCATATCATTGGGCTCGATTTCGACGCTGATCTTGGCGCCGGCAAGAAAGGCGAAGCTGTTGCGCAGGACCGTTCCCAGCGCCACCATATCCTCGGGCTTGAGCATCGTCGGCGAACCGCCGCCGAAATGGACGGCACGCACGCGGCCCTTGCCTGCGACAAGACCGGCGACGGTGGCGATCTCGGCATGCAGTGAACGCAGATAGGTGGTCACCGGCTCGTAATGGCGGGTCTGCTTGGTATGGCAAGCACAGAACCAGCATAGCTTGTCGCAGTAAGGGATGTGCAGATAGAGCGAAATCTCGTCATCCCCGCCAAGCGTTTGCAACCAGCCGCGACAAACGGCAGCATCGACACCTGGATGAAAATGCGGCGCCGTCGGATAGCTGGTGTAACGCGGCACGTTCTCGCCAAGTCGGGCAACTAAATCTGGGCGCATGTCCTAATCTGCTCCGGGCTGTTTCGCACGACTCTGCTCACGAGACGCAATAGCCGCCTTGATTTCGGTCAACGCCCATCGGCTGCGGACAAACTGCCGCAAGCGCTTTTGCTTGGGTCGATGCTATATCGTGAAAGGACTTTGGGTCCGCGGACGATCACGATGACAGTGCGTCAGGATGTTCATAGCATCGGCATTCCCGTGCTTTGCCAATCATGCGAAGCTCGGCACCATGGCGTTTGCGGCGCGCTCGATCCGGATCAGCTGGTGGGCCTTGCCAAGACCTCGTCGAAGCATACTGTTGAAGCGGGCGTGGAATTGATCGGTGACGCCGAGGCCGTCGACAGTTACGCGAACGTGCTCTCCGGCGTGGTCAAGCTCACAAAGAGCCTTTCGGATGGGCGCCAGCAGATCGTCGGCCTGCAGTTCGCACCCGATTTTCTGGGACGGCCTTTCAAGGGAGAAAGCGCGATCAACGCCGAAGCCGCTACCGCCGTCTCCCTGTGCTCATTCCCCAAGGCCGCGATCGAACGGATGATGAAAGAGTCGCCGGGACTGGAGCACCGCCTCTTCAAACAGACGCTGAACGAACTCGACGACGCGCGCGACTGGATGGTGACGCTGGGGCGCAAGAGTGCATCGGAAAAGGTGGCGAGTTTTCTGTTGATGATCGCCAGAAACATCGATCCCGCGCTCGACCCCGCCGCCCAGTCGACACGTTTCGAGCTACCTCTGACCCGCGCCGACATCGCCGATTTCCTCGGTCTGACGATCGAGACTGTAAGCCGTCAGCTGACCCGGCTGCGATCGGATCACGTGATCCGCATCGAGAACAATCGGCATGTTGTTGTCGAGAACTTGGATCGGCTGCAAATGCGCTCTGGCGCTTAAGAGTTAATCGACGATCCCGATCATCGGCAGGACATGCTCGCGCTCAAAGGCGATGTGGCGGCGCACGCTTTCGAAGAAGCCGCGCAGCATGAAACCAACCGCTTCGGCATTGTCGATGGTCTTGCCATGGCCGATCGCCAGCAGAATTTCAGTCACCTCGCCGGCAAAGCATTCGTCCTCGACATGTTCGGCGCGCAATCGCCGGGTGGAATCGAGGTTGGCGTCGCGGCTGTTCAAACCAGCCTCGTAGGCCGGGAAGATCATCGTCTCTTCGTATCGATGAATGTTTCGCAATGGCGGGACGATCGCGTTTGCCGTGCTCAGGCATTCAAACGATCAACCTTCGGCAAGGTGTCGGCGATTCTTTCGAGGGCCTCGCAGAGCTGCAGCTTTTCCAGATGGGCACGTTTCATCACCGCCGCCGGAACCGCCTCCCGGCCAGATCGAGCTGTCGTATTTTCACGGCCTGTTTCGTTCAGCGACGATCCCAGCTCCTTCAACCTGTTCAACGGCAGCCTCCTGATCGTTTGTGCGACCGACGCTGCCCAATCCAAAAGGATGTGGCTTTGACATGGATCAAGGCGGCGGTGGGCCGACTGCTGAATTGGTGTCACGCGGATTGGCGTCCGCGCATCGGAATCGACGTCGGGGACATGTCATGAAGTTTGGTACACAAATCTTCGCTTTGGGGCTGTTCACATTTGCCGCCCTTGTCGCGGCCGGGTTCGGTGTCGACGAGCCTTTCCGCCAGCACATGTGGGTGCTGTTTTTTGTGCTGCTCGGGTTTGTCGGCATCCTCATCCGCAACACAAGCTTCGAAGTGGCCGCTCCGATCGACCCATCCGCCTACATGGACGGTCCAATCCGCTACGGCGCCATCGCCACGATGTTTTGGGGTGTCGTCGGCATGCTGGTCGGCGTCGTCATCGCGCTGCAGCTTGCCTACCCCGATCTCAACATCCAGCCCTGGTTCAATTTCGGCCGCTTGCGGCCGCTGCATACCTCGGGGGTCGTCTTCGCCTTCGGCGGCAACGCATTGCTTTGCACGTCATTGTATGTCGTGCAGCGGACCTGCCGCGCCCGGCTTTTCGGCGGCGATCTCGCCTGGTTCGTCTTTTGGGGTTACCAGCTTTTCATCGTCATGGCCGCGACCGGCTATCTGCTCGGCATCACCGAGAGCCGCGAATACGCCGAACCTGAATGGTATGTCGACATCTGGCTGACCATTGTCTGGGTCGCCTACCTCGTCCTGTTCCTTGGCACGATCCTGAAGCGCAAGGAACCGCACATCTATGTCGCCAACTGGTTCTATCTGTCCTTCATCGTGACGATCGCGATGCTCCACGTGATCAACAACCTGTCGATGCCGGCCTCGTTTCTCGGCTCCAAGAGCTACTCCGCTTTTTCCGGGGTCCAGGACGCCCTGACGCAATGGTGGTATGGCCACAACGCCGTCGGCTTCTTCCTCACTGCCGGCTTCCTCGGCATGATGTATTACTTCGTCCCCAAGCAGGCGAACCGGCCGGTCTATTCCTATCGGCTGTCGATCATCCATTTCTGGGCGATCATCTTTCTCTACATCTGGGCCGGGCCGCATCACCTGCACTACACTGCCCTGCCCGATTGGGCGCAGACGCTCGGCATGGTGTTCTCGATCATGCTGTGGATGCCGTCATGGGGTGGCATGATCAATGGCCTGATGACCTTGTCAGGCGCTTGGGACAAGCTGCGTACCGACCCGATCATCCGCATGATGGTGATGGCCATCGCCTTCTACGGCATGTCGACCTTCGAAGGGCCGATGATGTCGATAAAGACGGTCAACTCGCTATCGCACTATACCGACTGGACCATTGGTCATGTGCACTCCGGCGCACTCGGCTGGGTCGGCATGATCTCGTTCGGCGCGATCTACTACATGGTGCCGAAGCTCTGGAACCGTCAACGGCTCTATTCCCTGCGGCTGGTTACCTGGCACTTCTGGTTGGCGACGCTGGGCATCGTTGTCTACGCCGCGGTGATGTGGGTGTCCGGCATCATGCAGGGCCTGATGTGGCGCGAATACGACGAGCAGGGCTTTCTGGTCTACTCCTTCGCTGAAACCGTCGCCGCCATGCACCCCTACTATGTCATGCGGGCCATGGGCGGCGCCATGTACCTCTCCGGCGCCCTGATCATGGCCTGGAACATCGCCATGACCATCCTCGGCCACCAGCGCGAGGAGCAACCAATGCCTGGCGCCGTTCCCACCCTTCAGCCTGCCGAATAAGGAGCCAGAACATGGGCTTGATGGATAGACACGCAATCATCGAGAAGAACGCGACGCTGCTTCTCGTGGGCTCCCTTCTTGTGGTGACCGTCGGCGGCATCGTCGAGATCGCACCGCTCTTCTACCTCGACAACACGATCGAGAAGGTGGAAGGCATGCGCCCCTATTCACCGCTCGAACTTGTCGGGCGCAACATCTATGTGCGCGAAGGCTGCTACCTCTGCCACAGCCAGATGATCAGGCCGTTCCGCGACGAAGTCGAGCGCTACGGTCACTACAGCCTGGCTGCCGAGTCGATGTACGATCATCCTTTCCAGTGGGGATCGAAGCGGACCGGGCCGGACCTCGCCAGGGTTGGCGACCGCTACTCGAATCTGTGGCATGTCGAGCATCTGACGGATCCGCGTTCGGTGGTGCCGGAATCGATCATGCCGAGCTACGCGTTCCTCAAAGACACGCCGATCGAGGTGAAGGACTTCTCGACGCATCTGGTTGCCAACAGGCGTGTCGGTGTCCCCTACAGCGATGACATGGTCGCCCACGCCAACGCCGACCTGATGGCGCAAGCCGATCCCAACGCCGACACGTCCGGCCTCGAAGCCCGCTACCCCAAAGCCAAGATCGGCGACTTCGACGGCAACCAGCAACAGGTCACCGAAATGGATGCCCTCGTTGCGTACCTGCAGATGCTCGGGACCTTGGTGGATTTCAAGAACTACGACGAGGCCGCCGGTTACCGCTGAGGAGGTTTATCCATGGAATACAATTTGATGCGGGAGTTTGCTGACAGCTGGGGTCTGGTCGCCATGGCGCTCTTCTTTGTCGGAGCAATTGTCTTTGCCCTGCGCCCCGGCAGCCGCAGGCTGGCCGACGAAGCTGCCCGGATTCCCCTTGAGGACGAGTGATCATGAGCGACGAGCACATCGATGAAATCTCTGGCGTCTCAACCACTGGCCATGAGTGGGACGGCATCCGGGAACTGAACAATCCGCTTCCGCGCTGGTGGGTCATCACGTTCTACGTCACCATCGTCTGGGCGATCGGCTACACGATCGCCTATCCGGCATGGCCGCTGCTGCACTCCGCGACAACCGGTGTGCTCGGCTATTCGAGCCGCAAGGACGTCAAGAACGAGTTGGTGGCGGCAGAAGTGTCGAAGGGCAAGTATGTCGCGGCCGTAGAGTCGAAGACCGTCTCGGAAATCGCAGCGGACGATGCCTTGCGCGAATTCGCGGTCGCGGCCGGCGGCGCCGCATTCAAGGTCAATTGCACGCAGTGCCACGGCTCCGGCGCCCAAGGTTCCAAGGGCTTTCCCAACCTCAACGACGACGACTGGCTGTGGGGCGGCAAGGCCGAGCAGGTCCAGCAGACGATCACGCATGGCATCCGCTTTGCGAACGATGCAGAAACGCGCCTGTCGGAAATGCCGGCCTTTGGCGACATCATCACCGCTGACCAGATTGCACAGGTCAGCGCCTACGTCGCCAGCCTGTCAGGCAAGGTCAACGATGCAAGTCTGATCCAACCCGGCGCCAAGGTCTTTGCCGAAAACTGCGTTGCCTGTCATGGCGACAATGCGAAAGGCAACAGGGAACTCGGCGCGCCCGACCTGACCGACGCGATCTGGCTTTACGGGTCGGGCGAGACGGCAATCGGTGACCAGGTTCGCGCACCGAAGCAGGGCGTGATGCCTGCATGGGGCGCGCGTCTCGGCGAGACCAAGGTCAAGGAGTTGGCGGTCTACATCCATTCGCTCGGCGGTGGGGAATAGGTCGGGGGCCCTATTTCCTGCCCTTCACCGCCTGAGCGACGAGGCCCGGCCAGTCCGGGCCTCGATCTTTTCGGCATTCGCCGATTGACCTGCATCAACGCGGGTCGGTCCATGCGGCGGCAATGTTGCCCGGCGCGCTCAAAATCACAGTCTGCGCGCAAGTGGAGATAATCGTGCTCGACAAGACGCAGGTGGAACGGCTGGAAGCGGAGGCGGTCAATTCCGCCAAGACACGTCAGCCCCTCTACGCCGCGCGCAAGAAGATCTTTCCAAAACGCGCCTCGGGCAATTTTCGACGCTTCAAATGGCTGGTGATGGCGATCACGCTTGGCATTTACTATCTAACGCCATGGCTGCGATGGGACCGTGGTCCGTTTGCGCCCGACCAGGCCGTGCTGCTCGATGTCGCCAATCGGCGCTTCTACTTCTTCTTCATCGAGATATGGCCGCAGGAATTCTTTTACGTGGCTGGCCTTCTGGTCATGGCGGGCGTCGGTCTTTTCCTGATCACGTCGACTGTCGGCCGTGCCTGGTGCGGCTATGCATGCCCACAGACGGTGTGGGTCGATCTGTTCCTCGTCGTCGAGCGCGCGATAGAGGGCGACCGCAACGCCCGCATGAAGCTCGATGCAGGTCCCTGGACCGCCCGCAAGCTGATGCTGCGCGTATCGAAGCACACGATCTGGCTGGTCATCGGCGCGGCGACCGGCGGCGCCTGGATTTTCTACTTTGCCGATGCACCGACGCTGGTTGGCGAGCTTTTCACCGGTACCGCCGCGCCTATCGCCTACATCACCATCGCCGTGTTGACGGCGACCACCTACACGTTCGGCGGGCTGATGCGCGAGCAGGTCTGCACCTATATGTGCCCATGGCCGCGCATCCAGGCGGCCATGCTCGACGAGAATTCGCTCACCGTCACCTACAATGACTGGCGCGGCGAACCGCGCTCGCGTCATGCGAAGAAGGTGCAAGCCTCGGGGCAGTCCGTCGGCGACTGCGTCGACTGCAATGCCTGTGTCGCGGTGTGCCCGATGGGGATCGACATTCGCGACGGCCAGCAGCTCGAATGCATTACCTGCGCACTGTGCATCGACGCCTGCGACGGCGTCATGGACAAGCTCGGCAAGGAGCGCGGGCTGATCGCCTACGCGACGCTCTCCGACTACAACGCCAACATGATGCTGGCGACCGCGGGCGGCTCCAGTTCAGTCAATCCGTCACTGGTCAGGACGGCCGTCGGCACCTTCTCCGATCAGGTGGCGCATTTTCACATTCGCAAGATCTTCCGGCCGCGCACCTACGTCTACATGGGCCTGTGGTCGCTGATCGGGCTGGGCCTGCTCTATTCGCTGCTGACGCGCGATCGGCTCGAACTGAACGTGCTGCATGACCGCAATCCGCAATTCGTCACGCTATCCGATGGCTCCATCCGCAATGGCTATACCGTCAAGCTGCTCAACATGATCCCCGAGCCAAGGACAATCGTCGTCACCATGCAGGGCCTGGAGGGTGCCGACATGCTCGTCGTCGGCGACGACATTCCGGCCGGCCGGTCTTTCGCCATCCCGGTCGAGCCCGACCGCCTGAAAACGTTGAAGGTCTTCGTTCGCCAGCCGGCGGACCAGATCCACGCCCCGGCACAGACCTTCAAGTTCCGTGTCGAGGACAGAGCGAGCTTCGAGTCGAACGAGTACACCGCAACATTCAATGCGCCAGAGGCCGCCAAATGACCGCCAATGCCCAAAAGCCTCGCGAATTCACCGGCAGGCACATGCTGGCCATCATTCTCACCTTTTTCGGGGTGGTCATCGCGGTCAACCTGACAATGGCCACGCTCGCCAATACGAGTTGGACCGGCCTCGTCGTCGAGAACACATATGTGGCCAGCCAGCAATTCAACAAGGAGGCCGAGGCCGGCCGCGCCCAAGCAGCGCTCGGTTGGACCGGCAAGCTGACCATCGCATGGGGCGAGGTCCGCTACAGCCTCTCCGACGCTGCCGGCAAGCCAGTTCCCCTGCACGGCGTCAAGGTCCTGTTTCGTCATCCCGCCTACGAGAAAGAGGACGAGTCCGTCACGCTCGCCCTCGCCTCCGGCCCGGAGTTCGCCGCGCAGCACATGCCGAAGGACGGCGTCTGGATCGTTGAAGTCGACGCCGATGCCGGCCTGGCGCGACCCTATCGCGACGTCCGCAGGATCATGATTTCGCATGGAGCGCTGCAATGAGCTGTTGTGCACCGGGCGCTGAAATGGCGCTGGATCTGAAGGGCGCCACGTCGGTCCTGCCATCCAGCCAGGAGATCAGGTTGGCGAGCCGATCGCTTGGCGACAACCTTCGCCAGACCGACCTTTCAGTGCCGGCGGTTCATTGCGCCGCCTGCATCCAGACGATCGAGGCGGCACTTGGAAAGCTTGATCATGTCGAAAGCGCGCGCGTCAACCTGTCGACGAAGCGGGTCGCGGTCCAGTGGCGTGGAGACGAGGTGCCACCCTTCGTCGCCGCGCTTGGCAGGCTGGGCTACGAAGCGCATCTGTTCGCACCCGAGGTCGACGACAAGGACAAGACGCTTGCCGAACTGATCCGCGCCGTCGCTGTTGCTGGCTTTGCGGCGGGCAACATCATGCTGCTTTCGGTCTCGGTCTGGTCCGGCGCCGAAGGTGCGACCCGCGACCTGTTTCACTGGGTCTCGGCGCTGATCGCCATTCCTGTCCTCGCCTTCGCCGGCGGCATCTTCTTCCGCTCGGCCTGGAATGCCTTGCGTCATGGCCGCATGAATATGGACGTGCCCATCGCGGTCGGTGTTTCGCTCGCCTACGCCATGAGCCTTTATGAGACGATCAATCATGGCGACCATGCCTATTTCGACGCGTCGGTATCGCTGCTGTTCTTCCTTTTGATCGGACGCACGCTGGATCATGTGATGCGGGAGCGTGCCCGGACTGCCGTGAAAGGCCTGTCTCAGCTGGCCGCGCGTGGCGCCATGGTGCTGCGCGGCGATGGCGCGCGCGACTATCTGCCGGTCGGCGAGATCGAACCGGGGATGCAGCTGTTGATCGCGGCTGGTGAAAGGATACCCGTCGACGGCAAGATCATCCAGGGAACGTCGGATCTCGACTGCTCGCTGGCCTCAGGCGAAAGCACGCCGAAAAACGTGGCGCCGGGCGAAGCTGTACAGGCCGGTGTGCTCAATCTTACAGGCCCGCTGACGATCCAGGCGGCAGCCGCCGCGAAGGATTCGTTCCTGGCGGAAATGGTCCGGTTGATGGAGGCCGCCGAGGGCGGCCGCGCGCAATATCGCCGTATCGCCGACCGCGTTTCAGCGCTTTATGCCCCGGTGGTCCATCTCACCGCGTTTGTGACATTCCTGGGCTGGATGGCGGCGACCGGCGACTGGCATCGGGCGACAACCGTCGCCATTGCCGTTCTGATCATCACATGCCCGTGCGCACTCGGCCTCGCGGTGCCGATCGTGCAGGTGGTCGCCGCGCGACGCCTGTTCGAGAACGGCATCATGGTCAAGGACGGCTCGGCCATGGAACGCCTGGCGACAATCGACACGGCGGTGTTCGACAAGACCGGCACGCTCACGCTTGGCCAGCCGCGGCTCGTCAACGCGACGTCGATCGATCCCGCCATGCTGGAAATCGCAGCCGACATGGCCGCGCATTCGCGCCATCCATATTCAAAGGCTATTGCCGGCCTTGCCGCTAGCAGCAGCCAGCACAAATTCGATAAAGTAACCGAGCACCCAGGGTTCGGGATCGAAGCCGCCGCCGCTGGAAGCATTTGGCGGCTGGGTCGACGCGGATGGGCGGGCTGGAAGGCTCGAACCGGCGGTGAAGGCAAACATGGCTACGGCGGAACAGTCCTGACGGAAAACGGGATGATTGTCGTATCCTTCGTTTTCGAGGATGCGCTGCGCGCCGACGCTAGAACAGCCATTGATCAACTGCACAATGCGGGTCTGCACGTGGAGATGCTCTCGGGCGACACCGCCAAAGCCTGCTCGGAGGTTGCGGACGTTCTGAGTGTCGATGACTTCGTCCCTTGCCTCCTGCCGTCCGGCAAGGTCGAACGCATCGAGAGTCTGGCGAGAGACGGGCACAAGGTCCTGATGGTTGGCGACGGGCTCAACGACACGCCGGCGCTGAGCGCTGCGCATGTCTCGATCGCGCCCGCCACGGCCGCCGACATTGGCCGCAATGCAGCCGACTTCGTTTTTCTGCGCGAAAGCCTCCTGGCCATCCCACTGGCGCTGGACGTCTCGCGCCAGGCAGGACGCTTGATCCGGCAGAACATCGTCATCGCGATCGTCTACAATGCGGTCGCGGTACCGATCGCCATCCTCGGGCACGTCACGCCTTTGATAGCGGCGGTCGCCATGTCCGCCTCGTCGCTGCTTGTCATTGGCAATGCGCTGCGCCTGCGCTCGTCAGAGCCAATTTCACCGGCCAAGAACATTCGCCGCGAAAGACTGGCCAACGCCAACGAACTGGTCGGATCGTCATGACCACTCTCACTTACCTCATACCTGTCGCGCTTTTTCTGGGCGCACTCGGCCTGTCCGGCTTCCTGTGGGCGTTGAGAAGCGGTCAGTACGAGGATCTCGACGGCGCGGCGGAGCGCATTCTCATCGAACGCGACGACGGCGCGGAGAGTGCCCCCCGTTCCAAGTGACTCAGATCAAAGCGCCGCGTGTCGCAATGTCCCATCGTCGTCTGACAAAAATCAGGAGGTGAGCATGCAAGCCGAAGCCATAATGACGAAGCCAGTCATCACAACGGATGCGAACGCGACGATTGCCGAAGCAGTCGAGCTCATGCTCTCAAACAAAATAAGCTGCCTCCCGGTAACGGGCAGCGACGGTGCCCTTGTTGGCATTGTAAGCAAAAGCGACTTCTTGCGCCGAGAGGAACTGGGAACTGAGCGGGCGCGTCCTCGCTGGCTGGAGTTTGATCTTGGCCCGGGCACAATCGCCGATGACTATGCGCGCTCGAACGGCCCAGGCGCCTCGATTGCTGATATTGTAAACTTGATGATGCAACACCGCATCAACAATGTGCCGATTGTCGATCGGGAAAGGGTCGTCGGAATCGTCACGCGAACTGATTTGCTACGTGTCCTGATCCGCACCACGTCGAAACAGGGCACCACGCCACCCGATGACGACCTGATCCGCAAGGCTATACTTGCCGAGCTGCAGGGACAATCGTGGGCCGGTGGTGACTTGATTGATGTTAGGGTCAGCGACTGCGTCGTCGAACTGACCGGGGCGATTGTCGACGAGCGTCAACAGAAAGCTGCAATCGTTGCAGCGGAGAACGTTGCCGGCGTCGGGCAAGTCAAGGACAGCCTCTTCCTCGGTACAGATCCGCTCTCCGTGATGATGGTTTCGTAGCTGCGGAAAAGCGGGGACGCAAAGAAGAGTCCTGTCGGGTTCTGCTCGCTTCCTACATCGCTTGGATGTGAGGCCGTTGGCGCCTCCTGCGGCGTGTAGCGCCCTTCATGCTTGGCGAGCACGCTCTCGGCAGGCGCACTGACGGAAATGCGATGGCCGTTGCCCTCTGTCGAGGTGGGCTTGGCCACCTTGCAAACTCAAATCTATCTGCAGAACGATACCGGCGGCTGATCTTCAGAGAGCCGCCAGTGACTGCGCAGGCTTGCAGAAAGATGCGACACCAAAACTGCAGCATATCAAACTTGGCTCACAAGGCTGACGCAATCCGAGGGCTGTTGTTTCTGGGATTAACATCCGCCAATTTGCGCCAGCGCAAAGAAACGCTGCGTCAGGTCCGATAGTTTCTACTCATCCGCAACGGTAGAAAGACAGGAGACTGACATGATCACGCGACGCGAGGCCCTTTTCGGAGCAGCCATTGGCGCTGCCGCCGTGGCGGCATTGCCGGCATTTTCGGCAACGGTGACAAAGGCAGACATTCAGGGGCTCCCCCGGGAAAAGATCAAGCTCGTGGCGCCGCCGTTCGTGCATCCGCATCACCAGATCGCCGAGGGCGGACCGAAGATCCTCGAGTTCACCATGTCGATCGAGGAAAAGCCTGTCGTCATCGACGCCGATGGCACGAAGCTCAATGCGATGACCTATGCCGGCTCGATCCCCGGCCCGCTGATGGTCGTGCACCAGGACGACTATGTCGAACTGACGCTCATCAACCCCGATACCAACTCACTCGCCCACAACATCGACTTTCACGCCGCGACCGGCGCTCTGGGCGGCGGCGGTCTCACGCTGATCAATCCCGGCGAACAGGTGACCTTGCGCTTCAAGGCGACGCGGACGGGAACGTTCGTCTATCACTGCGCCCCTGGTGGTCCGATGATCCCTTGGCATGTCGTCTCCGGCATGAATGGCGCAATCATGGTGCTGCCGCGCGACGGACTCAGGAACGACAAGGGCGAGCCGGTCAAATACGACAAGATCTTCTACATCGGCGAGAGCGACTTCTATATTCCGCGCGACGAGAAGGGCAATTTCAAGAGCTACGAATCGGCCGGCGACGGCTACGACGACATCGTCAAGGTCATGCGCGGGTTGATCCCGACGCATGTCGTGTTCAACGGCAAGGTCGGATCCCTGACCGGTGACAACGCCATGAAAGCCAAGGTCGGCGAAACCGTCTTGATCGTCCATTCACAGGCCAACCGCGATACGCGACCACATCTCATCGGTGGACACGGCGACTATGTTTGGGAACAAGGAAAATTTGCCAACCCGCCGGCTAAGGACCTGGAAACCTGGTTCATCCGTGGCGGCTCGGCGGGCTCGGCGCTCTATACGTTCCTGCAGCCCGGTGTCTACGCTTACGTCAACCACAATCTGATCGAAGCCGTGGAACTCGGGGCGACCGCTCACTTCATGGTCGAGGGCGATTGGGACGACGACCTGATGACACAGGTCGAGGCGCCTAAACCCATCGCCACCAACTGACGGCACTCCAATTTGC
This sequence comes from Mesorhizobium sp. AD1-1, assembly GCF_020164655.1. Lineage (NCBI taxonomy): Bacteria > Pseudomonadati > Pseudomonadota > Alphaproteobacteria > Hyphomicrobiales > Phyllobacteriaceae > Mesorhizobium > Mesorhizobium sp. AD1-1. The sequence continues at coordinate 360,335 of NZ_JAIUGP010000003.1, forward strand.
CCGGACGGCGATGCTGTCCGGGCATGGACAAAAGCCATGTCTTCTTTCACCCTGAAGGTTGTTTCGGTCGCCATGGCGGCCGCGACGGTGCCAATGGGCTTGTCCTGGCTCAACATCGGCTGGAGCGGACATCGACCGCCCCACTCTGCCGCCACGACAGTCACCTTGGACCCTGGCTCGATCACCTATCCCCTGCCGGGCGAGTACCTGAGGAATGGACGCCCGCAATCAAATCCCCGGCTCAGCCGACAGTTCAACGAACCCATCGAAATCATGACCTATCAGGTCAGCGTGTCAGACTATGCGAGCTGTGTTGCGGCTGGCGGTTGTCAGACAGCACAGGAGACGCGCGCGATCGCGCCCGGTGCTCCCGTTACCGGAGTGAGTTATCTCGACGCCAATGCCTACGCCCAATGGTATTCGAAGGCGACAGGCGACGACTGGCGGCTGCCGTCCGATGAGGAGTGGGCGTTTGCCGCGGCGGAGCGGTTCGCAGGAGAATTTGAGGGTGTCGAAAACGATGCCAGCAACCCTGCCAGGCGTTGGCTCACCAGCTACCAGGCCGAGGTGGACCTCAATCGCAAACCGGATCCCTTGCCCAGGAGCCGTGGCTCTTTTGGAGCGAATTCGCGCGGCCTCTACGACTTTTCCGGTAACGTCTGGGAGTGGACGTCGACCTGCTATGTCCGCACCACGTTGGCGGCGGATGGGACCGGTGTTGCCAGTTCCGTCGACAATTGCGGTGTCCACGTCCTTGAAGGGCTTCACAGAGCCTACATGTCGAACTTCGTCAGCGACGGGAAAAGCGGAGGCTGTGCTGTTGGCACGCCTCCCGACAATCTTGGATTCAGGCTAGTCCGGGACCATCGAGGGTGGGCGAACCGTTTCCTCGGCCACCTCGGCATTGCGTGAAAAAAGAGCAGCGGCTGTTCCATCGCGTTTCGACTGTCACCTGCTCTCCCCGTCGCCTCACCGTGCCTTTGGCGTCATCAATGCGGTTCCGTAGATCAGGGTGAAGCCGGCAAATGCCGCCACCCATGCGGTGCCGGCCATGTCGATCACCACGTCATAGGGCAAGAAGGCGGCCAGGATTCTAAATGATCCCGCGAGAAGGACGGCCACGAAGATGAACAAGGCGCCTTTCCCGGCCTTGAGCTTTTGCCCGGTGTGCCCAAGCGTCGCGCGGATCATCACGGCAAGCGTCATTGAACCTACCGCACCAGTGCCGAGCGCGTGAAGTCCTGCCGCCGCCGGTACGGCATCGGGAAAGAAGATCGACGCCGAGACCAAGGCAAGACCGACCGGCACGAAGGTATAGGCAAGATGGAGAACCAGCACCAACGGATCCCGCAGTGTGCGCTCGCCGGCCCAGCGCGACAGACGCCACGCCTGGCAGACTGCGGCGACGGCCATAAGCGTTCCTGACGCGCGGTGGTCGGGAGCGAACGTCCACGCTGCCAGCGCCATGCCTGAGATGACAAGCGATGCGATGTCGAAACGCTCGAATGGGGCCGGCAGCCTGCCCGGATTTTCGCGCACGAGCCAGTTACGGGTGAAGCTTGGAATGATGCGCCCACCGATCAGCGAGATGAGCATGATCGCCGCAGCCATGCCGAGCCTGAGGCTGATGGCCGATGTGCCTTGAAGGTGCGCCTCGATGTGGAACGCGCCGTTGGCGCCCGCCAGAACGCCAAGCGGCAGCAGCACCTTGAGATTGCGCCAATTGCGTCCGGCGACGATCTCGCGTGCCGCCGCCGCTGCGACCGCAAGCAGAAAAGAGCCATCGATCACAGCCGCTGCTTCCCAGCCGATATCCGTCGAGAAGAAGACAGCGGCGCGTCCGGCAAGCCACAGGACAACCAGCGCCAGCAGCGGCAGGCCTTGCACGGGCAGCCGGCCGGTCCAGTTGGGAATGGCGGTCAGCAGGAACCCGGTGACGATCGCCGGCAGATAGCCGAACAGCATCTCGTGGATGTGCCAGTCGACGGGAACAAAAACACTATGAGCATCGAGTTCGCCCGCATACACCGGCAGCCAAAGCAGAATTGAGAGCGCGGCATAAAGCGACCCGAGGAAGAAGAAGGGCCTGAACCCGTAGGAAAGAAATGCAGGCCCGATGTAGGCCCGATGGCGAGGAATTCCCATGATTTGCATCCTTCAAACGAGCAGGGCCGGATGAACCGCCGTCCTCGGTCCATCCGGCCCGCACCTACCCTTTCATGGAGCAGGGATGGCTGTAGTCGATTGCTGGTCAGTTGGCGGGAATCTGAGTGAACAGATCGGCGAACACCGTCTTTGCTTTGCCTGCGTGCTTGACCGCCTTGGCGGCATCGAGGTTGACCGGCTTGCCGACAACGATCAGTGCGACCATGCCCATGCCGTAATGGGGTGCACATTTGACGCCGTAGACGCCCTCCTTCGTCAGCGTGACAGTGATTTCCTCGCTGGGCTTTCCCTTGAAAGGCTCGGCGCCATCCGGAAGCATGCCCTTGATCGACTCGGCATCATGCGTCTTGTCGGTCGGTACGAACTTCACGGTGTCGCCAGGAGCCGCCTGGACGAAGTCCGGCTGGAAAACCATTGCGCCTTTTTCGCCCTTGTTGAGCATTTGCACTACATGCTCTGCGGCACTTGCGCCGCTGGCGAGCGCGAGGATGGTGACGGCGGCGGCGAGGATGGAGAGTTTCATTGATTTGTCCTTTGTTTCGTCTTCGCGGCACTGCGCCGTTCCATGCCATTTAGCCTGATGCGGCCGGGGACAATTTGCGCTGGCGCAAACTCGGGATAAGAAAGGTTTGCCGCACGAATGGTGCGTGCCGTACGCTGTGAGGAAATCTGCTTGGTTGCGCTGGACCGATCGCTGATATCGCAGCTGCCGCTCTTCCAGGGGATGGCGCCCCAGGAGCAAAGCGAGATTCTCAAAGGCGCTCGATCGTCACGCTATGCTAAAGACACAACGATCTTCGAGCAGGAGGCCGAGGCGCAATCCTTCTTCGTGCTGATCTCTGGCCACATACGGGTCGTCCGCACCACGCCGGATGGGCAGCAGGTCATCGCCAGATACATCAGCGAAGGCGAGATCTTTGGTGTCGCCGCAGCGCTTGGCCGGACGACCTATCCCGCCAGCGCTGTTGCGGCGGTCGACTGCGTGGTGCTGGCCTGGCCCAACGCTCTTTGGCCGGAATTGGCGCGACGGTTTCCGGCGTTTGGGGCAACCATCTACAGGACGGTTGGAACCAGGCTGCAGGAGGCCCAGACACGGGTGGTCGAAATGTCCACGGAGCAGGTGGAGCAGCGGGTTGCACATGCGTTGTTGCGGTTGGCAAACCAGACCGGCCGAAAGACCGACAGCGGCATCGAAATCGACTTCCCGATTTCAAGGCAGGATATTGCCGAGATGACGGGAACGACGCTGCACACCGTCAGCCGCCTGCTCAGCAAGTGGGAAGACAATGGAATCATCGTCAGCGGGCGCCAGAAAGTCACCGTGAAGGATGCGCATCGCCTTGTGGTTCTGGCCGAGAACCGGAACAAGAGGTGATCCTCACCGTTCTCGTCGAACAGCCGATTCCAGGTCCAAAATGAAGCGGGTCTCGTCGATCCGATGTTCTCGGCATGCTTCGGCCACGGTATGGAAAGTGCCGATCGGGCAGCCAACGCAAAGCATCCCGTGGCTCAGCATCACTGCCACCGTTGCCGGCCATTTTCTCATGATCTCGTCGACGACCATGTCTCGCTTGATCGAACTGAGTTCCTTCACGATGGGGTCTCCGCGATTTGCGAAGTCTCGTGATATATCCCGCTCGCGCCGCCTTCGTTGCGCTTTCGCAACTTCACAGAACTGGCGTTGAATCCTGGCGGGATTATTTGAGGTACGACAAGCGCCCATGGGAAGGGCCGGGATTAAGGTCGCAGGACCGTCAGATGGCAGTACCAACGACGGCACCAATACCGGCGGTCAGCGCCATTGCCAGCGCCCCCCAGAAGGTGACGCGAACAGTTGCCCTCAACACATTGGCGCCGCCGGCTTTGGCCCCAATGGCGCCCAGAACCGCCAGGAACAGGAGCGAGGCAACAGACACCGTTGCGGCAAGCCAGACGGCCGGCGAAACAAGCACCATCGCCAACGGCATGGCCGCGCCAACCGAAAAGGCCGCCGCAGAGGTCAGCGCGGCCTGGATCGGTCTGGCCGTCGTCACCTCCGAAATACCGAGTTCGTCACGAGCGTGGGCGCCGAGCGCGTCCTTGGCCATCAACTGGTCGGCGACCTGCAAGGCCAGCGTTGGCTCCAGGCCACGTTTGACATAGATCTCCGCAAGCTCCTGTCGCTCGAAGTCCGGCTGCGTCGCCAGTTCCCCCTTTTCGCGGGCAAGGTCGGCCTGTTCGGTATCGGACTGCGAACTGACCGAGACATACTCGCCGGCCGCCATGGACATCGCACCGGCGACCAGTCCGGCGACGCCGGCCACCAAAACATTGGACGCCGCGGCATTGGCCGCCGCCACGCCAACGATCAGGCTGGCCGTCGACACGATGCCGTCATTGGCGCCAAGCACGGCGGCGCGCAGCCAGCCGACGCGCGATACGAGATGGTTTTCGGCATGCAGGCGGCTCATGAGATCACGGCGCGCGCCGTCCAGCAGGTCGCAGCATCCTGACCAGAACATCCGATTTCATATAGAAAATGTTGCCACAGCGCCGCTGCGGCATGGAGGCCGACGACAATGATGATCACCGGCTTGGCGAGTTCGTGAATCTCGCCCATCGCCCGAAAGCTGAAGTACCAAGCCAGCGCCCCGGTAATCGGCATCCCGAAGATGAAAAGATACAGCAGGAAATGGGCGGCCGCGGCAATCCGCTTCAGCAGGACGCTTTCTTCGGGCGGCGCCGCCGGCACGCCATGCCTGAGACGTAGCGCAAACCTGCAGATCGCCAGCACCAATACTGCCAGACCGACATAGACATGAATGTTGGCGCTGAAGATGTCGCCAGCTGCCGGCTCGGTGCCGCGCGAGAACGCCCGGTAAGCCGGCTTGATGTCCTCGCCGATTACAAGCTGCAGGACGATCAGCACCGCGATTGCCCAATGCAGCACTATCTGGGTTCCGGTGTACCCGGCGGGCTCGTTGGCAACATTCATAAGGCAGCTACCTCGCTTGAGAGAACCTTCCTACCTCGCTGCTTATGCGACGATCTTGATCTGGGACAAATCAATTCCTGTCTCCTGCGCTTTCACGGACTCCTCGCCGTTCGACCTCGGCTGACAGCCAGTTGTCAGCTTGGTCGTGGGATATTGCATCCGAAGCGGACGACCAGATGGACCGCCGTGCTAGAAATCAACCTGGAAACACAATTCCGATGAAACAGATTGCCTTGTCGATTTTTGTGATCGCAGCCTCTGGCGCTTATGTCTGGGATCAGGCCGGCAAGGATCCGGCAAACGATATGCTCGGCGAGGCGCTGCCGGCCGACGCGGTCAAAGCGCCTTCCGTGCAGCCAAAAGAGCCCGCATCCGCTGCGGCTTTGCCGGTGCTCAGCACCTCGCCGGCGCCCCTCGATCCCCGGTTCAGAACAAGGCTCCCGATTGCCCGGGAAACGACGGCTGCCATAGCAGTGCCCGCTGAACGGCCAAATGATCCAGACAAGCAGACAGTGGTTCCGGTGGCACCACAACCGTCGCCGACGCCGTCGGCTCAGCCAGTGGCTTCGGCTGCCTCCGATCCTGCGCCAAGAGCACCTTCCTTCGCCATAACTCCCGCCGTTTACATACCGGTCCCGCAGCCGAGGCCGGCATACCCAGAGACGCCAGCGCGTGTCGTCCGGGTGGGGATGAAGCTCGCGGCACATGGCTATGCTGACGGCGTCTACACCGGCCCCACGGCCGATGCCTACTACGGCATCATCCAGATTCAGGCTCTCGTACAGAGCGGGCAGCTTACGGCGCTGAAAGTGCTCAAATATCCCTCCGATCGCCGCACCTCTGTCAACATCAACAGGCAGGCGCTGCCCATGCTGCGTGACGAAGCGATCAGCGCCCAGAGCGCCAATGTCGACATTATTTCGGGCGCGACGCTGACCAGCAGGGCTTTCATCCAGTCGCTGCGCGGCGCGCTGAAGAAAGCGTCGTCGTAGGTCCATGCGCGACACGCGAATTTTGATGGGCATGCCCATCACGGTCGACATTGGCGGCGCGTCGGCCGATGGGTTGATCGACACGGTCTTCGGCTATTTCCAGCATATCGATCGGCGCTTCAGCACATACCGGGCCGACAGCGAGATCGCGGCCATCAACCGCGGCGACTTTCCGGTCGTCGACTGGAGTGGCGAGATGATGGAAGTGCTGGCCATTGCCAAACAGACGAAAGAGGAGACGGATGGATACTTCGATATTCGCAAGCCCGACGGTTCGATCGATCCTTCCGGCATCGTGAAGGGCTGGGCCATTCGCAACGCGGCAGCCATCATTCAGCGAAGCGGCATCAGGGATTTCTTCATCGAGGCGGGCGGCGATATCCAGTCCTGCGGCAAGAATGCATCGGGCCATGACTGGAGCGTCGGCATCCGCAATCCCTTCAACCCGGACGAAATCGTGAAGATCGTCTATCCACGCGGTCGCGGGCTGGCGACCTCCGGATCCTATGTGCGGGGCCAACACATCTACAACCCGCATGCAATTGACAGTCCGATCCAGGACATTGTCAGCCTGACCGTCATCGGCGCCGATGTGCTCGAAGCCGATCGTTTTGCCACCGCGGCCTTCGCCATGGGACGGGACGGTATTCTCTTCATCGAGCAGATGCCTGGCCTGGAGGGCTATCTCGTCGACGCCAATGGCCGCGCCACGCCGACAACCGGGTTCGGAGCCCTTTGCCTGCCATGATCAAAACCATCGACCGTTTTCTCGATCATCTGACAATGTACAGACTGGTCCTCTACTATTTGATGGCGCTGGTCGGCGCCGCGCTCGTGCTCGGCTTCGCCAAGCTCGTGCCACATGATCCGATTGCGCTCGCCTTCACGACGGCTTTGGCGCTGGCCGCCTGCTGGCTCACCAACAAGGTCTTTGCGCGGATCTTTGCAGTCCCAGCTAACAACGAGTCTGTCTACATTACCGCGCTCATCCTTGCGCTCATCCTCGATCCGGTAGCCGCCACGGACATCAAGGGAATCGCGGCGGTGGCGTTCGCCTCCGTCTGGGCGATTTCATCAAAGTTCATTCTCGCCATCGGCCGGAAGCACCTTTTCAATCCGGCTGCACTGGGCGTGGCGCTGTCTGCGTTGCTGCTCGACCAGCCAGCCACCTGGTGGGTTGGCGGCAATCTGACTCTGCTTCCACTCGTGCTCGTCGGCGGCATGCTCATTGTCCGCAAATTGCGCCGGCTTGATCTTGTATCGACTTTTGTGATCGTGGCGCTTGCGACGATTCTGGCAACCAGCGACCCATCGCAGTATCGGAGCGCACTTGCGGAGACCTTGGGTTCATCGCCGCTGCTGTTTTTTGCCTTCGTGATGCTGACCGAGCCGCTGACGGCACCGACGATGCGTTGGCCGCGCATCGCCTTTGCCGCCATGGTCGGCTTTCTCTTTGCTCCCAACATCCATATCGCCTCGTTATATTTCACGCCGGAACTGGCGCTGCTTGCCGGCAACCTGTTTGCCTATGCGGCGGGTCCCAAGGGACGCTTCGTGCTGACGCTGGAACGCATCGAGCAATCGGCCGTCGACAGCTTTGACTTCATCTTCCGCTCGCCGCGCAAGCTCGCCTTCGAGGCTGGCCAGTATCTCGAATGGACACTTGGCCTCGATCGTGCCGACAATCGCGGCAACCGACGCTTTTTCACGGTGGCCTCGGCACCGACGGAGGAAACGATCCGTCTCGGCGTCAAGTTCTACCCGCAATCAAGTGCCTTCAAGCGCGAACTGATGACCATGAAGCCAGGCAGAACGATCCACGCCGCGCAACTGGCCGGCAATTTCACGCTGCCCGCCCGGCGCGAAACCAAGATCGCGTTCCTGGCCGGAGGCATCGGCATCACGCCATTCCGGTCGATGCTGCAATATCTACTCGACCGCAAGGAGCGGCGACCGATCGTCATCCTCTACGGAACCGAGGGACAGCAGGACATCGCATATCGGGACGTGCTTGGCGCGGCCAGGCAGGAACTTGGCATCAAAACGGTCCATGCTGTGGCGCAAGGGGGCGAGCGCGGGCAGTACCCCGGCTACATCGACGAGCGCCTGATACGTCTGACTATGCCCGACTATCTCGAGCGCACCTTCTACATTTCCGGCCCGCAAGCGATGGTCAAGGCGCTGCGTCAGAAACTCCTGGCCATGGGCGTTCGCCGTTCGAAGATAAAGGTCGACTACTTCCCGGGTTTTGCCTGAAGCACGCTCAGATGTGTCGCGGCAAGGAAATGCTCACGACCAGACCCGGATCGGCGTTGGCCATGGCAAGGCGTCCGCCATAGGCTTCGACGATGTCGGAAACGATGGCCAGGCCTAAGCCGCTGCTACCGCCCTTGCTGTCGAGCTGGACGCCACGCGACAAGGCGGACTCCCTATCGGCATCAGGTATGCCTGGACCATCATCGGCGACAGTGACGACTACCTCGCCGGCGGTTGCGGAGGCATCGACACGGACTGACGACTTTGCGTAGCGGGCGGCGTTCTCGACCAGATTGCCGAGGATTTCCGACAGGTCGCCTTCGTCGATTGGCGCCATCAGATCTTCCGCGACCCCCATAGTGAAAGAAAGCTGTTTGCCGCTTGGCGTTCGTTTGACGACGGTAACGACGCCAGCCGCGACGTCCGACACCCCACAGGATGCCTTGCCCGAGACTCCGGGCGCGAGGCGGGCGCGTGCGAGCTCCCGCTCGACATGGCGGCGGATCGCGCCGGTGCTCTTCTCGATCTCCTCGGCCAGATCCGTCTCGCCTTTTTTTCTCAACGCGCGGATGTCGGCCGAAAGAACTTGCAGCGGCGTCTTGAGGCCGTGCGCCAGATCGGTAGCGCGCGAGCGCGCCCGAGCGAGAGCCTTCTCCTGGGCATCGAGAAGGCGATTGATTTCGTCAGCGAGCGGCTGCACCTCGCTCGGTGCCACCACATCGAGCCGCGCTGATCGCTGCGCAATCACGCTTCTGACGGCGACCCGCAAGGTCTCCAGCGGTGCAAGGCCGATGGTGATCTGTATGAAAAACGCGGCCATGAGAACTGCAGCTAGCATCAGGAGAGCCGGAGCGAGATCACGAACATATTCGCTTACAGATACTTCAACGGTTCGATGATCTTCCGCCACGATGGCACGGAAGGACCGGCCTCCGGCATCGATGATCGTACGCTCGACCGCAATAGTGAGTTCTCCGCCCGGACCCGTGAACTCCTCGACCGTTCGCTGCCCACCACTTGCGCTCCGGGCAGGCAGGAGCAGCTTGGCGTCCCACAATGATCGAGAACGCTCGAGGCTGCCGTTGGCGTCGTCCTCCACCTGCCAGTAGTAACCGGACAGCGGATTGGCAAACCGCGGGTCGGTCAGCACTGGGGTCACGACAAGGCGGCCATCGCTTGTGAAGGTCGTTGCGCCGATTAGCTCGTTGAGGTCGACCGTCAACTCGCCCACAACGCGCCGCTCGACGTGAAGTTCGAACAGATAGCGCAAGCCGGCGCCGGCTATGGCGAGCGCGGCAAGGATCGAGATGGTTGCCGCCAACCACAGCCGGAAGCGGATAGAGTTACCCATCAGGCGGGATCATCGGGCATCAGATACCCGAACCCGCGCCGCGTTTCGATGACGCCACTCCCGAGCTTGCGGCGCAAGCGCGCGACGATCACCTCGATCGTGTTCGGATCGCGGTCGTTGCCTGAATCGTAGAGATGCTCAGCCAGTTCGGTCGGCGCCACCACCCGCCCTGCATGATGCATCAGAAACGCCAGGAGCCGGTACTCCAGCGGCGACAGGGAAACGGGAATGCCGCGCAGCGAAATGCGCATCTGGCGCGTGTCCAGAAGCAGCGGGCCGGACCTCAGAACGGGTGCCGCCTGTCCTGCCGAGCGGCGCAGGATTGCGCGCAACCGAGCGAGCAGTTCTTCCATTTCAAAAGGCTTGGGAAGATAGTCGTCAGCACCGGAGTTGATGCCCTCGACCCGCTCCGTCCACATCCCCCTTGCGGTGAGGATCAGAACCGGAAACCGGCGGGCGTTGGCCCGCCACCGCTTCAAGATCGTGAGGCCATCGAGCTTGGGCAATCCAAGATCCAGAATCGCTGCGTCATAAGTCTCGACATCGCCCGCGAACCAGGCGGCTTCACCATCCTTTACAACATCGACCGCCATTCCGGACGCCTTGAGGGCGGTCGCGATATCGGCAGCGATACGGGGCTCGTCTTCGGCGAGGAGGATCTTCATCAGTCGCCCTCCCCATCGTGGATGACGACACCGGCACCGGCGTCGACATCGACGGTCTTTCGTCGGCCATCGGCACCGACGACCTGGAGCCGGTAGACCCATCTATTGGCGTTGCGGATGAGATCGACCGCCACGACATCGCCTGGCGCTTTGGCACGGACAACGTCGAGTATGTCGGCAAGGCCCTTGATTTCGCCGTGCTCGTACAAATCTCGTGCCCGGTCATGGTCGCCGTCATCGTCCTCGTCGGCGTGGGCAGCGAGAGGCATGGCAAGGACAAGTCCAGCGAGCCCCAGCGCCGCCAAACGCATCAACAGGCTTTTCATCGGCAAGGCATGTCGCACATTGAAGCTTTCAATTTGCTGTCAGTCATCCTCAGCCCACAGCAAGCAGAGGATCCCTATCAGGCATTGTCGCGTCCAATCATGGCCGCGCCGAGAAGGATACCAGACCATGCGCAATTCCATGCTTGTCCTTGCAGTACTTGCAGGCCTCACGATCTTTGCCCTGCCGGCGGCGGCTGAATCGGACGATGGATCATGTGGGGCGCCGTCGTCCGTTGATCCGTCCGGCCCGATCGACCTGCAGGCCATCCCGATGCAGGATGCCACCACTCCGAAAGCCATCAGGGGTGATGACGAGGCGTGTGACGACCGGCAGGGCGATGAGGCCGACGAAAACGACTAGATCTCTCGTTGCCAGTGCGTGGCCCGTCGCAGCACATAACGATCACAAATGTCGGGCCAAGGCTCGCCGTAAGGCCGGCAATTGTCCAAAGTCCCTACCAATTTCTGGAGAGTTTTCGTGGTTCCCATTCAGCATATCCACCCCATTCTTGTTCATTTTCCTATCGTCCTGATCTACACGCTTGCGGCTATCGACCTTGTGGCGCTGGCTGGCGGCAGCGCCGTCACCAGGAAATCGGGCGCCGGCACGATCTCTACTTTTGTGGCCCTGGCTGCCGGAGTGTTCGCCATCGGGACCTGGTTCTTCGGCGGTCTTGCCCTGGATCACGCCGAAGCGGCCGGCTTCAGCAGCGATATCGCAGAAATCCACGAGAGCCTGGGGGGTATCACTGCCTTTGCCTTCCTGATCTGGGGACTGGTGCGGCTCGCGCTTTGGGTACGGAATCGCGAGTTTCGGGCTGTAACGATCGCCATCCCTTTGATTGAAATCTGCGGAGCAATTCTGGTCACTGCGACGGCTTATTATGGTGGACTGCTTGTCTACGAACTTGGCGTGAATGTCGCCAGGACCGCGATCGCTGGCTAACGGAAACGCGCCCGTCACTTGCGAGCCAACCTTTGGACCATTTGCCTCGATGGCAAAATGATTCAGATCAAGGCGCTTCGTGCATGTGGAGCCTAAGAAGCCGGAGGTTTTGAGAAACTCCGGAGAGCGAACATGCAAGCCGCAGCCATAATGAGCAAGCCGGTCGTCGGCATAGACCCGTCCGCATCGATCGCCGAGGCGGCCGGGTTGATGCTCTTTAAAAAGATCAGCGGCTTTCCCGTCATTCGCGACGACGGCACCCTGGTCGGGATCGTCAGCGAGGGCGATTTCCTGCGTCGCGGGGAACTGGGCACGCAGCGCAAGCGCTCGCGCTGGCTGGAGTTTCTCGTCAGTCCCGGAAAGGCCGCCGATGAATATGCCCACGCGAACGGGCGACGGATCGAGGAGGTGATGTCGCAAGATGTCGTCACGGCACCGCCTACCGCATCGCTCGCCGAGGTCGTCGAGCTCATGACGCGTCACCATGTCAAACGCGTTCCAGTTGTCGACGCCGGGAAAGTCGTCGGCATCATCACCCGCTCTGATCTTCTGCGGGCATTGCTGAACGTCCTTCCAGATGCAACGCCTTCAGCCATCGATGACGAAGAGATTCGGCAGAACATCACGACCGAGCTGGCGACAAAGAAATGGGCCGGCAAGGACCTGATCAACGTGACGGTGAAAAACGGGGTGGTGAAACTGAGCGGTGCCATCTTCGACGAACGTGACCGCCAGGCGGCCATTGTTGCGGCCGAAAACGTCTCCGGCGTCAAAGCGGTCGAGGATGGTCTCTTCTGCGCTGATCCCGTGTCCGTCCTCCTGGTTTCTTAGTGCTGGCCGACCAACGCCGGGTTGGTGTCGCGAGCCGCTGTGCCCAGAGAGCTTGAACTTGCGTCGGAGGAAAGCTCGGCAGCGAAACAGGTGAGCGCTTACGCTTCGCTGCGCTCAGATCGCGACTAGAAGGATCAATGGCCGAAGGAGCAGCAGGGCGAATGCAACAAGCGCCGCGCCGGTAACTCTCTCTGCCATTCTTTTGCCTCCGCTGAAGCGCCGACCTAGCAACAGCCACAACGATCCTGTGGCAGCTGTCATCACAAGCAGCGTAATCCAGAAGAGTCCCAGCGCCCGCAGTTCGATGTCCATCGGCACGATAGCCAGGCAATAAATAAGGCCTTCGGGTCAGGGCACTGGTCGCCGCAACAGAAATGGCATCGCCTTTTTTGGAAACGTTAGTCTCGGCGCTCGCCACCAGGCGCAGCCCACGAATGACGGCCATCCGGCTGCAACCAGCCTCAGTATCTGAATGGCATCCGTGGACGCAGCGACAACCGGCACGCGGATGCGATCCCGTATCCGCATGCCTGAGCGGCTAAAAGTTTGATCGCATTCGCTCGTTTGACCGACCCCGCCATCAAAAGAGCGTTGGTTGGCCCTGGTGCCAGATCGTCCACCGAAGTGATAACGTCCTCAAGGCTGATCTGCTCGATGCACTACCGTTGGCCGGCTACGTGCTGCAGTCGTGCGATCAGGTCGCTGTTACGGCAATAGCCTGGCGGATTCTCGGCTTGCTGATGTTCGTCGAGCCAGGTCATGCATTCGTCCTGATGGCCGCAGGCACGGCAGCGGTTTACTGCCCGATTGGTGACTGCCGCATGGTCTGCCACGACCTTCAAATGTTTGTCGACGCCGACCGTCCGCATCATGCGACCCATCAGAGCCGTTCTGGCGTCGACCGAAATCAGGTAATCGAGAAGGCTCATATTGATCAGTCCTGCCTACTCGCCATCATTGCCATGTTGGCGGCAGGTGGCGTTGATCTCGATCAACAGGCTGTGTGGCGCAAAACCGAAGCGACAAGGCGGTCTAGAAAGGGCCGTTGGCCGGCAAGCAGGTTTGCCCGGGCCAGGTCCAGATCCAGCCATGCACTGCGATCCACCTCGGGAAATGACTGCATGCGGCCGCTGCGTCGTGGCCATTCCATCTCAAACATGTTGCTGCGCAACGTGGCGGTATCGAAATCGCCTTCCAGCGCGAAAGCAAGATTTTGCTCTTTCGCTGGCACAACTCTCCCAGATTGAGCAGGGCTCCCTTTGGCTCCCAACCTGTCTCTTCCTGGAATTCGCGCCGCGCCGCGGCTTCTGGCAGCTCGCTGTCGTCATACTCGCCCTTGGCGATGGACCAGGCGCCAAGATCGCGGCTTTGCCAGGAAGGGCCGCCCGCATGGACGAGCAGCACCTGCAGCCCATTGCTTGATCTGCGATAGGGCAGAATGCCCGCGCTTCTTTTCATCATCGCCTCAAGCCTCCCACACCGGCCTATAACCTCGAGTAGGCCGCATGAGGTTTGGAGACTCTATCGATCATCTGCCCCGCCCTCTTCCGCTGCGACTGGCGGATCTCCGGTCCAAAGAACCAACGCTTGGTCGCCTCCGAGGCCAGGAGATAAAGCGCGGTGATAGCGACAAGCCCGGCAAGCACGGGCAGTGGCAGGGGCACGAAGCCGAACCAGGCAGCAAACGGCAGATAGGGGATCGTGATCGCAACAACCCCGACAGCCAGCGTAAGCCAGGCAAGCAACGGGCTTGGACGGCTTGCCCAGAAAGCTCCGTGTGTGCGCACAATGAGCACGATCGCAAGCTCTGTCAGCAACGATTCGACAAACCAGCCGGTCTGGAAGGCAGCCGCCGTGGCGTGAGCGACGAACAGCAGGAACGCGAACGTGGCGAAATCGAACAGCGAGCTGACTAGGCCAAAGCTGATCATGAACCGCCGCACAAAACGGATGTCCCAGTGGCGCGGCCGGCGCAGCTGGTCTGGATCCACATTGTCGCTCGCGATCGCCAGAGAAGGAACGTCGGAAAGGAAATTGTTGAGCAGGATCTGCGCTGCCAGGAGCGGCAGGAAAGGCAGGAAAAGCGAGGCAATAGCCATGCTAATCATGTTGCCGAAATTGGCGCTGGTGGTGATGGAGATATACTTCATAGTGTTGGCGAATGTCTTGCGGCCGTCGTCTACGCCGCGCACCAGCACACCCAGATCCTGCTTGAGAAGGATAATGTCGGCGGCCTCGCGCGCGACATCGACAGCGGTGTCGACCGAGATGCCAATATCTGCCTCATGGAGAGCAGGCGCATCATTGATGCCATCACCCAGATAACCAACCACACGCCCCCTGCTCCGCAAGGCCTGAACGATGCGCTCCTTCTGGTTGGGATCGATTTCGACGAAGAGATCGGTGTGCTGAACACCTGCAAACAGCGCGCTCTTGGTCAATTTCGAAAGCGCCTCGCCGGTCATGATCTTGTCGGCGCGTAGGCCGACCGCCTGGGCAAGGTGCGCGGCAACGTAGCGATTGTCGCCCGAAATGACCTTTACCGCGATGCCGCGGTGGGCGAGCTCGGCAAGTGTCTCCTTGACGCCTTTCTTGGGCGGGTCAAGGAAAAGCAGGAAGCCCGCGAAGGCGAGATCGATTTCATCAGTCCTGCTAAACGTTTTCCGGGTCTCAAATCGACGGATCGCCACGCCCAGCACGCGGTAGCCGTCCGCGCTCCAGCGCCGGAATTTGTCGTCGATCGCCGCACAGTGCGTTGCATCGAGGGGCTCCAACCCCTTGGCTGTGCGGATGAAGGCGCAGATTTCGAGGACATTTTGCACGGCGCCTTTGGTGATCAGAAAGTCTTCGGCATCCTTGGTCCGCACGACAACGGATAGGCGCTTGCGGATGAAATCATAGGGAATCTCGTCGACCTTGGTGAAAGCGGCCAGTGAAGCGCCCTCGCCCGGCGAACCTGCGATCGCCTCGTCCAGCGGGTTCTTCAGTCCGGTTTGCAGGGTTGCATTGAGGCGTGCCCAAAGCAGGATATCGGTTGACGAATTGCCGTCGACATCGAGCCAACCGTCGAGGTGGATCACGCCTTCCGTCAGCGTGCCGGTCTTGTCGGTGCACAGCAGGTCCATGCTGCCCAGGTTCTCGATGGCGTCGAGACGGCGCACGATCACGCCATTGGCCGCCATGGCGCGAGCGCCTCGCGCCAGCGTCACACTGATAATGGCCGGAAGCAGTTCCGGCGTGAGGCCAACCGCCAGTGCCAGCGAAAACAAAAGCGATTCAATCAGCGGTCGGTGCAGCATCAAATTGGCGAAGAACACCAGGATGACAATCGCCAGCATGATCTCGGTCATCAGATAGCCGAACTGTCTGATCCCGCTGGCGAACCCTGTTTCCGGAATTTGTCGCTCCAGTGCCGCAGCAATCGAGGCGAATTCGGTGCGGGCCCCGGTTGCGGCCGCAAGCACGGTTGCAGTCCCGCTACGCACGGATGTGCCCGTGAAAACCGCATTGTTGCGTTGGGCGACGGAGGCATCTGGGTCAGATCGCCCCGCGGCCTTCAAGACGGGGAAGGTCTCTCCGGTCAGCACGGCCTCGCTGACATTGAAGTCTCGTGCGTCGAGGATTATGCCGTCGGCAGGAATGAGGTTTCCCGCTGATAGCCGGATGAGATCGCCCGGCACGATTTCTTCAGCGGAAACAGAGGATTCAACCCCATCTCGAAGCACGACAGCCTTGCGCGAGATGCGCTGTTTAAGGGCTTCTGTCGCTCGCGATGCTCCATATTCCTGAGTGAAGCTGAGAACGCAGCTTGCGAGCACGATCGCGCCGATGATTGCGGCCTCGTGCCCTTCGCCGACGAAGGCCGAAACGCTGGCTGCGAAGATCAGGATCAGGACAAGCGGGCTGCGGAACTGACGAGCGAACACGGTAAGCGCCGACGCGCGCGACTTCGACCCCGGCGTGTTTGCGCCATACAAGACGAGCCGTGCGGCCGCCTCGGCCCCTGCCAACCCCGACGTGACGGACGTCGCCAGGCTTCGCACCAGCTCGTCGCTGGTGATCGACCAATAGGGACCTGAGGCGGTAGCGCCGGCTTGCTGGTTCACGCCAGGGGGCACCAGGTTCGGTGCCATCAGTATGAGAGGAAGCGGTTGATGCTGCGCTCTTCGATCAGGGTGCGGGTGACGCCACCAAACGCCCATTCGCGCAAGCGGCTGTGGCCATAAGCGCCAGAGATGATCATGTCGGCACGGATAGAGCGTGCCAATGTCAACAACTGTTCGCCGTCGACTTCACCGGCTATCAGTTCGGTGTCAGCCACAATGCCGTGATGCTCGAGATAGACGGCGACATCGGCGAGGCTGTCACGAACGCTGTCGTCGCCTCTGGCCGCGATTGTAGCGACGACAACCTCATCGGCCTTGCCCAGGAAGGGCAACGCATCCGCCACCGCCCTTCGCGCCTCCCTGGTATCCTTCCAGGCAACCAGGACCGTTTTTGCGCGGATGTGTTCAACATTGTTTCCGGTGACCAGGACTGGCCGGCCGATGCCGAGCGCCAGGCTGCCGACATCGACGGCGCGAAACACATTGTCTCCCGATTCGGCGATCACGATAAGGTCGGCTACCCGGGCGAAAGTGCTTAGGAACCTGGTCGGGCTGCAGACGGCTTGTCCCCATTCGCTTGTGATCGAAGCCGGAACCAGGCTTTCAAACTCGGCACGCAATTCGGCAAGCCGCTTTTCGATCTCAGTCCGCTCGATCTGCATCACCTCGCCTTCGTAGACCATGCCTTCGCCGGTCGCGACCAAGGGCGGAACATCTGCCGCCGCCAGCCCGATGAGATGGGATCCAAAGCGCTCCGCGAGCTCGATACCCACCTTTACGATGGCGGTCGGAGGCAGATCTGCGGCGAGATTCACGATGATCGACTTGTAGGACACTGTGCGCGCCTTTCCTTGCAGCAATTCGAATGCTTCATGAATTGCATCAGCGGGCGCATGCTTCCTTGATGCGCGTCAAAGAGCTCGCCGATTGCATTTGCAGGGAAAACCGTTGGCAATCGATCCGTTTTGCCTCTGAACGGAGAAGTGATAGTTAGGCCTTCTTGCATGTGCCTCGAGCCCAGGAACCGCAGGTGATCCAGGACGAATCGCTCAGTTTGTCGCCCGGCGGGACGACACTGAAATCCCTGTTGTCGCAAATGTTCGATCAGGCGCCGGGGTTCATGGCTCTGATACGGGAGCCTGACCATGTATTCGTGCTGACCAATGCCGCCTATCAGCGCCTCATCGGTGACCGGCAAGTTATTGGAAAATCGGCGCGCGAGGCCTTTCCCGAACTCGAAAGACACGAATTTCTCGAACGGCTCGATCGGGTGTACCGAACCGGGGAGACCTACAGCGGCAAAGGCGTGAAGGTCGGCTTCCGCAACAACAGCAATGGGCCAATTGAGGAGCGTATCCTGGATGTTGTCTATCAGCCGATCACGGCCGATGACGGCCGAATTACTGCCATCTTCATCGAAGGCACGGATGTCAGCGATCTCTCATTTGCCAATGCTGCGCTTCTGTTGCGCGAAGATCATCTGCGTTCAATCCTGGCGACCGTGCCCGATGCGATGGTCGTCATCGACGAGCAAGGCAGTATCCAATCTTTCAGCACCGCTGCCGAAATGCTGTTTGGTTACCAGTCAGGCGAGGTCATCGGACAGAACGTCAAAATGCTGATGCCGGCGCCGTACCGCGACGAGCATGATGCCTATCTGCTTCGGTACCTGACGACGGGGGAGCGCCGCATCATCGGGCTCGGCCGCACCGTCACCGGGGCCCGCAAGGATGGCACGACTTTCCCGATGGAACTTTCCGTCGGCGAGATGCATCCGGGAACCGGACGCTTCTTTACCGGCTTTTGCCGCGACCTGACCGAACGTCATCGCGCGGAAGCACGAATACAGGAACAGCAGCAGGAACTCCTGCACATGGCGCGGTTCACCGCGCTTGGCGAGATGGCATCGACGCTTGCTCATGAAATCAACCAGCCGCTGACCGCCATTACGAATTACCTGAAAGGTAGCCGGCGGCTGCTCGAGCACAGCGAGGAGAAGAATGCGCCCGTGCTGCGGGATGCCGTGGAAAAGGCAGCTGAGCAGGCCTTGCGAGCTGGAGACGTTATCCGTCATCTGAGGGATTTTGTGGCAAGGGGCGAAATCGAGCGACAGGTCGAACGACTGCCGGTGCTGATAGAGGAAGCCGCGTCCCTAGCCCTGGTTGGTGCAAGGGAGATGAATCTCCTCGTCAGCTACAAGCTCGACCCGTCCGCCGAACTGGTCTTGACCGACCGCATCCAGATTCAGCAGGTTCTGCTCAACCTGATGCGCAACGCGGTTGAGGCCATGCAGGATGCGCCGCGCCGCGAATTGAAAGTCACAACCGCTGCCCGGGAAGATGGGATGGCCGAGGTGAGCGTGATCGATACCGGCCCAGGCCTCGCGCCGGAGGTTTCGGCACAACTTTTCCAGCCATTTGTGACCACCAAGAAGCAAGGCATGGGTGTCGGCCTTTCCATTTGCCGCACCATCGTTGAATCGCATGGCGGTCACATATGGGCCGAGGCGGTGCCGGCCGGTGGGACCGCGTTCCGGTTCACCTTGCGCATCGTAGAGAAAGAAGAGGTCACAAATGGCCGACAGTGATCTGGTGCACGTGGTCGACGACGACGTCGATGTTCGCAAGTCGCTCGGTTTTCTTCTGGCCACAGCAGACTTCGCTGTGCGCCTGCACGAATCGGCTACAGCTTTTCTGTCGACGGCGACCAGCAGTCTCGACGGCTGCATCGTCACCGACGTCCGCATGCCGGGCATCGATGGCATAGAGTTTCTGCGACAGCTCAGAGCAGGCGGACATACAATTCCGGTTATCGTGATGACGGGCCATGCCGACGTTGCGCTCGCCGTTCAGGCCATGAAGGAAGGCGCTTCCGATTTCATCGAAAAGCCGTTCGACGACGAGATGCTGATCCAAGCGATCCGCTCTGCACTGGCCAACCGGAACGAGGCGAACGCGGCGCATCCACAGTCTGCTGATATCCGCGCGCGTCTGTCGAGCTTGTCGGACCGAGAGCGGCAGGTACTGGATGGACTTGTTTCCGGTCTGCCGAACAAGACGATCGCCTATGACCTTGGAATCAGCCCGCGCACAGTCGAGATCCATCGCGCCAATGTCATGAGCAAGATGGGCGCGGGCAGCCTTTCACATCTTGTGCGCATGGCGCTGATCGTGGAATCCAGACCCTAGGGAGAGCCTTCGAGAGGTTTGTCAAATCCGGCTTGAGCCTGCTCCGGTTCCCAATCGCGCCAGTGCGTCGGCCGGATGTCGACACGGGCGCCGGTGGTGGCGTTCTTCCAGCCTTCTCGACTCCTTACGCACGGAAATACGAGCGCATGCGTCCCCTCCTCGTCGACGACGGCGAGTTCGAGATCGCGACCATACGGTGCGCTTAGGATAGAGTTCCACATTGTCTTAGCTTTGACGGAAACAGCGCGGCGCACTTTGACCTGGATCATTTCTGAAATTGCGCGATGCGATTGGGGGCAAGTATGCGCGTCGCTCGTTCCGAGCGGACGAGGTCCAATCATTTGGTTGTGTAGGGGGTAAGCGCGCGCCGCTTGGCGACCGGCCATGCCAGCCCGGCCATTGTGCGAGTTGCAAAACAGCCGGCCGCTGTCTGCATGCTGGCATCCTCGCAGCTGTTTGATCGTGATCAAGGCCCAGTTTGGCGAAGCGCCTACCATGCGAAGCAGAAGGAGATTGTCATGCAGTACATCAAGGTCGACGAAGCGCTATGGGCGTCCAGCATGTTGCCTGAGGGCATCCTGGAGCGTTGGTTCATTGCCAGCGGCGACACAATCAAGGCCGGCGAGCGAATAGCCGAAATTCGCGTCGAAGACGCGCTTCACGAGGTTGTCGCGCCCGCAAGTGGCCGCGCGACGATTGTCGCCACAGCAGATGCCGTCATCGAACCCGGCTCGATCCTGGCAACGCTGGAGTTCCAATCCGCGTGAGGCAGCCGACGGCTCACCGACAATTGCGCTGATCAACAATAACTCAAGGACGTATAGACATGCAGACCCAACATGCCGTCGCTTGGCTCGACCATCGCGAAGCCAAGGTGTTTTTCTTCAACCGTGAGACAGCCGAAGCGCGTGAGGCTTGTCACCACGCTGGCGCATCATCAGACCCACAACAAGGCAGGCAGCATCGACGGCAAGCGAGCGCCCGAAGACGATGCCTTCTACCACGATGTGATCAACGCCCTGGAGCCAGCCAAGGAATGGCTGATCGTGGGACCAGGATCGGCAAAAGATGAACTGGCCAAGCACATCCGTGACCACCATGCGCACTTGAAGGATCGCATCGTCGGTGTTGAAACGGCGGATCATCCTACGGAGGCCCAGATTGTGGCACACGCGCGGTCGTTCTTCCGTGCTGCTGACCGGATGTTGCCCTAGCTCAGTCTGGAGTTGCTCTGACGGCCCGCGATCGGCTGCGCAGCGGACCGTCTGGTTCGGTTGACCGTTGCGCCCATGGCCCCGATCACGGCTGCTGCAAGCCGCTGATGTAGGCGATTATCGCCTCGATCTGGTCAGGGCTTGCAACCCATTCGGGCATGTCCGGATGGCCGGTCGAAATGCCCTCGGCGAGGGCTTCCTCGAGATCCGTGATCGGATAGCGCTTCGATAAGGTGCGAAACGCCGGCGCGTCGGGATGGGTGCTTTGATCGGTTTTTCCAATGGCGTGGCAGCGGGCGCAATTGAACTCGACCAATGCCTGGCCACGTTCCGTCAGGCTGTTGGCCTGTGCAGGCACGAATCCAAGCAGCAACGCCGCAGGTGCGCAAACCCATCGAAACCGCCGCCGGCGACGCCCGCTGCACATATGGCTGCTCATGGTTCCAGGCCTCCGCCTTTCGATCTACGCGGCTGTCTTCGCCGCTGCGTCCTCGATTGCGGTTTTGGTTTCCTCGCGCACGCGCTTGGCCGTTTCCGACGCGAGCTTGGAGGTCAGGCCCGCGACCTTGCCGGCTTCGGTTGTGTATTCCAATGTCGCATTCTGCAGGAAAGTGGAGAAGATGTCGAAGGCGTCGTTGAACTCAGCGTCGATCAGGTCACCGGCCAGCTTTACATCCTGCTCGTAGCGATGTTTCAGAAACCCCAGCGTTTCGATGTGATAGCGCATCATTGCTTTGAAAGCATGCGTCTGAAGAGACGCCGCAGCGAAGACGACCTTCTGGCCATTCTCCACCATCGGCAATAGTTGCATACCGAATTGCGACGGTTGGGGACGGATCTGCATGATCGGTACTCCATTGTGAGGGTGCAAACAAAAGTGTTCGAGCATACGACGCTAACGCTATTCGTCGCTGGGTCCTTGATCCGGATCAACAGATGCAATCGGGCGCCACCGATGTCGTTCCCACGTTTGACACGCATCAAGGTCGTTGTTCGTTCTTCGTGGCTAGCTCGCTCTGACGAAAAAAAGGGCTGCAGCGATGGCTTTCAAAACGATCATGGTTCAACTGGACGTGGACACCATCGCCGCGCCACGCATCTCCATGGCCTGGGATCTTGCGCAACGACATGATGCCGATCTGATCGGCTTCTGTGCAGCCGAGCCGCATTTTGTCATACCAACCGGCACCGATGACCAGGCCGCGACCAAGGCGTTGTGGTGTCAGGTGGAGGAGATTGAGGGCCGCCTCAATTGCTTGAGAGAGGAATTCCTGAGCACAGTCAACGGCAGCAACCGTGCCTCGTGGCGCGGAGAAATAGGAAATCCCACGCGCCAGCTTGCACTCAATGCGCGTGCCGCCGACCTGATCCTAACTGGCTCGCCGACGGTCGATCTGATCGTCGACCATCATCGACTGCTGGATGCGGCAAGCCTCATCCTCGCAGCCGGCCGCCCGATACTCGTGGCCTCGGAAACCTTTGCACCGATCAGGGCTGCAAGCATCCTGATAGCATGGAACGACACGCGGGAAGCGCGCCGCGCTGTCGTCGACGCAATGCCCCTTTTGATCGAGGCCAGCAATGTTGTGGTCGTCTCCGTGGACCGGGGAAACTCCGCGCCTCGGGACAATGTTGCCGATGTCGAGCGCTTCCTGGCACGCCACGGCGTGAAGGCGCGATCGGAAGTTTTGGATGCGCGCGGCTCCGAGCAAGCGGACCTGCTCCTGCGGATTGGGCACGAAATTGCGGCTGATCTGATTGTTCTGGGAGGGTATGGGCACAGCCGCGTTAGGGAAATGACCTTTGGCGGCGTGACGCGTTCTGTGCTGCGCAGCGGCTCGTTGCACCGCTTCATCTCAAATTGAGCAAAAAGACATCTCAGGCTCTCCGATATTGACATGAATCAAGGTCGGCCTTTCCCGCAACGGGCTACGTCTAATCCTTGCCAAGTTGAGCGTAGCCGATGACGTGCGGCGAAAGAAACCGCGAGCAAACGCGGGCGGGCGCTGAGCGATATGTCATGTAGGCAACAAGACTTGGTAAGGGCCGCCGCACTGTAATTGCGCCGCTGGATCAAATTCCAGGCGGCGAAGGTGGTGCGGCGGCCCCACCAATTGCTCACCAGGCAAAGGAAAGTCGACATGAACTATCAGCGGTTTTTCGAGGAAGCGATCGACCAGCTCCATGCCGAGCGTCGCTACCGCGTTTTCGCCGACCTCGAGCGGATCGCGGGCAAGTTCCCGCGCGCCATCTGGCGTTCCAATGGCCGTGCCGAGGAAATCACCGTCTGGTGCTCCAACGACTATCTTGGCATGGGCCAGCATCCCGACGTCATCGCCGCGTTCCAGAATACCGCTGGCAAGATGGGTTCGGGCGCCGGCGGCACCCGCAACATTTCCGGCACCTCGAACCCGTTGGTCGAGCTCGAGGTGGAGCTTGCCGACCTGCACGACAAGGAAGCGGCACTGGTCTTCACCTCCGGTTTCGTCTCCAACGAAGCCTCGATCTCGACCATCGCGAAGCTTTTGCCCAACTGCCTGATCATCTCGGACGAATTGAACCACGCCTCGATGATCGAAGGCATGCGGCGTTCCGGCGCCGAAAAGAAGATCTTCCGCCACAATGACGTGGCGCATCTGGAAAGCCTTTTGCAGGCGGCGGGGCGCGAACGCGCCAAGCTGATCGTCTTCGAAAGCGTCTATTCGATGGATGGCGACATCGCGCCGATCAAAGAGATCGTCGAACTCGCCGAGCGCTACAACGCCATGACCTATATCGACGAGGTCCATGCCGTCGGCATGTACGGGCCGCGCGGCGGCGGCATCACCGAGCGCGAAGGCCTGGCCGACCGCATCGACATCATCGAAGGCACGCTGGCCAAGGCATTCGGCACGCTGGGCGGCTACATCACCGGCACCAGCGCTGTGATCGACGCCGTGCGCTCCTATGCGCCGGGCTTCATCTTCACCACGGCACTGCCGCCGGCGATCGCTGCCGCCGCGACCGCGTCGATCCGCCATCTCAAGCGCTCGCAGGCCGAGCGTGACGCCCAGCAGCAGCAGGCGAGCCGAACCAAGCACATCCTGTCGGCCGCCGGCCTGCCGGTGATGGATTCGCCGACGCACATCGTGCCGCTGCTGGTCGGCGATCCCGAGGCCTGCAAGATGGCCAGCGACCGCCTGCTCGGCGTGCACGGCATCTACATCCAGCCGATCAACTACCCGACCGTGCCGCGCGGGACCGAGCGGCTGCGCATCACGCCGACGCCGTTCCATTCCGATGCGCTGATCGCCGAATTGCAGGATGCGCTGGTCGAGACCTGGGATGCGCTCGGCATCCCCTATGGTTCGGCAGGTCGGCCTTCGGTGGCCAAGAGCGACCGCATCATTCCCCTGCTGGCGCAGAAATCCGGCGGCTGAAAGCCGCTGACTGCTCAAACGGCCTTCAGCCCCTTTGCCAGCCGTGTGTGGCTTCCTCGACCTGATCGAGGCGACGGCGGAAGCGCAATCGGGGCAAACCGCCTGTGAGCAATTTGATCCGGCTCAATGCTCGAAGCTTTTCGACGTCCTAACAATGGAGCTCAAATCTTCGAGGAGCATCGCCATGGGTCATAGTTCCCACACGTCCTTTGCCGACTTCACGCACGCTGCCCAGCAGGCGCAGCAATGGGTTAAAGAGATCGCCAAGGATCTCTGCTGGAGCGAGCCGAGCGCGTGCCGCCTCCTCAGGTCTGTTCTGCACACTGTCCGGGATTGGCTGTCGCCAGCGGAAATGGCCGATCTCTCGGCCCAACTCCCAGTTTTGATTCGCGGCATTTACTTCGAAGCCTGGACTCCATCTGCGCCTGCGCATGAGCGCACGAAGCGCGACTTTATGCTCAGCGTCAGAAACAGTTTCGGCTACGATGAGGAGATCGATTTCGATGTCGCGATCAGCGCCGTGTTCAAGCTTCTCGACCGTCACATTTCGCATGGCGAGATCGTGCAGGTCCGAAACTCGATGAAGAAGTCGCTCAGAAAATTGTGGCCGGTGGATTGACCCATGTTCCGAGACCGGGAAGACGCTGGCGCGAAGCTTGGCCTGGAGCTGAGCAACCTTAAACTGCATCAGCCTGTTGTGCTGGCATTGCCGCGTGGCGGCGTGCCTGTCGCAGTGGAGGTGGCCAGAGCTCTCAACGCTCCTCTTGACCTGCTGATCGTCCGCAAGGTCGGCGCCCCAGGCAATCCTGAGCTGGCTGTTGCAGCAATCGTCGATGGTGACCCCGGGGACGTCGTGTTGAACCGGGAGATCGTCGAGGCCTATGCGCTCGATGAAGGCGAGCTACGCGTCTTGATTGCAAATGAGCGTCCAGAACTCGAACGCCGGCGCGCTGCCTATCGAGGGAAGACCAAACCGATCTCGATCGCGGGAAAGACCGCGATCATCGTGGATGACGGGGCCGCGACCGGTACGACCCTGAAAATCGCGATCCGCGCCATAAAGCGCCGTTCGCCGAGGGAAATCATCGTGGCAGTTCCTGTTTCGCCGCAAGAGACGGTCGCAGAATTGGCATGCGAAGCAGATCGTGTGGTTTGCCTAAGTCAACCAGGACAGTTCCGTGCCCTGAGCTACCATTACATGCGGTTTCCTCAGCTCTCGGACAGTGATGTCGTCGCTGTCATAGGCGAGGCTGGCCGGTCGCAAACGGATAGGCAACACCTAAGTGGGCAACACGCAGCCGGTTCGAAAGTCGCCACGAAAACAATGCCACGGAATAACCGAGAGAAATAGGAGATCATGTCATGCTGATCCGTGAGCTATCTGCCCTGGAATGCACAAGAATCCTGACGGCCAATCGCGTGGGCCGCCTGGCATGCGCAAAGGATGGGCAGCCCTACGTCGTGCCCTTCTATTACGCCCATTCAGATGCCCATCTTTACGGGTTTTCGATGCCGGGAAAAAAGATCGAATGGATGCGGACCAATCCGCTGGCGTCCGTCCAGGTCGACGAACATGGCCAGGGGCGAGGATGGAGAAGCGTCGTCGTCGACGGCCGCTACGAAGAGCTGCCTGATCGGATCGGCCACAAGCTCCAGCGGGATCATGCCTGGTCGGTGTTGAGCAAGCATGCCGACTGGTGGGAACCGGGTGCACTCAAGCCGGTCGTTCCTCCAACGGCCGACAGTGCGCCGCATGTTTTCTTCCGGATCCTGATTGAACAGGTGTCCGGACGGGAAGCGAGCGAGTAAGTCGCTCGACGATTTGGTTGTGGGAAATGGAATGGGGCCGGCGCATCCAGCGCCGGCCCATTTTCTGTGACGTGGATTTGTTATCGCGCCATCAGGACCGGCAGCGATTGATCGTCAAGCATTGACTTCGTGACGCCACCGAAAATCCGCTCGCGCAACCGGGAATGACCATAGGCGCCCATGACCAGCAGCTCGGCCGCCATATCGCCGGCACGCTGGCGAAGCACGTCGGCGACCGAATGGTTCGCGCTCGGCAGCCGCTCGACCGTAACCTTCAGGCCGTGCCGGGCAAGATAGGCGGCGGCATCGGCTCCGGGTTCCGCGCCGTGATGGAACTCGTCCTCGATCGGGTCAACCATAACCAGGTGCACCTCTTCAGCGCCCTTCAGCATATCGAGCGACTCGCGGACGGCGCGTGATGACTCAAGACGGGCGTCCCATGCAACGAGGATGCGTCTCGGCTTCAGCGTCGGGCGCGAGCCTTCGGGAACAAGCAGAATGGGCTTTCCCGATGAGAACAGCGTGCCCTCGATCACTTTATCCTTCAGCGCATAGCTTGCCAGCAGATCCGGTCCCAGAATGGTCAGATCGGCGTAGCGGGCACGCCTGCCGATGACATCGTCAGCCCATCCCGTGTCGGGATAATCGTCGCTCAGATCAGCCGATACCGGGGTCTGTGAAAGAAAGGCGCCGACTGCCGATATTCGTTTCTCGAGCCTTTTCAGCTCGGCCTGACGCTCCTCGAGCCAGGCTGGTGAGACGATAGCAGCATACTCACCACCCGACGGCGGTGCGGCAAGCTCAAGGACGAGCACCGAAAGGTGGGCAGCGATCTGTTCGCACAGTGAGGCGGCGAGCTTGAGATCGCCATCCCCCTGGTTCGGTCCGGTAACCGTAAGCAATGTCTTGAAGGACACGGCGGCAGCTCCTCATTTCGCGTGAAGGTTCAATCGTTGCTGAGGCATAGCCGACAGGAGCCGGTGCGTTCATTGCGCTGGATCAAACGTCTTGGCTGTGGCGGCTATTTGATCCGCATCAACGTGCTGGCCTGCCAAGGCTGTAGGCTTCAGCCAACTAATCAGGGAAAACGCAGATGAGATTCCTGGTCGCGGCGGCTCTCGCTGGCATGACCTACCATACGGCCAGTGCGCAGGAGCTCGGCGACGGCAAGTCCGAATACATGAACTCGTGCGCCGTCTGCCATGGCCCGGACGGCAAGGGCGATGGACCGTTGGGCGACGAACTGTTGAAGCGTCCGAGCGACCTGACACGCATCTCCAGGCGCAATGGCGGCGAATTCCCGTACTGGCGCGTCTATGCCGTGATCGACGGCCGCGCCATGGTGCCGGCGCATAGCGAGCGCGACATGCCGGTATGGGGCAGCCAATTCCTGCCTGGGGACGTGAAGAAATATGGCCCGAACGCCGGCGAAATCGTCACCAGGGAACGCATCCATGAATTGGCAGGTTATGTCCAGACATTGCAGCAATGAGCGCAGATCGCGGAAACGATTTCGCAGGACACACCGGGAAGGCCGGCTATGATCGTCGACGACCAGCAAGGCGCAGCCGCGTTTCTGCTGGATTCTGCTTCCTATGGCGCGAACGGACCGGTCGAGGCGATCGAGACCCACATTTCATGCATCTTCCTCGTTGGCCAGCGTGCCTACAAGATGAAGCGGGCGGTCAAGCTGCCCTATGTCGATTTCTCGACGCCAGACCTCAGGCTGGCCGCTTGCGAGAAAGAGGTGGAACTCAACTCGAAGACCGCACCCGACCTCTATCTGAGGGTGCGTCGCATCACGCGGGAAGCCGACGGCAAAATGGTTTTTGACGGCGCTGGGCAAACAGTCGACGCGGCGATCGAGATGGTCCGCTTCGATCAGTCCAAGCTTCTCGATCGTATGGCGACCGCGGGAGAATTGACGCCGGCACTGATGACCGCAGTTGCGCGCATGATTGCCGGATACCACCGGGCCGCGCCGACGATCCACGACGGCAGCGGCTCATTCAATCTGGCGGGCGTGCTTGATATCAACGAGGCTGGCTTTGCCACCAGTCATGTCTTCAAGAAAGCAGAGATCGAGACCTTTGCCGAGGCCTTCTGCACGGAACTCGCCCGCCATTGCGAATTGCTCGACCGCCGCGAAGCCGCGGGCAAGGTCCGCCGATGCCATGGCGATCTGCATCTGCGCAACATCTGCCTTTTCGACGGCGAGCCCCGCCTCTTCGATTGCATCGAATTCAACGACCAGATCGCCAGCATCGACATTCTGTACGACCTTGCCTTCCTGCTGATGGACCTTTGGCATTGCGGTTTTCCGAAGCTCGCCAATCTTGTGATGAACCGCTATCTCGACGAAGCCGACGACGAGGATGGGTTCGTCCTGCTGCCCTTCTTCATGGCGGTGCGGGCCGCAGTGCGCGCCCATGTCACCGCAACACAGGTCGAGGAAGGCAGCGCCGATTCCGATCGACTGGCTGCCGAGGCCAGATCCTATTTCGACCTTGCCCATACACTTCTCCAGGAAACATCGCCGCAGCTCGTTGCCATCGGCGGCCTGAGCGGCTCGGGCAAGACGACCGCTGCGGAGGCGCTGGCCGCCCATGTCGGTGCGCCGCCCGGGGCCCGCATTGTCGAAAGCGACCGTATCCGCAAGGCCATGCACGGTGTGCCGGCCGAAACGCGGCTGCCGGACAAAGCTTATCGGCCGGAGGTATCGGACCGTGTCTATCGCGACATGGCATGGCGGGCCGGCCTGATCCTTGCGGAGGGCGGTTCGGTTGTCGCTGACTCTGTGTTTGACAGGCCTACCGATCGCGACCGTATCGAGAAGGCGGCAAGCGTCAGGGGTGTGGCTTTCGCCGGGTTCTGGTTGGAAGCGGACCCGCTTGTTCTGTGGCAACGGGTCAGTGATCGCAAGGGCGGCCCTTCCGACGCCACCATAGATATCCTTTCACGGCAATTGCAGCGAAACGCCGCCCAAACGAGCTGGCGCAGGATCAATGCCGATCGGAAGCTTGCCGACTTAGTCACAGAGCTGAGAAGGTTTTCCGACAGCGATGCGTCTGACACCCTGCGCACGGCCTCCTGAAAGGTACGGCAGATGATCGCCCTTAGTGCAGTTGGAGCCTAGCCTCGACAAGGCCGGGTTCGTCCGGAAGATGGGCGATCGAGAAGCCGAATTCGCGGCACATGGCCAGCATCCTCGTGTTCTCGCCGAGCATTGTCCCTTCGATCCGTCCGATCCCATCGGCCTTCGCATAGGCGACGATCTGCCTGAGCAATTCCCAGCCCAGACCGTGACCCTGCAAATCCGAACGCACCAGCAGAGCGTACTCGGCGCTAAGGTGATCGGGATCGCAGGAAAGTCGGCTGATGCCCGCCAAAGCGCCGGTGGCTGTCTCCAGAGCGACGAAAGCCATGTTGCGGTCATAGTCGAGCTGGGTGAACCGCTTCAGTATCTGGTCGGAGAAACTCTTTCGCGGCGACAGGAATCGCAAGCGCAGATCGTCCGGTGAAATCCTGGCAAGGAATTCGGGATAGAGCGCGATGTCGGCCGGCTTTATCGGGCGGATGTTGTAGTGGGTGTCACTCGCTGAAAACGCCTTGTCCCAACCCGACGGATAGGGCCTGATGGCAAGTGCCGGGTTAGGCCCGGCCTCTTCCACGCGTTCCGGCTCGATCTCGATGCGGGCGTCGAGCGCAATCACACCCTCGTCATCGGCCAGCAGCGGGTTGATGTCCACCGCAACGAGGCACGGAAAGTCGACAATCATCTGCGACAGGCCGTTGAGGGCGGCAATGATCGCTTGCCGGTTCGTCGGCTTGCGATCGCGGAACCCGGCGAGCAGGCGACCGATCCGCGTTTGCCCGATTAGGTCGCTGGCAAGAACGTCGTCGAGCGGCGGCAATGCGATCGCTGTATCGTCCATAACTTCGACCGCGACGCCACCGGCTCCAAACAGGATGGCCGGCCCGAAGATCGGATCCCGGCTCATGCCGAGGATGAGTTCCTGCGCCTGTTTTCGCGTCACCATCGGCTGAACGGCATAGCCTTCAATATCGGCTTGCGGTGCGTGTTTGCGCACACCCGCCTCGATTGCGCGTGCTGCCGCTCCGACGGCTGCGGCATCGGCAATGTTGAGCACCACCCCATCAATGTCCGATTTGTGCGAGATCGCCTTGGACAGCAACTTGACGACGATCCGTTCGGACGTTTTGAGGAGGCGCACGGCTGCCACTTCCGCTTCGGCAGGAGTTTTGGCGACGACCGTCTCGGGCACCGGGATGCCGTAGGCGGAAATTGCTGCCTTGGCTTCGGGCTCGGTCAGCATTCGCCGCCCCTCCCTCGCGACCTGCCTGAATATGGCGAGAACGGCTTCTCGATCGCTCGTTATGTCCTCGCTGCAGCTCGACGGTGTGCGCATTAATGCCCGCTGGGCACGCGACCATTCGCTGAGGTAGGAGACGGCCGTGGCCGCGTCAGCCGGCGTTTCAAAACTGGCAATGCCGGCATCCTGAAGGATTTGTCGCCCAGAGCGCGCGGTATGCTCCCCCAGCCAGCAGGTCAGAACCGGTTTGCCGGCGACCATCCCTTCCCTTGCGAGTTCCGCAACCACGCTTGCCGCGGCAAGCGGCGAACCCAGCCCCGTTGGACAATTCATCACCAGGACGACGTCCGTTCCGGGGTCGGCCACCACGGCTTCGACGGCGGCCTTGTAGCGCTCCGGCGGGGCATCGCCGATGATGTCGACCGGATTGGCGTGCGACCATGTTGGAGGCAATACAGCATTCAGGCGTTCGATGGTGGCGGGTGATAGCGCGGCCAGTTCCCCTTGGCAGTCTATGAGTTGATCGATGGCCAATACCCCTGCCCCGCCGCCATTGGTGACGATGCCGACGCGGGCTCGTTTGAGCGGAGGGAAGCGGGCGATCGTTTCAGCGGCATCAAACAGCTCGGTCAGGCCTTTGACACGCAGGATGCCCGCGCGCAGCAATGCCGCGTCGACGACACGATCAGCCCCCGATAGCGCTCCGGTGTGGGTCGCAGCCGCCTTGGCCGATTGCTCGTGCCGGCCCGATTTAATTGCGATCACCGGCTTGATCCGCGCCGCCGCACGGGCGGCCGAAATGAACTTGCGCGGATTGGGAATTGTCTCGAGATACATCACGATGGCGCGCGTGTGCATGTCGCCCGCCAGCATGTCGAGGCAATCTCCCACGTCGACGTCCGCCATGTCACCCAGGGAGACGATCTGCGAGAAGCCGACATTGTTGTCAGCCGCCCAGTCGATCAGCGTCGTGGCAATGGCGCCGGATTGCGACAGCAGCGCGATGTTGCCGGGCTTGGCGGCCATATGCGCAAATCCGGCATTGAGCTTCAGTGGCGGGATCATCAGCCCGACCGTGTTCGGTCCGATGATGCGGAAAAGATTGGGCTTGGCGGCGTCGAGCATGGCCTGACGCAGGCCGTTCTCGCGCGTAAGTCCGGCGGTGATCACGACTGCCGCTCGCGTGCCCTTGTCGCCGAGCTCGCGCACGATGCCGGGAACCGTCTCCGGCGGCGTCACGATGACACCGAGGTCGGGAATGCCTGGCAGGTCGGCCGCCTTCGCGTAGCAACGTCGACCAGCCACCTGCGAATGTTTCGGGTTGACCGGCCAGATCTCGCCTTCGAAGCCGCCATTGACGATGTTGTCGAAGACGACACGGCCGACCGACCCGTCGCGCACCGATGCCCCGAACACGGCAACCGACTTCGGAGCGAACGCATGATCGAGATTTCGGATTGTCACCCCCAATGTCTCCTATTCCTTGCAATCATCGCCAATCGATCTTGCCCGTTCGTTGCGTTGGATCAAAGCGTTCTCTGGTCATCGCGATTAGCTCTTGCGCGAGGTCGCTCACAAAGTGGCGACGAGCTGTTGCGACCAATGACTGGAGAGTTGGATGGGCTACTATTTCAGCAAGATCATCGCCATGCCGTTCACAGCGGCAATCGACCTCGTGACCGACAAGCTCGCAAGCAAGGGGTTTGGTGTTCTGACCTCGATTGATGTCCAGCAGACCATGCAGGCCAAGCTTGGCGCAGATTTCAGGCCATATGTGATCCTGGGCGCGTGCAATCCGCATTTCGCATGGCGGGCGCTTCAAGCCGAAGACAAGATCGGAACCATGCTGCCTTGCAACGTCATCGTCACCGAGGTCGGACCGGGAAAGGTGGAGGTCGCAGCGGTGGATCCGGTCGCTTCAATGGGCGCTATCGGCAATCGCGAGCTTGCGCAGGTCGCGAACGATGTGCGTCGCCTGCTCGAGGAGATGGTCCGCGAACTCTAGCGCCAAAGGGGGCCACCAACTTGAGGGACATCGGATGAACGAGTCTGCACTACGACGCGCATTGCTGGTCATCGCCATCCTGGGTCTCGCCGTTGGAATCGGAGCCTGGCGAACGGGGCTCGGGCCCATTGAAGCCGACACGATCTGGACGGTGGCGACCTTGCCCGTGGTGGCGGCTCTCGCCATCTCCATTCTGCGTGATTTCTGGATTGGCCGCTTCGGTGTCGATGCGATTGCCTTGGTGTCGATGTCCGCCGCGCTGCTGCTCGGTCAACCCCTGGCGGCAATAGTGGTCGCGATCATGTATGCCGGCGGCACGGTGCTTGAGGATTTCGCCCGCGGCCGCGCGGAACGCAGCCTCAAGGCGTTGACAGATCGATCGCCGCGTGTCGCCCATCGGACGTCAACACTGGGGACAGAGACCATCTCCGTGGAAGACGTTGCCGTGGGCGACGAGCTTCTGGTTCGGGCCGGCGAACTGCTTCCCGTCGACGGCATCCTGCTCGATGCTTCGGCCTCGCTCGACGAGTCAGCGGTGACCGGTGAGCCGCTGCCGGAACGGCGGACAGCGGGCGATATGCTGCGCAGCGGCACCATCAATGCGGGCGAGACCTTCAGCATGCAGGCTTCTGCCTTGGCAGAACAGAGCACCTATGCCGCGATCGTACGCATGGTGGCTGCAGCGCAGACGGCGAAATCGCCGTTCATCCGCATGGCCGACCGCTTCGCCCTGTTCCTGCTGCCAGTCACATTGCTGGTTTCCGGTGCCGCCTGGTACATCTCCGGCGATCCAATCCGGGCGCTGGCCGTGCTGGTGGTCGCGACACCTTGCCCGCTCATCCTTGCGGCACCGGTTGCCTTCATCGGCGGCGTGTCCCGCGCCGCGCGTGCAGGCATCTTGATGAAAGGCAGCGCGGCTCTGGAGGCTCTTGCGCAGGTCCGAACCGCGATCTTCGACAAGACGGGGACCTTGACCATCGGCGGCGCCGAACTCATTGAAATCGAGACAGCACCCGGCCGTGACGCGAACCAATCGCTGCAGCTGTTGGCATCCCTGGAACAGGCCTCGCACCATGTGCTAGCCGACTCCATCATCCGGGCGGCGCGCGGCAGACAGCTGATGCTTTCGCATCCGCATGATGTTCACGAGCACCGCGGTGCGGGCCTGAAGGGCCGGGTCGACAACATGTCGATCGCTGCGGGATCACGGGCTCTCGTGCTTACTGACAAGCCGCTGCCCCGCTGGGCGAAAAGCGGCGAGGAAAAATATCGGGACGAGCCGGTGCTCAGGGTCTTTGTAGCACTCGGCGGACGGCTTGCCGGTGTTTTCACGTTCGGAGACGCCCTGCGCGTTGATGCGCATGACGCACTCGGCAAGCTACGCTCGGCCGGCATTGCGCGCATGATCATGCTCACAGGTGACGACGGCGCGGCAGCCACGCGCATTTCCGCCTTGCTCGACCTCGACGCCGTTGTCGCCGATGCGATCCCTGCCGAAAAAGTCGCGACGGTCGAAGCCGAGAAAGCCCTGGCGCCGACGATGATGATCGGCGACGGCATCAACGATGCCCCCGCCTTGGCGGCCGCAACGGTCGGTGTGGCCATGGGCGCACGTGGTGCGACCGCCTCCTCCGAGGCAGCTGATGTCATCGTGCTGACCGACAGGCTGCAGCCCGTCGCCGATGCAGTTCGGATTGCACGGCGAACGCGATCGATCGCCTTGCAAAGCATCATCGCCGGGCTGGCGTTGTCGGGGCTGGCAATGATCGCGGCGGCCATGGGACAGATTACCCCGGTTGCCGGAGCGTTGCTTCAGGAAGGGATTGACGTGGCGGTCATCCTGAACGCGTTGCGCACTCTTGGCGATGGCCATCTATGGCGCGCATAGTGGTCGAGAGCAAAATCGGTAAATGACCATGGCACAGCAGAATCTGGTGGTTTGCAGCAAATGCGGTGGCGTCAACCGCCTGCCGCCGGGTCGCAATGCTATGGAAGCGAAATGTGGAAAGTGCGGGAACAGGCTGTTTTCCGGGCATCCCGAAGATGTCGATGCCGCGATCTTCGATAATCAGATCGAGCGCAGCAGCCTTCCAGTTGTCGTCGATATCTGGGCACCCTGGTGCGGCCCCTGCAAGATGATGGCACCGGCATATGAGGCAGCAGCAAGTGAACTGGAGCCGCATGTCCGTCTGATCAAAGTCAATTCCGACAATGAGGAAGCTGTTGCGGCCAAGCTCGGCATTCGCAGCATCCCGACCATGGTCCTCTTTCATGGCGGGCGCGAAATCGCGCGCACGTCCGGCGCAATGACGGCGGGCCAGATCGTCAGGTGGGTTCGCGACCGCCTGCCGACGGTCGCCGCCTGAAGTCGCCCCGCCAATGGATCCACTCATCGCCCGGCTCGGACTGGCCCTCGCAATAGGTCTCCTCGTCGGCTTGGAGCGTGGCTGGCAGGAGCGGGATGCACCCGATCGCAGTCGCACAGCCGGCATCCGGACATATGGTATATCCGGCCTGCTTGGCGGCGTGCTCGCCGCACTCGCCAGTGCACTCAGCGCGGTACCCATGCTGGTCGGCGGCTTCATCGCCTTTGCGGCAATCTTCGCCTGGTACAAGGCGCGCGAGGCTGTCCATGACGAGGATTTCAGCGTCACGAGCGTGATCGCTGGTCTTTGCGTCTTCGCGCTTGGGTCGCTTTCGGTCGCCGGCGATTATCGGGCTGCAGCTGCCGGTGGGGCGGCACTGGCGGCAATCCTGGCTAGCCGCGAGGTCCTTCACGGTCTTTTGAAGCGACTGACCTGGATCGAACTCCGGTCGGCACTGATCCTTGCGGTGATGACAGCGATCGTCTTGCCCCTGCTGCCAAACCGGACGTTGGACCCGTGGGGCGGTTTCAATCCGTGGGAGGTCTGGTTTCTGACAGTGCTGATGGCCTCCATATCGTTCGCCGGCTATGTGGCTGTTCGCATTCTTGGCAATACGCGTGGTCTGCTGGTCAGTTCGCTCACCGGTGCGATCGTTTCCTCCACCGCCGTGACCTTGGCGCTTGCCCGCAACGTCGCCTCGGCGAGCAGTCCGCTGCCGCTCGCCGGGGCGGCATCGCTGGCTGCAATGGTTTCGGTTCTCCGCGTCTGCGCCGTGGTTCTGATCGTAGAGCCAAGCGTGCTCGCGTCGGTCGCCATTCCGGCGTTTGCCGCGGCGCTTGCCTTCGCTGTCTGCGGCGCGTTGCTGCTCACTCGCGACAGCGGGAACGGTGAAGGCAGCGCGATCGCGCGCAATCCATTCGAACTGGGCCCGCTGCTGCTCTTCGCCTTGCTCTTTGCGATCGTCGCGACCGCAAGCGCCGGGCTGGCCGCTCAATTCGGTGGGCGCGGTCTGCTGGCGAGTTCGGCGCTGGCCGGCGCATTCGATGTCGATGTCTCGGTGCTTGGCGCGCTGCGCCTGGTTAAGCATTCCGTGTCCGTCGAGACCGTGGGCCAAGCCGTGCTCGCGGCGCTGGCAGCAAATGCGATCGGCCGCCTGTCGCTTGCAGTATTTGCCGGTCCGGTCAGATTTTGGTTACCGCTGGCCGCAGCAACTTTGATTGCCGCGACTATGGGTATCTGCGCCCTGCTTTTGCTCGGTCCTGGATAGAAGTGTTGTTCTCGAGCCTTCTTTGATGCGGATCAAGGGACAGGTCTGGCCACCGCTCTATGAGATTCCGTGAAAGGAGTTCGCCATGACCAGTTTGAAGGACCTCACCCCGAAATTCCGCAGTGTCCGGCTGTTGCTCGCGCGTGAAAAGGGCCACCCGGCAGGCGACCGCGAAGAAGGCTATGACGTTCTGGCTCCATTGACTGGCGAAGGCCGGATCGATGCCGAGGAATGGAAGTCGCACCGGGCCTCTTGCCGTGTACGCCGCTTTCGCACCGGCCAGCAGGATATGATCGGCCGGCTGAGGCGCAAGCCCGGCGGACAGTGGTATTTCGACTACGCCGAAGGCGACCGCGACGACGAGATCGGCTTTCATCTCGGCGACGAACGGTTCGTGACCGGTGAGTATGTGTCGATCGAGCGCAACGGCGCCATGCACACCTATCAGGTAGCAAGGGTCGAGCAACCTTGACGCTGCAATGCCAAGCTCGCTCGGAGTAGACCATGTCGCGACGCATCCTGATCGTGGTCGGTCACCCCGACCCGTCCCCGGACCGGCTCTGCCGCAGCCTTGCCAACGCCTATGGCGAGGGCGCGGAAAAAACGGGGCACGCCGTCCGCCGGGTCGATCTGGCAGCGCTTGATTTTCCGATGCTGCGGACGATGCAGGAGTTCGAACATGGTACGGTTCCCGACGAGCTGAAGGACGCCGTCGAGGCGGTCGTGTGGGCCGACCACATCCTCTTCGTCTTTCCGCTGTGGCTCGGGACCATGCCGGCAATGCTCAAGGCATTCCTGGAACAGGTCATGCGGCCAGGGACGGCCTTCGCCTACCCCGAGAGGGGCGGCTTCACTAAGACGCTGCTTCGCGGCCGCTCAGCACGCGTCGTGGTGACGATGGGCATGCCTTCCCTTGTCTACCGGCTATGGTTCCTCGGACACG
This sequence comes from Mesorhizobium sp. AD1-1, assembly GCF_020164655.1. Lineage (NCBI taxonomy): Bacteria > Pseudomonadati > Pseudomonadota > Alphaproteobacteria > Hyphomicrobiales > Phyllobacteriaceae > Mesorhizobium > Mesorhizobium sp. AD1-1. The sequence continues at coordinate 397,493 of NZ_JAIUGP010000003.1, forward strand.
GCATCGCCGGCATGAAGCGAAGCATCCTGCATTTTGTTGGCATCAGTCCGGTGCGCGAGACCTTGTTTGGCATGGTCGCAGGCGCCAGCGACGCGACCCGCATGAAGTGGATCAGCCAGATGCGCAAGCTCGGCGAACGAGCGCTATAGCGCAGCGATCCGAGCTAGCAGACGCTTCATGCGATGCGCCGCCAACAAGACTAGCTACCCCTGCAAGCATCGAAACGGCGACAGTCGAAGGTTTCCGGCCAGGGCGCTCCCTGGTTCATGGATCGACGGTGAATTCAGCCCACATGCCCGCCCCATAGTGACCTGGCACGTTGCAGATAAGCAGATATTTTCCAGCCTTCAGCTCGACGGTCAGGGAGCCTGATTTGCCGGGATCGAGTTCCGACACCTCGCCCTTGTCGCCGGCCTTGTCTTCGTCGACCGGTTCTCGGCCTCAAGGTAAGGAAGCGGCTTGCCGGGTTCCGCAAGGTACATCACGATCATTTCGTGGACAGTGTCCTTAGAGTCATTTTTCACATTGAATGTGACCTCCCCGGCCTTGACTGCACCGGGCGAAGCCTTGATGCCCATGGTCGCCTTAGCGAGATCGAGTCCGGGCGCCGCATAGGCGAGCCCGATCGGCATCTCCATATTCGCGCCCTTGTCCCACAGAGAAATCTGGACAAGCGAAGCAGCCTGGACGACGCCGGCACTGCCAGCCATGAGCATTGCGGCAGCAAGCCCGAGTGCTGCTCTCCTCGATATGGTCTTCATGGCGATCTCCTTCAGAACGGCAGCAGAAGCGCTCTACGTCCCGACCGTCATCCTGCTCGCGAGTTCATCCACCGTCCTTGCGCCAAATCAAAGTGATCGGCGCAAGCCCATCAACGGGGCCCGAAGATCTGTCAGCCAGTTGTCAGGTTCAATTGGCTATGTCGCACCAATGACGGCGAAATCACTGTCTGGCACGACCGATCGAAATCTCAACCGCAGGCGCAACATTCGCGCCCAACCTCCCAAATGGAGCCCTCATGTATCATCGCACATTCGTTCTCGCCGCTCTCGTCGGCATGGTTGCAGGACCGGCGCTCGCCGCTGGCGGCAGCTGCAGCACCGCCCCGAAATCACAGTTCAAGCCCAAGGCAACGCTGGAGGCGCAGTTGACCGGCGAAGGCCTCACCGTCCGCCAGATCAAGGTCGAGAAGGGTTGCTACGAAGTCTATGCGGTCGACAAGGCCGGCAAGAAGGTGAACCTGGCCTACAATGCCGAGACCCTTGAAAAGCTCGACAATGCCGAAGCCGGTGAAAATTGATCCGAACGTTTCGATAGCCACGGACGCGCAGCCATCTCCAGAGATGGTGCGCGTCTGGGACCGGGTCGTGCGGAGTTTCCACTGGGCGCTGGTGCTCAGCTTCGTCACAGCCTGGCTCACCTCCCATTCCTCGGAGGACATTCACCATTGGGCTGGCTACGCCGCTGCCGGGCTAGTCGCGATGCGGCTCCTGTGGGGCGTTCTGGGCACCCCCTATGCGCGCTTCTCGCAATTCGTGCGTAATCCGGCAACAGTGCTGCGCTACCTCTCAGCATTGCTGAGCGGTCGCGAAGCCCGCTACATCGGCCATAATCCGGCCGGCGGCGCGATGGTAATCGTGTTGATCGGGGCGATGGGATTAACCGCGTTGACCGGATGGCTGATGACAACGGACGCCTATTTCGGCGTGCCATGGGTCGAGGCAGCACACAGCCTCGCCGCGCACAGTCTGCTCCTGCTGGTCCTTTTCCATATGGGTGGCGTCGCGCTGGCAAGCTTTCGACATCGTGAAAACCTTGTCCGGGCCATGATTACGGGGCGAAAACGCAAAGCCGAGCCCACGGATATAGCCTGACGATCTGTTCAACGCACCAAGCAATTCGTGCCCTCGACGATCTCCGGGGCGCAAGTCGACCGCCATTCGTTCGGCGGCGGCGAGAGCCAGCCATGCGAGTGGATCGGACACATGTGCGAGTTCGATGAGCGAGCGCCTTTTCCGGGCGCCGAGGAATCCCAAACTTGCCATTTGCCGCTCGCAAACGGATTTGACCCGTATCAAGGCAGCTAGTGCTTATTTCTAGTCTGTTGCCTCCCATCAGAGCCTTCAAATTGGGGAGCATCATGACTACGGCTGATATCAACATTCCTGTTCGGAAAGTCGCAACCGCGACGCCAACGAAGCTTCGACTGGGTTCCCTGACCGCACTGGTGATCGGCTCGATGGTCGGCTCCGGCGTGTTCAGCCTGCCGCAGAACATGGCAGCAGGTGCCGGTCCCCTCGCAATCCTGATTGGTTGGGCCATCACCGCGGTCGGCATGCTGGCGCTGGTTTTCGTCTATCAATCGCTTGCGACCCGCAAGCCCGAACTCGACGCGGGTCCCTATGCCTATGCCAAGGCAGGCTTCGGTCCGTTCATCGGCTTCAACAGCGCCTGGGGCTACTGGATCAGCGCCTGGGTCGGCAACGTTTCCTACGCGGTGATCGTGTTCAGCGCCCTGTCCTATTTCTTTCCAGCCTTCGGCGATGGAAACACCTGGCAGGCGGTGCTCGGCGCATCGGTCCTGCTGTGGCTGATCCACATCCTGGTTCTCGCCGGCATCCGGCAGGCCGCTGTCGTGAACCTCATCGTCACGGTGGCAAAGATCGCTCCGATCGTCCTGTTCGTCGGGGTTGTGGCCGTCGCCTTCAAACTGCAGGTCTGGTCGCTGGACTTTACCGGTCTGGGCAACGTCAGTCTCGGTTCGATCACCGCGCAGGTGAAAAGCACCATGCTGGTGACGCTTTGGGTGTTCATCGGCATCGAAGGCGCCAGCGTCTTTTCCGGTCGTGCAGAGCGCCGCAAGGACATCGCCACAGCGACAGTTCTCGGCTTCTTCACCTGCCTCGCGCTCTACGCCCTGGTGTCGCTGCTGTCGCTCGGCATCCTCAACCAGCCCGAACTCGCCGCACTGAAGAATCCATCGATGGCCGGTGTGCTGGAGGCGATTGTCGGCCCTTGGGGCGCCATCCTGATCAACATTGCGCTTGTCGTGTCCGTGATCGGCGCCTTCCTGAGCTGGACACTGCTTGCGGCCGAAATTCCGCACGTCGCCGCCAAGGACGGGACGATGCCGAAATTCTTCGGCGGCGAAAGCGACCGAGGCGTACCCTCGATCTCGCTCCTGATCACCAACCTGCTCGTCCAGGCCTTCCTGGTGATCACGCTCTTCGCGCAAAGCACCTATCAGGCGCTGTTTTACATCGCGTCGGCCGCAATCCTGGTTCCTTACATCTTTTCTGGAGCTTACGCGGCCAAGCTCGCGCTGACGGGCGAGAGCTACGAGAGCGGCGAGCAGCGCGCCGGTCCGCTTTTTGCGGGCTTGCTGGCAACGGTCTACGGGCTGTGGCTCGTCTATGCAGCGGGGCCGGCATACCTGTTCATGTGCGCGATCCTCTATGCGCCCGGCATCATCTTCTACATCTGGGCCCGGCGCGAAACCAGTCAGCGCGTGTTCCATCCTGTCGAAGCAGCACTAGCCTCAGCCCTTGTCGCCGTCGCCATCCTCGCCGTTTACGAGATGTGGACCGGTGCCGTCAGCCCGCTTTGAATGGATTGGTTCGATGACGAAGCTGGGTGTTCATTCCGAAGTCGGCCGTCTGCGCGAGGTGATGGTCCACCGTCCCGACCTCAGCCTGCGCAGGCTGACACCGGAAAACTGCAAGGCGCTGCTCTTCGACGACGTGCTGTGGGTCAAGCGGGCTCGCCAGGAACACGATGTCTTCGTCGATGCGCTGCGCGAACGCGGCGTGCTGGTGCATTCCTTCGGGGAGCTCCTGGCTGAGACAATGAGCCTGACCAAGGCACGCGACTGGCTTCTCGACCGCCGGGTTCATCCCGGCGTCATCGGGCTCGACATGGTCGACGAGCTGCGCGGATGGCTCAACGAAATGCCGTCACAGCTGCTTTCGTCTTACCTTGTCGGGGGCATTGCGCGGGCGGAGCTTCCTTTCGAGCCGAAAGGCCTGACCGGAAGGACGCTCGCGCCCCAGGATTTCGTGCTGCCGCCGCTGCCGAACCAGCTTTTCACCCGTGACAGCTCGTGCTGGATCTACGGTTCGGTTTCTGTCAATTCGATGTACTGGCCTGCCAGACGCCCGGAAGCGGCCAATGTCGAAGCCGTCTACCGTTTCCATCCCCACTTTCGCGACAGCGGCATTCCCTTTGTTTCGCCGGATCTGGGAACAGGCACGAGCCTGGAAGGCGGTGATGTGATGCCGGTCGGTGGCGGAACAGTTCTCGTCGGCATGGGAGAGCGCACCACGCCGCAGGCCGTGGGCGACCTCGCCCGTAACCTCTTCGCGGCTGGTGAGGCCACGCGCGTGATTGCCGCCTTGATGCCCCGCGACCGCAGCTTCATGCATCTCGACACCGTCTTCACCTTCTGCGATCGCGACCTTGTCACCTTGTATCCGCCGGTTGTCGACCGGCTGCGCACCTTCTCGCTGCGGCCGGGCGATGGCGAGGCGGCGGTCGAGGTCACCGATGAGACAAAGCCGTTCACGGCCGTAGTTGCTGAAGCCCTTGGACTGAAATCACTGCGGATCATCGCCACCGGCGGCGACCGCTACGAGGCTGAGCGCGAGCAATGGGATGACGGCAACAATGTCGTTGCGGTCGAGCCCGGCGTGGTCATCGGCTACGACCGTAACGTCTACACCAACACGCTGCTGCGCCGCTCCGGGATTGAAGTGATCACGGTCGAAGGCGCCGAACTCAGCCGCGGCCGCGGCGGCGGGCACTGCATGACCTGCCCGATCGTCCGCGACCCGATTTGACCCGAAAGGAATCCCGATGTCGATCAACCTTCATGGCCGCTCCTTCCTGACCCTGGACGACCTCACCGCCGACGAGATCCGCTTTCTTCTGAAGCTGGCCGCCGACCTCAAGGCGGCCAAGCTCGCCGGTCACGAGATCCCGCGTCTTGTCAGAAAGAACATCGCTCTGATCTTCGAAAAGGATTCGACGCGCACTCGCACGGGATTCGAAGTTGCGGCCTATGACCAGGGTGCGCACGTCACTTATTTCGGCCCTACCGGCAGCCATATCGGCCACAAGGAATCCATGAAGGACACCGCTCGCGTGCTCGGCCGCATGTATGACGCGATCGAGTATCGCGGCTTTGGCCAGCACCAGGCTGAATTGCTGGCCACATATGCCGGCGTGCCGGTCTACAACGGCCTTACCGACGAGGCGCATCCGACGCAGATCCTCGCCGATTTCATGACCATGCGGGAATTCACCCACAAGCATCTTTCGGACATGACCGTCACCTTCGTCGGTGAGGGCCGGGACAATGTCGCGCTGTCCCTCGCCCTGGGAGCAGCCAAGGTCGGCATCGACATGCGCATCGCCTCGCCAAAGGAACTCTGGCCGGACGAGGAGTTCTGCGCTCATGTCAGGGACCTGGCGGAACGCAGCGGCGGCCGCTTCCGGCTCGACGAGGACGTCACGAGCTGCGTCCAGGACGCCGACTTTGTCTACACCGACGTGTGGATGTCGATGGGCGAAGACAAATCGGGCTGGGCCGAGCGTATTCGTCTTTTGACGCGCTACCGCGTGACCAGCGAAGTGATGGCTGCCGCCGGCAACCCTCACGTCAAATTCATGCATTGCCTGCCGGCGTTCCACGACACAGAGACCGAGATCGGCGCCTTCGTTGCGAAGGAATACGGTATCGACTGCATGGAGGTCACTGACGAGGTTTTCGAGTCGGCTGCGTCCATCGTCTTCGACCAGGCCGAAAATCGGATGCACACGATCAAGGCCCTGCTTGTGGCAACAATCGGCAACTGAGATGCTCATCGTTGTTGCACTCGGCGGAAACGCATTGCTGCGCCGTGGAGAACCGATGACAGCCGGTAACCAGCGCGCCAACATCGTGCGCGCCGCGGCTGTATTGGCGAATCTGGTCGACGCAGGGCACTCGATTGTAGTCACTCACGGCAACGGTCCGCAGGTAGGACTTCTGGCCCTGCAGGCAGCGGCGACTTCGGATGGCCGCACATTTCCACTCGACGTGCTTGGCGCCGAAAGCGCAGGGATGATCGGCTACGTCATAGAACAGGAACTCGGCAACCTCCTCAAAAAGAAGCTTTTTGCTACCCTGCTGACACAGGTGAAGGTCGACCCGCACGATCCGGCTTTCGCTCACCCGACGAAGCCTATCGGCCCGGTCTACGACGAGGCAACCGCACATAGGCTTGCCAGCGAGCGCGGTTGGCAGATAGCGCCCGATGGCGACAAATGGCGCCGTGTCGTGCCCTCACCCAGGCCGCTGGAAATCCTGGAAGCGTCTGTAATCTCGTTCCTGGTCGAGCGCGGCGTGATCGTCATCTGCACCGGCGGCGGCGGTGTTCCGGTGATTGCCCGGGACGACGGCACGCTTTGCGGCGTCGAAGCAGTCATCGACAAGGACCTGGCAAGCTCGCTGCTTGCCCGCCAGTTGAAAGCTGACATGCTGCTCCTGTTGACCGATGTCGACGCCGTTTATGTCGACTACGGAACGGCAGCCGCTCGGGCGCTTCGGCGCGTGACCCCCAAGGAGCTATCCGGAAAGAATTTTCCGGCCGGCTCCATGGGACCGAAGGTCAGCGCTGCAATCGAATTCATTGAAGCGACAGGCCAGCCCGCTGCAATCGGCAAGCTCGATGACGCCGTCGAAATTGTGACGGGCGAGCGCGGCACCTGGTTCGAAGCCAGCTGGAGCGTGGATTGATGCGTTTCAAAGCCGTGTGGCCGCATAGTGCCATGGGTGGTGTCAGTATCAGGCTTCGCTTCGGACCATCCCGGCGTTGCGGCGGTCCATGACGATGTGGGCCTGATGGATTGGCAAGATATGCAGGCTTTGATGCGTATCAAGGCGCAAGGTCGCAGCTCCGGCGATAGATATCATCGGAGGCACGGTAATGACCTTTAACACCATCATGGTTCAACTCGACGTCGATTCCCCGGCAGCGCCGCGAACGACCTATGCGCTGGAGTTGGCGCGACGCTTCGAAGCTACCCTGATCGGTTTTGCGGCGGCCGATTCATATGTGTTTATTCCAGGCGACGATGGCGGCGTGGCGGCAGCCGAAATCATGCGGCAACGCCGCACGGATATCGAGGATCGCCTGAAGACTCTGAAGGAAGAATTCCTCAGTGTCGTCGGTGGACAAGATGCCTCCTGGCGCGAGGAGATCGGCGATCCAACACGTCTGCTGGCGATGCATGCACGCGTCGCCGACCTCATCGTGACCGGGGCTCCCGCACGGGGCGTTCCCAGCGACCGCCACCGGATGGTCGATGTCGGAACGTTGGTGCTGTCGGCCGGACGGCCCGTGTTGCTTGCGGCTGACAAGGTTGCACCGCTTAAGTCCGAAAATGTTCTGGTGGCTTGGAAGGATACCCGCGAGGCGAGGCGCGCGGTCACCGATGCAATGCCCTTTTTGACCGGTGCACAACATGTCCTTGTGGCGACGATCGAGGAACAGAACATGACGAGCGCACGCGAAAGTGTCGGGGACGTGCTCCGCTTCCTGATGAGACATAGCGTCAAGGCAAGATCGGAGGTTCTGAACGTCGGCCAAGCGGACGCTTGCGAAACCGTATCCGAAGTCGCCCGGGCGATGGGTGCCGACCTGGTGATCGCGGGCGGCTACGGCCACAGCCGTATCCGCGAATGGGCGTTAGGCGGCATGACCCGCTCCTTGCTGAAGCAAGGGGCAATTAACCGGCTGCTCTCGAACTGACCCAACGGGAGCAGGAAGCGATACGCAGAATCGAGGCGAAAGCGAACGGGAGTCCAGAATGGCAAAGAGAACGGACAAGGTCGAGGTTGGCATGGATCTGGCCGCAAGGTGCCGCGTTACCGAAACTTGGCAAGACGATCTGGGGGACCAGTGGGCCACGGTTCTGATCGAGGGCCACGATATCCCGGTCACACTCAAGGTAGTCCACTTTTACCCGTTCAATGACGGCAACTAGCGCGTGACGAGAGTATATGGCGGCGCGACTGCCGGACCCGATCTCTTGAAGCCGCAGCTGGGTTTGTGGAAAGCCGTTGGCGGATGAGTCATACGGTCTGGCGGCTCTAAGGGTGAGTGCCGTCGCGGTGAAATGGCTGGACGTGGCTTGGCGGTGCCGAATTTGCTGCAGCGTCTGCAGTCGTGCGTTTGTAAACAAGGCGTAAGACAAAGGCGAAGTATGCGACTTGCAGAACGAGCAGGTCGATAATCGTCCAGCCTGCCGCGCTCCAGACTGAACCCGTTGCCGCGTAGGCCCACAGACCCACAATTGCTGACGTCAAAAACATTCCGACCAGGAATTGCGCAAGATACATCGCTGTCCACCGGCCGTTTCGATGCAAGATTTCGAAACGACTCCCGTTTGCTATCGCCCAAAGCGAAGGAGGACTTAAGCGACCGGCGCGCCTGGGCACTTGATATGGATCAACAATCCGCACGACTAGGTAGTTTCCCTTAGGGACAAAACCGAATTTCGCGACCTGCGGATTCGCGCGATTGCTGTGTCACGGAACAACCGGGAACACAGCCATGCACGCTTACTCCGCATCCAGAATTTCATTGCCGTCGCATTCTGCTCAGCCGAGCCTGCCAGCGGCCTTTGGCTCGGAACCGCAACAGCCCGTCAACTTCTTTCCCGCCGGTTCGGAGATTTATGCTCAAGGCGAGAAGGCCGGCGCTTTCTACCAGGTCGAATTCGGCGCCGTGCGCATCTACCGTCTGCTCGCGGACGGCCGCCGGCAGATCAGCGCCTTCCACCTCGCCGGAGAGACTTTCGGCTTCGAAGCCGACACGAAGCATCATTTCTTCGCCGAAGCGATCAATGCCACCGGGGTACGCGCCTTCCGCTTCAGCGCTGGAGCGGACATGTCCCATAAGCTGCTGCCCCTGGCGCTCAAGGGCCTGACGAGGGCGCAGGAGCACCTCCTGGTGCTCGGCCGCCAGAACGCTATCGAACGCGTAGCCGCTTTCCTCGTGGATATGGCGGAGCGGCAGGGTGGGTTGCGGCAGGTTGAGTTGCCGATGTCACGTATGGACATCGGCGACTATCTCGGCCTGACCATCGAGACCGTGTCGCGTGTCTTCACCCGGCTGAAGGACAAGGGCGTCATCCGGCTGCTCAACCTGCGCAGCATCGAAATCGTCAAGCACGTCGCGCTCCACTGCATGAGCGAATGAAGGCGCTTGCCTGCGCAAGAGACTGCCCCCATTGAAGTGGTCCTCAATTAGGTATGGCTTTTGAGCCGATTGAGGAGAGACGAGATGGCCAGGAAACGGCACACAGCAGAAGAGATTGTAGCGAAGCTTCGCCAGGTTGACGTGCTGACTTCGCAGGGTCGGCCGGTCGCGGAGGCGGTTCGGTCGATAGGCGTGACGGAAGTTACATATTACCGGTGGCGCCAGGAGTATGGCGGGCTGAAGGGCGACCAGGTGAAGCGGCTGAAAGAGCTGGAGGCCGAGAACACCAGGCTTCGTCGCGCGATCTCGGACCTGACGCTGGACAAGATGATCCTGGCCGAGGCTGCCCGGGGAAACTACTAAGCCCCGCGCGTCGCCGTGCCTGCGTGGATCGGGTGGTTGCTGAGCTTGGTGTGTCCGAACGACGGGCCTGCCTGTTTCTTGGCCAACATCGATCGACGCAGCGCAAGATCCCCACGCGACCCGACGATGAAGCGGCACTGACCGCCGACATCGTCGCGCTCGCCACCCAGTATGGCTGCTACGGCTATCGTCGCATCACGGCGATGCTGCATCGAGCCGGCTGGGTGGTGAACCGCAAGCGGGTCGAGAGGATCTGGCGACGCGAGGGGCTGAAGGTCCCACACAAGCAGCCCAGGCGCGGGCGGCTATGGTGCAACGAGAACTCCTGCATCCGGCTTCGGCCGGAACATCCCAACCATGTCTGGTCATACGACTTCGTCCAGGATCGCACCCACAACGGAAGGAGCTTCCGCATGCTCAACATCATCGACGAGTTCACCCGGGAATGCCTGACGATCAGGATCGGACGGAAGCTGAAAGCCGTCGACGTGATCGACACGCTCTCGGACCCGTTCATCTTGCGTGGGGTGCCCGGCCATATTCGTTCCGACAACGGCCCAGAGTTCGTTGCCAGGGCGGTGCGTGATTGGATTGCCGCGGTCGGGGCGAGGACGGCCTACATCATGCCCGGCAGTCCCTGGGAGAACGGCTATTGCGAGAGCTTCAACTCGAAGCTCCGCGACGAGCTGCTCAATGGCGAGATCTTCTACACGCTGGAGGAGGCCAGGGTCATCATCGAAGGATGGCGCCGGCACTACAACACGGTCCGGCCGCACTCATCCCTGAGCTACAGACCACCAGCGCCGGAAGCTATCTCATGGCCGGCTTCGTATCCCGCCCGAGCTTCGCCGGCCACACCGAAGGTAGCGCCAGCTACAGGCATCCACTAACATTCAAAACGGATCACCCAGTGGGGGCCGGCCAGCGCCAAATGGGGAAATCGTCGGAGGATGTCATGCTGTCGACGAGACTGTCACCGGTTCCCTGCCCGCCGGGTACACGACCGTTGTTGTCACGCGGGGTGTTGGGAGCAACGCCGTCAGCAATAGCTACATCGTTCAACACAAAGATTAAGGCCCGCCACCTCTCGGCAGCGGGCCAATTCAACAGGATGTTGGATTTCAGGCGTTGCCCGCCGCGCGGTACGCCTTCATGTCCGCCGCCCCTTGGCGGTTCAGGTGTTCCCTCACCGGCTTAAGGACAGACGTTGGATGGGTCGGCGTCATGTGCACAGATCGCCAGCCGTGCAACGGTCTAACTGCTTAGCGGCTCCTTTGGTTTTCTGCGCAACGGTCTTTCCCGTACCGGGGTTTAGCTATCCCCCTACGGTTGGGTAGGGACTTCAGTCTCAATTGAGCAATCGCTAATATGCCTATAACTTAGGCAGCGCGGGGGACGATCCCTAAGAGCTATCCCGCAATGGCCGGTGCGGCCCACGCTTTCCAACCTAAGCGTCCCCGCACCGGCCATTCTTTTGAGTCTACGGCTGGGTAGCGCCTAGCGGCTCGCTTTTGGCCTTGATTTGTTCTGGCCGTTGCAACTAGGCGCAATCCCGCAGTAGCGGAGCCGCGCAAAGTCCTCGCTAGTTTCACCTTACTTTCCTGTCCGACTGCCGATAATCGCCACCAAAGCACAAGCCCTTGGAAGGGCAGCCCTGGGGGCGGTAGTCGGCACGATCAGGCAGACCAAAAGCGGGTTGAGCGACCGTGCCGACCATAGCTGGGCACGAGGGTGGGCCTAATGTCCAGGCTCCATATGCTACCGGTACACTGGTCTTGCTACAACTACGCCTGATGGCCTATGTCGCGCTTGAAAATCGAAGTCGCATGGCGATCTGGACGCTACGCAAATCGCACTGCCTAGAATCCTAAAGGGAACTCACGCTCAAGTGGCACATTGACCCTCTGAGCGGTCGATTCAAAAGGATGTAGCCGCTTACACAGGGTCCGCCGCCGGCGCCCCAATAGGCGGCGGGCTCACCCTTAGTGGTTTTCAACGTAGAGCAAGAAGCCCGCCTCGCCTCATTCACGGCGAAATGGTTAGCAGACCTGACCACATCGAAGGCTCGCCAAAGGACCTCTTCTATACTCGTGGGAGTCGAATCTACTAGCGATGCGCACCGGCCAGCCGTTGACCATCTGGAAGACACCACCGACGTCCTTGGACCACGCCAAGGCGCGTCTAACGACAAGAGGCGCATAGGTCGCGATGACCACATGGGGCTGCCTGTAGTATGTGGAGGTCATTACACGTTCGACATACTTGCGCTGCCAGTTCGGGTGAAGGCTCCTCGGGTTCGTCGATGAGGAAAACAGGCTGATGGCCTCGCTCCGCGGTGCTTAGGAACACCAGCGATGAATCAGTGACAATTCGCCTGAGCTGACGTCTTTCAATTCGATCATCAGCCCATCTCGGCGCTCAAGATGTACCTGGATCGGCTCGCGTAGAAGATCGTGCTGCCGAAGCCAGCGCTCGTTCCTGAGCACTGCTTAGAAATCGCGACCTAATGAGAACGACAGCTTAGGGTCCGTCTGGCCTAACCAAGAAAGCCTGATCCCCGAGTTCGCCGCTGACCCAACGCAGCCGTGCGCACAACAGTTCAATCATGGCGCATGCCAGAGGTGGATTTTTTCAATGCGATCAAAGAGTTGAGTCCGGCTTACCGAGGCCAGATCGCAATCGGTGAGGCAGATGGCGGTTGCGGTTCGCGGGCGCCCGTCGAGCGCGCCGATCTCTCCGACCAAGCTGCGCGAAAGCTCGATATTAGCCACCAACTTCTGGCCTCCCGGCGAATAGATCGAGATCTCCACCGTTCCGCTCATCACCCCGTAGATACGATCGGCTGGATCTTCCTGGACGAACAGATGCTGGCCCGCCGCGTAGCGTTCGACCTTGCAGCCGCTGAAAAGAAGATCGAACAGCGGCGGATCAATCCGTGCAAGGCGCGGCAGATCATTTCTGTCGTTCGCGCCGCCGAAAGCCATGTTAATTCCCCAATTCCGCAATCGCGTAACCTACGGCAAGAGAGAGTCGCGTCAAAGGCCGGTGTTCATCCAAATTTCGCCGCCTGGGACGAGTGTCGGATTCCATCATAGCGCATCAATCGAGTTTGCTGCCCTATGCTGAACGTCGCCGAAAGATGAACGACGCTTCCTCGATAGTGGGTCTCACGATGTAGCGCTCTACCGACTCCAACCCGCATAGGTACTTGGATCAGGGTTGTACCACAGCGGAAACGGAGGCGCATAGTCGCCCTGTTTGATGCCTTTTAGGCCGCGTTCCAGACTTGGTTCAATATCCGCGCAGCAAGTGCAGCTTTGTCTTGCGGCAAAAAACGGCCGTAGTGGCGCGCCACCATATCGGGCGTGTCCTGGATCGCATAGCTTGCCTGCTCATACGAGCCGGTCTGCTTCAGAATGTGCGTCGCCAGCACGTCACGGACATTGTGGGGGCCATGAGGGAGAAGGCCCGCGATCGCGCCGCGTTTTGTATATGGAATGTAGATGCCGTATCGCTGAATGGTCAGACGCCATGCCTCATAAAATGTGTTTTGATCGTAGGAGGCCTCCTTGCTGGTCGCCTTCACCGTTTTAATGAAGAAGGTGCCGGGGTCCTCCGTTCCTCCTAGCAGCACTCGGCGGTGGCGGTCGATATACGCCTCGATGTGCTCATAAAGACCACTCAGGTTGGGCAGGATGAGACGAAATGGCTTGCTGCCGAAAAAGGATGAGTTCGCGTTCTTGAAAGCGACTGATGGAATTAGGACCTCCCACCCCCTTTCGCGTTCGCTCCAGCGGAGTTCACCGCGCTTCATGTCGGCTAGCTGACGCTCAGACCTGGGCAGTCTGCCGCGTTCAGTGACCATCAGTTGACGCAGGTTCTTCTGTCGCAACCCAAGATGCAGCCCGAACCGAAGCATCAGGAACGAGCGGACTGCTTCGGCGGCAGGACGCCGATGGAAGCGCTCATCAGGCATGAGCCGAAGAATCTCTTCAGTGATCTTTCGATACTCGCCGACTGGGCTATCGGCCTCCAGCACAGGCATGATTGGTTCAAAGGGATCACGATGCACACGCGCGACACGCTGAATTTCCTTCACGCGAGAGGAGGCGTGCTTGAAGTAGACATCGCAGGCGTCGTCCCAATCCCCGCTCGCTCGATCAATGTCGGCCTGTGAAACCAGTCCATTGATGGGACGGATCCGCGACGCCAGATGAGGTTGCTGCCTGAGCCAGCCCGTGTCCTTGCGAGTGAGCGCGAGCGAAATTCGCAGCATGTCCACCTCCCAGGCGGTGTAGAACCCGCGACGTCTCTCGCGCCATTGCAGATACCAGTCCCACACAGACGGGAAGACGAGCAGACCAAAAGTCAAATGCTGCGTCGGAACGCCATAGCCGCGTACTGGTCCGCGCGGATGCGCGGCCAACGCACCGAGCATCAAACCGAGATGCTCGACTTTCTGCGATGCGGTCTCCTCGCCCCAAACACCGTTGCGCTGTAGACCGAACGCAGTAAGTGTCGCAGTCTTGAAGCGGATCAGATCCGCCATTTCCATCGCAAGCGCAGGTGGAGCGTCGATTACGCCGGACATCAGGTCGGGGTCCGTGAACTGGACACTACCATCGTGCTGTCGCTCGCGCTGAACTCGATAGCCGTCATTTGCAGCATCCGACTGACCATAGCTGATACCCGGGAAGCGGATGGCGTAACGCCGTTTCAACGCGGCCGCCTGGAATTTCCGGTAATCAGTTGACCCGCTGATAATTACGCGCCGAACCCATTCCAGAATCTCTTCCTGCTCCTCGGGACGTCGTGTGTTGAAGTCGTCAGGCAGGTGCCACGCAAGCCGACGGCGTTCAGCCGGGCCGATATCATCGAGGCTGTGGCCAGAGGCGGAGCGCGTCTGAAACGGGAGTTTCGCTTTAAAATACCCTGCCGAAAGACGATAACGACGCTCGATCCGAGCTAGTACTTCCATGCTCGCCACGCTGCGCGGCGATTTTGATCCCTGGAGCCAGTGACGAATTGTCGAGCGGTCGAGACTCTCGTCGTCTCGGACAACAGCACGATGTAGATGCCAATAGCTGTCGCCATGGCGGCGCATCTGGAATTCCAGCGCCGCCTGGAAGCTCGGGTGATCAAACGCTTCCTCGAAAAGAGGTTGCGGGAACTCCTCAATAGCGCGCGGTTTTATCCCGGTCTTTTGCCGGTCTACTGCAGCCTCCCGCTCCGACCGCTCGAGCTTCTTATGGCGACTTGAAACTGGCGCCTTCCCTGCCGGCGGCTGCGGACGTTCCCGCTCATGACGCTGCGGCTCAGTGTTGCGACGGCCCGGGATGGCCGCCCGCTTCGGCGCAGTTTTCGTATTTCGAGCGATCGCGTCCAATGCTGGCTTGATTGCAGTTCGGGCGGATCGAAGCGTTTCACCGTCGAGGTCGCAAAGAGCGCCGATTTCTTGCCAATCATAGCCGCGCAATTTTCGTGGCGGTATTTTAGCGCAGGAGACCAGGTTGAGCAGAAACGCTCTGATACGCGCGCTTTCGTGAGGGGGGAACAGAGGGTCGAGACGGATACGGCAGTAATCAGAGATTTTGCGGGAAAGCAGTCGGGTATGCGAAGTTTCAGTCATGCGAGCAAGCGATAGGGTTCGTCAGCGATGTTGAGTGGAGGAGTGCGCGCACATACGCGATTCTTGTCGCTTGGAATGACCAAAGCGCACGTATCTGACAGAAATGTCGCAAAGCGTTATATAAGCACGAGCTGGAACTTAAGGGCGTCAGGCCGGACCCACTCCCGAAAACTCAAACCCGCGGTGGAAGACGTGATCAGATCCCGTGGTGGCAGCTTTTTCATGCTCCGGCCTCGCTTGCGAACACCCGCAATTCGGTTGGCGAAGCATGGCAGAAAGTTCGAAAAGCTTCCAAGAACCCCAGCCAAACCGGAGGCTGGGCAGGCAGCTCCGCTCCACGAGCTTCATTCGATCGACGGCAGGAACTACTTCGGAAATAACATCAAAGGGTTGTCCGAAGACCTTACAAATTCTGCGTTGGCTCCACTGCAGTTCGATAGATCAGGCTTAGGACGACGGTTGCGTCGTTGATCATCAGCCCATAGAGACGGGATAAATCAGGCAAAAGGAACGACCGATGATCAACGAATCCGATACCCGCTCTGCCGAACTAGCTGAGTTAACCGCCGACATTGTCTCAGCATATGTCAGCAACAATCCATTGCCGGTGTGTGGCTTGCCGGACGTGATAGCATCGGTTCATGCTTCACTGTCCGGACTTGGCACGCCGATCCCGCCGGTCGCTGAGCCGCAAACTCCCGCGGTCAACCCGAAGAAGTCGGTGACGCCGGACTTCATTATCTGCCTCGAAGACGGCAAGAAGTTTAAATCACTGAAGCGGCATCTTAGCACGGACTTCGGCCTGACACCGGACGCCTATCGGGCCAAATGGAACTTGCCGCACGACTACCCTATGACAGCTCCGAATTACGCCGCTCAGCGCTCGCAACTTGCGAAGTCCATCGGACTTGGCCGCAAGGCCGAACTCGTCGCACCAGCGAAGAAGGCACATGGCAAGAGGAAAGCCAAAGCGTAGTCCGCCACCAGCTGACGCGACGGAAAGACTCAGCTATGTTTCGAGAGCGGCGGACCTGAAAAGGACCGTCTGGCCGGCACCATTCGGGCAACCTCCCAGCGAGGGCGCCGGCCTTTTTCCTAGCGGGGCGGCAACTGGTACTGTCATCGGGCCGCTTGGCGATGATTGACGGCGGCCTTGGCTCCCAACTCGTGCCGTGGTCACCGAGCGTTTCGGTTGGCCCAGGTCGACCGACCTCGCACACTCCGTTGGCAGTTGATCCGATTTCTATCCAGACATATCCCCTGCTTCTACTCCCTCACTCAGCGGCTTTTATTTCCGATGCACATACCTACTCGTGGCCGCGCAACTGCATGACCAAGGGTTTGGGAGCGTGCTTGAGCCTGCTCCCATGTTCCCGACGTCGGACATTTGGGGAGCTTGATGGACGACAGGAAGTTTTTGACAGCTGAGGAAGTCTCGGAACGCTATCGCGGCACCATTTCTGTTGGAACGCTGCGAAATTGGCGAGCCAAGAGGATTGGACCGGCGTACGTCAAGCTTGGCAAAGCCGTGTTGTATCCAATTGAGGAACTGGAGACGTGGGATCACAAGAATACAGTGGCGTGCCGTGCGTCAAAGCGATTCAGCATGAACGGCGGTGAGTGAGCGTGGTTAGTGACGGAGGAGCATCCAACACCGCCCCCAGAAGCCGCCCCTCACGCTCTCCGTTTAGCTTACGGCAAGAGGAAGTTCCACAACGACCCCGCTCGATACCCGTCGGGCATGCTGGATCACGCGTCTCATGCTCAACTCAAAATTCGCTTTGAAATTCGTGACTTGAGCATCTCTGTCGCGTGCCACACTGAGCGCGCGACGAGTTGACAGCAGCAAAAGTGGTCAGTTGTTCTGTGAGGGTCGTTACGGGGGAATATAAATGCGCCCTTCCCTGCCCAAAGCAGACCTCCGCCTTAGATAGGCATCTCCCCCCTCAGAGAGTACCCTGGCGAGCAGATCGCGAGCCCGCTCCTTCGCAACCGCGATCGGCTCCAGTTGATCATACCGCTCGACCAGCCATTTGGATGATGCAATCGCCGCGCTCAACGAGAGCAGGATGACGTAAGCACACTACGATCCCGTCGTTGATGGCGTATTGGGGCGAAGGCGGAATCGAATGGTCATCAAGGCTGAGAACCTCACCAATGCATTGACCCGAGCTCACCTCGGCGCCAAGCGAGACAGAGGGCGCAAAAACGCCTGATGCGGTAGCATACAAGTTGTCGTCACGGTCCCGAACAATGAGCTTCTTTGTCAGATCGGGTTTGGATACCGGAATCACGTCCGCATCGATAACTTGGAGGGCAACCAAGGCCCGTAAGGTGCCCTCATAACAGATCCTCAGACCATCTTGATTGACTGACCCACCACCTCCGAATTCGCTCGATATATAGACGATGCCGTTACGCTCTGCGCAACTCTTGCCCATTCGAGGCTCGTCGAAAAACTTCCAGACCAACGCGAGCGGGGCACCAAATGCGTCGAGGACAAAACCCGCCTTGCGATTGATCTCTTTGTCCTGAAACTCGTGTGTCGCGATAAGCGGTAGATAATTTAAGGACGTACCCCCTGAATGAAAGTCGAACCAAGTGTCTGAGATCGGAGCGAGCACGGTCTCTACAAAGTAGGCAATCTGCTCTGAAGGTGTTCCATCCGGATCGCCGGGAAACACCCGGTTGAGGTTCTGCCCGTCCAGGGGCGATGTTCTGGTGCTGGCGAGCGCCGCGGGCAGGTTGATGCTGGGAACGATAATGAGGCGACCGTGAATGGTTGCCGGGTCGATTTCACGGCTCAGCCGGCCGAGCGCTATCTGCCCTTCGTACTCGTCTCCGTGAACTCCGCCGGTCAGGAGAATGGTCGGTCCCCTTCCGTTTGCGATTATGCAGACGGGAATTGCGATGGTGCCGTATGCCGAACGATGGACCGAGTGCGGCAAGTGAAAATGGCCAAATTGCTTTCCCTGCCGCTCGAAGTCGAGTCGGCTCCATATCCGAGAGTTAGATTGCATACCGACACCCTTATACTGTCTTAGCAAATTCGGCTCTTGCTACCTTGAGATATCGCGGTGAACCGTTTCCGGTGTCGAAATCACTGTGATCAGAGTCAGCGCTGCCGCGATAGCCGCATAGATCGCTGGAGCATTGGGCGATGCTGTGTAGAAGCGCAGCCAGGTGACAACGTAGCCTGCGGTACCGCCGAAGAGCGCAGCCGCCAGGCCGTAACTGACCGACAACGCCGTGTAGCGCGTTCGCCGAGGCATAAGCTCGGTGATGGCGGCCGTGAAAGGCCCGGCATAAACCGCAATCGATACGGAGACGATAATCAGCGCCAGCAGAACCAATGGTGTTGATCCCGTGGCGACCAGCGCAAAAACCGGGACAGGACAGACAGTCAGCAAGACAGCCCCGGCCAGCATCAGCGGCTTGCGCCCTACTTTATCAGACAGGAAGCCAAATAGACCGATCAGCGGAATCTGGACCGCAAGCGAGAGTGAATATAGCCATTGCGCGGTGCCGGCGGACAAGCCTGTAACCGCGGGGATATAAGATTGCATGTTGACGTAGGCATACGTGGCGATCGTAAAACCGCACACCAGCCCCACACCACGCAAAACAAGTCTCCAAATGTCGCGAAAGGTTTCGGAGATTGGGCTGTCGGGAATCTCTCCCGCCATGATTGCCTGCTGCATGATCGGGGTGTCGGTGCTTCGAACGC
This sequence comes from Mesorhizobium sp. AD1-1, assembly GCF_020164655.1. Classification (NCBI taxonomy): domain Bacteria; kingdom Pseudomonadati; phylum Pseudomonadota; class Alphaproteobacteria; order Hyphomicrobiales; family Phyllobacteriaceae; genus Mesorhizobium; species Mesorhizobium sp. AD1-1. Next base: position 416,454 of record NZ_JAIUGP010000003.1, read on the forward strand.
GAAGGAACAAGCCTACCAGCGCGGCACAGGCTCCGATTAGGAAGGGGATCCGCCAACCCCAGAGCTTCATCTGGTCTCCGCTGAGAACAGCAATGAGACTTGCGACGATTGCGGCTCCAAGCAGATTCCCGAAGATAATCGCCATGTAGTGGATAGCCCCATATGTGCCTCGCCGCTTCTCGGGCGCCCCTTCGATAAGGAAAGCAGCGCCACCGGCGAATTCACCTCCGGCAGAGAACCCTTGGGCACATCTGGCGACCACCAAAAGCACCGGGGCCAGGAGGCCTACCGACGTGTAGTTTGGAGCGATCGCAATCAACAGCGAAGAGGCTCCCATGAGTATGATGGTCGCAGCCAGGGCATGTTTTCGGCCCTTTCGATCACCCATATGTCCGAAAAAGAGCGCGCCTAGCGGACGAAAGAAAAAGCCAACCCCGAATACTGCAAGCGCGCTGAGCAGAGAGACGTGCGAGTTCTCGGATGGGAAAAATTCGGTAGCAATCCAGGCGGCGACCGCGGCGTAAACCGAGTAGTCAAACCATTCGAGCGTTGTGCCAACTACGGCCGATGTGATCGCAAGAGGTTGTCTTCCAGATCGACGATAGATACTCGCACTCTCGCTCGTTCCCGCATTGCTTGACATGCCGAATGACCTCCCAATTTAGGATATGACAAACTTCGTCTGTTCCCGATTTCTATACATTATGCGAGGACCGTCATACGATTGCGCCAGAAATGGTGCCAAAGGGTCCGCAATGTTTCAAAAGGCCTATTTATGTGAAATTCCCGAACGTTGCCTAGCGATACCGAAAGGCTGGGGGAAGTCTCGACATCCGAAGGAAACGACACAGGCACCTTTCGAAACGAAAGCTGGAGTCAGCCGGGGCTTCGGCCGCGTTAGATACCGCGGCCGAAGAAGTGTGGGTTGGCGACTTCCGTTTTGTTCGCTCGTCTTCGCTGCACTACCGGATCGGTTCGAACTGATAGACTTTAGCGATGATCCGCCAGTCGTCACCGATTCGTACCAGAGAGAGGAAATCCGTAAACAGTTTCGGACCGATGGCGCATTGCGCCGTGGCTGAGGCGGTGTTCACGCTACCGAATTCGATCGAGACGATCCGGTCGATCCGCGCCTCCTTCCGGCTGGCGGGTGACTCCCGCTTGGCAACGGCATCCAGCCAGCTCGGGACATCCACCGTTGCGAGATTCCCCTCATTCACGGTCGCAAGCTGGGCGCCTGGATGAAACACCTCGCCAAGCAACGATGTATCGCAGTTGTAGAGGCCGTCGAAGTACCGGCCCAGTACCTTGGCGACGCCGGCGAAGTTTTGACCTAAGTCCGTCACTCTTTTTTCTCCTTGTGCAGTGGGAACGGCAAACAGGCCCAGTCGGCCGAAGGCCTAAGCGCTCCGCCCGCCCGGTTCAGACTCTTTAAGGGGGGGCCTGCCTTCTAGCTTGTTTCGAAGCTCTGACGCTGTAACCTTGCCTTCCACCGCGTCCGCAACCGCCATTCCGGTCATCGCGCCGAACTTGAACCCGTGCCCCGAACAGGTGGAGACGACCCAGGATCGTCCATGGCCGCGCACGAAGAAGCTGCGGTCGGCCGTGTTCGTGTAATAGCAGGCTCTCCCGCCAACGATCCGATATTCATCGAAGCTGTAAAGCGCGTCGCGCGCGATAGCGGTGACGATCGCTATTTCGGCAGGGCTCGCTTCGCGGGTCATATCCGCGTCGCCTTCGAACGGCAGATCGAATGTCATTTTCATGCGTGTGCCGCGAAGCGGTGGCGTGACGTAGAAATTGTCCTGGACGGTCCAATCCGACAATGCAGGCGAACTCGCCCATTCCGCCGCCAAACGATCCGGCGGCTCGGCATAGAGCATGATCTGCCGGGACGGCTGGAGTTCGTCGCCATTCGGAACCAGTTCGCCCGTCCATGAGCCCGCCGCGACAATGACCTGATCGAACTGCTGCCAGACGCCGAGGATACGAATCCGGCCGTCGTCGTGGTCGACTTCCTCGACCTTAGCGTAAGGTCGCAATGCTACGCCCTTCGCAGATAGCCAGCGGGCCAGCGAGACCAGTATCCGTTCGGCGAGCAGGATGCCCGATTGCGGAAAAAGCACGGCGTGGTCGGTTAGCCGAAGCCGAAGATGCGGAAAGCGTCTTACGAAATCGACTGAGCCGATTTCGTCATACGCCAGCCCATTGTCACGGGCGAACGCTACCGAACGCGCTAAATCCTCATTGCCTGCATCCGCCACATAGAGGACCCCTGTCTCGATGTAGAGCGACTCTTGCAGGGCATTCCACAAGACATCCCACGCCTTGGTAACGCCAAGGGAGAGCTTGGAATATCCGCCCATTTTTCCATAGGCGAAGCGATGATACCGCTGCTCGTCATAGGACGAAGCGATGGGGTTCGGAATGGGTCCGCGCTCGAAGACGGTCACCTCGTGACCCCGGCTCCGAAGTGCCCAAGCCGTCGATAAGCCTACGATTCCCGCACCTGCCACTGCTATTCGCATCGTCTAATCTGCCTTCGGTTAACGCCTATTTTGCTCAAGCAAGAGTGCTCTCGCGAGTTTTCATCTCTGTTCAGTTGATAGGCTCGAACCCATGCCGCCGTTGCGGACGTTGCCCAACGCTCACGACAAGGCCAAGATTTGAGAGGGAACGGGGACACCAGCCAGCGGCATCCCCGGACCTTTCACCTATCCCGCCGCCTCAACGGACGCCGAGCACTTCAAATTTGCCGTTCTTGACCTCTTCCACGCGATAGGCACCTGGCACATCACCCTTGTCGTCGAACTCGACGCCGGTCGCGCCTTCGTAGTTGATCTTGCCACCCTCTTTCAGGATTTTGAGGCCCTTCGCGAGTTCGCCTGGGTAAACCTTCTCACCGGGTCCGTTAGCCACCTTTCGAATATTGTCGGTGACGGCTTTGCGATCCGTGGAGCCAGCAGCCTGGACAGCAAGCGCGAGGACTGCCGCGGCATCGTAGGACTCCGGCCGGAAGCCGCCATCCCCATCGAAGCCCGCGGCTTTCGCAAGCTCCACAAACTTCTTGGACGCATCCGACGAATTACCAGGCTGGGTCCCGAACGAACCTTCCAGTCCTTTGCCGATCTTATCGATCAACACTTGGCTGATCATGCCGTCGGCCAGCACGAAGGTCTTGAACGCGCCAGTGTCCAGCGACGTCTGGATAATCGCGGCGCCCCCCTGGTCGAACCGACCGAAAACGACCAATACATCGGCCCCGCTCGCACTTAGCGCGCCGACCTCAGCCGAATAGTCACCGCGCCCATCCTCGTGTGCCGCGTTCAACAGCACCTTCCCGCCTTTCGCGACATAGGCCGTTTCGAAGGAGGCGCTGAGACCCTTGCCATAGTCGTCATTGACATAGCTGATCGCGACCTTCTTGATTCCCCGCTCGATCGCGAGATCGGCCAACACCTCACCCTGCCGAGCATCGGACGGTACGTCCCGCCACGTGTAACCGCTAAGGCCGGTTATCGCCGGCGACGTGGCGGACGGTGAAATCATCGGGACCCCGATGTTTCCAGTCACGTTTTTGGTGATCGCGACAGTAATTCCTGAACAGGTTGGCCCAACTATTCCCAGGACACTTTCGCTGTTGACGAGTCGTTCGGCCGCCGCGGTGGCCGATCCGGCGTCCTCGCAGGTGTCATCGGCGCGCACTGGAGCAATCTTTGATCCGTTGAGCAAGAGGCCCGAGTCCGAGACTTCCTTCCACGCAAGCTCTGCCGACAGAGCCATGTTTGGTGCAATCGATTCCGCGGGCCCGCTAAATCCGAGCAGAACGCCCATCTTTATGTCTTTAGCAGAGGCTGGTATTGATCCGGCAAGTGCGATTGCGCCGGCCAGCAGAAAAGCATTTGTATTCATGTTTTTATTCCCCTGCGCTTCTTGATTGACGGCTACGGCCCGGCCGCTCGGGTAGAACGCCCTGCGGGTGGAAGCGCAGCACCAGCAGAAGGATTGTGCCCATCATCAACACGCGGAAATATTGCGCCTGCTCGAGCAGGTGCGTGCGGATTGGCGAGGTGTCGCTCATCCAGAAGGTCGTCATTTTGACGAGCCAGTATCCGATGGGCTCCGATTGGACCCACACGAACCAAATGAGGAAGGCGCCGAAGACCGAGCCGACGTTGCTGCCCGAACCGCCGACGATCACCATGACCCAGATGAGGAACGTGTAGCGAAGCGGGATGTAGGCGGCCGGTGTCAATTGGCCATCGAGGGTGACAAGCATCGCGCCGGCGATCCCGACGATCGCTGATCCCAGCATCAGGATTTGCAGGTGGCGCCAGGCAACATCCTTGCCCATCGCACCTGCCGCAGTCTCATTGTCGCGAATGGCGCGGATCATGCGTCCCCACGGCGAACTCAGGGCAAAGACGCATAGGGCGAGCAAACCTGCCAGCACGGCGGCAAACAAGCCCGCAAATGTAAGCTTGACGATGATCGACGAAGCTTCGGCCACGAGGAGCCGCAGTGCAGCGGTTTGCTCCGTTGCAGGAAGTGCATCGAGATAGGACCGGTTCATCGAGGTCACTAGGTCGATTAGCCAAGTCTGCTGCTGCAGCAGACGGCCGTCGGGAACCGGCTGCGGCAGGCCCGTCGCGTTCTTGACGCCACGCGTCAGCCAGTTCTCGTTCTTGACCATGGCGACGATGATCTCGGATATGCCGAGGGTCGCGATGGCAAGGTAGTCCGAGCGCAGTCCGAGCGCGACTTTTCCGACTAGGAACGCCGCACCCGCCGCAGCCAATCCCGCCAGCGGCCAAGAGAAGAGTATCGGCAGACCGAGGCCGCCCATGAACCCGCTGGCGGCGGGATCATACGCCTCGATGGCCTGGCGCGCCGGCACGAATATCTGTCTGAAGAGAACGAAACTTACGATCAGGACGACTGCCGGCAAGGCGTATTTGAGAACGCCTTTGAGGTATCGGAACGATATCACCGCAGCGACAACCCCGATTGCCTGCACGATAAACGATAGGGCTATGCCGACCCCGCCCACTTCAACGGCGCCCGAAACCGGCGCATGCCCGACAAGCAGCGCAACGACGCCGCCAATCGCAGCAAAACCCATGATGCCAGCATTGAAGAGGCCGGCGTAGCCCCATTGAATGTTGACGCCAAGCGCCATGACGGCAGAGATCAGGCACAGATTGAGTGTCACGAGCGCCACCGACCACGACTGGAGGAAGCCGACCAGTAAAAAGAGGATGGTCAAAACGCCGTAGAGTTGGACCGCGCGCTTCATCATGACGACTTGGCTTTCAGGATACCAGTCGGCGCAATAATGAGAATGACGACCAGAATGACAAAGGAAATGGAGAACTTGTAGTCTGTTGGCACGAGCTGAAGAAGACTGTCACCTACGTCCGAGCCAGGCAGGAAATACAGCACGACCTTGCGATAGGCATAGGTGAGTGCAATCTCAGAAAAGGCGACGATGAACCCGCCGATGATGGCCCCGACCGGTCTGCCGAAGCCGCCGACGATCGCGGCCGCGAAGATCGGCAGCAGGATTTGGAAATAGGTGAACGGCCTAAAACTCTTGTCGAGGCCATAAAGCACACCCGCAACCGTCATCAGCGTCGCGGCGATGATCCATGTTGTCCGGATCACGACCTTCGGGCTGACGCCGCATAGCAGTGCCAGTGTCTCGTTGTCGGAAAACGCACGCATGGCCGCGCCGGTGCGTGTACGCTGGAGGAACAGAAACAGGGCTAAAACCGCCAGCACCGCGACGGCGAGTGTCAGGGCCTGGGAAGTCCTGATCGTCACGCCTTCAAGAAGCCCTGTGGCATCCTTGAACTGCTGCGCGGTCAGAAGAAACCGTTCGCCATCCGCGAAACTCCGCTCATTGGGCCCGATGACGATACGGACGACGCCGTTCAGGATGAACATCACGCCCATGGATGCCATCATGAACACGACGGGAGCCGCCTTCTGCCGCCGGTAGTGCGCGTAGACCAGCCGGTCGGCGGCAAGGCAGAACAAGATCGTGCCGGCAATGCCGAGCGGCAGCGCAGCCAGCGCAGTCGGCAGAAAGCCGAGGGAGAACCCCGCGCTCTGCAACGCCCATGTTCCGAGGATGGTCAGCATGGTGCCGAAGGCCATCGTGTCGCCGTGGGCGAAGTTGGAGAACCGCAGCACGCCGAAGATGAGATTCACGCCAAGCGCCCCGAGCGCGAGCTGCGCGCCATAGGACGTTGCCGGCACGACGACGAAGTTCAGAAAAAGAACGATTCCGTTGAGCATGTTATCCACCGAGAAAGCTCCGTCGGACTTCGGGGTCTGCTAGGAGATCCTGGCCGCTGCCCGTGTAACGGTTCTCGCCGAGCACCAGCACGTAGCCGACGTCGGCGATCTCCAGCGCCTGGCGGGCATTCTGTTCGACCATGAGCACTGCGAGTCCGCGCTCTTTCAGCGCCACGATCCGCCGCAGCAGATCCGCGGCGACATTGGGCGAAACGCCTGCGGTCGGTTCGTCGAGCATGAGCACCGTAGGTCGGCTCATCAGGGCGCGCCCCACCGCCAGTTGCTGCCGCTGCCCGCCGGAAAGGGTCCGGCCAAGATCGCTGCGCTTGGTCCTGAGGATCGGGAACGTCTCGAAGACCTCCTCGATGCTCGCGCCGATGTCGTCACGGCGCAGATAAGCCCCCATTTTCAGGTTCTCCAACACCGTCATCGTCGGGAAAATATTGTCGGTCTGTGGTACGAAGGCGATGCCTCTGTTCACCCGCGATTGCGGGTCCATGCCGCCAAGGGATTTGCCGTCGAGGGCAATGTCGCCGCAGGTCAGCGGCACGATCCCCAGCAGCGCTTTCATGGCGGTGGACTTGCCGGCGCCGTTCGGTCCGACGATCACGACCACCTGGCCGCGGTCGACCGAAATGGAGCAGCCGTTGAGAATCTGCACTCCATTGTAGCCGCCGCACATCTTGCTGCCATTCAGGTAGCTCATGCGGCCGGCCTCGATACGGAGGCGCCGAGATAGGATTCGATCACCCGAGGATCGTCCATCACGTGCTGCGCCGTGCCTTGCGTCAAGACGCGTCCCTCCGCCATTACAACAACGCGGTCGCAGAGGCGTGAAATGAAGCCCATGTCGTGCTCGATCATGCAGAATGTGTAGCCGCGCTCCTCGTTGAGCCGGCTTATCGCGTCCTCGATCGAGCCGAGCAGGGTACGGTTGACGCCGGCGCCTACCTCGTCCAGCAGGACCAGCCGTGCCTCGGTCATCATAGTTCTTCCAAGCTCGACCAGCTTCTTTTGCCCGCCGGACAGATTGCCGGCCGGTTCGTCGCGAAGATGCGTGAGATTCAGGAACTCTATCACTTCCATCGCGCGGTCACGGAGCGCAGCTTCCTGCGCGCGGATGCGGTGACGCCCCAGCCATGTGTCGATGATCCGCTCGCCCGATTGCTGGCCCGGAACGACCATGAAATTTTCGAGCACGGTCAATGTCGGGAATTCATGCGCGATCTGGAATGTGCGCACCACGCCCTTCGCGAAGAGGACGTGCGGCGGAAGGCCCGAGACATCGTCATCTTCCAGCAGGATTCGGCCGGCCTGGGGGCGATAAAGACCGGCGATCGTATTGAACATCGTGGTCTTGCCGGCGCCATTCGGGCCGATGAGGCCAGTGATCGAACCTTTGTCAATGTTGAATGAAGCGCCGTTGATCGCCTTCAGTCCGCCAAAGCTCTTCTGGATATTCTCCACGGCGACAAGCGGCCCGCGCGCCAGGGGGAGCGCATCGCCGGATCTCTTCTCGCGGTACATCGAATTCAAGATGACAACTCCCTCGCCGGCTTTGCCTTTGGCTCCTTATCGGCCAGTCAAATTTCGAGGAGATCACGTTTCGTTTGTCGTCAATATTGATCATTAAGTGAAATCAGAAATTGCTTTGGCCGCTGTTTGTGAAATCTGATGCCAAGTGGGCGATATGACATTCGGCAAGCGCTTGCCCGTACTTCATCCCGGACCGATGCATAGCCGTCGGGTTCCGATCCACGTTTCGGCGCTAAGGCCAAGTTTGGTCGATTCTGACGCAGGCAAACCAGCGGCGGCGGCCCACCTGAAATATTTGAACATCAAGGCGATGGCCTAATCATCAAGACCGGGTGTGCGGGAGAAGCAGGAACCACGGATCGGAAATTTTCGGCCATCATGTTTGGCAAGCCGTCGCAGCGAAACGACTCGCTGAGATCAGTGCGTCCGAGACGTGCTAGCTTTCCGACGATCTTTGAGACGCTTGCGACGGCGCCTTCTATGCCCCGCCGCAACTCATGAAGCGCGTCACTGATTTGCGCTTGGCGACAAAATCCTAACAAACGCCAGAGTTGATGTTGAGCGCGCTCCCCCGCCGACACGACAGATACCTCATCGGAAAGGTGGCGGAGGACAGTGCCATGGCCATCGGCAATTTTTTCGAGCAAGCTCTTGTCGTTGCAGGCTTGCATCAGGCGCAGGTGGAAACTCAAAGCCAACTCAACGCGGGAACCGGCTTTTGAAGTCAGTTCACAATGAACCAGGATACGCTCGGCATTGATGATGTCCTCCGCGTTCAGCAAAGGAATTGCAAGCTCGAGCGCCCTCGGTTCGTAAAACAGTCGCCGCTTCAGGGAGTTTATTAGTTGACCCTTGTCGTTGACGCCCATTGGTCAATTGCCCGCAGTCGCCGAAATTTTGATGACTTGCGCGAGCGGATGCAGCGGACTGGGCGATGCGCCAGCCCGACGTTTCCGATGCAACAAACGCATACCGATCCAGCGTGGTCGACACGTCGATGCGCCTTGCCGCAAAACTTGGATTTGTCCGCGCTTCTTGCATTGCGCCGAAGGGCAGCTAGCGAATCCTAGCTACCAGCTTGCCGAGATGTATTGGGTTTCCATAAATTCCAGCATTCCTTCATGCCCCCCTTTACGGCCCAGCCCAGATTGCTTGACGCCTCCAAACGGAGCGGCTGGATCCGAGACAAGCCCCCGATTGAGCCCGACCATTCCGAATTCCAGTCGCTCGCAAACCTGCAGCGCACGCTTCATGTTTTCGGAGAAAACATAGGCGACCAATCCGTATTCAGTGTCATTTGCTCGACGAATGACGTCGTCATGATCTCTGAAGGTCTGCACCGCCGCCACAGGCCCAAATATCTCGTCATGGACACATGCCGCGTCGTCAGGCACGTTCGACAGCACGGTTGGCGGGTAGAAGAAGCCCTTGCCCTCGGGCACGAAGCCACCGGTTTCGATCTTTGCCCCGCGCGACACCGCGTCTTCCACGAAGCGGGCGACCTTATCCCGGGTGCTGGCATTGACCAAAGGGCCGACATCGATTCCGTCCTGGCTGCCATCGCCAACGTTGAGCCGCACCATCTCGGCCGTAAGCCTTCGGGTGAATTCGACGGCAATGTCTTCGTGGACGTAAATGCGGTTGGCGGCCGTGCAGGCCTCGCCCAAGTTGCGCATCTTGGCTTTCATCGTGCCTTCAATGGCCAGATCGAGGTTTGCGTCTTCGAGAACGATCAGCGGCGCATTGCTGCCCAGTTCCATGGCTGGTTTCAAAACCTGATCGGCAGCAGAACGAAGAAGCTTGCGCCCGACGGCGGTCGAGCCGGTGAAACTCACGACGCGAACCCGCTCGTCGTGCAACAGATGGTCGACCAGTTCTGCCGACTGCGTCGTTGGAAGCACGTTGACGAGGCCCGCTGGAACACCGGCCTCTTCCAGCAGCGGCATCAAGGCGAGCATTGTGAGCGGGGTCTCGGCGGCCGGCTTAACGATGACTGCACAGCCGGCGGCCAAAGCCGGCGCAATCTTGCGCGTGCCCATGGCAGCTGGATAATTCCACGGCGTGACAAGAACTGCAATGCCAGCGGGCTTGTGTTGGACCAGTATGCGAGCGCCCGACTCTGGCGCATGCTTTACGATGCCGTCGACGCGAACCGGTTCCTCCGAAAACCATCTGAAGAACTCCGCCGCGTATTTTGCCTCGGCCAGCGCGTCGCCTTTGGCCTTGCCGTTTTCCAGCGTGATCAAACGTGCGAACTCGTCCAGCCGCGCCGACAGCAACGCCCAGGCATTGCGCAAGACCTCGGACCGATGTCGCGGGGTCTGTTTCGCCCACACCGCCATTGCGGTCTCGGCCGCATCCAGCGCCGCTTCCGCATCAGCGATGTCCGCCGACGCCACCGAGGCAATAATCGTCTCGTCGGCAGGATTAATCACATCAAAGCGCTCAGCGGTAGCGCCTGAGCGCCAGGTTCCGTTGATGTATAAATCTCTATATTTCATTCCTATTCCGTCCTGAAAGCGCTATATCCACCTCAGTTCATTCCGCTTTCAACGTCTTTTCCGCGTTACCCGAGAAGCCGACATCGCATGCGCGTCCGCCTTGCGTCTTCCCGGCAAGCGGCCCCATGGGCTGACCGTGTTCAAGAATTTCTGCCAGATAGTCTTCCGCATTCGACCGCGGTTTATATCCGAGCCAGGCAACATGCGAATTCTCGACGCGTGAGCGGGTGTTGTTGGACACGCCGTACACGACGTAGAAGTGGTGATCCGGTGCGTTGATGCATTGGTCGAAAAGATGGACAGCATCCTCATGGCTCAGCCATGTCGAGAGCATCCGCGTGTCCGTTGGCCTCTCTTCGAACGAAGCGACGCGCACGCATGCGATTGATAGCCCATACTTGTCGGCATAAAGGCTAGCGAGCGCTTCTCCATATGCCTTGGAGACGCCGTAATAGCCACTCGGGCGCAGGCGCACGTTCGCATCAATGGTCTTCTCTATCGGATGAAAGCCCACTGCCTGGACGGAACTGCAGAACACCACGCGCTTCACGCGGGCGCGCCGCGCCGCCTCGAAAACAGTGTACGTCAGCGCGTAGTTGAGTGGAAAAATAGTCTCCCATGGCGCTTCCTCGGGATATGCGGCCAGATGGACGACAACGTCGACGCCCTGCATTGCTTCGACCATTTCCGGCAGGTTGGTCGCATCGGCGTTCCAGATCTCTTCGCTCTCCGTCGCAGTACCGAGATTGGCAATGTCGAGCAGGCGCAAAACGCGATCAGGTGTCGCCAAGCCATTCCTCAACACCCGTCCAAGACGCCCGGCCGCGCCGGTGATCAGAATTCTCTGCAAGACAAATTCCCTTCAAATTTTCTAAGATCGGCAAGGTGAGACCTAACCCGCGTAACGGGCCATCGGCACTCCAGCCACTCCAGCCTCATAAGCAAAGACGTTCCCTGACAGAGGCTGCTGCCGAAGGTCTTCCGCCGTCAGATCCTCGCGCGCCGTGGTGATGAAAAGGGTCGACATGTTCGCGCCGCCAAAGGTGCAGGAGGTTACGTTTTGCGCGGGAATATCCAAGGACAGCAAAACATCGCCGGCCGGGGAGTAACGCGTTACCCTTGAACCGGCGAAATGAGCACTCCACAGGCAACCTTCTACGTCGACGGTGGCGCCGTCGGGACGCCCATGGCCCTTTGGCACGGTAGCAAAAACCCGCTCGTTGCTCATCGTTCCCGACTGCACATCGTAATCGAAAGCAAGGATGTTCAGCGTCGGCGTATCGGTGAAATACATTGTCCGGCCATCCGTGCTCCAAGCAAATCCATTGCTGGTCTTGATGCCGCCGCGAACTTTGGTGACGCTCCTGTCGGCGTCCACGCGGTACATTGATGCGATCGGCCGCCTCTGCGAGGGGTCGGAGACCTCGTGAATGCTGCCGCACCAGAATCGGCCAGCCGGATCGCATTTGCCGTCGTTCATGCGGTTGCCTGGGAAAGGCTCTTCGGGTGTCGCGAAATGTTCGCAGGCTTCAGTCTCGAGATCGTAGATCGCGAACCCGTCACGCGTACCGGCGATGATGCTTCTACCACCCTTCCTGAGCGCGATTGAACCAAACTCGAAAGGCGTTTTCCAGGTCTTCACCGCTGCGGTGACCGGATCGTAGCGGTGCAAGACCTTCTCGGTGATATCGACCCAATACAGGCACTGCTGATCGACATCCCAGACCGGACACTCGCCCAAAGTGTTTTCCACGACGGCGACGCACTTAAGTTCTCTCGGCATGTCTTGTTCCCAGTATTAGATGCGCGTGATCTTGTGTATCCGCTGGAGAGCGGTCTCGACGTCCGCGGTCGACAAATCGCGATGCGTGACGAAGCGCAACCTCTTGCCTTTCGGCGACAGGACAAAAACACCGGCCTCAGCCAAGCGAGAATGGAACGCACGCGGATCGCCAAATTCGTCCGGTACGTAAGCCATGACGATGTTGGTCTCGACGGCGGCGGTGTTGACGTCGAGACCAACTTCCTTGAGCCCGTTAGCGAGACGCTTCGCATTGGCATGGTCGATCGCCAGATCGTCGATGTTCTCGCGTAGCGCCATCAGGCCGGCCGCAGCCAAGACGCCGGCCTGCCGCATTCCGCCGCCGACCATCTGGCGCCAATGCCGCGCCTCTTCGACGAATGGGCCACTGCCGGCGACGATCGAGCCGCCGGGTGCTCCGAGACCTTTCGAAAGGCAAAACGTTATGCTGTCGACGGGCTTGGCGAGGTCGGAAGGCTTTCGGGAAAGAGCGACCGCCGCGTTAAAGAAACGCGCACCGTCCATATGGAACACCAGCCCACGGGCCAAAGCGAAACTCCTGAGCTCGTAGAGATAGTCGACGTCAAGGCAGCGTCCGCCCTCGCCATTATGGGTGTTCTCGACACAAATCAGCTTGAGCGTCGGATTGAGGACCGAAGGTCTCTGATTGCTCGCCTGCACGGGGGCCAAGGTATTCAGCAGTTCCAGCGGGTACCGGCCATCTGGCGTCGGCATCGGGTGGGAGGTTAGCCCGCACACCGCCGCCAGATGACCGGTTTCGTTGATGTGTATGTGCGAAGTATTGCTGACGATCGTGGCCGCTCCATGCGGCACCTGTGCTCTGATCGAAACCAGATTGCCCATCGTACCGCTGAGCACGAACAGCGCCGCCTCCTTGCCCAAAAGCTCCGCCGCATATTCTTCCAGGGCACGGATCGTCGGATCTTCACGGTAGTAGTCGTCGCCGACTTCGGCATCGGCCATGCGTGCCCGCATCGCCCTGCTTGGCACCGTCAAAGTGTCACTTCTGAAATCCAATCGCGTCGTCATCCGGCTCTTCCAAGATATTCACACCAGGCGAAGATATCGGGATGAAGTGCGGTTTTCCGACACAAGTTGACCGTTTGATGAAATTGGATATGGTTTCTGTCTGCCTATTTGACAGAAAATTTCACTCTTGAATTGGAAGCAAAAATGTCGACGCGCCGCGCAGACCTGGACCAAATCGACCGAAAGATATTGAACCGGCTGCAGCGCGACAGCAGGATCACCAACGCCGACCTCGCCACGGAAGTCGGCACCTCGCCTGCATCATGTCTGCGCAGGGTCCGGCGCCTGCGCGAAACCGGCTACATCGAAAGGGAGATCGCGTTGGTCAATCCCGACAAGGTCGGCTCCAGATTGGTCACAATCACGGAAGCAAGGCTGAACAGCCTCGATCGGAGGGGCCGTGACGAAGCGATCCGCCTGATCAAAAACATTCCCGAGGTGATCATCTTATACAACGTCACCGGCAGCCGTGATCTGCTGTTCGTCTCCGTTTTCACGGATATGGCCGATTTCGAACGAACCATTGCAGAGCCGCTGTCGATCGTTCCGCAGATCCACTCGATCAACAGCTACTTTGCGATCAAGACCATTAAGTTCGAGCCCCACATCCATTTCGACGAAACGCGTTGAGACGCGGACCGGTTCGTAGTCCCGAGCTTTCGAGGACGCATCAAACCTATACAGCCGGCAGCCGATGGCGGTGGTCGTCAGCCGTGAACCGCACTTTAACGACAGCGCTGCGCAATGATCGGCTGCCGTGTGATGATCGGAATTCTTCGTCAGCTTGACCGGCGCACCATCACGACCGCGCTCACCGCCGCCACCGCAAGGCTCGACCCTGCAACCATGGCCAAAGGCGCCGCTGCGCCATCAATAGCGAGGCCCCTTCCACCGAATTTGAAATCCAGCCGCCGATCTCGGCATGATTTTGTTTGTTTCTTCCAAAATTCCGGCCAATTTGAAACATCCTGCGCCATTGAGTTTGCAACCATTTCCCTGTCGGCGACAATTAGGGGCGAGAACGCCGCGTCATTGGGAAAAGGGCAGCCCTTGAACACGATTGATCCAACAATCAAGAACCGCCACTACAGGGTGCCCCATCGAATGCGTCGCTCGACATCCGCAATGGCGAACGTGTTGCCATATGCGGACCTTCCGGTTCTGGCCACTCTTTACCCGCTGCATAGACCAGCTTGAGAAGCATGATGCCGGCAGCATCGTTGGGTCGAATTGACAGAGGACACGAAGGACGGCCAGGCCGTGCGCCAGGGAAATGGCAATGGTGTTTCAGATGGCGATCCCAGCGTCGGTATCAAGCAATTGCACAATATGCGGGCCGGTCGGTGCTCGTCCGGAACGGTGAATATCGCCAGCAAGGGGCGAATGATCGCGGACCCGAATAACCCGTCCTACGGCCCTATCCGCCTGAACGCCTCTGACCCCGCCTGCTGCGGCGCAATGCGCCCTCGGTTACAAAACTCGAAAAGCGAGAAGCACATGAACGCCCGCGCAACCCCAGGCTCTGACGGCGAAAACGGCGCCATCGCTCCCGATTTCGTAGAGAGATCGTATTGGTGGGATGCCATGACGGACCATGGCGACAGGCCGACACCGGTTTTCCAGCGGTCTGCGGACGTCGCCATCGTTGGGGCCGGCGTGACCGGACTAAATGCCGCGCTCGAGTTGGCCAGAGGCGGCAAGAGTGTCGCCGTTTTCGACGCGGGCGTTGCCGGCTATGGAGCCAGTTCGCGAAATACAGGCTTCCTGGGGCGTTTCCTGAAGAAGTCCCTGGCGGAGCTGATGGAAGGCTACGGGGTGGAACAAGCCATCGCCTATTACGCCGAATTGTTTGAGGCCCTCAATATCAGCATGGTGGAGGTAATCGAGCGCGAGAGGATAGATTGCGACTTCAGTCTCGCTGGCCGGGTTGTCCTGGCACGTTCGCCATCCCAGCTGCGCGGTGTGGTCGACGAATTCAAGCTGCGCGAGAGGCATCTGGGCGAAGGCATCCAAGTGCTGAACAAGAAGCAGCTCCAGCAACAGATCAAATGCTCCGACATCTTTTGTGGCGGGGTGCTGGTCCCGGACATGGCCACGATCCATCCCGGAAAGTATCACGCCGGTCTCTTGGCAGCTGCGACAAAGCTCGGGGTTCTGGCATACGGCAACGCACCGGTTTCTGACATCAGCAAATCGACGGCTGGCTTTGATGTCGAAACGCCGTTGGGCACGCTTCGGGCGAAGGACGTGATCGTTGCCACCAATGGATATACTGGCAAGGACTTGAACTGGTTTGCCCGGCGCCTTGTTCCGTTTCAGGGGTTCGCGATCGCGACCCAAGAAGTGGATCGCCAGACGCTCTCACGGCTTCTGCCAACCAACCGAAGCTATACCGACGCCGATTTCGACACGACGGCGATCCGTCTGACCCCCGATGGCAAACGCATTATCATGTCCGGCCGTACGGGCAAGGCCATGCCCATCCGCGCCAAGGCGAGCCAACTTCGCAAGGACCTGCTTTCCGTCTTTCCCGAGTTAGGCGATGTTAGGGTCAGCTATGCCTGGAGCGGCTTCTGCGCTGCGCCGCTCGACGCCATGCCGAAGATCGGCCAGCGCCCTGATGGCGTCTGGTATGCTACCGGTTTTACCTTCATGGGCATGCCGCAAGGATCGTATTTCGGCAGGAAGGTTGGGCTCCAGCTGCTTGGCAGGTCCGAAGGCGCCACTGCCTTCTCCAGCGTGCCTTTTCGGTCCTCGCCCTTCTACACCGGCAATCCTTGGTTCCTGCGCCCGCTCATGGCCGCGATGCGGGTCAAGGACTACCTCAGCAACCGCACTCAAGCCGACACACAGGCAAGCGCATCGAATTCCACGCCTCCTGGCTTTTTCTGACAAGTCCCATACTGGCGGGCACCATCAGCTAAGGGCGATGTTGCTCAGCGCGATTCCGACGATCAGGTCAAAGCACTGATTTCAGAAACGCAGCCGTCTCCGGCTGGACAGGATTGCTTATGACCTGTCCGGGCGGCCCGATTTCATGAATCTTCCCTTATGAAAGAAATCGACCCGGTTCGACACTTCGCGGGTGCCACGTAGAGCAGCAGTGAGGCGGTTCAGTCTTCCGAGGTCGCTGGCTAGATAGATAAGCGTTCGGAATCCGTGGTTGACCGGGATGTCAGATTACTAAGCAAATGCGATCATGCCCAAGCGTGAAAGATCCCCAGCGGTCACTCGACACATGCCCCAATTGGCGGCACCACCTTTCCAGGTGAAGATCACAAATGATTGATAAATATCATGAATCTGGTCATGGTGGTTTGATCCACAATCACCCGTCAGGCGACCCGACGCCATCGCGCGCCGACATCGAGATGACGAAGGAGATCATCGACGCGGGCAAGCGGCTGGGCATCGCGGTGCACGACCACATCATCATCGGGCGGAAGGGATATGCCAGCATGAAGGGCCTGCTGCTGATCTGAGATGGCAGGGCCGGCGCCAACGCCGGCCGACCCCGACCACGCGATCCCAGAGATCGGGGCGGGCGAAGCCGGCTAGAACAAGCGACTGGCGGAATCAGGAGAGTATGATCATGGCGAAGACAAAAGTCCTTCTTGTCGGCGAAAGCTGGGTGAGTTCGGCGACCCACTACAAGGGGTTCGACCAGTTCGGCAGCGTCACCTTCCATCTCGGGGCAACGCCCCTGGTCGACGCCTTGAAGGACAGCGAATTCGATCTCGACTACATGCCCGCTCATGAGGCCGTCGAGAAGCTGCCTTTCACCATGGAAGGGCTGTCGCAATACAGGACGATCATCCTGTCCGACATTGGCGCAAACTCGCTGCTGCTTCATCCCGATGTCTGGCTGCACGGCAAGACAGTGCCGAACCGGCTCAAGCTCCTGCGCGACTGGACGCTGGCCGGCGGCGGCCTGATCATGATCGGCGGTTACTTCAGCTTCCAAGGCATTGACGGCAAGGCGCGCTGGCATCGCACGGCGGTCGAGGAGGCGCTGCCGGTGACCTGCCTTCCCAATGATGACCGTCTCGAAATTCCGGAGGGCTTTCGTCCCGAGATCACTGGCTCAAGAGACCATCCGCTTTTTGCCGGCATTGAGGGCGAATGGCCGCTGCTGCTCGGTGCCAACGAGGTCGTCGCCCGCGATCGCGACGATGTCGAGGTTCTGGCGCGGCTGCCGCAGGACCAGGGCGGCCATCCCCTGCTGGTCACCGGGCGTCACGGCGAAGGGCGCACGCTGGTCTGGACGTCGGACATCGGACCGCACTGGCTGCCGAACAGTTTTGTCGAATGGCCCGGCTATGCGCGGCTTTGGACCAACGTGCTCCGCTGGGTCAGCAACGCCGTTTGATGATGTCGCCCCAAAGTGCGTTTTTGAGGCAACGACATGTATGAGAACAAAGGTTTGAAGCCGATCAGCATCACCGGGAACGGCGAGTTCGGCCGTTGCCGCCTTCGCCTCACGGTCGTTCACGGCGGATCGGTGTTGCAGTTTCCGGCAACCTGGCTAACCGCTTCGCCGAACCCGGCGAGGTCGAAATCGGCCTCGCCGCGCCCCGCCAGCAGCCCGAACCGCCACGAAAGCTGGAGCCGGTTCGCGGCGACAAGGCGCCTGATGCCATCGGCGCCATCGCGCACCAGCATCCGGCCGCGCGGCCCGACCGACCAGCTTTCGTCGAACTTGCTCTCCTGATCGACCGTAATCGACATGGTGATCTTGCGGCTGGCCGAAACAGCGTCGTTCAGTTGCAGCCATTCAGTCCAATGCGGCTCGCCGTTTGCCCGGCAGGCAATCGTCAGGATCGGGCTGTAGCTCAAGGCACCGCCGCCGGTGATCAGCTTGTTGGTGGCGTAGAGCGAGGCGGTCACGAGGCCGTCTTCACTCGTGCCGAAGCGCCAGTTGTCAGGCACCGTGCCGGCCTGGGCAATGCCGCAGACCGAGATAAGGATCAGCGCGATTGCCGAAGCGTGTCCCAATTCGACGAACAGTCTCAACACGCCCTCCAACAACCAAGCGGCTTGCAATAGAAGCGCAGATAATGATCAAAGCTTGGTCGCCACAGGCCGTCGCTCGCGAAGCATGGCGGCTGTTGCAGTTTGGCAACGAAAAAGGCCGCCTCGAGGGCGGCCTTCCTGTTTCAGCGGAGCGCTGGTGTTATTCGGCGGCCTTCTTCTTCGGCGCGGCCTTCTTCTTGGGCTCTTCCGCGTCGTCGGCCGTCTTGGCGTCGGCCTTCTTGGCGGCGGCTTTCTTCGCCGGCTTCGCCTTGACGGCGGTCTCGTCCTCTTCGTCATCGGCCATCAGCTCTTCCTTGCTGACCTTGACGTCGGTGACCGAAATCTGACCGAGCAGATGGTCGACCACCTTTTCCTCGAACATCGGCGCCCGCAGCGTGTTCAACGCTTCCGGGTTGTTGCGGTAGAACTCGAAGACTTCCTGCTGCTGGTTTCCTGGATAGCGCCGCACCTGCTCGAACAGGCCGCGCTGCAGCTCTTCGTCCGATACGGTCACGCCGGCCTTCTCGCCGATTTCAGCCAGCACCAGCCCGAGGCGCACGCGGCGCTCGGCAAGCCGCAGATACTCGGCGCGCGCCTCTTCTTCCGTCGTCTCTTCGTCGGCGAAGGTGCGTCCGGCTGCTTCCAGATCACGATTGACCTGCGCCCAGATGTTGTTGAACTCGGCGTCGACGAGCTTCGACGGCGCCTCGAACGAATAAGCCGCGTCGAGCTGGTCGAGCAGCTGGCGCTTGACCTTCTGGCGCGTCATGGCGCCGAACTGGTTCTCGATCTGGCCGCGCACGACGTCGCGCAGGCGCTCCAGCGACTCCAGGCCGAGGTTCTTGGCGGTCTCGTCGTTGATTTCCAGCGCGCCGGGCTGGGACACTTCCTTGACGGTGACATCGAAGGTCGCTTCCTTGCCGGCCAGATGCGCCGCCTGGTAGTTTTCCGGGAAAGTCACGGTGACCTGCTTTTCGTCGCCGGCCTTGGCGCCGACAAGCTGATCCTCGAAGCCGGGGATGAATTCCTTCGAGCCTAGCACCAGCGGCTGATCGGTGCCGGCGCCGCCATTGAAGGCCTCGCCGTCGATCTTGCCGACATAGTCGATGGTGACACGGTCGCCATTGGCGGCCTTGCCGGTCTTCGGCTCGTAGCTGCGCGCCGATTCGGCAACGCGCTGGACCTGCTCGTCGATCTCGGCATCAGGCACGTCGAACACCTGGCGCGTCACCTTGATGTCGGAAAAGTCCTTGATCTCGATCGCCGGGATGATCTCGTAGTTGAGGCGGAATTCGAAGTCGGCGCCACCGGCCAGGATCTTCTCGGCTTCCTTCTCGTCCTCGGTCATGATGACTTCAGGCTGCATGGCAGCCTTTTCACCACGCCCGGTAATGATCGAACGGGTCGAATCGTTGAGGATTTCGTTGACCACTTCGGCCATGAACGACTTGCCGTAGACCTTGCGCAGGTGCTGCACCGGCACCTTGCCTGGACGGAAGCCGTTGATGCGGACCTTGTTGCGGGCATCCGAAAGCCGCGCCATCAGCTTGGCTTCCATGTCACCGGCCGGCACGGTGATCTTGATCTCTCGCTTGAGACCGGAGTTGAGCGTTTCGGTGACCTGCATCGTAAAACCTTTGTTTTCACCAATGAGACTGCCACGGCCTCTGCCGTTCACAGCCTGCCGGTATATTCTTGCCGGGAATGGCTTTTGGTACGGAACCTGGCGATTTGACCGAAAACCCGGCTCAAACTCTCCCAAACTGCGTTCCAAAATGTGAATAAGTTCTTGTTTTTCCTACTTCTTATCACATTCTGCAGAAGCGGATCGTCGCGTCCCGTCACATTTGACACGCCTTTTGTCACAGGCGAGGCCAATTTTCAACAGTCTTCGCATCCCAGCCAATAACCAGCATTCGGGCCTGCCCCACATCTTGTCGCTGGGCCACATCTTGTCTCTGACATTGACAGAATGATGGCCACATGGGATTGCCGGTCCATGCGGATGTGGCGGAACTGGTAGACGCCCTGGATTTAGGTTCCAGTGCCGAAAGGCGTGGGGGTTCGAGTCCCTTCATCCGCACCACCCTTCGCCCTTCGAGCTTCGGGTGGCGGGCCACCCGAAAGCCCTGGCGAAGGAGGACCGGCGCCGTTCAGGCAGGCATCGGATTGAGCTTCAGATGCTGGATCAAGATGATGGTCTTGGCGTCGACGATACGGCCATCGGCGATGCCGGCCAGCGCCTCGTCGAGCGGCATTTCCAGAACCTCGATGTCCTCGCCCTCTTCTTGCGCGCCGCCGCCGGCCGAGATGCGGTCGGCGGGTGAATAGCGGCCGATGAAAAACCAGAGCCGTTCGGTGACGCTGCCGGGGCTCATATAGGGCGAAAACAGCCGCTCGATATCCTTCAAGCGATAACCCAGCTCTTCCTCGGCTTCCTTGCGGATGGCGGTCTCCGGATCGTTTTCGTCCAACAGGCCGGCACAGGCCTCGATCAGCGGCTCGCGGTGGCCGGTGACGTAAGCGGGATAGCGGAACTGGCGCACCAGAAGCACGGTCGAACGCAAGGGGTCGTAAGGCAGGATCACCGCACCATCGCCGCGATCATAGGTCTGGCGGATTTGCGTCTCCCACTGACCGTCGCGCCGGCGGTAGTCGAGGACGGTCTTCTTCAGGATGGCCCAGTCGTCGGAGAGGATTTCCTCCGAACGGACGCGAATACGATCTTCCATCCCGGTCTCCATGCTAAAGCGCGTCGCACTTCATGCTCCTGTTTATGCCTGTCGTTCTCCCAAAACCGGAGCCACTTTTGGGAGACATGCCTGGCCGAGGCGTAGCCGCGAACCGGCATTTCGGCAATCCCGCCCGTGATTGGTCCAGAAGCCCTTTCACCGCCTCGTGTCTGGCGCAGGCGCCATCGGTCGCCTAAATAGCTGCGAACCCTCCCGGAGTTTCTCATGACAGCGTCGCTTTTCCAGTCGATCACTCTCGACGGCCTCACCTTCCCCAACCGCATCGCCGTCGCGCCGATGTGCCAGTATTCCGCCGAGGACGGCTCGGCCAGCGACTGGCATCTCCATCACTGGATGAACCTCGCAATGTCCGGCGCCGGCATGGTCACGGTCGAGATGACCGATGTCGAGCGGCGCGGGCGTATCACCCATGGCTGCCTCGGCCTTTACTCCGAAGACAATGAAGCGGCCGCCCGCCGCGCGCTGGACGCTGCACGACGCGTCGCCGCACCCGGCACGAAATTCGGCTCCCAACTCGCCCATGCCGGCCGCAAGGCTTCGAACCGCAAGCCGTGGGAGGGCGGCGGGCCACTGAAGCCAAACGAGGATCCCTGGCAGACCGTCTCCGCCTCGGCCATCCCCTACGACACCGGCTGGAACGTGCCGCACGCTCTGGAGGACGAGGAGATCCTACAGCTGATCGAGCGCTTCGCCGAGGCGGCAAGGCGAGCCGAACGCGCCGGCTTCGATTTCCTCGAACTGCACGCCGCGCATGGCTATTTGATCTTCCAGTTCCTGTCGCCCTTGTCCAACCAGCGCACGGACCGCTGGGGTGGCGCGCTGGAAAACCGCATGCGTTTTGCCGTCGAAATCACCAAGGCGGTGCGCAAGGCGGTGCCAAAGCTGATGCTCGGCGCAAGGCTGTCGGTGAAGGATTGGGTCGACGGCGGCTTCGACGTGGCGGACGCGATCGAAGTGGCCAAAGCGCTGAAGGACGAGGGCGTTGCCTATCTCTGCTGTTCGAGCGGCGGCAATTCGCCGTTGCAGAAATTGCCCACCGGCCCCGGCTATCAGGTGCATCTGGCGGAGGCGGTGCGCAAGGGCGCTGATATTCCGACCCGCGCCGTCGGCCTGATCGACGACCCCAAGCAGGCCGAAGCGATCGTCACCGAGGGCCGCGCCGACATGGTGGCGCTGGCGCGGGCCTTCCTGGCTGATCCGCGCTGGGGGTGGCGTGCGGCGGCGACATTCAGCGAGACAATCCACCCGGCGCCACAACTTGCCCGTTCGGTGACCACGATGCAGCATTGGATGAAGGCGGCGGGCTGAACGGTTCGCGCTCCCGACACGGCACTGTAGAGCCTTCAAACAGCCTCTGAGACGTTTGGGCGCAGGCTGACGGCCATGGTTGCAACCAAATTGGCTGCTTTGCGTTGCGGCCATGATGGACAACAAACCTTTTGAAGTGCCGGTCGTCGTCGAACTTGGCCACGTCGGCAAATATCGCCACATCCGCAGCGCCCAGGAAGCCGCGGAGTGCCTGATGACGGTGTGGCCGCTCAATCGCGGCCCGCGCCATCGTGATGCCCTCGACACTTGCCTCAAAGTGCTGGAAGGTTATCGTTCGACAGCAGATGCGCGCCGGGCGCTGATTGAAGCCGCCAAGGAATCGGAAGTGCTGGTGCCCGACGACAGACTGCCCGACGACCGACTGCATTGAGCAGACGGACCTTTCAACCGGAGGTTTTTCATGGCGAAGCTGACTTACAAGATCGTCGAACATGACGGCGGCTGGGCCTACAAGGTCGGAGCGACCTTTTCCGAGACGTTTCCGACGCATCAGGACGCGTTGCGCGCCGCCGAAATCGCCTCGGCCGAGCAGCAGGTCGCCGGAGCGACGGACGGCATCCAGTATGAGGACGCCGAGGGAAAATGGCATGAGGAACTGGCCGACGGCCGCGACCGGCCGCAGACAGAAGTCTCGGATTGATTCGGTATCGCGGTTGATGTGGAGCGGTCCGACAGAGCGCCGACCGCAGCGCCGTCCGGAGAGAGGACGCGCCAGCGGCCAGCGGCTGTCCTTGCGGACTAGCCCTCGAACATGGATTTCCAGAAAATCGGCGTGCGCTTTTCGGAAATCACGTTCTGGCTATTTGCCGCAATACTGATCGTTGACGTTTTGCCCTGCGTTAGCGTCCGGGCCCGGTGTGTTGTGGGCACATGGGCCTATTGCGCCGGTGTTGCCTTGGGTGTTCAACCCGGAGCCGTCACTGATGCTTCCCGTGGTATAGGGGTCGACAGTTGTCTGGTCGTTGTTACCGAACAGCCACCAGTCACGATTGTTGGAATACCTGTCGTCCAGTGACTGGGCCATCGCCGATGTTGCGAGACCGATCGTCAGGACGGATGCTGCGAGAATTTTTGTAACCATTGAATCACTCCATATCTTAGCCGCCTTGGTGCGACACTCATAAAACCCGGTTGTCAGCCGAATGGTTCCTTGAAATTGTCGTGAAGCTGAGGTGAGGCCCCGATCAGCAAAGCCCGGCCGGCGATGCGCTCGATGGATGCGGCGGTTCGCTCCGCGGCCACGAATTGCGGCATGTGCCCCTTGCCGTTGGGCCCCTCGATGCGGCCGAGATCTTGCTCGACCGCCACGTTATCGCAGAACATGGTGGGGAAATGCGTTGGACTCAACCGAGCCATCCACCTCCGGCGGTCATGCAGTCGGGCAGGGAAGCCGGCGCCGCGGAGATGACATTGCGGCCACCGCCGCGCCGCGCTATCTCAGACCACTCGCCTTCCCTGGCCACTCGCTTGCCGGAGCTTCCCATGCCTGAAATCGTGACCGCCGCCATGCTCGTCATCGGCGATGAGATTCTGTCCGGCCGCACCAAGGACAAGAACATCGGCCATCTCGCCGACATCATGACGGCGATCGGCATCGACCTGAAGGAAGTGCGCATCGTCCCGGACGAGGAAGACGAGATCATCGCGGCGGTGAACGCCGTGCGCGCGCGCTACACTTATGTTTTCACCACCGGCGGCATCGGGCCGACGCATGACGACATCACGGCCGATTCCATCTCCAAGGCCTTTGGCGTGCCTTGCGAATACGATGCCCGGGCCTATGCGATGCTGGAAGCAAGCTATGCCGCGCGCGGCATCGAATATACCGAGGCCCGCAAGCGCATGGCACGGATGCCGCGCGGCGCCGATCTCATCGACAATCCGGTGTCGGTCGCGCCTGGCTTTCGCATCGGCAACGTCCACGTCATGGCCGGCGTGCCGTCGATTTTCCAGGCCATGCTCGACAATGTCGTGCCGACGCTGAAGGCCGGCACAAAGATGCTGTCGGCGACCGTGCCCTGCCCGTTCGGCGAAGGCCTCATCGGGGGGCCGCTGGGTGATATCCAGAAAGCGCATCCCGATACGATCATCGGCTCCTACCCGAAATATGGCGATGGCAAGTTCTGGACCGAACTGGTCGTGCGTGCCCGCAGCCAAGAGGCGCTGGACGCTGCCCGCGCCGATGTCGAGGCGATGGTCGCCGGCTTCGCCAGCAATCCCGGCTGATCTGGTCCAGACCGGAACAAAGCACGACGCTGCAACGTTTCCCCGGCACGAGTTCGCCAGCTCGTAAACTGAGGGATTGTCATGCGATTCAAAACCATCGTCGCCATTCTGCAGAACGAGCAGGACGCCGAGCGCGTGCTCGACTGCGCCATTCCGCTCGCCACCCGGTTCCAGAGCCATCTGGTCGGCATCCACGCCGAAACGCTTCCCGTGCCCTACACCTCTGCCACAGGCTTTCCCGACACCGAATTCCTGCAGGTTTCGGCAGATATGAACCGGGAACGGGCCGAGAAGTTGAGGACGCTGTTTCTCAGGCGTATCGAGGATTCCGGTCTTTCCTTCGAGTGGCGAAGCCTGGAGAGCTTTTCGGGTGACAGTGCGCTGACCGGGATTTCGAGCGTGCGGGCCGCCGACCTGATCATAGCAGCGCAGCGCGAAACGGGCGGCGATTCCAGCGCGGACGTTGACACGCTGGTCTACGATGCCGGCCGGCCGGTGCTGGTGGTGCCGCACGAGGGTCCGCTGATCACCACCTTCAAACGCGTCTTGCTCGCCTGGAACGGCAGCAAGGAAGCGGCGCGCGCCGCCTTCGACGCGCTGCCCTTCATCATCGAAGCCGAGAAGACCGACATATTGGTTATCGACCCTCCTGAAACGCTCGACGACAGCCCGGAGGCCGCCGGCGCCGAAATCGCGGCGGCGCTGTCGCGCCACGGCGCCACCGTCAGCGTCTCGGTGCAGCAGTCGGGCGGCAGTTCGGTCGATGACATCATCCAGACCAGGATCGCGGAAACCGGCGCCGATCTGCTGGTGCTCGGCGCCTACAGCCATTCATGGCTGCGCCAGCTTCTGTTCGGCGGCGTGACGCGCAGCGTGCTGCGCACCGCACCGGTGGCAGCCTTCCTGTCGCGGTAAGCCCACAGCGATCGCTGGCCCTTGCCTTGCCAAGGCCCCTGCTCTTGCCAAGATGGGGGCTTTCCAGCTAATTCCGCGCGCATTCCCCTGTTTTCTTGCGCGCGATCCCCGCGTGCTGTGGAGTGCGCGACATGTCCCTTCCCGAAAAAGCCTTTCCGGTCTCCTGGGACCAGTTCCATCGCGACGCTCGCGCACTCGCCTGGCGGCTTGCCGGCGCCAACAAAGGGCAATGGAAAGCGATCGTCTGCATCACGCGAGGCGGGTTGGTGCCGGCGGCGATCATCTCGCGTGAACTTGGCATCCGCGTCATCGAAACCGTCTGCGTCGCCTCCTATCACGATTATACCAGCCAGGGGCAGCTGCAGGTCCTCAAGGAGATCACCCCTGCCCTGCTCGCCGAAGACGGCGCCGGCGTGCTGATCATCGACGACCTGACCGACACCGGCAAGACGGCGGGCATCGTGCGCGCGATGATGCCCAGGGCGCATTTCGCCACCGTCTATGCCAAGCCGAAAGGCAGGCCGCTGGTCGATACTTTCGTCACCGAAGTCAGCCAGGACACCTGGATCTATTTCCCGTGGGATATGGGCTTCACCTACCAGAAGCCGATCGCCGACGACCACGCCGGCTGATTCGCAACTACCCTGTTACAGACCAGCAGCTTGCACCGGGGATGGATTTGCTTTCGCAAACACGTCCGGCAGAGCCGGATATTTCGCGAAATCGACGTCTATTGGCGGAAATTGGCCAGGCGAATGAAATTTTTTACTTTTATTGCCGACAATTAGCCGTAAGATTCGTGAGACGGCAAACGATTCCGGAGGCTGGGGCTAGCTTCTTCGATGTTGACGAGGCCAACGACACACAATCATCTGGCCGAAAGGGTCCGACGGCTCTTCGGCACCGCGCCGTGCCGCCTGCAGGTTGCCGCCCTGCCCTGGCGCGACACGGGAGACGGCGTCGAAATCATGCTGATCACCAGCCGCGATACCGGCCGTTGGGTTTTGCCCAAGGGTTGGCCGGAGGCCAGGGAGCCGCTCTGCCAGGCCGCCGCGCGCGAAGCCGGCGAGGAGGCCGGGCTGCGCGGCCGTGTCTCTCATCTTGAAGCCGGCCGTTACTTCTACGCCAAGGCGCTGGCTTCCGGCGAAGAAGTCCCGTGCGAGGTCCTGGTGTTTCCGCTGCATGTCGACAAAGTCGCGGACCGCTGGAAGGAAAAACGCTCACGCACCCGCAAATGGGTCCGTGCAAGCGAAGCGGTGCGCATGGTCAACGAACCCGACCTTTGCCAGATCATCGCCTATTTCTGCGCCGACCCGCACAGCTTCTCCTGACGGGCGGCCACACCGCGCTCTTTGCAAAACGGGACTTGCTTGCAAAGGCTGGACACGCGTTGCCGCGCATCGACATGAATGCTTTGCTAAGGAATCAAAGGTAGGATTCGGCAGCTCTGGTATTTTTTGATCGATGGCGAATCCCGCAAATCCAATTCCAAACGAGTCCGACGAGCCTGAGCGCGAGCATCGTCCGCGCGTGCTCAAGGGCGGGTCGATCATCACCGGAATTTCGAATTCGGAAGTCGGCTGCACGCTGCGCAATCAACACGAAGGCGGAGCCGAACTGAAGATACCGCTGGAAGCCCGGGTTCCCGATCGCTTCCTTCTCTATGTGCCGCTCGACGGCATTGCCTATCGGTGTGAGGTCCGCTGGCGTCGCAATGACCGTATCGGGGTGCAGTTCACCGGCACCGAGCCAAAACCCAGGCTGCACTACGGCTGATCCATTCAGGCACGACGCTTTGGATCGTTGCCGCGTCCGGATTGCCTGGTGACGGCAAAATTGCGATCGCCGCACCGCATTCTATCCCCGTTATCCACATATGTGACACACAAGATGTTGGGGTCACAAAAGCTACGCAAACGAATCCTTGACGGCGCAAAACGAGTCGCCTTTTATAGGCCATGCGCTCCTGTTGAGAGTGCGACCGGAAAGTTCTGAGCCCGGTCTTTTTCCCGGATTATGTGCGTTCTGCTCGCATTTTCGCCTGGTTACGAGGCCGGCGGAAGCGTTGGAACTGTGGGGCGGTTGGGGTCGATAGGGACAATTGTCGGGCTTGAATAAATTGTCTGTTAATACTATATTTAGTGTTTGCAGGTAGGTTCGACGCTAGATAGTGTGAATTTCCCTCGACCGAGGGAATCGGAAAAAAATCAGTTTTGAGGGACCCGTGGGTTCGTCGGCACGTTGGACAGGCACTTCGCAAGGAGTTTGACCAGCAGGGCCGGCGGAGGCTGCGAAATGGAGAGCCGGCCGTTTTCGAACGCCGGCAGACGGCGGACATGCGCGTTTCGCATCGGGGGGCAGAAATCCCTGGGGAAAAGCGCTACATATAGACAAAAGGGACCGGACCAATGCGCATCGAGCGTCGTTTCACCAAGCCAGGACAGTCCGCCTATGCGGAGATCGAATTCCGCAAGGCGCTTTCGGAGATCAAGAATCCGGATGGCTCGGTGGTGTTCCGCTTGGACAATATCGACGTGCCGGCGCAGTTCTCCCAGGTCGCAGCCGATATCCTGGCACAGAAATATTTCCGCAAGGCCGGTGTTCCGGCACGCCTGAAGAAGATCGAAGAGAACGACGTCCCCTCCTTCCTGTGGCGCTCCGTCGCCGATGAGGCGGAACTCGCCAAGCTGCCGGAAGCCGAGCGCTACGGTTCCGAGATCGACGCCCGCCAGGTCTTCGACCGCCTTGCCGGCACCTGGACCTATTGGGGCTGGAAGGGCGGCTACTTCAAGGCGTCGGAAGAAGACGCACGCGCCTTCCGTGACGAGCTTGCCTACATGCTGGCCACCCAGCGCGTCGCGCCGAACTCGCCGCAATGGTTCAACACCGGCCTGCACTGGGCCTATGGCATCGACGGGCCGAGCCAGGGCCACTTCTATGTCGACCCCTTCACCGGCAAGCTGACCAAGTCGAAATCCTCCTACGAGCATCCGCAGCCGCATGCCTGCTTCATCCAGGGCGTACAGGACGACCTCGTCAACGAGGGCGGCATCATGGATCTGTGGGTGCGTGAAGCGCGCCTGTTCAAATACGGCTCCGGTACCGGCTCCAACTTCTCGCTGCTGCGCGGCGAAGGCGAAAAACTGTCCGGTGGCGGCCGCTCGTCGGGCCTGATGAGCTTCCTCAAGATCGGCGACCGCGCGGCGGGCGCCATCAAGTCGGGCGGCACGACGCGACGCGCCGCCAAAATGGTCATTGTCGACGCCGACCACCCCGATATCGAGGAATTCATCGACTGGAAGGTCAATGAAGAGCAGAAGGTCGCCTCGCTGGTGACCGGCTCGAAGATCGTCAAGAAGCATCTCGAAGCGATCATGAAGGCCTGCGTCAACTGCGAAGGCAATGGCGACGACTGCTTCGACCCGTCGATCAACTCCGCGCTGAAGCGCGAGATCAAGGCGGCCAAGAAGTCGGCCGTGCCGGAGAACTACATCTACCGCGTCATCCAGTTCGCCAAGCAGGGCTATAGCTCGATGTCGTTCAAGACCTACGACACAGACTGGGATTCGGACGCCTACCTCACGGTTTCGGGCCAGAATTCCAACAATTCGGTGTCGCTGAAGGATAATTTCCTGCGCGCCGTTGAGGACGATGCCGACTGGCACCTGACCGCCCGCAAGGACGGCAAGGTGCTGAAGACGCTGAAGGCCAGGGATCTCTGGGAAAAGATCGGTTACGCCGCCTGGGCGTCGGCCGATCCGGGCCTGCATTTCAACACGACGATGAACGACTGGCACACCTGCGCTTCCGCCGGTGCGATCCGGGCGTCCAACCCGTGCTCCGAATACATGTTCCTCGACGACACGGCCTGCAATCTCGCCTCGATCAATCTGCTGCCCTACCGCAACGCCGACGGCACGATCGACATCGCAGCCTACGAGCACACGGTGCGGCTGTGGACCATCGTGCTCGAAATCTCCGTCATGATGGCGCAGTTCCCGTCGAAGGAGATCGCCAAGCAGTCCTACGAATACCGCACGCTCGGCCTCGGCTATGCCAATATCGGCGGCCTGCTGATGACGTCGGGCATTCCCTACGACTCCGATGAAGGCCGCGCGATCTGCGCCGCACTCACCGCGATCATGACCGGCATGGCCTATGCCACCTCGGCCGAGATGGCCGGCGAACTCGGCGCCTTCGCCGACTACGACCGCAATGCCCAGAACATGCTGCGCGTCATGCGCAACCATCGCCGTGCCGCCTATGGCGAGAAGCAGGGCTACGAGAAGCTCGCCGTCAACCCGGTGCCGCTCGTCGCTTCCGACCTGAAGCAGCAGGACCTTGCAACCCACGCCAAGGCCGCCTGGGACCGCGCCATCGAACTCGGCGAGGAGCATGGCTACCGCAACGCGCAGGCGACCGTCATCGCGCCGACCGGCACGATCGGCCTGGTCATGGATTGCGACACCACCGGCATCGAGCCCGACTTCGCGCTGGTGAAGTTCAAGAAGCTGGCCGGCGGCGGCTATTTCAAGATCATCAACCGCGCCGTGCCGGAAGCGCTGCGCACGCTCGGCTATTCCGAAGCCCAGATCGCCGAAATGGAGGCCTATGCGGTCGGCCACGGCAACCTCAACCAGGCGCCGGCCATCAATCCCGGCGCGCTCAAGGCCAAGGGCTTCACCGACGACAAGATCGCGGCGCTCAACGCAGCCTTGAAGTCGGCCTTCGACATCAAGTTCGTCTTCAACCAGTGGACGCTCGGCGCCGACTGGGTGAAGGAGACGTTCGGCTTCACCGACGAGCAGCTCAACGACTTCTCGTTCGAGATGCTGCCGGCGCTCGGCTTCTCCCGGAAGGACATCGAGGCCGCCAACATCCATGTCTGCGGTGCGATGACGCTGGAAGGCGCGCCGTTCCTCAAGGCCGAACACCTCGCCGTGTTCGACTGCGCCAGCCCGTGCGGCAAGATCGGCAAGCGCTCGCTTTCGATCAACAGCCACATTCAGATGATGGCGGCTGCACAGCCCTTCATTTCCGGCGCGATCTCGAAGACCATCAACATGCCCAACGATGCGACGGTGGAAGACGCCAAGGGCGCCTACATGCTGTCGTGGAAGCTGGCGCTGAAGGCCAACGCGCTCTACCGCGACGGCTCGAAACTGTCGCAGCCGCTCAATTCCTCGCTGCTCGCCGATGGCGAGGACGACGAGGATGAAGCCGTCGAGCAGCTGCTCGCCGCACCTGCGGCAGCACGTGCCGCACAGATCACCGAACGGATCGTCGAGCGCATCATCGAGCGCGTGTCGCGCGAGCAGGAAAAGCTGCCCGGCCGCCGCAAGGGTTACACGCAGAAAGCCAAGATCGGTGGCAACACCATCTTCCTGCGCACCGGCGAATATGACGATGGCCGTCTCGGCGAGATCTTCATCGACATGAACAAGGAAGGCGCTACCTTGCGTGGCCTTCTCAACAACTTCGCCATCGCCATCTCGCTGGGCCTGCAATATGGCGTGCCACTCGACGAATATGTGCATGCCTTCACCTTCACCAAGTTCGAGCCGGCCGGCATGGTGCAGGGCAATGACGCCATCAAGAGCGCGACGTCGATCCTCGACTACGTGTTCCGTGAACTGGCGATCTCCTATCTCGGGCGCAACGATCTCGCCCATGTCGACCAGTCGGACTTTTCCAACACCGCACTTGGCCGTGGCATCAGCGAAGGCAAGACCGATGCGGTCTCCAAGGGCCTGACCCGTGGCGCCTCGCCGGTGAAGCTGGTGTCGCGCGTCAGCGGCAACGATCCGAAAGGCTTTGCGGCCCCATCGGGCGCCCCTGCCCGCTCGGCACCGACCGCCTTCTCCGGCTCCAACGTGCTGGCGCTGAAACCCGCCAGCGACGAAGCGGTCGCCTACAAGCGCGACTATGAGGAGCGGGCAAAGGAATTGGCCGAGGACATCGCCTTCGAGGAAGCGGCGGGTGCTGCCTCCGACGCCACGGCAGGATTGTTCACCGACGCGGCGGCCGTCGAGGCGGCCGAAGCAAAAAAAATTGCCAACGACCGCCGCGCCAAATCGCTGCTCCAGGGCTACACCGGCAATTCCTGCTCCGAGTGCCAGAATTTTACCATGGTGCGGAATGGGACCTGCGAGAAGTGCGACACGTGCGGTTCGACGAGCGGGTGCAGCTGAGATCTAGTGCCACCTCGGCTTACAGTTCGCGAGATCATTCGCCTGCTGGAGGCCGATGGCTGGTATCTGGTTGCAACCAAGGGCAGCCATCGCCAATATAAGCATGAATTCAAAGCCGGCCGCGTCACCGTGGCTGGCAAGCCGTCTGAAGAGGTTGCGCCAGGAACACTGAACAGCATCCTCAAGCAGTCAGGTTTGAAGGAGTGATGACATGCGTTACGCGGTGGTGATTGAAAAAGCAGGAAATAATTTTTCTGCCTATGTGCCGGACCTACCCGGCTGCATCGCAACAGGTGCCACTGTGCCTGAAGTGGAAACCGAGATTCGCGATGCAATACGCTTTCACATCGAAGGTTTGCGAGCCGATGGGCTGGATGTGCCCAAGGGTGTCAGCCTCGCGGAATACGTAGAGGCATAGAGGCAGGCCTCCACTCGATCCGGATCAGGCTCTGGTCGGGGCGTCTAACTCGCCGGCAACACCCTTAGCGTCTGCTTGTCAAACAACGGCTCGTCCTGGCCGATGCGGACGAACAGCAGCTTCCGACCCTCGCCCAAGGGTACTTCGAAATACTGGATGCCGCTGGATGCCGTCAGGCATTTCGCCCCAGCCGCCGCAGGGTGGGTCGGGAACCTCATCGGGGCTGGCCAGTGCTTTCAGTATTTTCGCAATCCAGGGATGTGTAGCGTTTGACGGCGGCAAGCGCGGCGCTCTCGGTGTAAGGCGTCGCAATAACTTGTTTGCATCTGGCCATGCCTTCGGCCTGCCCAGATCAAAGCCTCTCAGCATGCCATCTCAGATGGTCGTCCATGAAGCTGGAGATGAAAAGATACGAGTGATCGTATCCATCCTGCATCCGCAGCTTTAGCGGAATACCTGCTTTGGCGCAGGCCGCTTCAAGCAGCCAAGGCCTCAGCCCGTCGTCAAGAAATCCGTCCGACGTTCCCTGATCCACCAAAAATTCGGGGAAACGGTATCCGTCGTCGATGAGCGACGTCGCGTCGCAGCTTCGCCACGAAGCCTCATCCTTGCCGAGATACTTCTCAAAGGCCGGTCTTGACCAGCCGGCGGTGCTTGGCTGGGCGATCGGGGCGAACGCCGAGCAGCTCTTGAAACGTTGCGGATTCTTCAAGGCAATCGTCAGCGCGCCATGCCCGCCCATCGAATGGCCAAAGATTGCCTGGCGCGCCATATCGGCTGGAAATTCAGCCGCGATGAGAGCTGGCAACTCCTCGGCGACATAGGAATACATACGATAGTTCTTCGCAAAAGGCTCTTGCGTCGCATCGAGATAGAAGCCGGCGCCGGAGCCGAACTGCCAGTTGTCTTTTTCATCCGGAATGTCGGCCCCGCGCGGGCTGGTGTCGGGACAAACGACGATCAGGCCAAGCTCGGCGGCCATGCGCCTGTACTCGCCCTTGTCCATTACATTGGCGTGGGTACACGTCAGGCCTGAGAGATACCACACAACGGGACAAGGCGCCTCCCGCGCCTGCGGAGGTATGAAAACGGCAAAAGTCATGTCGCAACGGCAACTCGTCGACAAATGGGAATAGACGCCCTGCACGCCGCCATGGGCTTTCGCTTGAGAGATGATTTTCATGTGTTCTCCACGTTGCAGGTCGAATGACGGTCGGCCCCACCACTACCCCAGCGGCAAGCACTTGCGTCCTGCCATCGTATGGTTCCTGTGTCGACGGATCTCAGCGCGGAAAAAGAACCTCGCCCATTCCGAGCACTGCGTTATCCCCGCCATATTTGCGCGGTGCGCTCCCCAGAAGCGGCCGTTTCAAAATGCCCTCGGCGATCAGATAACGATCGATGATGGCGGCGAAGACGCTTTCGGGTGCGCCGCATTCGACGAAGCTCGGCGACATGCGTGCCGGCGCGCGATCGAGAAGGATCGAACCGCGACGCATCAGATAGCCGGGCATCTCACCGGTGCCACCGGCCACCACCAGGGTGCCGGCGATCATACGGCTGCCTGCATGGTCGCCGGAGCCTTTCAGCACCGCGATCAGGCCGCGCCGCATGCGGTCCGCGGCGAAGGCGCCCGCTTTGCCCCTGACGATCAAAACACCGCCGTTCATGCCGGCCAGTTCCCCGACGAGCGGCGCACCGAGGTGGTCGCCGGCATTGCCCGTTATCTCAAGCCTGCCGCCGCGCATGCCGGAGCCGGCGTGTGGACCCGCATTGCCTTCGATCGTGAGCTTGCCACCGCGCATGGCGCGCCCGGCCTGGGCGCCGGCATTGCCAACGAGGCGAACCGACCCACCCCGCATGCCTTGCGCCACAAGGTCGAGGCGCGTGCTTCCGCCTTCGAACACGATGTTTGTCGGATCGCTGCCGGCGACGCGAAAAATGTCGCCCACCTTCGAGCCGTGCTTCGTCATGCCGATCTGGATTCTTTCGACGTCGCGCCTTTCGATCCCGGCCAGCCGCTCCGGCGTCAGCGGCGACAGGTCAAGGCGCTCCGGCGGCTCGGCAACCAGGGTGAAGGTCAGCGCCTTCATGGCAGCATATCCTTCAGCGAGTAGATGAATTTCCCGAGCTTGCCGCCGTAATTGCCGGCGCTGATCCGAACCGCGCCTTTTTTCGGTCCGAGCTCTATCACAGCCTTGATGCCGGCCTTCATCGCGGCGGCAACGGCATCATTGGTCTCACCATCGATGACGATTTCCAGGACGGCGTTGATGTCGGGACCGAGTTCACTCGCGACGACGCCGCGCAACGTCGGCGCGTAGGCTTCGTTGGCCGAGGCGATCATGCCTTTGTATTTGCCACCAATCTTGGAACCCGAACGGGCAATGCCGCCCGGAAACGGCACGATGGCGCCAGGCACCATGCCGATCGCATTGACCGCGGCCTCGGCAGCGGCCAAAGCGTTGGCGCTGCTTTGCGCCATGACAAAGAAATTGCCGCCACCGACAGCTTCCTTCGTCAGTCCAGTCGTTGCTTCGCACAGGAACTCGCCATCCATGACGGGAATACGCCAGAAATGCCTGTCGCCGATCTTCTTGGAGATTTGCCAGCCGTCGCCGAAATAACGCAGTGCCGAACCGAGCTTGAGCTCGGCGCTGCCCTGCAGCCCGGCAAAGCAGGCGGAACCCGGCGAGGTCAAAACGCACTGGCCGACACGATTGAGCAGTTGTTTCTGCAATTCGTCCGTTCCCATCGCGAAAATCATGACGCGGCAGCCCGGCCGGCCATCCGGTGTAGCCGATGGCGGCAGGTCGAGATCGATTGCCGCTTCGCAGCCGCAACCGATCACCGAGGTGGCGAAGCCGGTCATCGTGATCGCCGCCTGGCGAGCCCATTTCCGGCTCGGCGCGGTGATGACGATGGCGGTTGCGCGCATGCCGAAGGCTTCCGCGAAGGTATCGTCGATCGTTACGCCATTGATGCTCATGTTCGGCATGGCACCTCGCCGAATGGCTGTTCGCGCGCAATCGCGGAATCCGGGAAATTAAACCAGTCCAGCGACAGGCCGTAGCGCTGCTGGTGATAGTCCTCGAGCCGTCGCACCATTGCCTTGTCGACAGGCGGCTTGAGCCTCAATGCCTTGCCCCAGCGGTAATGGATGATTTCCCCGTCTTGCACGACGAGATCGCCATCCTTGAAAACATACGCCGCCTGTCCGAGCATTTTCGCGATACTGCGGTCCCTGCGATAGACAGCGACGTCGGCTGTTGCGCCGGCGCCGAGATGGCCTCGATCCGTCAAGCCGAGCAGCTTGGCTGGCGCCGCGCGCGTCATGATGGCGATTTCCTCGAACGTGTATTCGCGGTCGATTGCGGCCAGGGTAGAGAGCACCAGGGCGGATCGTGAAAGTCCGGCGGCCATTTCGGCGCGCGCTTCCCGGCTCATCAGCAGTTCGAACAGCGCCGGATAGGCGGTAAAAGGTGCACCGTTGGGATGATCGGTGGTGAAGAACACACGCCAGGGATCGTCGATCAGGAGAAAAAGCTCGAGCCCGATCGCCCACTGCATCGTGCCGTAGAAGTCCTTGCCATAGCTGTAAGGCACGATGCCGCCGCCATTGCCGTCACCGTCATGAATGACGGTCTTTTTCGGGTGTGCGCTGCCACGCGCCGAAAACTGCCGCATGACGTCGGAGGAGACCGTGACCGTCTGGCCGAACATCACCTGGCCGATATCGATGGTGACTTCCGGCGTCGCGTTGACCAGTTCGGCAAGCCGTGCGGCGGCAGAGGAAAACCCGCGTTTTCCTTCCGTGCCATAGCCATAGAACTGGAGGTGGGCGAGATGCAGCGGCAGTCCATCCGCCGCTGCAATCGTCGCAGCCGCCGTATCCGCCGATCCGGGGCTGCCCAGATTGTTGCAATGGACATGCAAGGGATGCGGCAAGCCAAGACTGTCGACGGCGGCCTGCAGCGTCTTGACGATCTTGCGCGAACTGACGCCATAGGAAGGCACGACATCATCCAGCGAGAAGGTGCGGACGTTCTCCTTGAAGGCGGCCGCCGCACCGGCGTTGATCACCTTGACCCCAAGCGCTCGCGTCGAAGCGACCGTCCAGGCGACATAGTCCTCGATCATCGTCCGGGGGGCGTCGTCGCGGATCATCGACAACAGGAAATCGTCGTTGCCGAGAATGGCAAGGGTCGCTTTGTCGATAATCGGGATGTCAGCCAGTTCGAGATGCGTGTGCAGCGCCGCTCCCGGCGACATCGCCGGCTCGACGACCGTTGTAAAGCCCATTTTTGCGTAGAGGCAGCCGGTCTGGAACGTCGACCAGCCGGCATTGGAGAGCGGCGTCATTGCTGGCCGCAGCTGATGGGCGGCATGCTGTTCGGGCAAGAGCAGCCGCGCGGTGTTCACATTGCCGCCACCGATGTGGGAGTGGATGTCGATGGCGCCAGCCATCACGATGCAGCCGCTGGCTTCGATGGTCCGGTCGGCCGCCCCTCCCGCCGGCGCCGGAACGATCTTGTCGTCCTTGATCCAGAGGTCGCCTTTGCCGAGACGGCCGTTGACGGGATCGATGATGTCGCCGCCGGCGATTTTCGTCAGCATGGCAGTGGCTCGGCGAAGGCGTGGGTAGCGATCAGGCGGATGATCGTCGCGGCGGAGGGCAATTGCGAGGCCGCTTGCGCATCGATCGACCTGAGCGAGCCCGTGCGGCTGGAGTAGACAACCGCATCGTGATCGACCCCAGCCTCGCCGATGGCCATGGTGACTGCGGCGCCGGCAACCGGCTTTTCCGTTTTCGTCAGCACAATCAGCGCCATGCGTGCCCTTTTTTTCTGTAGTTGGGCCGTTGCGGCGGAGATCCGCAGGTGCAGGTCAGCTTCGCCGGCAGCGATCATGCGCTCCACATCGCAGCGCCAGGGATCGAATTCAGGGAGGCCGCGCGCAAAGCCGGTGCGCAGCGGAAAACCTGTCATCCAGGCCGAGGCGAGCGCGCTTCCCCACCCGTTTTCGCTCGCCGGCAGATAAAGGCCGGATGCGCGCGATTTGCGATTGAGATCGGCGATCAGTCCTTGCAGCATCTCCAATGCCAAGCCTTCGGCGGCGTGGCCTGAAAACAGGAACACGGGAAAATGCGCGGCCGCCAGAGCTTTGGCAAAATCATTGAAATTCGACACCGGTTGCGATGTACGCCGCCCTTTGTACTGTGCCCTCAGTGCCGCCAGCGTGGCGGCGAGGCTAGCTTGGCCACAGGAAAGTTGCGTTGCCTTGCGTCCGCCGTTCAGCGGCGGCATAGACATCCCGTTTGGGCCTACCACGAAGAACGCGCGCTGGTTGCCGGTCGAGAGGTCGGGAACCGTCCCGGCAAGTTCGCCGACAAGACCATGATGGGTCCGCGGGAGCTCGCCCACGATCACCACGACATCGGCACGCCGGCGCGTCTCTCCGGGGGCGACGGTCATTGCCCCCTTGTCGGTAAAAAGCGCGGTCTCTCGGGCAAGTGCCGCACCATCGGCGTGGTCGTATGCCGCGCCAGCCCGCTCAGCCAGCGCGATCGCCGCCCTCGTGCCATCTATATCCGTATCAAAGCTGAAAACCGGGCACCGACTTGACGACAATAGCGACGCGGCATGCGCAGCCGCGTGCTCAATCAGCGCTTCCCGGTTGCCGATCCAAGCAACCGCCATTCGCTAAACTACTTTCTGGTGCCGGCTCGATCCTAGACGAAACTGGATTGGCCGTGAACCCCACCCTGCAGCGGATCAGCGAATGTTTTCATACGCGTCAACAAATTCCGACCCTGCTTAGTCATATTTGACGTAAGCGAAGCGTTGATCGGTCAGCGGAGTGCCCTCCAGTGCCCCGCCTTCCTTGGCCGGCTGCCACTGGACAACGTCCTCGATCTTTTTCGCCAACTCGAAATCCTTGTCGGTAATGCCTTTCGCCGCGTGATTCGTCAGGCGCACCTCGACCCAGGCATAGGAGGCGGTGATATCAGGATGGTGCCACGCCGCCTCGGCGAGATGACCAACCGTGTTGATGACCATGAGCGTCGATTTCCAGCTGTGGGTCTTGTATTTGCGCCGGATCCAGCCGTTTTCATAACGCCATTTCGGCAACTCCTTCTCAAGCCGGTCGGCGATCTCGGCTTCCGAATAGACCTTTTCCTTGACTGTCTCGTTCATCTCGACCTCCGCGAATTGCTCGGTCTGTCACACGCCGGAGCCGGCAAACACGTATGCGTTCTCTTTGGCTTGCCCCATCGACGAAAACAGTTATCATGGTACCGGGCACCTAAACTTCCATGATGCATCCATGATGCACCCATCGGGGGGCAGATGTCGAATTCTGTTACCATACGAGTGCCCGCTCGCCTGCACCTTGGCTTCCTTGATCTCAATGGCGATGCTGGACGGCGGTTCGGCAGCGTCGGGCTTCCATTGAGCGAACCCGAAACCGTCGTCACCCTGTCGCGGTCCAGCGAGACCATCGTCGAAGGCTCCGAGAGCACCCGCGCCAGCGAGCATCTATCGACGCTCTGCAAGCATCTTGGCATTCGCGGCCAGCACCATCTGGTGGTAGAGCAGTCGATCCCCAGTCATGCGGGTCTGGGCTCCGGCACACAGATCGCCCTTGCCGTCGCCTCGGCGTTGCGCACGCTCCACAATCTGCCTCTGGACATCGCCGGCGACGCTAACCTGCTCGAGCGGGGCGGCCGATCCGGCATCGGCATCGCAAGTTTCGAAGACGGCGGCGTCATAGTCGACGCCGGCAAGAACGACCGCGGCGGAACGCCTCCGGTCGTCGCGCGGCTGCCGTTTCCGGAAGAGTGGCGCGTCCTCCTCATCCTCGACCATTCCGGGCATGGACTGCATGGAGCAGCCGAGGTTGCGGCGTTTCGCTCGCTGCCGCCATTCCCAACGGCAGGCAGTGGGGAGATCTGCCGGAGGGTGCTGATGGGCATAATGCCGGCTTTGGTCGAGCGGGACCTTCCGGCATTCGGCGCCGCCGTCACCGCGATACAGATGCTGATCGGCAGCCATTTCGCCCCGGCCCAGGGCGGCGTGTTCACCTCGAAGCGGGTCGAGATGGTGGCCCACTGTCTCAATGAAGCAGGCGCCGTCGGCATCGGCCAGAGTTCCTGGGGGCCGACAGGCTTTGCCTTCGCGCCATCGCAGGACGCCGCACTCAAGTTCGTCGACGCGGTTCGGAAGACGACAGTTGAGGGCGGCCTTGAGGTCAAGATCGTCAAGGGCAGGAACTCCGGCGCGAAGATCAGTTCAACCAGGCTGGATCTGGTCGGCAGCTGACGCTTCAGTTTCAGGCAGAAAGGCAAGAAATGGCCCGCAAACACATCCTGCACATGCTGACACCGTTGAAGCAGATGAGCCCCTTCGACGTGAACATGGCGCTCGACGCAGGTTTCGACGCCGTCGTCCCCTATGTCGATGTGGGCTTGGCCGAAGTGACAGGACTGGTCCAGGACGCGATCTTTTCACGCCCGCCGGATGCGGGTGTCGACACCGGCATCTTCATCGCCGGGAAGGATGCCTCGTTGGCGCTCGACATGTTCGACGCCGCGAAGAAGGCGATGGTGCCGCCTTTCCAGGTTTCGGTATTTGCCGATCCAGCCGGCTCGTTCACCACAGCCGCGGCGATGGTGGCCAAGGTCGAAAAGGCGCTGGAGAAGAAATTCCAGCGTGCGCTCAGGGATACGAGAGTGGCTGTTTTCGGCGCCACCGGCGTCGTCGGCTTCTGCACCGCCGTCATCGCGGCAGGGGAAGGTGCCCGGGTCACACTTGTCGGCCATGACGGCATCGAACGGGTCAAGCAGATCGCGGCCGAGATCGAAAGCAGGTTCCACCTCACCGTCGATGCGGCTGACGGATCGAGCGACGCCCGCAAGACAAAGCTGGTCGAAGCCAACGAAATTATCCTGGCTTGCGCCAAAGCTGGCGTCCAGGTGGTCTCCAAAGCCCAATTGAAAGGCAATGACCTGCTTATTGCGGCCGACGTCAATGCCGTTCCCCCGGCCGGCATCGAAGGATTGGCCGTCAATGCCAATGGTGATCCACTCGATGCGGCAAAAGCTGTCGGCATTGGTCCGCTTGCCATCGGCAATGTCAAATATAAGGTCGAATTCGGTCTCTTCAAAAGAATGATCGAATCCGAAAAGACGATCACGCTCGGTTTTCAGGAAGCGTTTTCCCTTGCACGCGAGATTGCCAAGTAACGCCGGATCTCTTTTGATCGCGGCAATTTCAGGCCGGGGGCTGGCCGCCGCCGCGCGTCGCGCCGGCTATCGTCCGCTGGTCGCCGATTTCTTTTGCGATACGGACACCGTCGCGCTCGCAGAACGCGCGACAATGCTGCCAGGCGACCTGCAAGGAGGCATCGACGGCGAGCGCATCATCGACACGCTTCGGCGATTGGCTGGCGACGACCTGCCGGCCGCCATTGTCCTGGGCTCAGGGTTTGAGCGGATGCCTGAGACCGTGGACAAAATCGCGCGACACTTTCGGCTCGCCGGCAATGGCGGCGCCGCGATCCGCAGGATCAAGGATCCGCAGTTGCTGGCCGATGATTGTGCCGAACTCGGCATCCCGCATCCGCAACTGCGATGGGACCAGCCGCCTGACCCGGAGAACTGGGTGGTCAAGACCGCGGGCGGCGCCGGCGGCGGACACGTCAGACGAGCAGCCGGAGAAAGCCCGACCGCCGGCCGCTACTTCCAGCGCTTCGTTGCCGGTCGCAGCATCTCGGCCCTGTTCGTCGGCAATGGTCAAACCGCGCACCTCGTGGGTTTCAGCCACCAATGGACGTCTCCCGCCCCCACAGCGCCCTATCGCTACGGCGGCGCCGTACGGTTGAGACGCTTCGATCGCAGACA
Organism: Mesorhizobium sp. AD1-1; assembly: GCF_020164655.1. Taxonomy (NCBI): domain Bacteria; kingdom Pseudomonadati; phylum Pseudomonadota; class Alphaproteobacteria; order Hyphomicrobiales; family Phyllobacteriaceae; genus Mesorhizobium; species Mesorhizobium sp. AD1-1. Next base: position 457,389 of record NZ_JAIUGP010000003.1, read on the forward strand.
GGCGGCGGTCATCGGCGGCTGGCTCTCAAGTCTGACGCGGCGCGCCGGCCTGCTTGGATTGTGCAGCGCCGATCTGATCCGTGGACCAGATGGCTACACGTTCATCGAGATCAATCCGAGGCCGGGCGCCACCCTCGACATTTTCGACGATGTTGACGCGCCATTGATCGAAGCGCATCTGCGCGCCGCGACGGGTCAGGTCTTCCGCTTGCCGCGCTTCGTCGATTCGATGGCGTCGATGGTGACCTACGCCGCGACGCCAATCACTCACTTTCCGTCGATTGCCTGGCCTGAATGGACAGCGGACCAACAGTCGGCTGGCACCCGTCTGATTGCCGGCGACCCTGTCTGCACGGTCTTCGCGCGCGGTCCGAGCGCCCAATCGACCAAGCGGCTCATCAAGGGACAAGCCAGCCAATTGCAACTCCAATGGGAAGGAGACCGGACATGAAAGACGGTTCGGCATTCCTGAACGACAATGCACAGCGCATCGTTGACGGCATGATCGGCGACGCCGAACGCCTGCGTATCGTCGTTTCCAGGGGGCCATTGGGCGAGCGCCTGATCGATGCCGGCGCCAAGACCGTCGGCAGCGTCGAGGCCGGGATGCGCATGGCTGAGGCTGCGATGGGCGGTCTCGGCAGCGTTTCGGTGTTCATGGATCGCGCGTCACAGCAATGGCCGTTCACCGTCGAAGCGCGATCTTCGCAGCCGGTGCTGGCCTGCCTGGGCAGCCAGTATGCGGGCTGGAACCTGTCTGGCCAGGACTATTTTGCGATGGGATCTGGGCCTGCGCGGGCCCTCGCCCGGGTCGAACCGCTGTTCGAAACACTTTCCTATCACGACATCGCATCTTCCGCGGTGCTTATCCTTGAGACGGCCGAACCGCCTCCCCGCGCGACCGTTGAGAAAGTGAGCAAGGCAACTGGACTGGCGACGGAAAAGCTCACCTTCCTCTATGCGCCGACACAAAGCCTTGCCGGCGGCGTGCAGATCGTGGCGCGCGCGCTCGAGGTTGCCCTGCACAAGATCAACGATCTCAAATTCCCGCTGGAAAACGTTGTCGACGGCATCGGAACGGCGCCGATCCCCGCCCCCCATCCGGATTTCCTGACCGCTATGGGCCGAACCAACGATGCCATCATCTATGGCGGCAGCGTCCAGCTCTTCGTCAAAGGATCGGCGAAGGAGGCTGGCAAACTCGCGGAAAAACTTCCCAGCAGCGCCTCACGGGACTACGGCCAACCCTTCGCCGAGATATTCACGCGGTTCAAGGGCGATTTCTATGCCATCGACCCGTTGCTGTTCAGCCCGGCTGAAGTGATCGTGACAGCGATCGAAACCGGCGATACTTTTCGCGCCGGTCGGCGTGATCTGAAGATGCTCGAACGGAGTCTCGGCTAGGGCATGGCGGTGCAAAGGGATTCGTCTGTCATTCGCCCGCCCGGCGACTGCCTTCCGTGCAGCCCTGCCGCGGACGCTGCCATGAGGGCCTGGAATCGCTCGCGCCGCCGACATTCCCGCACCCGAGAGGCCACATGATCCCTCGCATCCTGATCGTCAGCGACAAAGTGGACACCGGCTCCAACGGCCTGGCGGCAGGACTTGGTCGGGGGGGCGCCGCCGTTACAGCCGTGCCGCTGGCGGCGATCGCATTCGATACCAGCAGCCCGAGCGGACTTGCGATCCCCGGCTTCGGCGGCACGCTGCCCGACGCCGTGCTCGTCCGTTCGATCGCCGCCGGATCGTTCGAAGCGGTTACCCGGCGCCTCGGGGTGCTGCACGCGTTAAGCAGACTGTCGGTTCCCGTATGGAATTCCGCGCAGGCGATCGAGCGCTGCGTCGACAAGTCGATGACGACATTCCTCCTGAAAAATGCCGGCCTGCCTACGCCACGCACCTTTGCCGTAGAAGGACTTGCCGTCGCCGAGGAGGTCGCGGCGCAAGAGCTTCCGCGGGGACCGCTGGTGCTGAAACCATTGTTCGGGGCGCAAGGCCGCGGCATAAAGCTGATCCGCACGTTCTCGGACCTGCCGGCCGCAGAAGAGGTGAACAGCGTCTACTACCTTCAGCAATATGTGTCGCGTGCCGGTCCGCCTTTCCGGGATTTCCGCGTGTTTGTCTGCGCCGGAGAGACCGTGGCGATGATGAGCCGCATCAGCGACGACTGGATCACGAACGTCAACCGGGGTGGCGTGCCGGAACAGGTTTCCGAACATGGCAAGGCGGAACTGGCATCGCTGGCCGTCGCTGCGTCAGCCGCGGTCGGCGCGGATTTTGCCGGCGTGGACATCGTGCGGGCTGACGACGGCAATCTGTTCATACTCGAAGTGAACAGCATGCCCGCATGGTCGGGATTGCAGTCGGTGGTCGCCGTGAACATCGCCGAAGCAATCGCCGATGCCTTGCTGAAACTTCTGGCCGACCGCGCCGAGGCGGCCGCCGCACCGCGGCCCTACCGTTTTGCCGCGCCTGCGAATTCGTGAGGGCGGGCAAGGTGGTGCTTTCGCGTGAACGCCTCCGGGCCAGCTATAAGAATGCCTGCAGGATGGAGATCGAAGCCCTAAAGCCGGGCAACGTCCATCTGTTCGCCGACGGACACGGCATGTCCGCCGCCCAGTTCATGACAAGTGCGGAGGTTTCCTCCGGGCCGCTGACCGATCCTCGTCTGCCGGTCGGGCAGCGGATGCTGGAGGCGGTGCGCGCGACACGACTGGCGGTCGCAACCAATACCAATCTCGGAATCATCCTTCTGGCAGGGCCTCTGATATGCGCCGCCGAAATGGGCGGTGACAGACTGCGTGACAATCTCGATTCGCTGCTTCGGGCTTTGAGCGTGCAGGATACCAAGGCGGTATTCGAGGCGATCGTCACGGCCGCGCCAGGCGGCCTCGGAGAAGCCGCCAACGATGTGCGGCAGGAGCCGAAGGTCCATTTGCTGGACGCGATGAGGGAGGCTGCCGACCGCGACATGATCGCTCGCCAGTACAGCAACTGTTTCGGCGACGTGTTCGGGGTCGGGCTCGCCGCGCTGGATGGAGCGTTGGCACGTGAAGAAGACGGCATGTGGCCGACGGTGTTCGTCTACATGGCGTTTCTCGCCGGCTTCCCCGACAGCCATGTGATGCGCAAGCACGGCGTTCACGTCGCAAATCAGGCGCGGCAGGAAGCCGTTGCCGTTCAGGCGGCGCTCCATGCCGAGGGCGACGAACCGTCGCGCATTCGTCTGCTCATGGAGTTCGACCGCCGGCTGAAGGCCGACAACATCAACCCCGGCACCTCGGCCGACCTCACCGTGGCTACTCTTTTAGTCCACACCCTCGCCCTCACCTTGCATAATCGCGGCGTTGGTGCTTGACTTCCAAAAGCGGAAGCTGTGCTTCCGCGGCTATCTAGCCAACCGGTCCGGGCAAATCCGGACGCTGCCAACAAGGATAGCTGTCCATCGAGCGCCTGCTCGGTTGCAGCGTCCGTGGACATCATAATTGTGTCTTGGAGGAAATTGGCATGGCAAAAATATCAAAGGTTATGGTCGGTGAATCGCTGGTGGGAGACGGCAACGAAGTCGCGCATGTCGACCTGCTCATCGGCCCGCGGGGGAGCGCGGTCGAAACGGCATTTTGCAACGCGCTTACCAACAACAAGGACGGCTTTACTTCGCTTTTGGCGGTGATCGCGCCCAATCTTCAATGCAAACCCAACACCGTGATGTTCAACAAGGTCACGATCAAGGGTGCCAAACAGGCGGTCCAGATGTTCGGCCCGGCGCAGCACGCCGTGGCAAAGGCCGTGCAGGACAGCGTTGCGGACGGGACCATTCCGGCCAACGAAGCAGACGACGTGTTCATCTGCGTCGGGGTATTCATCCATTGGGACGCGGCGGACGACGCCAAGATCCAGAAATACAATTACGAGGCGACAAAGGAAGCCATCCAGCGCGCCGTTGCAGGAACCCCGACCGCCGCCGAAGCAACGGCCCAGCGCGACAAGGTCAAGCATCCGTTCGCAGCCTAGACAAGAGACAGCCCCGCACAGGAAAAACCCTCTTCTGAGACGGATGGTCTGTTGCGCCGGCTGAAAAAGGTTCTGGGCTTTTGAAACGTCAGCTCCCGAAGGGCGCACGCCCTTCGGGAGCTGACGAGCAACGACGATCAGGCGCCGAGTGACGCGAGGTGGCCGGGCGTGAGCGTAGCGTTGTGCAATGAGGTTGCGACCAGTGCCGCGGCGACGCCCATGGCGGACAAGGCCCTGATGTCGTTCTCGTCGCGGACACCGCCGGCCGCAATGACAGCGCGATTTCCGGCCTTGGCCTTGACCTCCTGCAACCGCCCGAAGTCGGGACCGGCGGCCGCACCGACCTTGGCCAGCGTCATGACAATCACCTTTTGCGGCCAAAGCTCGGGCTCATCGAGAAGAGAACGCGGCCCGCAAAAACTATCGCCGACGAAATCAAGGGACAGGATGAGATCGGGATGATCGCGAAAACGCCGCAGCAACATGTCGTCTCGCTGCGATTCAGAGCCCAGAACAGGAGACAGCGAGCGTTCGGCAAGCGCCGCCAAAAGTGTCTTTTCGTCGGCCACGCCGGCATCGACCCAAAGTTCCGGCGGCTCCGCCATCGTCCTCAGCCGGGCGAGTGCGTCGCTGTTTGGCGCTCCGCCTTCGATAGCGTCCAGATCTGCGATGTAGAAGGTGGAAAAAGGATAAAGCCCACGCAGTCCTTCAGCGACCGCGACCACATCAGGGCTTCGGCTGAGCGGCGTAACGATCGGCCTGTAGCGATCGCGTTTTCCCTGCTGGGCGCGAACCACCACGCCGTCTTTCAGGTCGAGAACCGGAATGATACGCAACGCTTTTTCACCGACCAATTGCCCCCGTCATGAAAGCTTGAAGCGTGGAAAAAAGAAAGGGCATCATTGCCGGTTTCGACATTGGCGGCGCGCATCTGAAGGTGACCCGCGCACAAGACGGTCGCATCGTCGAGGCGGTAACGATCGCAACGCCGCTCTGGCAAGGGTTGGACAAGCTGGCTTCAGCCCTCGACGAAACGGCTCCGATCTACGCGGGTGCGGATCTCAACGCATTCACCATGACGGGCGAACTGTCGGACATCTTTCCGTCCCGCGATGCCGGCGTGGCGGCTCTGCTGGGTCAGATTTCCACCCATTTCCCCGCAGACAAAAAGCTGGTCTATGCCGGACCATCCGGTTTCGTCGGAGTCGAGCGGGCAGCGCAGCTGACCGCCGATGTGGCTTCCGCCAATTGGCACGCGACAGCCTTGTTGGTGGCAAAACTCGCCGGCGATGCCCTGTTCGTCGACATGGGCTCCACCACCACCGATATTATCGCCATCAAGAACGGCGCCGTGGCCAATGACGGCTACACCGATGCCGGACGGCTTCTAACCGGCGAATTGGTCTATACCGGCTTTACCAGGACATTCCTGTTCGGCGTAGCCTCGTCGGCTCCCGTCCATGGCAGGCTAACGCCGCTGATGAACGAATATTTCGCCTCGATCGCCGACGCTCACCGCATCCTGGGCGTGCTCGACGAGGACGACGACAGGCACCCTCCCGCCGACGGCAAGGAAAAGACTGTGGACGGCTCGATCGCGCGGCTGGCGCGCATGGTGGGGCGCGACGCCACCGACCTCACCCCGCCGGAATGGGGTGAAGTCGCGCGCTGGTTCAGCGAGCAGCAACTGCGCAAAGTGCACGATGCAGCGGCGCTGGTTGCCGGAACCCTGTCTCGGGATGTCCCGATCGTCGGCGCCGGAAGCGGTCGCTGGCAGATCAGGCGGCTGGCCGAACGCATGGAACGCAGTTACGTCGATTTCGCCGACATCATCCCCGCCGATGACACTGTTCGCGGGCAAGCGAGCAGCGCGGCACCTGCGTCCGCAGTGGCGCTTTTGGCGGGATATCCTTCGTAAGCAGGTTGCGGCGCTCGCGCCTATGCTCGCGAGTCCTCGCTATCCGAACCTTTGGCGGTCAAGTGATCGCTGACACGCTGCATCAGCCAGCCCCAGGCTTCCTTTTCACCGTCGCCTGCCGTCTTTTCGATGGCGATCGAAAGGTAGGCGATTTCCGCCTCGATCTTGTTGCGCGGCAGCATGCCGAGCCGGCTGACCAGGATGGCCAGCTCAAGCACCGCCGCCTTGGCTCGGTTGAGGCCGGTGAACGGCGCGAGCGTTTCCTCCCGCACCACGCGGCAGAAATGGCGGGGGCGCACACCATTGTCATCGACCGCCCGGACTTCGAGGCCCGAATACGCCAGCGCCGCCTCGAGCCTCGGCACCGGGAACCCGTCAACCGGAACGGTTGGCCAATGCTTGCGGCCTGTCAGGCAGCCGGCAAAGACACGCGCGTCGTCAGTATAATTGGCGATGGCGAACGGCACTTCGGCGAGATTGTCGAGCGTGACCGACGGCCGGAACGGCGCGATAACCCAACCGTCATTCTCGGCAATGATGCCAATCGGCGCGATGTGGACGTTGCCTGCCTTATTGACCGTCGTGATGATCGATTCGCGAATGTAGGGCATGGTCCTAGCGCTCTTTCCTTGCGCGGAGCGTCTTGCCCGGCTCGGCAAGACGGGTACGGTCGGTTTCGGGTGCCGGCGCGGCAACGCCCCATGCGAGCGGCTCGTCCTGCACATAACGCTTGCCGAGCCGCCACGCGATCTCCGCCTTCATCAGTTCCGCGCCGAGGTAAAAAGCGTGTGCGCCGTCGGCGTTGACGTCCAGCCAGGCAAAAAGTTCGAACGCATCCGTGGCAACCGCATGCCCTTTGCTATTGAAAACATGGATGCCGTCCTCCGCTACCGCGATCCGGAAGTTGGCATCGCGCACCTGGGCCGCCAATGCCTCGATATCGTCGGTTGAGGCTGTGAAAGGCTTGCGATCGTGGACCTGCAACAGGCCTGGGTGATAGCCGCGCGGCAACGCGCCGTCCATGCAAGCAGCCAACATGACGCGGCGGGCGATATCGTGCTCCTCGATCGTGCGCACCGTGTGTGGGCTGACATGCACCGCCAGCACGTTCCGGATCCGGAGTTCCGAGCAGAGCCCCGCTAGAACGGCTGTAACGCCGGAACTGTCGGCGTCGGTCAATTCGGTGAGATTGCCGGTGCCCATCAGCAATTCGATGTCCGGCCAACGGCGCCGCGCCTCGATGAAGCGCCCGAGTGAAACGGCGAAGCCGAAATGGATCGGGTCGAGCACGGGATCGGCAATGAAGGCGACGCCGGCCTTTTGTGCCGCGGTAATCGCCCGGCCGAGCGAATCCAGATCGCCGGGGATGGAGGGTATCAACACTGCCGTAGCCCGATGGTCGAAGATCAACGGCAGCGTGTTCTCATCGAGGCTGAGAAGATAGTCCGCGCCGGCGTGCGCACCGATCGACAGTTCATCTGCGCTGGCCGAATCGACGCTGACCACAAACCCCTGTGCCTTGAGTGCCCGCACTGCCTCAGCCAGCAACGGAAACGGCGTCTCCGGCAGGCAGCCCAGATCGATGACATCGGCGCCGGCCGCAGCCAGCATCGAGGCCCTCGCCATCAGGGCCTCGACCGACAGCATCGGCGCATCGACGATCTCGGCGAAGATGCGCATATCGTGACGCGTCAGATCCGGCGGTTTGCCCGCCCGGCCAAGGAAGGCCGGAAGGTCGGCGATCTCGTCGGGGCCGCGCACAAAGGGCACGCCGAAATGCTCCGACAGGTGTTCGATGTTTCCCCGATAGCGTCCGGGCAGGATGACGCGGTCGACGTCTCCTGTCAGAGTGAGCCGACGCTTCACGATGTCCTCGCTCATCAGCGCGGCGACCTTGACGCCGACGTCGACGATTTCCCACGCGAATTCGGTTCTGCCCAGCCCGGTCAGCAGCCGTTCCAGCCGCGCCTTGGCCAGATGGCCGGTAAGAAAAACCAGCCGCTCAGCCATCGCTTGCGAGTTCGGCCTGGCGCCGTGTGAGCGAGGCTTCGAGATCAGCGAGCGACTCGACCACCAGGGTCCGCTCGAAACTCTTCAACTGTTTGGTATTTTCCAGGTCGATCCTGCGCGGATAGACCTTGACCAGCCCGTGCGGTGCCTGGGTTTCGAGTTCCGGCGCGGTGTCGCAAGCAAAGACGATGGCTGGCACACGGCACTTTCCCGCTTGAGCAAAGACATTGGTAGCGAGCGTGTCGGAAATGCCATGCACGCATTTGGCGACCGTGTTGGAAGTGGCCGGCGCCACCACGACCGTGTGATAGACACCGTGGTAGAATTCGCCGACCGGGATCGCGCTTGCGGTCTTGTCGTGCAGCACGCGCGTCGTCTCCGGGAAATCAAATTTAAGCTTGTACATGCGCAGGACTTCGTTGGCGGCCTTAGACACGAAGACATCGCAATGTTCGAGCTGGCGAACAAGTGCGAAGCTCTCCGTAAAAAAATGCCCGGAACCCGTCAAAACCCACGCCCAGCGCGGCACATGCAGCTTCACCATCGGCTATCCCGCCTTCTTTGCCGACGACCCTGTTGAAGCCACTATCCGGATGCCGGGCAGCTTGCCCGACGCGAGCATCGCGCCGGCCCCGGCAGCATCCTTCGGACCGGCGAGATGGAAATCGATGCCGTCGGGCAGCATGGCGGCAAAGCCTGGGTCGACAATGCCTCGGGCCCTCAGGCTGTCAGCGGTATCGCTGTCGAAGAATGCACCGGTCTGCTTGACAAGCAACAGCGCGTTTGCGCCAAGCTTGCCGGCAAGCCAGGCAGCCAGAGAATCGGAGGTAATGTCCCAGGAGGCCGGAACATCCAGCGCCGCCAGTGCCAGTGACGACGGCAGCCACACCGGAACCTTCCCCGCCTCCAACACTCGCCCGATCTCGTCCAGCGACCGTGCCGGCGCCAGCCTTTCGTCCCGGTCGAGGATGACATGGCCGAACTGCTCCATGGCCAGGATCGCCATGGCATGAGCGGCGGTGTCGGAAAAATCCATGCTGGTCTGCGTCTCGCGCACATGATCGGCAAAGAGCCCGCCGCCGGGCACGATGACGATCGGCAGCCTGGAACCCGCCAGCGCTGCGATCCAGCTCTTCATCTCCGCCGCATGGGCCGTGCTGCCGCCAAGCTTGACGATGGCCCGTCGAAGCATTTCGGGGCGCTCCTGGCGCGGCCGGAAAACAACGCTTCGGTCTTTTCGGCCAGCAATGCCGGAGGCAGCACCGCGTCCCGCCGATTGGCGCTTGCGTTCGATCTCAACGCCGACGCCGCCAGGGCCGAGCTCGAGCTTTTCCACCCTAACCGTGACGCGCACGACACGCTGGTTCTCCAGCACGTGCGCTGCCACCTGCTCGGCCAAAGCCTCGCTGAGCTGGATATGGCCCCGCGCGATGATGGTGCGAATGCCGTCCATGATGATGTCGTAGGAGAACACATGGCGCATGTCCTCGGGATGGTCGGTGATTTGCAGCACGTCGGCGATCACATCAAAGCGCACTTTTTGAGTATGGCCATGCTCGAAGCTGTAGGCACCGATCTGGACCGGCAGAACAAAATCCCGCACAAAAATCCTGTCCGTGCCCAGTGTCGGGTCGGTGTCCGGCGAATAGCCTCTCGCTGCCAACAGGCGATAGTCGATACTCGATTGATCGCCGGTCCCGGATTCCGCTGGAATCAACTCGCGAATCTGCGAGACCGCCTCGGCGCTGATCGAACTCGTGCGACCGGAATGGCCACACAGCGCCCCCCGAAAGCCGAGAAAATCGGGAGCGAAAGGCAATAGGCGCGGAATATCCGGAGCTTCCAGCGATCCACTCAGGCCGACCATCAGACCGAGCGATTTCGTTCGATCGACGAATCCCGGAATACGCTCCGGCGGCAGATGATCGAGCAGCCGGCCCTTCCCCTTTTGCGCGGTATCAACCATCACGCCGTGGAAGCGATGCCTGGCGAACATCGGCAGAAGCTCGAAGTCCGGCGCCAGATCGGCAAACAGCACGGCAATCAGCTTCGTTCGTGCGGCGAGCGGTTCAAGCGCCTGTGCGCAGGCAGAGATATTTGCCGAAGGAAAAAATCCGATCTTCACATAGTCGACGCCGGTCGCCGCGATCTCTTCGGCCTTGATGCGGATCGTTTCGGGTTCCATCGGCAGGTCGCCGCAGACAGCGCTGACCGGAGCCCGACCCGCGATGAAAGAGATCGTTCGGAGCATGGTTTCCATGGACACCGCGCCCAGGGCTCCCGCCTTCGGGTCCTTCAGGTCGACGATATCGACACCTCCAGAAAGAGCGATCTCCGCCTCTTCGATGCCGGTGACGCTTGCCAGCATTCTGGTCATTTGAACAGTTTCTCCAGTTTGGAGGACAAGACGCTTTTATAGAGGCGGTCGATCCCCCTGCGCCACGTCTCGCCGGTGTTGCCATGCGAATCGACGCTGGCGACCTTCCGCACCGTTCTGGCAGGCGCGAAAAGTCGTCCTATAGGGTTTGATAAATTTTGCGGGTCGGCTAAGTTGATCATGGGCACCTTGACTTGGCGCGGGTCCGGCAACCGTCGAACCTCTGCGCAAGAATGGGTAATTACTATCGATGACGAGCGCGGTGCCAGGCACTCTCGCTGCCTTTTTGTGCTTTTTTTCCCTGACCGTCAACGTTTCCGACGCGACAGGCCAGGAAACGGTGGCGAAGCCGGAAAAAAAGATAACTGAAATCAAGATAGGCTATTTGCGGGCCTACGAACCTCAATTGACGCTTTCCATGCTCGACCTGCCGCCACGTGACGAAGGTGTCGCCGGTGCCGAGGTGGCGATCGGCGACAACAACACGACGGGAAAGTTCACCAACCAGAAATTCAGCCTCGACGTGACCGAGGTCAAGCCCGACGGCGACGCGGTTCAGGCATTCGAAGGCATGATCGCCAAGGGCGACCGCTATGTGGTCGCCGATCTTTCAGCCAAACAATTGCTGTCGATCGCCGACATCGCCCGCGACAAAGGTGTGCTGATCTTCAACGTCGGCGCCACCGACGACAGCCTTCGCGAGGAGGACTGCCGCATCAACGTTTTCCATATCGCGCCGACGCGCAGCATGCTGGCCGACGCGCTGGCGCAGTATCTCATGGTGAAGAAGTGGCCGAATTGGGTGCTGCTCTATGGATCGCATGAGCAGGACCATCTCTACGCCGATGCGCTGCGCCGCGCGGCAACCCGCTTCGGCGGCCAGATCGTCGCCGAGAAGGAATTCAAGGATACCGGCACAGCCAGGCGCACCGACACCGGCGCCACGCAGATACAGCAGCAGATTTCCGTGTTCACGCAAGACCTGCCGGAGCACGACGTGGTGCTTGTCGCCGACGAAAGCGAGGTTTTCGGCACCTACGTGCCCTACCGCACCTGGACGCCGCGGCTGGTCGCCGGCACGGCCGGTCTGGTTGCATCGTCATGGCATCCCGCCAGCGAACAATGGGGCGGCATCCAGATGCAGAGCCGCTTCCTGAAGACGACGAGCCGGCGGATGCTCTCCAAAGACATGTCGGCCTGGACCGCGGTGCGTGCGGTCGGCGAGGCCACCACGCGCACCAAGGGCGACGATGCGAAAAAGATCAGCGACTATATACGCTCTGACGATTTTTCGGTTGCTGCTTTCAAGGGGCAGAAGCTGACCTTCCGCAAATGGAACCTCCAGCTTCGCCAGCCGATCTTGCTTGGCGATACCAAGTCGGTCGTCTCGACATCGCCACAGGAGGGCTATCTTCACCAGGTCTCCGAACTCGACACTCTCGGTGTCGATCAGCCGGAAACGAAATGCGCTCTCAAGTAGAGTCAATCGGGAGGAATTTGCGTGCAGAAACGAGCTTGCGCATTCGCTATTCTCGCGGCCGGCTTCACGGCCAGCCCGGCATCGGCCTATACGGCTTACGTGTCCAACGAGAAGGACAACACGATGACCGTCGTCGACACGGCGACGATGCAGGTGGTGAAGACCGTCGAAGTCGGCCAGAGACCTCGCGGCATCACCATCTCGCATGACGGCAAATTCGTCTATCTATGCGCCAGCGATGACGACACGATCCAAATCATCGACACCGCGACACTTGAAATCGTCGGTACGCTGCCATCCGGCCCCGATCCCGAATTGTTCGTCCTCTCGCCCGACGGCAAGACGCTTTATGTCGCCAATGAGGACGACAATCTCGTCACCGCCATCGACGTCGAAAGCAAGCAGGTCCTGGCCGAGATACCAGTCGGCGTGGAGCCGGAAGGCATGGGTGTCAGCCCCGACGGCAAGACCATGGTCAACACCTCGGAAACCACCAGCATGGCGCATTTCATCGACACCGGCACGCATGAGGTGACGGACAATGTGCTGGTCGACACGCGCCCTCGCTTCGCCGAATTCAAGCCCGACGGCTCGCAGGTCTGGGTCAGCGCCGAGGTCGGCGGCACCGTCAGCGTCATCGACAACGCCAAACGCGAAGTGGTGAAGAAGATCCAGTTCGCGATTCAGGGACTGCGGGCCGAAACCATCCAGCCGGTAGGCATCGCCATCAGCGCCGATGGCAAGAAAGCCTATGTCGCGCTCGGCCCGGCGAACCATGTCGCGGTGATCAATACCGACACTTATGAGGTGGAAAAATACATCCTCGTCGGCCAGCGCGTCTGGCATCTGGCCTTCACGCCCGACCAGAAAACGCTGATCACCACGAATGGCAATTCCAACGATATCACCTTCATCGACACGGCCACCGACGAGCCGGTCCAATCGCTCACTGTGGGCCAGCAGCCCTGGGGTGTGGTCATTTCGCCCAAATAGCAGACATTGATCATCGGGAGGCTCAAGACATGAAACTTTGCCGTAGGTTTTTCTTCGCCGCGCTCGCCGGATTTGTCCTTGCTCCGATCGTAGCAAACGCCGACGATGCGACGTCAAAACCGTCGCGTGCCAGCAAGAACCTGCCGGAATTGATTATCGGTTCGGCCGATTCCACCTATGCGGTCAATCAGAAGGACTTCGAGCTGATCGCCGGCCAGGGCTATCGCTGGAAGATCACGTCCAAGGGCGGTTTCGAGTACAAGTTCGTGACCGATCTCTTCCGCAATGTCTGGATGGACCAGATCGTCATCAACGATTTGGAAGTGCATATGGACGGCGGACCGGCCTGGCTGGAATTCGACGACGCGGGAACGATCCAGGTGCAGTTCCATACCGTTCGCCCGGGCGAATATACCTGGTCGGTTCCCGACCTTGCCGACAAGGGACTGAAGGGCAAGATTACGATCAAGTAAGACAAAAGGCGATCAGGGGCGCCAATAGGCCAACGCGTCCTGGAGGAGCGATCCGGCATGCAACATATGAGGACAAGCGGACCGGGAGACGAGGTGGTGGCGCTCGATGTCCGAGCCGTCAGCCATTCCTACGGCCAGAAGCGGGCGCTCAACGACGTCTCCTTCTCGATCGCGCCGGCGACTTTCACCGTTCTGCTCGGCCTCAACGGGGCCGGCAAGACGACGCTGTTCTCACTGATAAGCCACCTCTACGACACGCGTCACGGATCGATCCGCATCTTCAGCCATGACATTCGCCGCGCGTCCGGCGAAGCACTCAGACGGGTCGGCATCGTGTTCCAGGCACGCACGCTCGATCTCGACCTCAGCGTCTACCAGAATCTCTCCTACCATGCCTCGCTGCATGGCATTGGCGGACGCGAAGCTCGCCAGCGCATTGCCGCGCTGCTGGAAACGGTCGACATGCAGGGCCGCCAGCATGACAAGGCACGCAGCCTCTCCGGCGGTCAGATGCGGCGCATCGAAATCGCCAGGGCGCTGCTGCACCGACCTTCCCTGCTCCTGCTTGACGAGGCGACCGTCGGCCTGGATATCGAATCTCGTGCGGGCATCCTCGCCACCATCCGCAAGCTCGTCCAAGCAGAGGGCATCGGCGTGCTCTGGGCCACGCATCTGATCGACGAAGTCGAAGACGCCGACCATGTCGTCATACTGCGGCGGGGTGACCTGGTCGCCAGCGGCAAGGTGTCGGATGTGATCCGTGCGAACGGCGGAAGTTCGATTCGCGAAACCTTTTCGAAGCTCAGCCGCGTCGATGCGGCGGGCATGACGGAGACGTCGCCATGAGCGCTCCTTCGATGCCCGGAAAGGTCGCCGGCATCATGCCGGTGCGGTCCGAGCCATTCGGCCTGCGCCACTATCTCATTTGCCTGAAAGGCGTCGTCCTGCGCGAGTGCCTGCGCTTCCTGCACCAGCGCGAACGCTTCATTTCCTCGCTGGTCCGGCCGCTGGTCTGGCTGTTCATCTTCGCGGCCGGCTTTCGCCAGGTGCTTGGCGTGTCGATCATCCCGCCCTACAAGACCTATGTGCTCTACGAGGTCTATATCACGCCGGGCCTTTGCGGCATGATCCTGCTGTTTTCCGGCATGCAGTCTTCACTGTCGATGGTCTACGACCGCGAGATGGGCAACATGCGCATCCTGCTGGTCAGCCCGTTTCCGCGCTGGTTCCTGCTGGTGTCGAAGATGCTGGCCGGTGTGGCCGTATCGATCGTGCAGGTCTACGCGTTCCTGATCGTTGCCTGGTTGTGGGGCGTCAAAGCGCCGCCACTCGGCTATCTCTATGTTCTGCCGGCACTGTTCCTGTCGGGCATGATGCTTTGCGCGCTCGGCATGCTCTTGTCTTCGCTGATCAAGCAGCTTGAAAACTTCGCCGGCATCATGAACTTCGTCATCTTTCCCGGCTATTTCGCGTCTCCGGCGCTGTATCCCTTGTGGCGCATCCAGGAGGCGAGCCCCCTGCTCTACAAGATCTGCCTCTGCAACCCGTTCACCTATGCCGTCGAACTGATCCGTTTTGCCTTCTACGGGCAGATCGAATGGCTGTCGCTGGGCGTCGTCGCCGGCTGCACGCTGCTGTTTCTGGGCGGCGCCATCATCGCATACGACCCTTCGCGCGGTTTGGTGATCCGCAAACAGGACATGGGAGGAAACGCCTGATGGCGCGAATGAGACTTGTTCACACTCTGGTTCTGGTCACCACGCTTGCGTCGATGGAGGGCGCCGGCGCCGCAAACACCGATCCCGACTGGCCCTGCATGCAGCGTAAGGTGCCACAGCTCTCGCTTGGCCAGATCTGGAATGGGCCGGAGCTTCCGGCGACCGCGAAGGATTGGGCGAAGGATCCAGGCGTGTCAGCGCTTGTCGATGCTGTGGCGGCCCGGCGGACGCCGATTGCACAAGCCCAGAAGGAGATCAAGGATTTCGCGACTTCCCTACCGCCCGAGCAGGTCGCAACCAAAATGACGATGCTGGTGCAGGGAATGTTCGATCACATGGACGCCGAGCGTTCGCACGTGATCTCCGGCATCTCCCGCTATGCCCACAAACAGCTGGAAATGGCGGCACAGTTGCGCAAGGAAGCATCCGAAGTGGATGCGCTGCGCGCCAAGGCCGATGCGGATCCGGACGAAGTAGAACGGCGAACCGACCAACTGAATTTCGCGACGCGAATTTTCAACGAACGCGTCCAGTCGCTGACTTATGTCTGCGATGTGCCGACGATAATCGAGCAGCGGCTTTACCAGTTGTCAAAGACTGTCTCGGAAACGCTCGCGGTGAAGAAATAGACCTTGGCCGCCTGTCTCACGACTCTCTGCCAGGCAGCACACGCCAGCGCTGCACGAAATAACCGGGATGCGTCTCGATCCACCTTGCCACCAGCGGCTGCGCCTGCATGAAGGCAGTCCCGGGATTCATCGCCAGACCGTCTACCATTTCCTCGCGTTGTTCGCAGGTCCGCGGTCCATCCGTCAGGCAGACCATCATAACGAGTGTGTAAAGCATTACCCCTTTTCCCCATCGAATTCCCGAACCCATACCCGGGAGAGTTCCGAACAGTCTGCAGGGGTTGCACATACAGATCGCTTACGGTGTGAAAGGACGTGGCCCCCGCTCTTTCGCACTGCAACATAACATATCGCTTATATAATACCAACGAGCGCGGGCGTTCTCCACCGGACTTTCATCCGTTGCGCTCGTGCAGTGTCATCCAGCCTTGTCTGGATACAGCTTTCCGAAAAGGGGCAGGTACATTGCGCCCTTGCGCATCAGGAAATCGTTGAATGTGGCCATCGCCGGCGAGATTGCGTGATCGGTTCGCATCACCGAGAACCATTGTCGGCGGATCGGCATGCCGACAACGTCGAGGATGACAAGCCGGCCTGCCTCGGTTTCCGCAGCGATGGTGTGAGCAGAGATGAAGGCGATGCCCAGACCAGCCATCACCGCCTGCTTGATCGTTTCGTTCGAGGCCATCTCGACACCGAGGTCGTCGATGCGCCCAGGCACGTCGCTCAGGAATATTTCCAACGAGATACGGGTTCCGGAGCCGGGCTCGCGAATAAGGAAATGCTCCTCGGCAATCCGCTCCTTGGAGATATCGCGCGCCGCCACCAAGGGATGGTCGGGCGGCGCGATGATGACCAGCGGGTGATCACCGAAGACCGAAGCACGCACCGGAACCTCTTTCGCCGGACGCCCCATCAGCGCGATATCGATGTCGTGGTTCCTGAGGTTGTCGATCGTCTGGGCACGATTGCCGATGGCAAGCCGCATGTCGATGTCGGGATGGTCCTTCATGAACGCAGCCATCAGCCGCGGCGCGAAATATTTGGCTGTGGAAACGACGCCGAGCCTCAAGCTGCCGGTGCGTACGCCCTTGATGGCATCCATCTTGTCTTCGAGCAAACCGAGATGCTCCTCGATAGCCTGCGCTGTCTCGACGAAAGCCAGACCTGCGGCAGTGGGACGCATGCCGTCCGACGTTCGGTCGAACAGAGCCAGCTGGAATTCTTCCTCCACTTGTCGCAGTTGGATTGTGAGCGCTGGAGGAGACAGGCCTAACATCTTGGCTGCGCTGACAATTTTGCCGCACTTGATGATTGCCTGGACGGTCTTGAAATGCTTGAGCGTGAGATTTCTCATGTCGCATACTAAATTATTTTTACTGACTAGGTAAAGTTATTGAATTTTACTTATCGTGCGACGTTTGTTTCCATTCCTCCAGTCCAGCCGCTCCGAGGAGATGCGGCGGGAGGGGAGGTTACGATGCCAGCGGCAACGCTCGACGCTTTTCTGAACTCCTATCTCGGCCAGCCAGACGAATTCCGCTCGGCCGTTGTGACGACCGTTCGTCAGTTGACACAGGCCGCCATCAAGGTCCGCAACACCATCAACCAAGGGGTGCTCGGCGCCGCCTTTGCCGAGACCCGTGGCGCCAATGCCGACGGCGACGTCCAGAAGGATCTCGACGTCTTCTCCGACGACATCTTCCTCGACGCCATGCGCCGTGCGCCGGTGGCGCTTTACGCCTCCGAGGAGCTGGAGCAGCCAGTCCTGCTCGACAGGCAAGCGCCACTCGCCATTGCGATCGACCCGCTCGACGGCTCTTCCAACATCGACACCAACGTGTCGATCGGAACGATCTTCTCGCTCCTGACCGCAACTGGCGCGCCGGACGCTGATCCGGCTGCCTCTTTCTTGCAGGCGGGCGTGAACCAGCTAGGCGCCGGTTTCTTCATCTATGGGCCGCAGCTGGCACTCGTCCTGTCGCTCGGCAGCGGCACGCATGTCTTCGTCTTCTCGACAAGGCTCGGCACCTTCGTCCAGGCCTATGAAAGCCGGATCATTCCGCAACGCACTCAGGAGTTCGCCATCAACGCCGCCAACTACCGGCACTGGGACGAGGCTGTGCGGCTCTATGTCGACGACTGCCTGGAGGGCACCGAAGGACCGCGCGAGAAGGATTTCAACATGCGCTGGATCGCCTCTCTGGTCGCCGACTGTTACCGCATATTGATGCGCGGCGGCGTTTTTCTCTACCCCGGCGATCGGCGCAAGGGCTATGGTCAGGGACGGCTCCGCCTCGTCTACGAGGCCAACCCGATCGCCTATCTCATAGAGCAGGCTGGTGGTGCCGCCACCGACGCGATCACCCGCATCCTGGAAATCGAGCCCGAGAGCCTGCATCAGCGCGTGCCGATGATCTTCGGGTCGGCGCGGGAAGTCGCGCGCATCACGCGCTACCACACAGAGCCGAGCAACATCGGTGAGCGTGCGCCGCTGTTCAGCCGCCGCGGCCTGTTCAGAGCCTGAGCTGCACCATGTCAGCCAAGCACCCCATCATCACCATCACCGGGTCGTCGGGCGCCGGCACGACCTCGGTCAAGCGCATCTTCGAGCTGATTTTCCGGCGCGAGAACATCGAGGCCGCTTTCATCGAAGGCGACGCATTTCACCGCTACGACCGCGCGGCGATGAAGGCAAAGGTGGCCGAGGAGGAAAAGGCCGGCAACCCGAACTTCACCCATTTCAATGCCGCGGCCAACGAACTCGGAATTCTCGAAGAGGTGTTCGCGGAATATGGCCGCCGCGGAACCGGCAAGACCCGCACCTACATTCATGATGAGGAAGAGGAAAAGCAGCACGGCACGCCACCGGGAACCTTTACCGAATGGCGCGAATTCGCTCCCAGCGACCTGCTCTTCTACGAGGGGCTGCACGGCTGTGTCGTCACCGACACGATCAATCTGGCCAAGCATGCGGATCTCAAGATCGGCGTCGTGCCGGTCATCAATCTCGAATGGATCCAGAAGATCCATCGCGACCGTTCGACACGCGGCTATTCCACCGAGGCGGTGATGGACGTGATCCTGCGCCGGATGCCCGACTATGTCCGCTACATTGTCCCGCAATTCTCGCAGACCGCCATCAACTTCCAGCGCGTGCCGATCGTCGATACGTCCAACCCGTTCATCGCGCGCTGGATTCCGACACCCGACGAATCGATGCTGGTTATCCGCTTCGCCAATCCGCGCGGCATCGATTTTCCGTATCTGCTGTCGATGATCCACGACTCGTTCATGTCGCGGCCAAATTCCATCGTGGTGCCAGGCAACAAGCTCGATCTTGCCATGCAGCTGATCCTGACGCCGCTCATCCTGCAATTGGTTGAACGCAAGAGCCGTGTGTCGTGAGGAGGATGCAATGACCAGCCAAACAGCACTGAAGCCCGTCACCACAACCGCTCCCGTCTCGGAGCGCGACATGGCGAACGCCATTCGCGCGCTGGCGATGGACAGCGTCCAAAAGGCGAATTCGGGTCATCCCGGCATGCCGATGGGCATGGCCGATGTCGCAACGGTGCTGTTCAACCGCTTCATCAATATCGATCCGTCGAGACCGGACTGGCCCGACCGTGACCGTTTCGTGCTTTCAGCCGGCCACGGCTCGATGCTGCAATACGCGCTGCATCATCTGCTCGGCTACGAAGACATGCAGGTCGAGGAATTGCAGCGATTTCGGCAGCTGGGCAGCCGCACCGCCGGACATCCGGAATACGGCCATGCGCTTGGCGTGGAGACCACCACCGGACCGCTTGGACAGGGCATTTCCACGGCGGTCGGCATGGCGCTGGCGGAACGCATGCTTGCCGCCCGCTACGGTGCCGATCTGGTCGATCATCATACCTATGTGATTGCGGGCGACGGCTGCCTTCAGGAGGGAATCAGTCACGAGGCGATAGACCTCGCTGGTCACCTGAAGCTTTCCCGCCTGATTGTCTTCTGGGACGACAATGCGATTTCCATTGACGGGCCGACCTCCCTCTCCACGTCGATGGACCAGCCGGCGCGCTTCAAGGCCGCCGGCTGGGATGTCCAAAGTGTCGCCGGGCACGACATGGCAGCAGTCGCCGCGGCAATCGAGGCGGCGCGGCGGTCGGATCGGCCATCGCTGATTGCCTGCCGCACAGTGATCGGCATGGGTGCCCCCAATCTCGGCGGTTCGGAAAAGACGCACGGCGCACCGCTGGGTGAAGCAGAGATCGCCGCGACACGCGAAAACATCGGCTGGGCCCACGCGCCGTTCGAGGTGCCGGATGATATCCTTTTCGCCTGGCGCGAGATTGCCGGTCGCGGCGAAGCGATGCGGCGCGCCTGGGAGCAGCGGCTTGCCGCCTCGCCGCGACGCGAGGCTTTTGAAAACGCCGTCGCCGCCGAACTGGCCGACACGGTCTTCGACGCGCTCGAAGCCTTTCGTCGCGAACATGTCGAGAAGGCAACCAAGGTGGCGACGCGAAAAGCCTCCGAAATGGTGCTGGAGGCCATCAACGGCGCAACGGAATTGACCGTCGGCGGCTCGGCCGATCTGACGCACTCGAATCTGACGATCACCAAGGGCATGAACCGCATTGCGCCGAGTGACTATGCCGGCCGCTACATTCACTACGGCATTCGTGAACACGGCATGGCGGCCGCCATGAACGGCATCGCGCTGCATGGAGGGTTCGTGCCCTATGGCGGTACGTTCCTGTGCTTCGCCGATTATGCGCGCGGCGCGATGCGGCTCTCGGCGCTCATGGGCCAGCGCGTCATCTATGTGATGACACACGATTCCATCGGCCTCGGCGAGGACGGCCCGACGCACCAGCCGGTCGAGCACCTGGCGATGCTGCGTGCCACGCCCAATCTCAACGTCTTCCGTCCGGCGGATGTCATCGAAACGGCGGAGTGCTGGGAACTCGCGCTGAAGAGCAAGGATCGGCCGAGCGTCCTGGTGCTGTCGCGCCAGAACCTGCCGATGCTGCGTCGGTCGCACAGTGACGAGAACCGCTCCCGCCAGGGTGCCTACGTCCTGCGCGAACCAGCCGAGCACCGTGCCGTCACCCTGATCGCCACCGGCTCGGAGGTCGAGATCGCGGTTGCTGCCGCCGAAAGGCTGGAGACCGAGCATGGCGTCGCCGCCGCCGTCGTGTCGATGCCGTGCTGGGAGCTTTTCGAGGAGCAGGAAAGCGCCACCCGCAAGGCCGTCCTCGGCTCGGCGCCGCGCGTCGCGGTCGAAGCGGCAGCCCGGCTGGGCTGGGACCGCTGGATCGGCGAGACCGGCGCTTTCGTCGGCATGACCGGCTTCGGCGCCAGCGCCCCTGCCCCCGACCTCTACCGGCATTTCAACATAACGTCCGAAGCGGTTGCTGCAGCGGCGCTGAAGCTCATCATCTAGGAGGATTCACAATGGCTCGCATCACCCTTCGCCAGCTTCTCGACCATGCCGCCGAGCACGGCTACGGCGTACCGGCATTCAACATCAACAACATGGAACAGGGCCTCGCCATCATGGAAGCGGCCAAGGCCTGCGACGCGCCTGTCATCATCCAGGCTTCGCGTGGCGCCCGGACCTATGCCAACGACATCATGCTGGCCAAGATGATGGAGGCGCTGACCGAAATCCACCCAACCATCCCGCTATGCATCCATCAAGACCACGGCAACAGCGAGGCCACCTGCCTTTCCGCGATCCGCCACGGCTTCACCTCGGTGATGATGGACGGATCCTTGATGGCGGACGCCAAGACGCCGGCAAGCTACGACTACAACGTCGCCATAACCGAACGCGTCGCACGTATGGCGCATTGGGTCGGCGCTTCCGTCGAAGGCGAACTGGGCGTGCTCGGCTCGCTGGAAACCGGCCAAGGCGAGGCCGAGGATGGCCACGGCGCCGAGGGCGCGCTCTCCCACGACCAGCTCCTGACCGATCCCGATCAGGCGGTCGACTTCGTGACCGCAACCCAAGTCGACGCGCTGGCGATTGCCTGCGGCACCTCGCACGGTGCCTACAAATTCACCCGCAAGCCGGACGGCGACATCCTGGCCATGCAGGTGATCGAGGCGATCCACGAGAAGCTGCCCAACACGCATCTGGTCATGCACGGCTCTTCCTCTGTGCCGCAGGAGTTGCAGGACATCATCAACAGATACGGCGGCGAGATGCCCCAGACTTTTGGCGTCCCGGTCGAGGAGATCGAGCGCGGCATCCGCTACGGCGTGCGCAAGGTCAATATCGACACCGATTGCCGCATGGCCATGGCCGGGCAGTTCCGCCGCGTCGCGACGGAAGACCCGCGCGAGTTCGATCCCCGCAAATTCCTGAAGCCCGCCATGGATGCCTTGCGCGACCTTTGCCGGGACCGCTTCGAGCGTTTCGGTACGGCGTCCAACGCCTCGAAGATCAAGGTCATCGCCATGGACGAGATGGCGAAACGTTACGCCGCGGGAAAACTCGACCCCCAAATCGCAACCGCGAAAGCCGCCTGAGCAACAAACAGGAGACCTGTCATGAACAAGATCGACATACTGCCAGCGGGGACGCTCAAGGAAGGCAAGGAGCGCTACAAGTCAGGGGTCATCCCCTACAAGAAGATGGGCTACTGGGAGCCTGACTACAGGCCCAAGGAAACCGATCTGATCGCCATGTTCCGGATCACGCCGCAACCCGGTGTCGACCACGAGGAGGCGGCAGCCGCCATCGCCGGTGAATCCTCCACCGCGACGTGGACCGTGGTGTGGACCGACCGGCTGACAGCTTGCGAGCTCTATCGCGCCAAGGCGTTCAGATCCGAGCCGGTGCCGAACACCGGTCCCGGAACCAAGACCGAGCAACAGTACTTCGCCTACATCGCCTACGACCTCGACCTGTTCGAGCCGGGCTCGATCGCCAACCTGACCGCATCGATCATCGGCAATGTGTTCGGCTTCAAGGCAGTCAAGGCGTTGCGGCTGGAAGACATGCGTATCCCGGTGGCGTATCTCAAAACCTTCCAGGGGCCGGCGACCGGCATCGTGGTGGAGCGTGAGCGGCTCGACAAGTTCGGCCGGCCGCTGCTCGGCGCAACGACGAAGCCGAAGCTCGGCCTGTCGGGACGCAATTACGGGCGCGTCGTTTATGAAGCGCTGAAGGGCGGCCTCGACTTCGTCAAGGACGACGAGAATATCAACTCGCAGCCCTTCATGCATTGGCGCGACCGCTTCCTCTACTGCATGGAGGCCGTGAACAAGGCGTCGGCCGCCACCGGCGAGGTCAAGGGCCATTATCTCAACGTCACCGCCGGCACGATGGAGGAGATGTACGAGCGCGCCGAATTCGCCAAGCAACTTGGCTCCTGCATTGTGATGATCGATCTGGTCATCGGCTACACGGCGATCCAGTCGATGGCCAAGTGGGCACGCCGCAACGACATGATCCTGCACCTGCACCGTGCCGGCAACTCGACCTATTCGCGCCAGAAGAACCACGGCATGAATTTCCGCGTCATCTGCAAATGGATGCGCATGGCCGGCGTCGACCACATCCATGCCGGCACGGTGGTCGGCAAGCTGGAAGGCGACCCGCTCATGATCAAGGGATTTTATGACACGCTGCGCGAGGAGCGCACGCCGCAGAACCTCGAAACCGGGCTGTTCTTCGATCAGGAATGGGCCTCGCTCAACAAGGTGATGCCCGTTGCCTCGGGCGGCATCCATGCCGGCCAGATGCACCAGTTGATCCACTATCTCGGCGAGGACGTCATCCTGCAGTTCGGCGGCGGCACGATCGGCCATCCGGACGGTATCCAGGCAGGCGCGACGGCCAATCGCGTCGCCTTGGAAGCGATGATCCTGGCCCGCAACGAGGGGCGCGATTATTTGCGCGAAGGGACCAAGATCCTCGAACAGGCGGCCAGATGGTGCACGCCGCTGAAGGCTGCCCTGGAGACCTGGAAGGACGTCACCTTCAACTACGAATCGACCGACACGGCCGACTTCGTGCCAACCGCAACGCCCAGCTTCTAGACGAAAGGAACCGTCGTCATGATGACCAATCCGGGAAACAAGGTCACACAGGGGCAGTTCTCGTTCCTGCCCGACCTGACCGACGAGCAGATTTCGGCGCAGATCAAATACGCGCTGAAGAACCATTGGGCGGTCAGCGTCGAGTACACGGACGATCCGCATCCGCGAAACACCTATTGGGAAATGTACGGCAACCCCATGTTCGACTTGAAAGATCCGGCGGGCATACTGCTCGAGGTCAATGCTTGCCGGAAAGCCTGTCCGAACATGTATGTGCGGGTAACCGCCTTCGATTCGACCAAGGGCTGGGAAGCGCCGCGCATGTCGTTCATTGTCAACCGGCCGCCCAGCGAACCCGGGTTCCGGCTGCTGCGCCAGGAGCGTGACGGCCGCAGCCAGGGTTATTCGATCGTGCCTTATGCGACCGACAGGCCCGAGGGCGAGCGGAGCTAGCCGAACCATGCTGAACGCGATGACAAAGGACGCTGCCGCACAGGACGCGACGGTCGATCTGCAGGCCGAGTTCGAGGCGTCCAACATCGACGAGGTGATGGACAAGCTCGACCGAGAACTCGTTGGCCTGAAGCCGGTCAAGACCCGCATCCGCGAGATCGCCGCCCTCCTCCTGGTCGACCGGCTTCGCCGCAGGTTCGGACTGACATCGGGCGCGCCGACGCTGCACATGAATTTCACGGGAAATCCCGGCACCGGAAAGACCACGGTGGCGCTGAGGATGGCCGAAATCCTGCATCGTCTGGGTTATGTCCGCGAAGGCCACATGGTCGCCGTGACTCGCGACGATCTCGTCGGCCAGTATGTGGGCCACACCGCGCCCAAGACCCGCGAGGTGATCAAGCGTGCCATGGGCGGCGTGCTTTTCATCGACGAGGCCTACTATCTCTACAAGCCAGAGAACGAACGCGACTACGGCCAGGAATCGATCGAAATCCTGCTGCAGTGCATGGAGAACAACCGTGACGATCTGGTTGTGATCCTTGCCGGCTACAAGAACAAGATGGACCGCTTCTTCGACAGCAATCCCGGCATGCGTTCGCGCATCGCCCACCACCTCGACTTCCCCGACTATGGCGTCAGCGAACTGAAATCGATCGCCGAGATTATGCTCGCGGAGCAGAATTATCGCCTCAGCGAGGCGGCGTCCCAGGCGCTCGAAGAGTATCTTCCGATCCGCATGAGGCTGCCGCATTTCTCCAACGCGCGTTCGGTTCGCAATGGGCTTGACCGGGCGCGGCTGCGGCAGGCCAACCGGCTTTTCGCATCGCGCAGCCGGGTGTTGACCAAGGCCGATCTTATCACCATCGAGGAATCCGACATTCGCGGCAGCCGCGTGTTCGCGGAAGGGAAACTGGAAGGCGAACCGGAGACGAAGATGCGCTGACAGGACGAAGCGGCCGGCGCAGCGACCAACACCGCAGACAGAATTGGAGACGACGACCATGGTCACCGGGACAATCATCGCACCCTCCGTGCTTTCCGCGGATTTCTCGCGGCTCGGCGACGAGGTCGAAGCTGTCGTGCGGGCGGGTGCCGACTGGATCCATCTCGACGTGATGGACGGCCACTTCGTGCCCAACATCACCTTCGGTCCGCCGGTGATCAAGGCGATCCGCGACCGAACGGACAAAATCTTCGACTGCCATCTGATGATCGCGCCGGCCGACCCCTATCTGGCCGCCTTCGCCGACGCCGGTTGCGACATCATCACGGTGCATGCAGAGGCCGGGCCGCATCTCGATCGTTCCCTGCAGGCGATCAAAAATCTCGGCAAGAAGGCCGGCGTATCGCTGAATCCTTCGACGCCGGAGAGCGTCATCGAGTATGTGCTCGACAGGCTCGATCTGGTGCTTCTGATGACGGTCAATCCAGGCTTCGGCGGCCAGGCCTTCATTTCCGCGGTCATCGAGAAGATCAGGCGAATCAAGGCATTGGTTGGCCACCGCCCGATTGACATCGAAATCGATGGCGGCGTCACGGCCGAAACCGCCCCGCTGGTCGCCGCGGCCGGCGCCAATGTGCTGGTCGCCGGGTCGGCCGTGTTCAAGGGAGGCGCCGAGGCGGCCTACCGCGCCAACATTGGAACCATCCGACAGGCGGCCGACGGTGCGATCCGGAAAGCCGCGTAAACCATTTCATCGGAGGCAAGCATGGCGGCCGTTCCCCCTGTCTGCGATTTCGGCTGGCGCGCGATCGATGCCGTTTTGCCCGGCGTCGACGGCAGGTCGCATTCGATCCTCAGCCAGGCCGGCCCGAACGGCCTGGTCGTGGCCTTCATCTGCAATCACTGCCCTTATGTGAAGGCGGTGATTTCACGTATCGTGCGCGATGCCAACGACCTCAAGGCCGAAGGTATCGGCTTTGTCGCAATCAACTCGAACGATGCCGACACCTACCCGGAGGATTCCTTCGACCAAATGAAGCTCTTCGCCACGACGAACGGCTTCAGCTTCCCTTACCTGCACGACCAGCGCCAAACTGTAGCGCGCGATTACGTGGCGGTGTGCACTCCCGATTTCTTCGGGTTCAACAGCGAGTTGGGATTGCAATATCGCGGTCGGCTGGACGCCTCGCGACGAGAAGCCGGAGCGCCCGGGCTGAGACGCGATCTGTTCGAGGCGATGAAGCAGGTTGCCCGAACCGGCGACGGGCCGCTGGACCAGGTCGCCTCGATCGGCTGCTCGATCAAGTGGAAGGATGACGCATGAACGTCGGCGCAGGTAGGCCGCTTCGATCGCCGAAGGCGATCCTGTTCGACCTCGACGGCACGCTGGTCGACTCGGCACCGGACATAGCGGCCGCCGTCAACGAATTGCTGGCCAGCCGCGATCTGCCGCCGCTGCGCCTGGACCGGGTCAAGGCCATGATCGGCGGCGGTGTCAGGAAACTGATCGAGCGAGCCTTCGCGGCATCGGGAGCGCCACTGCTCGGCAACGCTCTCGATGAGGCAAACCGCGTCATGGCGCCTATCTACCGCCGGCATCTGACCGGCCTGACAAGGCTGATGCCTGGCGTCAGGGAGGCCCTCACCCACTTTCATTTGGGCGGAGTAAGCATGGGGGTGGCAACCAACAAACCGCAGTTGGCGACCCGCGAAATCCTGCTTCATTTCGGATTGACGGAATATTTCGGTGCGATCGTCGGCGGAGACGCGGTGACATACCTGAAACCGGCGCCCGATGCCCTGCTGCTGGCGTTGGCACAGCTAGGCGTCGACCCGGGTGACGCGCTGCTGGTCGGAGACAGTGGCGCTGACCTGGGCGCCGCACGCGCCGCCGGCATGCCCGTCATTCTGCTGCGTGGCGGCTACAGCCACATTCCGGTGGAAGAGCTTGGCGCCGATCTTGTTTGCGACAGCCTTTTCGATCTGCCTTCGGCAATGCAGGGGCTGCAAGCCGATGCGTGATCGAGGCGAACGCCGGCCGAACGCAAGTTCGAACGGCCGGCGGCGCGCTATTTCGAGAATTGCTTCAGATAGGCGATGACATTGGCGATGTCTTCGTCCTGTTTGAGGCCGACGAACGCCATCTTTGTTCCTTTGACCATGGCCTTGGGATCGTGAAGGTAAGTCTTCAGCGTGGGTTCATCCCATTTGACGCCGGACTTGCCTGCCGCGACCATCGCCTGAGAATAGCTGAACCCCGGGTGCGTGCCGGCTGTTCGGCCGATGACGCCGTTCAACGACGGACCGACCTTGTTCTTGTCCTGGTCGGCGACATGGCAGACCTTGCATTTGGCGAAGACCTTCTCACCCGCCGCCGCGTCCTGTGCCTGGGATTGGCTCGCGATGAAGGGCACAACGGACATGACTGCGAAAAATGCGATTGCGCGCATGGTATTTCCTCATTGATCGTCTGGGTGCCCTGGACGATTTGCGCATGCCGATCCTTTGATCCGTCGGCATGCGCCTTACGCGGTGGCGTGGAAATTCCGCTTCTCCCGTGGAGCCGCGCCGCGTCACCTGGAAGCTAATCGGCATGTTGTGAAAGTCAATCGTACAAAGGTTTAGAGGCCTGGGTGCTCAAGGATCCTGTCCATTCGTCTTTGTTGACGGCTATTGGGCGAGCGCGTAGCTTGACCTCATTCCGGTTTCTCCATTGGCACCTTGAGAAATCCGGCAAGTGGCGGTTTTGTCCTGGCTCCTGGTTGGGCTGGACTCGCCGAGATGGGCGTTTGGGAACGCGCAAGAGGTGCTGAATGGACATGGTCGATCTCATATTGACGGTTTGCCTCAGCGCCAATCCGAGCAATTGCCGAGACGAACATCTCTATTTCGAGAGCCGCGGCACCCTGTTCCAATGCATGTTCCTTGCCCCCAGCGAAATCGCGAAATGGTCTCAAGAACACCTGACCCTCAAGGTCATGCGCTGGAAATGCGCATTTCCGAGCAAGGAACGAGCCATCTGATTTGGCAGCGCGGAACCCTGGGGAGGAGGTGTCATGATGGTTTCACGGCGCATGACGTTGCGTCTGGCGGTTCTCGGGACAGCCGCTGTTCTTGCTACCAGGCCAGCCGTTGCGGCAGCCAGGATTCGCCTCGGTGTGCTGAAGTTTGGAACCGTGAGTTGGGAACTCGATACGCTACGGCAGCACAAGTTCGATGCCGCGAACGGGATCGATCTGGAGATCATCGACTTCGCCGGCGAGGATGCAACCAACGTCGCGCTGCAGGCTGGCGCGATCGACATGATCGTCTCCGACTGGCTGTGGGTCTCGCGCCAGCGCTCCGAAGGCGGCGACCTCACATTGTTCCCCTATTCCACCGCCGTGGGCGCGATCATGGTGAAGGAGGGTTCACCGATCCGGACGGTCGCCGATCTCAAGGACAAGAAGATCGGCGTCGCCGGCGGCCCGCTCGACAAGAGTTGGCTGCTGATACAAGCGCTGACCAGACGCGATCTCGGCGTCGACCTGTCGGCAACCAGCGACATCGTCTTTGGCGCGCCGCCGCTGATTTCGGAAAAGGCGATACAGGGCGAACTCGATGCAGTGCTGAATTTCTGGCATTTTTGCGCCCGTCTCGAGGCCAATGGCTTCCGTCGATTGATCGGCGTGAATGACGCGGCAAAGACGCTTGGGGCTCTGGGACCCGTGTCGGCGCTCGGTTACGTCTTCCATGACCAATGGGCGAACGAGAACCCCGATGCCGTCAGGGGGTTCGTGAGAGCGTCCGCGCAAGCCAAGGACTTGCTGGCCAGATCCGATGACGAATGGCTGCGCCTGGCGCCGATCATTCGCGCGGAAGGCAAGGAACTGGAAAAACTGCGCGATCGCTATCGTCAGGGCATTCCCAGACGGTCGGTCGCCGAGGAAGCGGCTGACGCCGGCAGGCTATACCATGTGCTGGCGGCGATCGGCGGCGCGAAGCTGGTCGGCAGCGCGCCGGAGATGGCGCCCGGCACATTCTGGCAGGAACCCTGGAAATGACCGCATCGGAAACCGACGGCACGCGTGATGCCCCGCCGAGCATGTCCGGCCGACGCAGCCTGGCGACGGCACTGGCGCCCGCGCTGACCGTAGCGGTTTCCCTGCTCGGGCTTTGCCTGCTGTGGAACCTTGCGGCAGGCGTCTGGCCAAGCCGTGCCTTTCCAGGACCTGGGCAGGTCTGGCAGGTGCTTCTCAGGGAGGCTGCGAGCGGCGACCTCTTTTACCATCTCGGCGTGACCCTCGGCCGGGTCGCCGCAGCATATATCGTCGCAATGATCATCGGATCCGTCATCGGCGTTTTGCTCGGCAGCTATCGTCGCGTCGACCGTCTTTTCAACCCGTGGGTGATCCTGTTCCTCAACATCCCGGCGCTGGTGGTCATCGTCCTCGGCTACATCTGGTTCGGCCTCAACGAGGCGGCGGCGATCGGCGCAGTGGCAGTGAACAAGATCCCGAATGTCGTGGTGACGATGCGTGAAGGCGCCAGGACACTTGATCCAAGTTATGCCGAGATGGCCACCGTCTATCGCTTCGGCCGCCTTGATCGCATCCGCCATATCCTGCTGCCGCAATTGCAGCCCTATCTTGCCGCTGCGTCGCGATCCGGCATCGCCCTCATCTGGAAGATCGTCCTAGTCGTCGAACTGCTCGGCCGCTCGAACGGTGTCGGCTTCCAGATCCATCTCTATTTCCAGCTTTTCGATGTCGCTGCCATTCTTGCCTACACGCTGGCTTTCGTGGCGGTGATGCTTGTCATTGAACTTCTCCTGGTGCAGCCCGTTGAACGACATGCAACCCGTTGGCGCCGTCGTCCCGCTTAAGGTCGACATCGCCGAAAAGACCTTCAGGTCCGCGCGAGGCGTCTCGATCACGGCGCTTCAGGACCTTTCATTCGAGGTCCGGCAAGGCGAATTCGCCTGCTTGCTTGGACCGTCGGGCTGCGGCAAGACCACGACGCTGCGTATCCTGCTTGGCTTGGACAAAGACTTTTCCGGCTCCTTCCAGTTGCCGCAAGGAGGTTCGAACCGCATCGCCGCCGTATTCCAGGAACCGACCCTGCTGCCGTGGCGAACGGTGGAGCAGAATGTCAGGCTGGCGTTGCCGAAAAGCTTGAGGGCGAAAAATCTCGACGGGCTGTTCGACACGCTCGGCCTCGCGGCCATGCGCTCGCTCTATCCTGCCGAACTGTCGCTCGGCCTTGCGCGCAGGGCAGCACTTGCCAGGGCTTTCGCCACGGAGCCGGCGGTGCTTTTCCTGGACGAACCCTTTGTCTCGCTCGACGAACAGACCGCCGAGCGGCTTCGGCATCTGCTTTTGACCGTGTGGTCGGCACGGCCCACGACCGCCTTGATGGTGACCCACAATCTACGCGAAGCACTGATGCTCTCGGACCGCATCATCGTGCTCGCGCCGCGACCAACCCATGTGCTCGGCGTGTTCGACGTACGGTTGCCACGGCAACATCGCAATTCGCAGGTGATGAGCGACCTTCTGCGGTCGTTCCATCATAGATTTCCGGACGTCACCTGATCGCCTGCAGGTGAAATGCATATCGGAGGCCTTCATGTCGATCGATCGGCTAAGACGCAGGCTTGTGCGTGGCTTCGCCTGTACCGCCGCCAGCGCCGCCTTGCTGCCGTGCTGCCTCGGACGAGCCGCGGCTAGCAACCTGGGATTCTCGCTCAGGCAGATCGCCGACGGCGTCTTCGCCTTCCAGGGCACGGATGAATTGATGACCGCCGCCAACGACGGTGCGATCTGCAATCTGGGCGCCGTCGTCGGTACCGATGCGGTTGCCGTCATCGACAGCGGTGGCAGCCTGATCGAGGCGCACGCCTTTCTCGCCGCGATCGGAAAGGTAACCGCAAAGCCGGTTCGCTTCCTGGTCAACACCCACATGCACCCCGACCACATCTTCGGCAACGCAGCATTCAGGGAGATCGGCGCGACCATCGTCGGTCACCGCAATCTGCCGCGCGCCCTCGACGCGCGTGGCGCGTTCTATCTGCACAACTATCGCGAACAGCTTGGCGAGGCGCTGATGGAGGGGGTCGAGATCGTGTCGCCGACCAGGCTGGTCGACGATCACCTGCAACTCGACCTCGGCGGGCGGACGATCGAACTGCGGGCATGGAAGGCGGCGCACACCGACAACGACCTGACCGTATTCGATACCGCGACCAGAACGCTCTTTGCCGGCGATCTGGTGTTCATGGGCTCCTTGCCGACGCTCGACGGATCACTGCTTGGATGGCTCCGCCAGATGGATGCACTCACCGCGATCGACGCCGCGCGCGTCGTTCCAGGTCATGGTCCTGTAACGGCCGACTGGCCACAGGCACTGGCGGGGGAGCGACGCTATTTCGAGGTTCTGGCGCGCGATATCCGCAAGGCGATCGCCGACGGAACGCCGCTGCGCGAAGCAGTCAAAACCGCAGGCGGAAGCGAACGGGACAATTGGCACCTGTTCGACGATTACAACGAGCGCAACGCAACGGCCGCATTTGCCGAACTCGAATGGGAATAGACGACGCCGACATGCGCTAGGCGGCCGCAAAGCACGGCGATTTGCCAAGGCGTCGCCAAAGGCTTATCCTCAACGCCAGCCTGGGCACCACCTCTCTTGCATTGGTGGAGGCATCGAAATGCAAAATCAAGCTTACTCGAGCCGGCAGCTCGCCTTGCCGCTCGCATCCGTTTTCGCCGCGATCATCTTGACCATCGGCACGTTGCTCGGCTCCTCGGGAGCCGCCAACGCACAGCAAACAACCGCGTCCTCGGATAGAATCTGGCATGACTTGAAGGGCGACGTGTTCGGCGATCGGGCAATTCTGGTCGATACCGGCGTCGTCAGGATCGAAGCACCGAAGCGGGCGCAGGATGCCGCCATCGTGCCCGTCGATATCTATCTCGATCCAGCCAAGGCGCCAGACGGCATCAAATCCGTTACCTTGATCATCGATGCGAACCCTGCACCGGTGGCGGCAACGTTCCAGCTCGGCAAGGATGCCGGCGTGACGCATCTGTCGACGCGCGTGCGCGTCAACGACTATTCCTATCTGCGTGCCATCGCTGAGACGCAGGGTGGTCAACTCCATATGGTACAGACCTTCGTCAAGGCGTCAGGTGGCTGCTCCGCCCCTGCGGTCAAGAACCAGGACGAGGCCAACGCGACAATGGGTCAGATGAAGCTGCGCCAGTTCCCGCCCAAAGAGACGATGACCAAGACCGAGGAACTGCAGTTGATGATCCGGCACCCTAACAATTCGGGGCTGCAGCGGGATCCGCTGACCCAATATTTTATACCGGCGCATTTTGTCCAGAAACTGTCGATCTCCCAAGCCGGCCGGCCGATCCTCTCCATGGAAGGTGGAATATCGATTTCGGAAGACCCCAACTTCCGATTCGATTTCACCGTGCACGGCAACGGCGAAATCCAGGTTGAAGCGATCGATACGGACGGCAAAACATTTCGCAATCAGTGGCCGCTCGAGACAGCGGGACTCTGAAGTCTCGATATCTTGCGCTGGACTGCCGGGTGCTTGCCACTTGATCCCGAAAATGGAGCTCGTTCGGGAAGATCATGCCCAGGCAGAGGACGGAGCTCCATCCGGTTTCCGGATGGAGCAGGCTCTAAAAGCAGCGCACGTCGGCTTCCGACTGCGCGCGCTTCAATTCGGTACGGGCTGCCTTCGCCGGTGCGCTTTCGCGAAACAGCGCCGCGCTTTCGCCTGTGGTCAAAGACATGCTCTTGAAAGTCTCGGCTCTCTCATAGTGGTCGTAGGGAAGGATCGAGGCGATGACGTCGATCGAGCAAGAACAGCTTTCCAGCGCCTGACGTGTCTGGCCGTTCGTCTGCATGCAGCCGAGCACGTAGTCGGCGATCGTTGCTGTCGGGTAATCACCCGCGGCGCCCGCGGGGTTTGCGAAGGCCAGCGGCGCGGCAAGGAGCAGCGGCAAAGTCGAAAATCCAACATATCTGATCACGGGAAAACCTCCGGTTAGCCTAGGCGCGATGCGCCCAGTCGGGATCACCGTGGCAGTTGGCAACGTGCAGCAGAGTCAGTCAAGCGCCCATGGCTTCCGTATGCGACCAAAGGAGGAATGCGGGGCTTGTCGACCGTGGTTCCGCATGGCGGCTCCGTGGCCTGCTCCACGCCCCGACTCCAACGATCATCTCATGCTTGGCCCACTATCGATTCCCAATGGAGCACGCGCATGACCATGCCGAGACATCGAAGCGAATACCTCCAAATAAAATCAAAGCTTAGGCGAAATGTAAAAATCAACAAATAACTAAATTTTATGTGCCCCATCGTTATTTCGCGGTCATAAATACTTTATCTAACAAATACCGTCCTGCTTATTTTCTTATATTGCACCGCATCATTTACGATATTGCGGTGCAAAAACACCAGCAGGCTTTTTTGCTTGCCTAGCCTTTTACGATGACATAGCCTCACCCTGTTTCCGGCTTCAAGGGCGTCACCGTCATTAGGGAGCGGCGACAGTCTTTCGTAGGCCAAGGTGAGGTGGGCAGTAACGGTGCCCTCTGCACATCTGGCTTAGGTCGTGACACGCTGCCGGAAATATTTCCCCCCCGTGAATCGCTTGGGCAAGCCCTTGTGGGCTCAGCAAATGATTCATCACTATGAACCTCGGGAGGAATTCGGATGCGTGTACTTACGAAAGCTACCTATATTCTAACCACTGCGGCGTTTCTGTCGCTCGGCGCGGCCTATACGGCGTCGGCTAACGAGGACCTTGCAAAGCTGGCTTCGGATTCGAAGAACTGGGCAATGCAGACGGGTGACTACGCCAACACCCGCTATTCCAAACTCAACCAGATTACTGCGGACAATGTGAAGAACCTGCAGGTCAAGTGGACCTTTTCCACCGGCGTGCTACGAGGCCACGAGGGTGGACCGCTTATCATCGGCGATGTGATGTATGTCCACACGCCTTTCCCGAACAATGTCTTTGCGCTCGATCTCAAGAATGACGGGAAGATCCTTTGGAAGTACGAACCCAAGCAGGATCCCAACGTCATTCCGATCATGTGTTGCGATACGGTCAACCGTGGCGTTGCCTATGGTGACGGCAAGATCATTCTCAATCAGGCCGACACCACAGTCGTCGCCCTCGACGCGAAGACTGGCAAGGTCGTCTGGTCGGTCAAGAACGGCGACCAGACCGATGGCGGCAAAGGCGAATCCGGTACGGCTGCCCCCGTCGTCGTCAAGGACAAGGTGCTCATCGGCGTCTCCGGCGCCGAATTCGGCGTTCGCGGCTGGCTGGCCGCCTACAATCTGAAAGATGGCAAACTCGCCTGGAAAGCCTATTCGGAAGGTCCGGACGCAGACACCCTGATCGATCCCGAGAAGACCACGCAACTCGGCAAGCCGGTTGGCAAGGATTCCGGCACGAACACCTGGGAAGGCGAGCAGTGGAAGACCGGCGGCGGCACGACATGGGGATGGTATTCCTATGATCCCAAGCTGAACCTGGTCTACTATGGCACCGGCAATCCCTCGACGTGGAACCCGGTCCAACGCCCCGGCGACAATCGCTGGTCGATGACGATCATGGCTCGCGATGCGGATACTGGTGTTGCCAAATGGCTCTACCAGATGACCCCGCATGACGAATGGGACTATGACGGCATCAACGAGATGATCCTCGTCGATGGCATGGAGGTCAACGGCGCCAAGCACGACGTGCTGGTGCATTTCGATCGCAATGGTTTTGCCTACACCATGGATCGCGCCACCGGCGACCTTCTCGTCGCCAAGAAATA
Organism: Mesorhizobium sp. AD1-1; assembly: GCF_020164655.1. Classification (NCBI taxonomy): domain Bacteria; kingdom Pseudomonadati; phylum Pseudomonadota; class Alphaproteobacteria; order Hyphomicrobiales; family Phyllobacteriaceae; genus Mesorhizobium; species Mesorhizobium sp. AD1-1. The sequence goes on from NZ_JAIUGP010000003.1 coordinate 492,277, forward strand.
CGATCCGGCCGTGAACTGGGCGACCGAAGTCGTCATGGACCCCAAGAGCGAACAGTATGGTCGCCCGCAGGTCGTGGCGAAATATTCGACCCAGCAGAACGGCGAAGACACCAACTCGACGGGCATCTGCCCGGCGGCGCTTGGAACGAAGGACCAGCAGCCGGCGGCCTATTCGCCGAAGACCGGGCTGTTCTATGTCCCGACCAACCATGTCTGCATGGACTATGAGCCTTACAAGGTGAGCTACACCGCCGGTCAGCCTTATGTTGGCGCCACCGTGTCGATGTATCCCGCACCTGGCGGCGACGGCAACATGGGCAACTTCATTGCCTGGGATGCGGCCAAGGGCGAGATCGTCTGGTCGAAGCCCGAGCAGTTCTCGGTGTGGTCGGGCGCGTTGGCGACAGATGGCGACGTCGTCTTCTACGGTACACTCGAAGGCTACATCAAGGCGGTCGATAAGGACGGCAAGGAACTCTACAAGTTCAAGACCCCGTCCGGCATCATCGGCAACATCACGACCTACGAGCAGGGCGGCAAGCAGTATATCGCCGTTCTGTCGGGCGTCGGTGGATGGGCTGGTATCGGCCTGGCAGGCGGCCTGCTTTCGCCTGACAACGCCGCTGCCTGGCATGGCGCCGTCGATCAGGGCCGCGCGCAAGGCGACCAAGCCGCTGTCGTTGGTACAGCTGGCCTGGGTGCCGTCGGCGGCTACGCGGCACTTGCCGACTACACGACGCTGGGCGGTCAGCTCACCGTCTTCGGTCTCCCGGATTGATGCGCTGGGAACCTTGAGCATGCCTCAGGTCTTGTGAGACCAAAGGCTTGAAGAACGAGAGCCCGGACATCCGGAAGCCATGGCCGGGCTCTCGATTCGGTTACGCACCCAAAAACACCGATCAATGCCGGTCGCGACAGCAAAACCGTGTCTATTGGCAAATGAAGGAAGCGTTTGAATGTCCGTTCGCATTGTAATTTCGGCTTTCGTCCTGGCTCTGCTGCCTCTGGCAAGCTCGAGCCTCGCTCGGGCCGACGACAGCATGGAAAAAGCCAAGGCGGTAAAGGAAGAAGGCGGCAAGTATTTGGATGCGGATGGAAATCCGACCTACAAGATCGAAAACGGAACCGTCGATTGGTACACGTTCAGCGGCTACCGCCGGTATCATTCCGATTGCCATGTCTGCCACGGACAGGACGCGACAGGTTCGAGCTATGCGCCGGCTTTGGTCAACAGCCTGAAAACCATGGATTACGCCACATTCCTCTCGATCGTCGCCGAAGGCCGCAAGAATGTCGGCGGCGGCAAGGAAAACGTCATGCCTGCCTTTGGCGACAACAAGAACGTCTATTGCTACCTGGACGATCTCTACGTCTATCTGCGCGCGCGCGCGGATGGCGCGGCGCCCCGCGGAAGGCCGCCCAAGCACGAAGACAAGGCCCAGGCGGCGAAGGATGCCGAAGCATCCTGCATGGGTGGATGACATGATCGGCCGCGATGCATTGAAGCTGCGCGTCGTTCTGCCGATCCTCGGCACACTCGCCTTGCTGCCGTCGAACGCGCATGCGCAAAGCGCCGGCCTTGGCGCGGCGGGAGAACTGGTCGACCCTGACATTCTGCGCGTCTGCGCCGATCCCTCGAATATGCCCTTCACCGACAAGAGCGGCGAAGGCTTCGAAAACAAGCTGGCCGAACTGGTTGCCGCGAAAACCGGGCGCAAGTCCGTCTCCTACACCTGGTTTCCCACGATCACCGGCTTCGTGCGCAATACGTTGGGGGCCAACCGATGCGACATCATCATGGGCTATGCTCAAGGCGATGAGCTGGTGCAGAACACCAACGCCTACTATCGCTCCGCCTATGTGCTGGTGCATCCGAAAAGCCACGATATGGAAGGCGTGGAAACGATCGAGGATCCCAGACTCACAGGCAAAACGATCGGCGTCGTTGAAAGCACGCCGCCAACCGCCAACATGGCCGCCAACAAGCTTCTGCGGACCGCCAAGATCTATCCGCTTGCGGTGGATACGCGCGTCACCCCATCAATGGGGGAGGTCATGATCAAGGACATGCTGGCACACAAGATCGATGCGGCGGTGCTGTGGGGACCGATGGCAGGTTACTACGCCAAGGAACTCGGAGCTGATGTGACGATCGTTCCACTGGTGAAGGAAAAAACCGGCTCGCGCATGTCTTACCGCATCACCATGGGCGTACGTCCGTCGGACCAGGAATGGAAGCGGACGCTCAACCGGGTGATCAGGGAAAACCAGGCGGAGATCACCAGGATCCTGCTGAGCTACAACGTGCCGCTGATCGACGAACACGACAACCTGATTACCCAATGAATGGAAGGGAGACTATTTTCGTGCTGGTCGCCGCGAGCCTTCTGGGTCTGGCCGAGCCGACATGGGCTGGCGACATCGCCGAACCCAGCGGTTTCCGGATGGACGACTATCGGGCGCCGGTGCCGCGGACGCTGCAAGGCGCGAGGGTGGTGACGACGGTGGAAGCGGAAGCGCTGTGGCGAGCGAAAAAGGCGATCTTCTTCGACGTGATGCCGGACACGCCCAAACCGGCCAATTTGCCGGCAGGGACGATATGGAGAGACAAGGTCAGAAAGGACATTCCAGGCAGCATATGGCTGGCCAATGTGGGATACGGCGCTATTTCGCAGGAGACCGCCAGCTATTTTCGCCAAGGCCTCGCGGCCAAGGCCGGGACGGACAAGTCGCGCACGGTTCTGTTCTACTGCATGACGAATTGCTGGATGTCGTGGAATGCGGCGAAACGGGCCGTCCAGTGGGGCTACAGTTCAGTGATCTGGTATCCGCTCGGCGCCGATGGATGGGAAGATGCAAACCTTCCACTGGAGGAGAAAAAACCCTACGCAACGAACAATTGAAGGAAGGACTGCAATTATTCTCGATAGTTTGTTTTCAATTTTTCAAAACCTATTGTTTCATTTGTCCATTTTGAAACTTGATGGACGAGCCATTGCGTCGGTGCCCTGCAATGGTTGGCTAACGACAGGATCGGTCCCTTCGGGCTGGTATAAGAGGAGAAATGTCATGAAGAAGAACTGGAAAAAACCGACCATGTGTCAGGTTGCCGCTGGCTTCGAAATTTCACGGTATCTGCCTGCTGAAATTACTCCCAAGAAGTAGGCCGCAGAGGTGCGCGTCCCTGGCGACAGGGGCGCGCATCCCCTCGCCGCATGGGATTTCCGTGAAAGATTTTGACGCACGCAAAGCGCGCGGACTGTCGTTTGTGACTGCAAATTGCCTGCAGGTCAGAGAAGCCGGCGCGCGGGCATTTTCATGCATTTGAGGATAATCGGATCGGCGGCGGGCGGCGGCTTTCCGCAATGGAACTGCAACTACCGTCTCAGTCGTGCGGCTCGCAACGGCATGGCAAGCGTGCATCCACGAACCCAGTCAAGTGTCGCCGCCTCGGCGGACGGGTTGGGCTGGGTTCTTTTCAATGCCTCGCCCGACATTCGCCAGCAAATCGCTGCAACACCTGAATTACAGCCTGCGGGCGATGCGCCGCTGCGCTCGACACCTATTCGCGCTGTGGTGCTGACCAATGCCGACGTCGATCATATCGCCGGACTGCTCAGCCTGCGCGAGCGGCAGCCTTTCGCCATCTATGCAACGGCGCAGGTTCTGGCGACGCTGGAGGCGAATTCGATTTTCAACGTTCTCGATCCAGCGCTTGTGCCGCGGCGCATCCTGCCGCCGGCGAAAGAGTTGGCCATCTGCGACGCAGAAGGCCGCGATACCGGCGTAATGATCGAGCCCTTTGCCGTGCCCGGGAAGATAGCACTCTATCTGGAGGATAGAGACCATCCAGATGCCAATTTCAGCTCCGACGCAGGTGACACGATCGGAGTCCGAATTGCCGGCATCGGCAGCCGCGGCTCCGTCTTCTATATCCCAGGCTGCGCGCGCATCGATGCGCGGCTACGCGCGCGTCTCACCGATGCCGCCTGTCTTTTGTTCGACGGCACGGTCTACACCGACGACGAGATGATCGTCGCCGGCGTCGGTCAGAAAACCGGCTCGCGCATGGGGCATCTGGCGATCTCGGGAGAATTGGGTTCGATTGCGGGCTTGGCCGATGTGAAGGTCGGCCGTCGCGTCTTCGTCCACATCAACAACACCAACCCCATCCTAGACGAGAATTCCGCCGAGCACGCGGCGGTCAAGGCGGCAGGCTGGGAAATCGCAAACGACGGTATGGAGATGGAATTTTGAGCGACTTCCGCGATGCAGCCAAAGGCGGACTCTCCACGAGCGCTCTCGAAGCCGTATTGAGGCAGGTTGGCGCCGAGCGCTATCACAATCGTCATCCCTTTCACCACAGGATGACCAGCGGCGCGTTGTCGAAGGCCGAGATGAAGGCTTGGGCGCTGAACCGCTATTGCTATCAGGCGGTCATCCCACGCAAGGATGCCATGATACTCGTACATGCCGAGGATCCAGCGTTTCGTGCCGCGTGGCGCAAGCGGATCGAGGATCATGACGGCGAGGACGGCTGGAGCGGCGGCATCGCGCGCTGGCTGTATCTGGCAACTTCACTCGGCCTGGACGCCGAGGCCGTGAAGAGCGAAAGGCTGGCACTGCCGGCGACACGCTTCGCGGTGGGCGCTTACCTTTCCTTTTGCACAAACCGGACGCTGTTCGAGGCGGTCGCGTCCTCGCTGACCGAGATGTTTTCGCCACTCATCATCGGCGAGCGGGTGCCGGCAATGCTGGCCAAATACGACTACATCACCGAGGATACGCTTGCCTATTTCAAGCAACGGCCCGAACAGGCCTCGCGTGACGCCGACTTCGCCCTTGCCTACGTGCTCAGCCACGCCGATACGGCGGAGCGCCAGCAGCAGGCAATCGATGCACTGGTGTTCAAATGCGATATACTCTGGGCCATGCTTGACGCGCTTCAACACGCCTATGGCGAGCGGGGAAACATACCGCCCGGCGCCTTCCAGCCCGAGGCAGCCCTATGACGGCGCTGCGCGAAAGAGCTGTGGTGTCGTTGCGATCGGTACCTTCGCTGCCGAAGCACGTGCGCATACAATACGATCCCTTGCGGCAGGCATTCGCCGTGCTTTCACCGGAAAAGATATTCTGGCCGAACGATGTCAGTCTCGACATATTGCGACGCTGCGATGGACGGTCCACGGTCGGCGACATCATTGCCGGCCTTGCCGCCGATTATGAGGCCGAACAGGAGGCCGTGGCGACCGACGTCATCGCCTTCCTGCAGGAATGGTCGGACAAGCTGCTGGTGAGGCTATGAGCACGCCCCTCCTCCCTCCAATCGGCATGCTGGCGGAACTGACGCATCGCTGCCCGCTGCAATGCCCTTATTGCTCCAATCCGCTCGAACTGCTCAAGGCCAATCGCGAACTCGACACAGAGACCTGGCTCGCCCTGTTCTCGGAGGCCGCCGATCTCGGAGTGCTCCAGGTGCATCTGTCCGGTGGCGAGCCGACACTGCGCCGCGACCTCGAGCAATTGATCGCCGGGCTTGCGGGGCGCGGCGTCTACACCAATCTGATTACCGCGGGCGTTGGCATCGTCGAGGGCCGTGTCGAGGCATTTGCCGAAGCCGGTCTAGACCATCTGCAACTGAGCTTTCAGGGCGCGCGGCCGGCGACCACGGATCGCATCGGCAACCACAAGGGTGCCCACGAAAAGAAGCTGGAGACGGCACGCCGCGCGCGCGCGGCCGGTCTGCCTCTAACCATCAACGCGCCGATCCATCGCCATAACATCGAGGAGGTGCCGGAATTCATCGATCTCGCCCTTTCGTTGGGCGCGGAGAGGCTCGAGATCGCCAATGTGCAATATGCCGGCTGGGCGTTAACCAATCGCGATCAACTGATGCCGGAGCGTGAAGCGGTCGATAGGCAGGCGGAGATCGTCGCGGAGGCACAGGAGCGGTTGGCCGGCATCATCAACATCGATTTTGTGACGCCGGACTATTTCGCGATCTATCCCAAGCCGTGCATGGGCGGCTGGGCGCGGGACGCCTTCATGGTGACGCCTGACGGCACCGTACTGCCCTGCCATGCCGCACAGACGATCCCGTCGCTCAGCTTCGAGCGTTTCGAACCACGCAGGCTGTCCTCGATCTGGGCCGATTCCCCGGCGTTCAATGCCTTTCGCGGTACGGACTGGATGCAGGAGCCATGCCGCGGCTGTGAGCGGCGCGAGATCGACTGGGGCGGCTGCCGCTGCCAGGCGATGGCGATCGCCGGCGATGCCGCTGCAACGGACCCGGCTTGCGCGAAATCGCCGATCCATGCTCGCATGGCAATGCTGATCGACGAAGCCAAGCGCATTGCCACAGTTCCTTCGAGAGAAGAAGCATTCGTCTACCGGCGGATCGGTGCGGTGACCGAATCCGCCTGACCTGGCGAGAAAGCGCTTCTCACCCCCTCGGCAAGACGCGTAGCGTCTGCTCGTCAAACAATGGCTCGTCCTGGCCGATGCGCACAAAAAGCAGGCTGTACCCCTCACCCGCGGGCACCTCGAAATACTGCATGCCGTCAGGCATTTCACCCCAGTCGCCGCAGGGCGGTTCGGGAATCTCGTCGGAGCTGGCAAGTGCTTTCAGCTCTTTCGCATAGGCGGCGTCGGGGCTGAATGTGTAGCGTTTGACGCCGGCGGGTACCGTGCCCTCGGTGTAAGGCGCCAGCACACAGCGGGCGCTGACGGCCTTGTCGGTCTTTTCCAGGAACAGGCGCTGCAACGCAGCCTCGGCGGTTTCGCCAGGCTTGATGTCAAAGACCTCGACAAGAGGGTCAGCCGCGCCGCCGTCGCTGTATTTGATGGCGAGCGCTTTGCCGGCGAATTCGAAATGGATCTGGCGGAAGCCGAAATCGCAGCGCTGCGTCCAGGCGGCCAGCCCGACAGTTTTGTCAGACAATTTTTCCCAGGCGCATTTGTCGATGGGCGGGCGCGACGGCGCCGGCTCGTCCGCCATGGCTGGTATCGTCGCGGATGCAAGCAGGGCACTGGCCCAGATGGTCGATCGCACGCTATTCATCGCTGCATCCTGTTAAAATGAAGGCGTCCCAGGCCGAACCGCCTGGATTGGCATTGGCGAAATCGGCTCCTTCGGTGAAAGCCACGCCGAAACCGGGCAAGAGCAGCCCTCTCGGCGCCGGTGTCGCTTCGCGCGAATTCAACTGCTCGGCGCCGCCGCCGGTCAAGGCATAGACCTGGCCCTCCCATAGCCTGCACAATCCGCTACCGTCCTGCAGGCCGCCTTCCCGGTCGTCGTCGGTGCAGGCGTGGCGAATGGTGCCGAGCGGGAAGGAATTCTTGCCGTTGGTCCAGGTGATGTCGGCGGGCAGGCTCGTGCCGGCTTTGGGCACGGCCAGCGAAAACACTTCGGCCGTCAGCGCCGCCGGCTCGTTGGCGAGCGGCCGGAATTGCACGACGGCACCCGAGCGCGGCTCCTGATAGGTGGCGTGACTCAGGAGGCATTCTTTTGCCAAGGCCGCCTGCATCGGGCCGAGCAGGCCCAGGAGGAAAAAGGCCAGTATGCGGGTGATCATCCAATGTCTCTGGGAAAGCGTTGAGTCGGCCCGCACAGTCGCATCATCCGCGCAAAAGCATAGCAAAATCCGGAACGGCGGCGTTTGTCCGCTCCTGGACAAAACTTGTCCACGCAAAATCCCACCAGCCTGTATGGTCGAGCGCACTGATCGAAGGAGTGGTGATGCGGCGTTTGGTGATGACGACGGCAATATCCGCATTCGCCGGTGGCTCCGCGCTGGCGGCGCCGCCTTATGTTGGGACATGGTCTAGCGACAGGCTGAACTGCCACGCGGCTCCCGACATCCAACGCGAGACTGTGTTCACAGTGGACCAGGCGTCGCTGTCGTTCCCCGATCTCGGCTGCGAGCAGGCGACATTTCGCAAAAGCTCGACCGGTTGGGTGGTGCATGCCAGCCAATGCTACGGTTCCGACCCGTCGATCGAGGAGCCGTTCGCGCGTGTCATCCATATCGTCAGGCATGGGGCCACGCTGCGGTTCACCTGGCCTGGCTTCGACAGCGGACCGCTCGTCCGCTGTTGAAGGCGTCCGGCGCCTCAGACCAGGCCGACCAGAAAGGCGGCGCCACCGAGAAAGCCTGCCGAGCAGATCCATAACAGCCAGAGCCCCCGTACCCGGCATTCCAGCACCGCCGAGCCGGGGTTGGCGGGGTCATAGTGGACGTCGACCTTGCTGCCTTCGACATACTGCCGTGCCTGGCCGCCGACGAGGCCGGGCAACGAAGCCGTCACGGTTCCGCCGAAGGTCACACGATCGGCGCTGTAGCGCTGGCCGGCGACGTCATAGGAGTAGACGATGCGGGATTTGAAGACGGTGCGCCAGCGACCATGGCCAGAATGGTTTCGGAGCGCCTGCAGGCCCGAGTTATCGATGCGGCCGGCAGTGACCGGCCATTTTGCCGCCTGCTCGGCCAGCGATCTCTGGACGAAGCCCATGCGCAAGGCAAACAGGCCCATGAACAGCAGCAGCGCTCCCGCGCCGAGGTTTTGCGGCTTGGGCAAATGCGGCCTGATCGCCTCCAGGACGCCGCCGACGGAAAACACCAGCACAAGCGCGCCGACCACCAGCCCGGCCGAGAGCTGGATCATGAACTTGAAGGCGCCTTCGGGCATGGTGCGCTCGATCACGGCTTTGCTCGGATCGGCCGGATTGTAGAAGACAGTCACCTCCGCGCCGCGGGGAAACTGGGCAAGGGTTTCGGTGACTTCGAAATTCCCCAAATTCTCCTTCACGCTGTAGCGCGAGCTTTGAAATTTCTTGCCGCCGACCTTGTATTCGAAGGTGATCGCCGGAAAATTGCGCATTTCGGTCGTATCAGTGCTGTCCGAACCAACGCCCGAGCTTCTGACCTCGCGTGCCTCGACGCGCGACGAGATGATCTTTCCCGGCGTCGGCAGCCAGCGGCTGAGTGCCTTCACCTCTCGCCATTTCATGAAGGTGATGAACGACAGCGCGCCCGCGACCACGCAGGCAAAGCCGACAAGCATGATCTTGAGTTCCAACTCGTCTCCCCCCAGGAGTGCAGGAACCCGCACATAGACAGCATGGCGGCGGCAATGTCTTGTATTTTCGCAAATCTGAAAAGGCTGAGCAGCGCAAACGGCAACAGCCCACGCCGCGTTATGCAGGCTTCACGGCCAGGAACGTGTTCCATTCTTCGCTATTGCGGCCGACGTTGAAATCGTCCCTGATAAGGACCAGCCCGGCGCCTTCGAGATGGGCGGCGAAGTCGTCCCTGCGCCAGTAGACCATGTGATATTCGCCTGATCTCTCGCCGTCGCCATTGCGCATCGAGACGAGGAAGGCGCCGCCCGGGCGCAGCGACCCGGCTATCTTGGCAAGCACCTGGTCGGTCTGGTCGCGAGGCACGTGGATCAGGACGCATAGGGCAAGGACCGCGTCGTAGGGGCCGCCGAGATCATCGGTGATGAGATCGAGCAACTCGCCATGCTTACCACGCGCGGCCTGCAGCTCGAGAAACCGCTTGGTGGCGTCGGTGCGCCGAACCTTGACGCCCAAATTTTCCAGAAAATCCGCATCGTATCCGGCTCCGGACCCGACTTCCAAAATCCGGCCACCTGTGCCGGCGATTGCCACCAGGCGCTTGAGCGATGCCTGCTCCCTCTCGTTGGGAACATGGCGCACGATGGCATCATATTGTTCCGCATAATCCTCGTAAGCGCTGATCGTTTGACGGCTCTGTGCCAGAGCCTCCGATGACACACCCATCTTTTCCTCCCATGCGTCCTTGTTGGTCAAAGAGCCAGGCACTTTCCTCAGCGAATGCTGCCGGCGGAAGCGTGTCCATCGAGCAGTCCGATATCGCGCTTGAAATGGTCCGACAGCGCACGCTGGTCAAGCAGGCCGCGTGAGCGGGTCCTGAAGGGAGCGGCGAAGAGGTCGAGGATCGGCGGACACCCGAGAAAGCGAACGACGCCAAGCCTGATAGCTTGTCTCAGTTGGCGTCGGCTACCGTCTGCCGGCCGCCGGCCCAGGCGCGCCATTGCCGTTCGTCGCCATGGAAGACATTGAGGTCTATGCGGCCAGTGACGCCGTGCGACAGGCCGGAGCCGGAATACTGCCAGAACAGCCATTTGCGACCGGGATAGACCTTTGACGGATGCTGGGCGACCGCACGCAGCCAAAACGGATAGTCGAGGAATTCGCCCCTGAGATTGTCGCGGTAGAAATCGGGCGCGGTGTAGATGATGGGCCGCTGGCCGTAATAGCGCTCCAGCTTGTCCATGAACACCTGCATCTTTTCCAGCACCTTTTCGCGCGACGGCCGCCGCTTGCAGCTGGACTCGCCGTTCCACTCGACGTCGATCACCGGCGGCAGCGCGCCTTCGACCCTGGGCACGTTGCGGATGAACCAGTCCGCCTGCTCGCCCGCCGTGCGGCACCAGTAGAAGAAATGGTAGGCGCCGCGCTTCAAGCCGGCGGCGTCGGCGTTGCGCCAGTTTTTCATGAACATCGGATCGAGGTGGTCGCCACCGTCGGTCGCCTTGATGTAGGCGAAGTTGGCGCCCTGCGCCCGCAGCTTGTCCCAGTTGACGTTGCCTTGCCAACGCGAGACGTCGACGCCGTGCACTGCAAGGCGGCGAGGCGAACCCTTGCCGAAATTGATCGGCTTGGCGTCGCGAAAACCGTAACGGGTGAGCGGCCCGGCAAGCATGGCCGGTGCCGCGCGGGTCAATAGCTTGGGCGGCGACACCAAGGCTGCCGGCTCGACCGGCAGCCCGCCGATATCAGGCACTTGGGGATCAGGCGCATCAGGTGCGGCAAACACCCCCGTCTCTTCCTCCTCCGCCAAGCCGAACGGGCGCGTTTTTTCCCCCGGACCGTTGTCAGACATGGGAGCCAATCCGGCCCTTGCCGCCCTGTTGCCCCTTGCCGCCGGAGCAGCGGCGATCGGTGCCGGCGGCCGGATCACGGAACTGGTGGTCTCGTTGGAGGGTTTCTGCAAATCCAGCGCATCGACGCCGGCCGTTGACGAGCAGCCGGCAAGGCATAGCGATGCTATCAAAAAACTGACGACGCCCGGAATCCGCATCTGGACCTGTACTCAAAACACAACAGACCGAGGGCGAAACGACAGCCGACGGACAAACCGGATCAGTTATGAATGAGAAATTACCAATAAAGTTTGAATCAAGTTTTTTTCGCCATACCGCATGCGGGTAAGCGCGGTGGAAACTGGCTCAGGATTTCCTGAAGACGCCGATCATCGGCCCGAGATTCCAGTAGTCGTCTTTGCGGCCGATGGCAGGCGCAAACAGGCTGGATATCGTGCCGTCGAGGAACAGCGCGTTATCGCAACCGAGCGCGTCGCGGAAAAGCCGGGCGAAGGCATGGAAGGTCACCGTGCCATTCGAAATCGCAAAGACCGCGACGCCATCCTTTCGCACCCCGACACCGTCGCGGGTTTTCCGCGAAGTGCCGTCGGCCTGGAATTTCGGATGCAGCTTGCCGTCGATCACCAGCATCGGCCCCGATTGCGTCGCATAGTCGACGGTCGGGCGCCTCTTCACGAAGTCCCTGGTGGCGCGGACCGCGGCCCTGCCGTCGCGTATGTAGAAAATGCCGTTTGGCTGCAGGGAAAAGTTGCCGCTTCCCGAACCCGTTTTCACCGACGCCATCTCCTGGCCGCGCTCGACATAGAGACCGACCGGCGCGAGGTTCGGGTGATACATGCCGGCATTGATGCCGAACAGCATCGTGCGCCCGATCGCCTGTTGCGCGGCATGCAGATTGTGCAGCGACTGAAACGGCTTGCCCGCCGCATCCTTCCAGAACAGCTCGAGCTGATATCGTTTCGGATCGACCTCGCAAACGAGATAGCTGGTCGCCTCGAAGGTGAAGTCCCGGCATGGTGGCAGCGAGACAACCCACTGGCCGAACGACGCGCCAAGCGCCGCCACCGACGGCAGCGCCCCCTTGGCCATCGCCAGCAACAGTGGCACCGATTGCAGGAGGGTCAAAAAATCCATGTGCGTACCGGAATCGAAGTTCGAGGTCCGGTACGGATATAGCCCGTTTCAAGCGATACTGTGGAACTGCCTTAGACGAGCCATCCCATGGCGACGCTCGACAACAAGACGATGCCGAGCAGGCCGCGATAGATGACGAACGGCCAAGCCGAGAAACGCTCCAGCACGCGCATCAGCCCCCATATGGCGAAGAAGGCGGAGATCGACGCGACGACCAGCCCGACAGCAAGCACCGACCAGCCATGGGCGTCGAGATGGACCTTGTGCAGTTCCCAGAGTTCCTTGAGGCCGGCGAGCGCGATGGCAGGCAGCCCGAGCAGGAACGAGAAGCGCGCCGCTTCGGCCCGTTTGAAGCCGAGCCCCAGTGCCGCTGTCAGGGTCGAGCCCGAGCGCGAGACGCCGGGGACAAGCGCGCCGATCTGGGCGATACCGACGAGCAGCGCATCGGTCAGCGACGCATCGCCCATGCTGCGCCGGTGACGGGCAAAGATCTCGGCCAGCGCCAGCAGGATCGCCATGGCGATGCAGGCCCAGCCGATCACCGTCAGGCTACGCAGCGGCGAATTGCAGGCGTTGAGCAGGCCCGACAGCGCAACGCCGGCGATGACGATGGGGATCGTCGCCAGCACGATCCAGAGCGCCAGCTTGAAATGCCGGTCGGCGAAATCGCGTCGCGCCAGAGCGTCGAGCGATCCAAACAGGATATCCCTGACGTCGCTCCAGAAATAGCTGACCACCGCGGCAAGGGCCGCAAGCTGCATGGCGGCGGAGAAGGCGGAGCCAGGATCCTGCCAGCCGAGCACGGCCGGCACGATGCGCATATGGGCAGTCGAGGAAATTGGCAGCAGTTCCGTGATGCCTTGCACCACGCCGAGGAACGCCACCTTGGCGAACCCCAGGCCGACGAAGCCCGTGTCGAGGCCTTGGGTGCAGATATCGGCCAAAATCGAATTCCGTGCATGAGAGATCGGAGTTGCGTGGACCGACCATCGGTCAATCCCGGGCAAGCCTTATCGTCATGGGCCGGATAATCAATTTACGGATTTGTAAGCTGGCACGCCGAGGTGCACGCCGTTCGAAAACCGGCCCACCTTGGGGCCGGCTTGAGGCACACAGGGAAAATCGCAAAGCGACTACGGGCAGAGCCAGAGTTTCTGGCATGTCCTGGCGATCACATGCGCCGGCGGCACTTCGGGCTCATCGGTCGAAGGCCGGCGAGCCCGTTCGAGCAGCATGCGCACCTGTTCGGGACGCACACGATCGCGCTCCATCACAAGCAGGACCATCGGATCTCTCAAAAGCTCGTCCAGGGTGCTGATGCTGTCGTTCATCCGTCGTCTCCTCGAATGCCGTACCCGCGACCCTTAAATAGGACGACAAAGATGGCTCGCCAATGACGCTTTGCCGGCTATCTCGTGTCGATTTGGATTAAATTTTGGCCATGCTTGCGCTCTTCCCTTCCCCTGGCGCTGCGCGTCGATCCACCTTCTTCCACAACAAGGGGAGAAGGGAAAAATTAGCCTGGCGGAGGGGCGCCTTCGTATTTCGGCAGGCCGTCATCAAGCACCAGCCAAGGCTGCTTCGAGGCCGTGAAAATATGCATTTGCGGCTTGAAAACCGTGGGATCGTCGAGCGAACCGGTGGTGATGCCGATAATGCCTGCGGAATCACGTCGGGAGAACAGCGTTGTGCCGCAGCTCGGGCAAAAGCCGCGCTTGAGATCCGGTGAAGAGCCTATAGTCGCCAGCGGCCCATCGATCGTCACGTCCTCGATGCGAAACAGCACGCGTGCGTTGAAGGCGGCGCCGATCGCCTTCTGGCAAAGCCGGCAGTGGCAGACGCGTTCGTTGATGGGAGCCGCATCCGCGCGGTAGCGCACCGCCTTGCACAGGCATCCGCCCTCATATCTTGCCATTGTCTGGATCCACTGGTGGGAGAGAATAGGCGCGCAACGTATCGGCGGGGCCGATTGGGTCAATTGAAAAGCTTTGATGCAATGTCATCGCTTGTGCTGATGCGAGTTGGGATGAAGCCATAACGCCGAAAGCCGTCATGGAGCCACGGAATGCCGGCTGCCCGCCAACAGCCGGCGGTTTTGGCGTTCACTCCATTTCGCCGACGACCTCGTCCCAGGTCTTGACCTTGGTCTGGCCGTTTAGGAACGGCAGCGCGGCGGCCGTCAGCTCCGGGGCGAAGAAGACATCGTAGTGGGTGCGGTTGGGCAGGATCGCCAGGCGGTTCTGCGACAGGTTCTCGCGCATCCAGCCGGCGTCCTTCAGTCCGCCGCCGAGCATCTGATAGAACTTGATCTCGTGTTCGGGCTTGTACATATCGCTGTCGCCATAGACCAGCATGACAGGCATCTTCAGCTTGGCGACGTCGGCCGAGTAATCGCGGTTCTGACGCATGAAGCCGCCCAGCGCATCGAGGAGCTTCGGGAACTCCTCCGGATGCGGCGCCACCGCGACGTAGGATTTGTACATCGGCGTGTCCTTCATGAACTCAGCCGCGGCTGCGCTCACCTGTGCCTGCTGCGGACGCATCTCGTCATAGAAGCCGTCCGTGGCGTAGCCGGTCGATACCAGGACGAGGCGGCGCACCGCTTCGGGATGCTGGACGGCCATGCGGAAGGCGACGCCGCCGCCTAGCGAATAGCCCATGACATCGACCTGGCTGTAACCGAGCGCCTCGACGATGGCGGCCATGTCGTCGCCCATCGCCTCCACGGTGAATGGTCGGTCACCCAGCGCGGTGCGGCCGTGACCCTGCAGGTCGACGCCGATGACGGTGCGGTTTTCGGCAAGTTTCGGCAGGATCGGCGCGAACATATCCGTGGTGCCAAGACCACCATGCAGCAGAAGCAGCGGCTCGCCCTTGCCATAGATCGCATAGTAGTAGTTCAGGCCGTTGATCGTCAGAAGGCCGGACTTTTCCGGCTTCGGCAGTGCATTCGTTTCAGTCGTCATGGCAGGTTTTGTCTCCTCTGCATTGGTGATGCCCGGGCAGGCAAGCAGTGCTGCGGCCGAAGCAAAAATGGCGAAAAACAGGGTTTTGAACATATCGATCTCCTCTCCTGTCGATATCAAGGCGTTATGCGGATCAAAGCGTTTTGGCGAGTTCTTCGAGCTGGTCGGCGCACTGTCCCCAGCCCTCGTGGAACCCCATCTTCTCATGCTGTTCGCGGTCGGCGACGCTCCAGTGCCTGACCCGAGCGATGTAGCGGGTCTTGCCGTTGCCCTCGTCCTCGAAGGTCAGCGCGACGGTCATGAACGGCTTTTCCGAAGGCTGCCAAGCCTCAGTGTAGGCGTCGGTGAGGACGATCTTCCTGCCGGCAACGACTTCGAGGAAGACACCTGGGTTGGGGAACTCGTTGCCGTCCGGGCTGGCCATGACGACAAGGCTCGAGCCACCGGCGCGCACATCCATCTCCGCGCGCGGCGTCGTCCACGGTTTTGGAGAGAACCAGCGCGTGATCAGTTTCGGATCGGTCCAGCAGCGATAGACGCTCTCGCGCGGCGCATCGATGATGCGGGCGAGAACCAGTTCGCGGTCGTTGGTGGGGGCGATGTCGAGCTTGGTGGTCATGATGGCGTCCTGCGTTTGATCTGGCTTCCGTCCCAAGGACGAGCCGATGAACCGCAAGCCGACATCGGCCAGCGAAAATTTTGCGACACCGTTTCGATTGACCCGAGGCGTCACTCACCTTCGTCATCCACGGGCGGAGCAGGAACGCAGCTCCGTCGCGGAGACCCGAGGATGACAAAGTGATCGATGGGCCAAAGCCTCAGTGGCGCTTGGCTTGCACCAGATAGGCCTCGATCTCGGTCTCGCCGAGCCACTTTGCCGCTTCCAGCCGGTGCAGGCCTTCGACGAGGATGTGGCGCTTGCCGTCATGGCGGACCTGGATCGGCGTCTTCATGCCGTTTTCCAGAATGTCCTCGGCGAGATGGCGGACGGTCTCGGGATGCAGCGTCTTCTTGCGCGCCGTCGGCACGTAGATCTCGTCGACCTTGACCTTTTGCACTCTGAGCATGCCGACCCCCGTGGCGGAAACGCCGCCACCCCTGAGATAGTCCGTTTGATGGAGGTGGCCAAGGGTGCGGCTAACGAATACGAAGTCCGAAGGCCATTCTCGGTTCGAAGATGCCAGGGACAGCAGATCGTTTGCCTGTCGTCGCGCGTTTCGATATTGCGTCTGCGCGATCGTCGAAGGCCACGGAGCAAATCCCCATGAGCAAATCTCTCGTCACCTTTGTCGGCGTCGCTCATCCCTGGATGTGCGACGTAATGGGGCACGTGAATGTGCGTCACTACGCGGCGATGTTCGATGATGCCAGCTTCCAGCTTCTCGGCCATATCGCCGGACAGGACGACAACCAGGCGTCGCAGATCGGATGGGCCGACGTGCGCACCGAAATCGACTATCGGCATGAAACGAAAGCCGGTGCGCTCATCACCATCCGCTCGCATGTCGTGAAGATCGGCCGCACCTCCATCACCTTCGAACAGGTGATGTTGGGCTCGCTCGACGGCATTGTCCGCGCATCAAGCCGGACGACAAGCGTGCGCTTCGACCTTGCCGCGCGCGCCTCGGTCGCTCTGGACGAGCCGATGCGCGACCGCTCTTCGGTCTTCCTGATCGAATAAGCCTGTCTCCGCCCGTCAGCCTATGTAGATGCGGTCCTCGAGGGGCGTGTCGGCAATCAGCGTCTGCAGCCCTGACAGCAGCGCCTTCTCGGCGCGGTTCATCACCTTGTCCGGATTGACCAGCAGGAAGATGTCGATGGCCGGCGGCGCGTCATAGGGCGGCAGCCGCCACAGCATTCCATCCGCCACGTCCCGCCGCGCGACGTGCAGCGGCAGCGGCCCAATGCCCAACCCGGCGACGATCATGCGCCGCACCTCTTCCAGGCTCGAGGACACGCCGACGACATCGGCGTTGAGCCGGGCCTCGCTGCGCAACAGCGCGACCGGCCGCAACGCATCCGAGATATGGTCGGTCTGGAACGATACCGAGGGCTCGCCCCGGAGATCGGTCAGCGTCAGCCCGGTTTGCCCGTAAAGCCTGTGCTGCGGCCCACAGAAGAAGCCGAAGAACTCGCGGTAGACCATCGCATATTCCAGCGCCGGATCGCGCTGGCTGACCAGGCAGATGCCGAAGGAAGCACGCCGCTCCCTCACCTGCTTGGCGACTTCGGTGCTTGCTGCGACTGAAATGGTGATGCTGGCGTGCGGGTAGTTGCTGTGGAACTCGGACAGCGCCTGATCAAAGAGCGGCGAGACGACATGGCTTGCCGTCGCGATCATCACATGGCCGGTAACATCGTCGCTGATCCCGCGCATCAGCAGCGGCAACTGCGATATGGTGCCGAACACCTCGACGCTCTGCTCGTAGAGAAGCCGCCCGACCTCGGTCAGTTCGAAGCGCGTCGCGTCGCGCTCGACCAGACGCCGGCCCACCCGGTCCTCCAGCCGCCGCAGAGCATTGCTGACGCTGGGTTGCTTGAGGTTCAGTCGCTCCGCAGCTCGCGTGATGCCCTTCACCTCCGCGATGACGACGAATGTCCGCAGAAGGTTCCAGTCGAGATCCCAGACCAGCCGTTCGGGGCGTGGAAGTACCATTCCTGACATCTATGCTCTCTATTCGCATTATCTATTTGCGCAATGATACCGCAAAGGCAATCATTGATGACAGGAAAGCGTCTGCACGCCTCCCAAGAACAAACCTTGCGCGCCATCCAGAGGAGAGGAAATCAGATGAACAGAGTATTTTCCGGCATCGCCGTTGCGGCCCTGCTGCTTGCGTCGACCTTCAGTGCCGTTTCGGCCAGGGCCGACGACCTCGAAAAGATCAAGGCGGCGGGCGAGCTGAAGATTTCCATGAGCGGTCAGTATCCGCCCTTCAACTTCGTCAACGACCAGAATGAAGTCGTCGGTTTCGACGCCGATATCGGCAAGGCCATCGCCGAGCGCATCGGTGTCAAGGGCACCATCATCACCACGGCCTGGGACGGCATCATTGCCGGCCTGCTCGCCAACAAATACGACACCGTCGTTGGCTCGATGACGATCACGCCTGAGCGTGAAAAGGTGGTCGATTTCGTCGGGCCTTACTACCACGCCGGCCGCGCCGTTTTCGTCAGCGAGCAGTCGAAAGTGCAGAGCCTCGACGACCTCAAGGGCAAGACCATTGGCGTGACGCTGGGCGAAACGCATGAGAAATGGGCGCGCGAAAAGGGCGGCTGGGATATCCGTACCTACAAGGGCCTGCCGGAACTGCTGCTGGAGCTGAGGGCCGGCCGCGTCGACGCGATAGTCGTCGACAACATTCCGGTCATGGTTGCCGTCAAGGAGACGGGCGAGAAGGTCCGCAAGCTCAACACGCCCGATATCGAAGGCGGCGCTGTTGCCATCGGCATCGCCATCCGCAAGGACAATCCGGAGCTCAAGGCTGCGATGCAGAAGGCGCTGGACGACATGCTGGCGGACGGCAGCTACGAAAAGATCTCGATGAAGTGGGTCGGCAGCGACATCCGCTGATCTCTCCTGGCTTCAGGCGACCAAAGCCGCCTGAAGCCGAGCGTTACTCCTGCTGGACCCTTTCATGGATTTCTCCTTGATGCAGCGCGTCTTCCCGTTCTTCGTGGAGGCCGCCTTGGTGACGATCGAGATCACGGTGTTGGCCCTGATCCTGGGCCTCGCGGCTGCTTCATTGGCCGCGGCCGCCAAGATGTCGAAATCGGCAATCCTGCGGACCATCGGCACGGTCTATGTCAGCCTGTTTCGCGGCACGCCGTGCCTGATCCAGCTCTTCGTGCTCTATTTCGGCGGCCCGCAGATCGGCATCAATCTGGAGCCGTTCGCCGCCGGCGTTATCGGCCTCGGTCTCAACATCGGCGCCTATATGGCGGAATCGATCCGTGGAGCGCTGGTCGCGGTCGACAGGGGCCAGACGGAGGCCGCCCGCACAATAGGCTTCAGCCGTTTCCAGACCTTGCGCAAGGTCGTGCTGCCGCAGGCCGCACGGCTGATGATCCGGCCGCTCGGGGTCAATACGGTTGCTTTGTTGAAGGGATCAGCACTTGTGTCGACCATTTCAGTCGTCGAACTGACCTACACCGCCCAGCGCTTCATCGGCTCCACCTACAAGCCGTTCGAGATATTCGGCGTTGCAGCCCTGCTCTACATGATCATGGTCTACGCGGTTGCGCGGGTCGTCGACCTGCTCGACAAACGCTTCGCCATCGTCTGACCGGAGAGCACGATGCAAGGTTTGGATTTCACCGTCGTCGCGCCCTACTGGGACCTTCTGTTGATTGGTGCCTGGTGGACGGCGGTGCTAACGGTCTCGGCGGGCGCACTCAGCTTCGTCGGCGGCATCCTGTTCGCGGTCATCGTGCTCTACGCTCCGAAGATCGTCGCCTATCCCGTGCGCGCCCTCATGTGGGTGTTCCTGGGTACGCCGCTGCTGTTGCAGCTGTTCCTGATCTATTTTGGCCTGGTGCAGATCGGCATCGACATTCCTGCCCTTGCCGCCGGCATTGTTGGGCTCGGCCTGCACTTTGCCGTCTACAATGCCGACATCATCCGCGCCGGCATCGTGGCCGTCGATGTCGGCCAGACGGAGGGTGCGCGCAGCATCGGCTTCGGCAAGTGGCAGACGCTGCGCCATGTCGTGATACCGCAAGCCATCCGCAACACGGCACCACCGATCGGCGGCAATCTGATCGCGCTGTTGAAGGAATCCTCGATCGTCTCGGTCATCGGCATCGCCGAGTTGGTCCATTCGGCCCAGCTGGCGATCAGCGAAACGTTCCGCCCGTTCGAGTTCTACATCACCGCAGCGGCGCTTTATTACATTCTCAATCTTGTGCTCGAGGCGGCTTTGCGTCGGTTTGAAAGACATGTGGAGGTTTCCCGATGAGCACGCAGCGGCCAATGGTCGAGGTTCGCGGCGCGCGCAAATCGTTTGGCGCCGTCGAGGTTCTCAAAGGCATAGGCCTGTCGGTCGATCGCGGGCAGATCGTCGCCATCATCGGCCCGAGTGGCTCCGGCAAGAGCACGCTGCTGCGCTCCATCAACCATTTGGAATCCCTGGACTCCGGTGAAGTCTGGCTCGACGGCGTGCAGGTCAACCAGAAGCTGCACGGCCATGCCTTCGAGCGGCACATCAACAAGGTGCGCCAGCAGATGGGCATGGTGTTTCAGCACTTCAATCTGTTCCCGCATCTGACCGTGATCGAGAACATTTCCATGGGACCGATCATCCTCAAAGGCATGACCAAAAGTGACGCGCATGCGCTGGCGCATAGCCTCTTGTCCAAGGTCGGACTCGCCGACAAGATCGACGCCTACCCCTCGCGGCTCTCGGGCGGCCAGAAGCAGCGTGTGGCCATTGCCCGTGCGCTGGCGATGCAGCCCAAGGTGATGCTGTTCGACGAAGCCACCTCGGCGCTCGATCCGGAACTGGTCGACGAGGTCAACGCGGTGATGAAACAGCTTGCCGCCGAACACATGACCATGCTCATCGTAACGCATGAGATGCGCTTTGCCGGCGAAGTGGCCGACAGGGTGCTGTTCATGGATGACGGCGTGATCGTCGAGGAAGGCCCGCCCGGCGACATGTTCCGCGCGCCGCAGAAGGACCGCACGCGCAGCTTCCTCAAGAAATATCTTTCCGCCTGAGTATGGCCATGACCAGCCCAAACACGGAATTCCCCGATTTCGGACTGACGCCGGAGCAGCGCCGCCACGCGGTGCGCGGCCATTACTACGAATGGCCTGGCATGGATGGCGAGCGCGGCGAGATCTGGTGCTACAGCGACCGGTTTTCCTATCGCGCCGGCGAAACGGTGGCGTTGCATGTCAGTTCGACACCTGCGACGTTCGGCATCACAATCACCCGAGATGGCGGCAGCGAAAACAAAGTATTCGAGAAATCGGGCATCGCGGCACGCTGGCAGGACACACCCGACCAGTGTTCGGCTGAAGGCTGCGGTTGGGACCTATCCTTCGAATTTCGCGTCGGAGCGGGCTGGCCGTCCGGCGCCTATCGGGTCACGCTGACCGCCGATGGGCTCGACGGCAAGCCGATCCAATGCCACCATATTTTCATCGTCTGCCCGCAGCCGGGCCGCAAACCTGGCCGCGTGCTCCAGGTGGCGGCGACAGGCACATGGCTGGCCTACAACACATGGGGCGGCTCCAACCATTATCAGGGCATCACCGGGCCGGATCGCAACCAGTATTCGCCCATCGTCTCGACGCAGCGCCCCTGGTGCCGTGGCTTCGTCGTGCTGCCCAAGGATGCGCCGCGTGTGCCGCTGGAGGTCGCTGTGCCGCCGAAGACCGTGCCGCGCTATCCGCACATGGAGTGGGCGCTCGCCACCGGCCATTCGAAGAAATACGCTTCGTCCGGCTGGGCCAGCTACGACAGCCATTTTTTCCGCTTCGCCGAACAGGCCGGCTATGGCGTCGATCTCGCCAGCCAGCATGATCTGCATTTTTCGCCGGAAATTCTCGACGGCTACGACTGCGCCGTGTTCGTCGGCCATGACGAATACTGGACCTGGGAAATGCGCGATGCCGTCGACGCCTATGTGACCCGCGGCGGCCATGCGGCGCGCTTTGCCGGCAATTTCATGTGGCAGACGCGGTTCGAAGACGAGGGCCGCCGGCAGGTCTGCTACAAATATCGCTCGCGTGCCGAAGATCCGGCCTATCTCCCAGACGGCGACGTCACCCGTGCCACCAATTCCTGGGAGGCGCCGGAAATTGGCCGGCCGGGTTCGGCGACCTTCGGGCTCAACGCGACGCGCGGTGTCTATGCCGGCTGGGGCGGCTGTGCACCGCGCGGCGTGCGTGGTTTCCCGGTCTACCGGCCCGAGCATTGGGCCTTCGCCGGCACCGGCATCTACTATGGCGACCTGCTGGGCGCCGACAGCCATGTCTATGGCTATGAGGTCGACGGGCTCGACTTCGAGATACGCGGCGGCCTGCCCTACCCGACTGCGACCAGCGGCGCGCCAGATGGCCTGCAGGTTCTCGCCGTCGGCATGGCCTCCCAGGTCGAGGAAAGCGCCGATATCCCGATCGAGGACCAGTTCCTCACCGACGAAGACGGCCGCTTCACCGCCGAAACGCTATTTGGCGAGGCGAGCGACGCCAATCTGGAAAAGGTCAAACGCGGCAACGGCATGATCGTCAATTTCCCGCGCGGCAAGGGCGAGGTGTTTCATGCCGGAAGCTGCGAATGGGTCGCCGGCCTGCTAAGACAGGACCCGATGGTCGAACGCGTCACGAAAAATGTCCTCGATCGTTACCTCGGAAAGCCCTGACATGTCGAAAGTCCAATCCGCCGTTCAAGAAACCGAAGCCCGGCGAGACTCGCATCTGTTCTATCTGTCCAGCCTGCGCCGGCCGCTGATCGACCGCGCCGAAGGCATCTACATGTGGACGCAGGACGGCCGCCGCTTCATCGATGGCTCGAGCGGCCCGATGGTGGCCAATATCGGCCATTCCAATCGCAATGTGCTCGACGCCATGAAGCGGCAGATGGACCGCGCCACCTTCGCCTATCGGCTGCATTTCGAGAACGAGCCGGCGGAGGAGTTGGCGCGGGAGTTGGCCGGCAAGCTGCCGGAGGGCATGGACCGCATCTTCTTCGTCTCCGGTGGCTCGGAGGCGACGGAATCCTGCATCAAGCTGGCGCGGCAATGGGCGGTCGCCACCGGCCAGGCCAGCCGCTGGAAGGTGATCACGCGTTTCCCCTCCTATCATGGTGGCACGTTGGGTTCGCTCTCGATCACCGGCGACGATGCGCTGGCCGAAACGTTCGAGCCGATGATGCGGGTGATGCCAACCGTGCCGGCGCCGAATGCCTGGCGCGACCGCGACAATCTCTCGATTGAGCAGCGCGGCATCCGCTATGCCGACATGCTGGAGGAGAAGATTCTTGCGGAAGGTCCAGACAGCGTGGTTGCCTTCATCATGGAGCCGATCGGCGGTGCGGCGACCGCGGCGCTGGTGGCCCCGGACAGTTATTATCCACGCATCCGCGAGATCTGCGACCGCTACGGCATCCTGCTCATCCACGACGAAGTCATGAGCGGTGCCGGCCGCACCGGCAAATTCCTCGGCGGCGATCACTGGAACTGCAAGCCAGACATCGTCGCCTTGTCGAAGGGGCTGGGCTCCGGATATGCGCCGCTTGGCGCACTCGCCGCACCGATGCGGCTGGTGCAGCCGTTGCTCGCCTCCGGCGGCTTCCAGCACGGCCACACCTATGCCGGCAATCCGCTGGCCTGTGCCGCCGGCCTGGCTGTGCTCGGCGAAATGGACCGGCTCGACCTGATCGCCAATGCGGCAGCCATGGGCGACGTGCTGATGGACGGGCTTAAAGGCCTGGCGAAGCGGTTTCCGTTCCTTGCCGACGTGCGTGGCAAGGGCCTGCTCACCGGCGCCCAGATGGTCGCCGATCCCGAGACCCTAAAACCGATCGACCAGAACAAGAAAGCCACGCAGCGGCTGCTCGACCTCGCCTATGAACGCGGGCTGATCATCTATGGCCGCAGGGTCAAGGGCGGCGTCGACGGCGACAATTTCATGGTCGCGCCACCGATGATCGTCACGGCCGAGCAGGTCGGCGAGATCATCTCCATCATCGGTGACTCGCTGGAGGTTCTGGCCGCCGAGCTCGACCTGCCGGTCGGAGGGTAAAAGCATGGCCTCGCGAAAAGTCATCATCACCTGCGCCGTCACCGGCTCGGTGCACACGCCGTCCATGTCGCCCTATCTGCCCGTGACGCCGGATCAGATCGCCGCCGACGCGATCGCGGCGGCGGAAGCCGGCGCCTCGATCCTGCATCTGCACGCCCGCGACCCCAGAGATGGCCGCCCGACCGCCGATCCGGACGTCTACATGCAGTTCCTGCCGCGCATCAAACAGGCGACCGATGCGGTCATCAACATCACCACCGGCGGCTCGTCGCTGATGACGCTGGACCAGCGGCTGGCAGCCCCTTTGCGGGCCGAACCCGAAATGTGCTCGCTCAACATGGGTTCGATGAATTTCGCGCTGTTCCCGATGCTCGACAAACCGAGGGAATGGCAGCACGAATGGGAACCCAAGCTGCTGGAAGCCACCCGCGACACGATCTTCAAGAACACCTTCGCCGATACGGAAGCGGTGCTGGAAAGACTGGGAAAGGGCTGCGGCACGCGCTTCGAATTCGAATGCTATGATGTCGGCCATCTCTATTCGCTGGCGCATTTTCGCGATCGGGGGTTGGTGTCGGGACCGCTGTTCATCCAATTCGTCCTTGGCATATTGGGCGGCATCGGCGCCGACCCGGACAATCTCGTCCACATGAAGCGGATCGCCGACAAATTGTTCGGCGACAGCTACCAGTTCTCGGTGCTCGCCGCCGGCCGCCAGCAGATGCCGCTGATCTCAATTGCAGCAGCCATGGGCGGCAATGTCCGTGTCGGGCTGGAGGACAGTCTCTATGACGGCCGCCAGCTGGCGAAATCCAATGCCGATCAGGTGCGCCGTATCCGTGGCATTCTCGACGGGCTGTCGCTGGAGGTTGCAACGCCCACCGAAGCGCGCGACATGCTGGCGCTCAAGGGCGGCGACCGGGTGGCGTTTTGAGATGCTGATCTGAGATGAACCTGAAATGATTGCCTCGCCCAAAATCCGCCTCCGCCCCGGCCGAGTGGAAGACGTCGAAACCATCCACGCCGCGATCCTGAAACTCGGCACGCATATCGGTGCGCCCGAGGAGATCATTTCGACAGCAGATGATTTGCGCACCTACGGCTTTGGTGAAAAGCCCGCTTTCTCCACCCTGATCGCCGAAGTGGGCGGCGAGTTTGCCGGCCTTTGCCTGCATTTCCCGATCTTTTCGACATGGATGGGGCGGCCTGGCGTCTATGTGCAGGACCTCTATGTCGAGGATCGTTTTCGCGGCCGCAAGATCGGCGAGCGGCTGCTGCGGCGTGTTGCGGCGCAGTGCCGGAAGGAAGGCGGCGTCTATCTCCGGCTGTCCGTCGACACCGACAATGAAGGGGCCAAGGCCTTCTACGAGAGGCTGGGCATCGCCTGGTCGAGCTACGAACAGACCCAAAAAATCATCGGCGAGGCCTTCTTTGCTTTCGCCGACGCGCCGGAAAACGGGGATCAGGAATGAAAGCCTTCTATGCCGAGGAACAGAAGCGCCACGACCCCAGGGCCTTTCTTTCGAACGGCGCGGCACAGCCCAATCCGGAAAAGCCGGAGCGCATCGAGAGATTGTTAGTCGGCGCACTATCTGCGGGTTGCACGATCGAGCGACCTCGGGATCATGGGCTCGGCCCGGCCGCGGCGGTGCACACGCCGGAATATCTGGATTTCCTCGAGCATATCTACGCGCGCTGGCAGCGCATCGAGGGCGCTTCGGCCGAAGTGATCCCGAACATCCATCCGATTGCGCGCAACGGCTCCTATCCGGCCTCGGCGGTCGGCCAGGCCGGCTATCACATGGCCGACACCGCCTGCCCGATCTCGGGCGAGACATGGCAGAGCGCGCTATGGAGCGCCTGGAGCGCGGTCGATGCGGCCGAGGCGGTGATATCAGGCGCACCGGCCGCCTACGCGCTGTGCCGCCCTCCCGGCCACCATGCCTTTGCCGATGTCGCCGGCGGCTTCTGTTTCATCAACAATTCGGCCGTCGCCGCGCAGGTTCTGCGTAAACAGGCCGCACGGGTGGCGATCCTCGATGTCGACCTGCATCACGGCAACGGCACGCAAGGCATCTTCTATGCACGGCCTGATGTCCTGACCGTCTCGCTGCATGCCGATCCGGTGCGCTTCTATCCGTTCTTCTGGGGCCATGCCGACGAGCGCGGCGAAGGGCCCGGCCTCGGCTACAATTTCAACCTGCCGCTGCCGCGCAAATCCGCCGACGCGGCGTTTCTCGAAGCGCTCGAGGTGGCCTTCCAGCGTATCCGTGCCTTTTCGCCCGACGCGCTCGTTGTGGCGCTCGGCCTCGACGCGTTCGAGGGCGATCCGTTCGGCGGACTTTCGGTGACGACGCCTGGCTTCTCGCGCATCGGCGAGGCCATCGCAAAGCTCGGCCTACCGACGGTCATCGTCCAGGAGGGCGGCTACCTCTGCGACGAACTCGGCGACAATCTCACGGCGTTCCTCACTGGTTTCGGCGGCAAGATGCGGTGAATGCTCAAGCCAGCGTCAGGAGCGCTGCTGCCTGAGCATGGCGATGACCCGATGCACACTTTCCAGCGTTTCGTCGATTTCGGCTGCCGTGTTGTAGTGAGCAATGCCGATGCGCACGACGCCATGCTCGGCCGGAATGCCGAGCTGGTGGACGATCTCCCAGGCGTAGTTGTGACCGGACCACAGGAAGATTTTTTCGGCGTTCATCAGCCGTACGATCGTTTCGGGCACGATGCCATCGACGGTGAAGGAAACCGTCGGCACGCGATCGCCGAGCCGCTTCGGATCGGTGATGCCGTGGATGGTCAGGCCCTCGATATCGGACAGGCCGTCGATCAACTGTTGCGCCAGCGGGTTTTCATAAGCGATCGAAACCGCAAACGCCTTGGCGATCTTGTGTCTTCTTGAACCGCCTTCGCCCGCCGCCGCGCCAAGGTCGGCAAAGTAGTCGACCGCGGCGGTGAGGCCGGCCATCAGCTCGATCTGCGGCGTGCCGAGTTCGAACCGCTCCGGCAGACCGTTGGAAGAGCAGCGGCATTTGTAGGGCTCCAGCGTCTCGATGACATCACGGCGGCCCCACAATATGCCCATATGCGGGCCGAAGAATTTGTAGGCCGAGCAGATCAGGAAATCGCAGCCGAGCTCCTGCACGTCGATCAGCCCGTGCGGCGCGAATTGGACGGCATCGACATAGACCAGCGCACCGGTATTCCTGGCTATCGCAGTCAGCGCCTTCACCCGGTTGATCGAACCGGTCAAATTGCTGGCGTAGTTCAACGCGACCAGCCGTGTCTTCTCCGAAAGCAAGCCAGCCAGCGTCGCCTCCTCGACCTGCCAGCTGGTTTCGTCGAACGGCAGCCAGCGCACGACGAGGCCGTGATCCTCGGCCAGTTGCAGCCAGGGCGAGACGTTGCCCTCATGGTCCATGCGGGTGAGGATGATCTCGTCGCCGGGCTGCATCGTGCGGCCGAGCGTGCGCGAGATGTGGTAGGTCAGCGTCGTCATGTTGGCGCCGATGATGATTTCCTCAGGACTTGCGGCGCCGAGGAAATCGGCCATGGCCTCATGTGCCTCATCGACGACGGCCTGCGCGGCAATCGTCGTTTCGAAGTAGCCGCCAAGGTTCGCATTGGTGGTCAAGAGACAGCGCGATACCGCATCCGCCACTGCCTGTGGCACCTGCGTGCCGGCAGGGTTGTCGAGATAGATGCGGCGGCGGCCCTTGTCGGTCAGAGAGAGAGCGGGAAATTTTCCCCGGATAGCCTCGATCGGAAAATTCATTGCCGCCCTTCTCCCATTGTAATCGTTGGATATTCGGCCAGCAATCCCCGTTCAAGGACAGGGATTGCCGACCCGCTGGTGGATCGCATCCACCGCCTTCTGCATTTCGTCGGTCCAGACGACGTCGACGGAAGACAGCGCCATATCGAGCTGCGCAACGGTCGTCGCGCCGACGATGTTCGAGGTCACGAACGGCCGGCTCGAGACAAAGGCGTTGGCAAACAGTGCCGGCTCCAGGCCAAAGGAGCGCGCCAGCTCATTGTATTCGAGTTGTGCCTCGGCGGCACCTGGCGTCTCGTAGCGCTGGCCGCGATTGAACAGCTGCGTGCGCGAGCCCTGAGGCCGCGCGCCGTGGTCGTACTTGCCGGTGAGATAGCCCTGCGCCAGCGGCGAATAGGGCAGCAGCGACACCTGCTCGCGCTCGCAGACCTCGGCGAGATTCACCTCGAAGGTGCGGTTGACGAGATTATAGGCGTTCTGGATCGACGCGACGCGCGGGCCGATACCCTGGTCGGCTTCGGCAAGGAACCGCATCACGCCCCAGGAACTCTCGTTCGACAGGCCGAAATGCCGGATCTTTCCTGCCTTCACCAATTCGTCAAACACGGCAAGCGTCTCGGCGATCGGCGTTTCGCCGGCCGGTGCGCCGACGGAATCGGCGCGTGGCGACACGGCGCCGACGCGCGTCGGGTTGGCGCCCCAGGGGATATCCCGCTCCGGCCAGTGGATCTGATAGAGGTCGATGTAGTCGGTGCCGAGCTTGGCCAGCGACTTGTCGATGGCGTCAAAGATATCGGCGCGCACCAGTTGCGACGGCCTGTCGCCGCGAAACCAGCTGTTGGCCGTGCGGCCGACGACCTTCGAGGCCAAGATCACCTTGTCGCGGTTGCCCTTGGCCTTCATCCAGCTGCCGATGATCTTTTCGGTCCGCCCCTGCGTCTCCGCTTTGGGCGGGATCGGATAGAGCTCGGCAGTGTCGATGAAATTGACGCCGCGCGAGAAAGCCAGGTCCATCTGGGCGTGGCCTTCGGCCTCGGTGTTCTGCTGGCCCCAGGTCATGGAGCCCAGGCAGATCTGGGTAACAAGAAGATCAGTCCGACCGAGACGGCGTTTGTGCATGGAATTCGGCTCCGGAGGAAGGCTGGCGCGACTGCGCGGAGGAGCCGCATCTATAGGCAAAGCAGAGCCGCTCTCCAAGCCTCGCCAGGCCGACTTTTGCGTGAACCAGCCGGGTTAGCGGCGAGCACCGGCCAGTGCACGACGCTTGGCCTCGTCGATCAGCATGTTGGCCACTTGCATGCGGATCATGGCGCGCTGGCGCAAATGTGGGGCGACGCGGTCGGGATGGTTGGCAAAGGCAAAGCTGCGGCGCATACGGCCGAAATCGGCGACCTGCTTGGGCTGATTGAGGCCGAGTTCGACGGCGATGGCTTCGGGATCGATCGGCGGCAGTTTTTCCTCGGGCTTTGGCTCTTCGCCGGCGAGAACCAGCTTGGCATGATCGAGCAAAGCGGCGAATTCGGTCGCCAGATCCGCGCCCGCCTCGCGATATTCGGCAGCGGAAACCTTGATGCGGCCGGAATGGAGTTCATCGGCCACCGAAAGATAGTCGAACGGGATGGATGGACGAGCGCCGGCCGCTTCGCCCTCGCCATTCTTGTCGGGGGCGATGAAGAGGTCGTCGAGCAACGAAGCGAAATCCCGCTTGGCGCCAGTAGCGATGTCAGCCTCCCCCTCGCCCGACCATTCGGGTATCGAAGCATAGAACCGGCTCGTTAAAAATGCATGGCACCGATCTCAACGAATTTAGCCGTCGCCTCGTGGCAGCCATGCAGCCAGCATTCGAGGCTACGATGCGCGTCAGCAAAAGTTTCACCCGGTTGCGGAAAATGGCGAAAAAATTCGCCAAGACATGGCAGGTATGCAAATGCTGCACTGCACAATTGTCACGATTCACCTATATTGGCAGCCGTGGAGGACCAATTTGGGGCTTGAATCATGGGTTTCTTCACTGAAATGTTCGCCCGGCCTCGGCCGCAGGAACATCTGAGATACCGCTCGGCGCTCGCGCTGCTTCATTCGATGAGCAATGCCGACCGCGCCGACATCGGGATCAAGCCGGCCGACTTCCCCCGCATCGCCCGCGAAATGTCCGTTCGCTAGCTGCATCCGGTGTTCAGGATGTCCCGGATCGGTCCGGGACACCTCCAAAAAACTCAATTCCTTAGCGCGATCCCAGGAATGTCGCCTTGCCCAACGGTACGCCATTGTGGCGAAGGATGTCGTAAGCCGTGGTGAGATGAAAATAGAAGTTGGGCATGGCCACATGCAGCAGATACTGCAGGCCGGGCATCGAGCTTTCGCGTCCACCAAGCTTCAGCTCGATGATCTTGTCATCGGAGCCGTTGAATTCGGCAGCCGAAAATGTCGCGAGAAGGTCGAGCGTCTTCGTGATGCGAGCCTGGACATCGGCAAAACTCGCCTCATTGTCCTCGTATTTCGGCACTTCGCGGCCGGCGAGCCGTGACGGCGCGCCCTTGGCATGATCGGTGGCGATCTGCACCTGCCTGGTCAAGGCGAACATGTCCGGCGCCAGCCGCGCCGTCAGAAAAACCTGCGGGTCTATCTTGCGGTCCAGCGCATTCTGTTCGGCGGTCGCAAGCACATTGGAAAGCGCTTTCAGCCTGGCCGAAAACACCGGCACGGATGCCTCATACATCGATATCGTCACGTCAAATCTCCTGCCCGGCCCAGCGCCGGCGGACGCGACGTAGCGCCTTCGTGCAGGATTTTTCAAGGCCGCCGACGCCGCGTCACCACGTTGCCGCAATCGCCGTCGTAGAATCCTCTTATCGAGCGGAGGTTCCCGATGAGATGCGCCCTTTTCGCAGCGACTGCCTTTCTCTCCCTTGCCCCGATCGGTCAAACGACCTTGGCAGCCGAAGATGCCCGCGAAACGCCCTATGTCGACGACCGGTCGAGCGCCGATGCTGTTGTGCGTTCGCTCTACAGCGCCATCAGCCGGCACGAATTCGCTCGCGCCTGGGGGTATTTCGGCGATACAAAACCGGCAAAGGATTTCGACAGTTTCGTCAAAGGCTATGACGGCACCGACAAGGTCGAGGTCTTGACCGGGGCGGTTTCCGACGAAGGTGCGGCCGGCAGCATTTTCTACAACGTGCCCGTCGCCATCCGCGCCACCGACAAGAGCGGCGGCGAAAAGGTTTTTGCCGGCTGCTACACGCTGCGCCAGGTGAATGCCCAGATCCAGGCGGAGCCACCCTTCGATCCGATCCACATCGAGAAGGGGGCACTGAAACCCTCCACCGCCGATTTCGAGGAGGCGCTGCCGCCAAGCTGCGGCGACGGGCCGCCGCCACCGAAGAAGGACACTGCGCTGGAGCAGGCAAAGAAGGCGTTTCTGGCAACCTATGGCGGCCAGTGCGACAAACAGTTCCTGGCCGACGAGCCGACGGTCTTTTCAATCAAATACAAGGACAAGGATGCGCAGCCCGGCGACCCCGACAAGGAGACGCGGCTGTTCCATTTTTCCTGCTCGGCCGCCGCCTACAATGAAAGCTCGGTCTATTATATGACCGACGAGATATCGGCCGTGCAGCAATTGCAATTCGCCGAACCCAAGATGGACATCCGCTACGAGAACAATGACAGCAACGGCAAATTGCTGGGCATGAGCATCGTCGGTTTCCAGACGTCCGGCTGGGCGGTCAATTCCGACTACGACGAGGCCACCCAGACGATCACCACGTTCAACAAGTGGCGCGGGGTCGGCGATGCTTCCGACGCCGGCACGTATCTGTTCCGCAACGGCAATTTCTCGCTGGTCCAGTACGACGTCGATGCATCCTATGACGGCGAGCAAAATCCCGAGACTGTCGTCGACTACAACACTGCGCCTTGAGCGTCACACGGGCTTGCAGGCTGTGTCGATCAGGGCGACTTCGATAGCATCCAGTTGAGCGTGCCGCGCCAGTCGGTCATGCGGATCGGGGTGCCATGGGTGCCGGTCTCGAAACGAACGAAACGGGTCGGGTAAGTCTTCGATTTGGCCAGGATCGAGCGAAAGAATGCCTCCTGATTTGCCACTGGGAAGACCACGTCGTGACTGCCCTGGCCGAAAAAGACCGGCACACGGCGCTTGAATGCTGGGCTGGTGAAAAAGCTCTCATCCCACAGCGAGCCGAGCAGCAGCAGGCCGTTGATGCGGCCGCCCATGTCCTTGCGCGCGGCAAGCTTCCAGCACAGCGCGCCGCCCATCGAGCCGCAGGCGACGAAGATCTTCGCGCCTGGCGACCGTTCGGCATAATGACCGATCAGCGCCGCCACCTGCGCCGCTCCCTTGTCGCCGAAATCGGTAAAATCCGGACTGAGATAGAGGCCGCCATTGCCGGCCATCAGGTTCTTGAGCCGGTTGAAATTGCCGCCGAAGGTGAAGTCGTCGACGCCTTGCTTGCGGCTGCCGCCCTGCCCGTGCAGGTAAAGCACGATGATGCCGGCGCCCTCGCTCTTGCCGACGGCGACATGCCTGATATCGCCGGCGTCGGTTTTCAGCAACAGATCCTGCTGCACCTTGCGCACGCTGGCGTCGGTATATTGGGCGTTCACCCGCCGCTCGGGCACCTGGTCACGCTGGTTGATGTCGCGCATCTCGCGGTAGTCGATGACCGTGTAGGCGCCGTTGCTGTCGGACGACAGCGTGGGCGGATAGGCGAAGAGATCGTCCTTGAAGGGTTTTAGGGACAGCGTCTGACTTTGCGCGGCCGACGACAGCAACGCGGTCGTGACTGCAAAGGCACAGAAAATTTGGCGGCGAAAAGACATACCCAACGCATGCGTAATTCGGCTTGGGTTTGTCAATCCTGCAGCACACCGCCGGCGCCTTCCAGCGCCTCGCGCGTGTCGACATCGACAGACGCCGCCGCGCCGATCTCGACATCGATGACATCGAGCCCTTCGGTCTCGACCAGATGGCGTGCACCGGTGTCGCCCTCCAGATGGGCGATCGCCGGAAACAGCGAACGCGGCAACAGCACCGGATTGCCGCGCTTGCCGTCATGCGAAGCGCGGACCACCGCATTGCCGCCGCCCTTGCGGAACGCATCGATCAATCTGTCGAGATCGTCGGACGTGATATCGGGCATGTCGCCGAGCGCGATCATCACACCGGCGGAGTCCTCCGGCAGATAGGCAATGCCGGCCTTCAGCGACGTGGACAAGCCGTCGGTAAAATCAGGATTGTCGGCGAAGGTCACGTCGAGGCCCGCCAGCGCAGCGCGCACCCGCTCGCGCTGGTGGCCGGTGACGACGACAGTTCTGGACGCCTTCGAGCCAAGCGCCCGCTCGGCGGTGCGGCGCACCAGCGGCTTGCCGTCGAACAGCGCCAACAGCTTGTTCGGCCCGCCCATGCGGCTCGACCGGCCGGCCGCCAGCAGCACGATGCCGACCTTCAGTTGAGATTTGGCCGGCAGCGGTTCGCGCGGCTGCGGCCGTGTGGGGATTTCCATCAACAGCCCGCCGACCCCCATGCCGGCAATATCCCTGGCGGTCACGTCGAGACCGGCGATCAATCGGTCCAGCACCCAATCGAACCCGTTCTCCTTGGGACTGCGGGCGCAGCCGGGCGCGCCGATGACGTGCTTGCCTCCGAGCGCACCGAGCACCAGCAGATTGCCGGGATCGACCGGCATACCGGCGCGGACGACGGTACCGCCCGCTTTCTCGATCGCCGCGGGAATGACATCGGCGAAATCGCTCATCGCCGAGGCGCCGAAGATCACCACCACGTCATTGTCGCGCACCAGGGAAGCCGTGGCCTCCGCCACCGGCGCGATCTCATGCGCCGTGCGGCGCTCGGCCGTCAGCCTGCCGCCGGTGCGCGCCAGCCGTGCTTCGGTGACCCGCAGCGTCTTGTCGAGCACGGAAGGCTTGATGCCCGGCAGAACCGTCTGGATGACGCCGACACGCACGGGCCGGTAGGCATTGACGGCAAAGATCTCGCCTGCGGCGCAGATTTCTGTCGCAGCGTCGACCAGCGCTGAACCGACCGCGAAGGGAATGATCTTCACCGTCGCGACCATCTGGCCTTTCTCGACCGGCGCATGCTGCGCCAGCGTGGCGATGGTGATGGCGGGATCGATGGCATTGATGGCGTCGATGGCAGCGGCATCGACCGTGAAGATGCCCGGCGCCTTGGCATGGAGGTTGACCCGCCCGGTCGCGGCAGGCTTGGCTTCGATGCCGCGAAAGGCCATGCTCTCGACAATCGTTTGCGCGGCCGCATCCTCGCCGAGGTCGTCCTCAGCCAGAACAGCCGCAACGACCTCGGAAACACCGGCAGTCCGTAGCAGCGCCACATCTTCGGCGCTCAGCCTATGCGCCTTGCGGAAGCGGCGTTCACCAGCGGTGGTGGAGTGTGCCAGCACCGCGCCTTCCGCCGTCTCGATCGGGATCGGTCCGAATTTCACGCCGCCGCACCTTTTGCGTCCAGCCCGCGCGAGCGGAAGGCATGGATCGCCTGGGCCAACACCGCAACAGCAATCTCTCCCGGGCTGGCAGCACCAATATCGAGCCCGATCGGCGCATGAATACGGGCGATCTGGTCGGCGCTCGCGCCCAGCGCCAGCAAACGTTCGACACGCTTGGCATGCGTCTTCCTGCTGCCGAGCGCGCCGACATAGAAGCAGTTGGCGTCTAGTGCTGCCTTCAGGGCGAAATCATCGACCTTCGGATCATGGGTGACGGCGGCAAGTGCGGTGTAGCTGTCGAGCGGCTGACGCTTCAGCACATCCTCCGGCCATTCGGCATGAAGCGCCACATCGGGAAAGCGGTCCGGCGTGGCGAAAGCGGTGCGGGGGTCGATGATCTCCACGGGATAGCCGGCGATCTTCGCCATCGGCGCCAGCGCCTGGCTGATATGGACAGCGCCAATCACGACCAGACGCGGCTGCGGCAGATGCGCGTTGAGAAAGAAAGTCCGCCCCTCGGCTTCGACCGAACCGGAATTACCGGTGCGAAACGCCCTGGCGATCGCGGTTCCGAGATCGCCGGCGACGTGATCGCCCTCGCGCACGATCCGGTCGCGGCCGTCACCGAGATCGGTGACAAGGATCGCCGCACGGCGGGCGCGTCGTTCGGCGTTCAAAGTTTTTAAGGCGTAGGGATCCATCAGGAAATCTCTTGTCCGAGCATCATCTTGTCCAAAAACCGGGTCCCACTTTTTGGGATCATGCTCTAGCCCAGTCTTTCCACGTACACCTTGATGCGGCCGCCACAGGACAAGCCCACTTGCCATGCGGTTTCGTCGGCAACACCGAACTCCAGCATCCTGGCCTTGCCGCTGTCGATGACGTCGATGGCCTCGCTGACCACAGCGCCTTCGACGCAGCCGCCCGAGACGGAGCCATGGAAATTGCCGTGTGCGTCGATGACCAGATGGCTGCCTACAGGTCGGGGCGCCGAACCCCAGGTCTCGACCACTGTCGCGATGGCCACGTCCTTGCCGTCCTTCATCCAGCCCTCCGCAATGATCAGCGGGTCGCGGGCCTCATCCAGATAAATGCTGTTTTCCATGACCGTTTCTCCAGAAGTCTGTTTTTCTCGGGATCTGTTTTCCGGATGGGAAGGATATGGTTATGCGGCGCGCCTCGCGCCAGCTTCCAGCCATCGGCGCGGATCGACGGATTGTGCCGACTTCTTGTCCAATGACGCGCAGAGATCGGCGAGCGCATCGAGATTGTGCACCGAGCGGAACTCGTCGACATGCGGCAGCATCGCCTTGACGCCACGGGCGCGCGCCTGGAAGCCGTCGAAGCGCAGCAACGGGTTCAGCCAGATCAGCCGCCGGCAGGATTTGTGCAGGCGCTCCATCTCCTCCGACAGGCCGGCGACATCGTCGCGCTCCAGCCCATCTGTGATCAGAAGCACGACCGCCCCCTGCCCCAGCACGCGACGCGACCATATCAGGTTGAACTCGGCCAGCGTGTCGCCGATGCGGGTGCCACCCGACCAGTCCATGACCGCCGCCGAACAGTCGGCAAGGGCTGCATCCGGGTCGCGATGGCGCATCTGCCGCGTCAGATTGGTCAGCCGGGTACCGAAGACGAAGGTGTGCACGCGACGCCTTTTTTCCGTCAGCGCATGCAGGAAATGCAGGAAAATCCGCGTGTACTGGCTCATCGAGCCGGAAATGTCGGCCAACACGACCAGCGGCGGATGAACCTCGCGGGCTGAGCGGAATTTCGGCAGGATCAGTTCGCCGCCGGTGCGCGCGGCCGAACGCATCATGGCGCGCGGATCGATGCGGCGGCCATGCGCATCGGCCTTGAAGCGCCGCGTCCGCACCATGTCGAAAGGCAACCGCAACTGCGCGATCGCCTTCTTGGCGTCGGCCATCTCGGCGGCGTTCATCTGGGCAAAATCCTTGGCCCGCAGCACCTCGTTGCCGGAAAAGGTGAAGCGGGCGTCGACCTCGATCTCGGGAATTTCCTGTAGCGGCTGGTTCTTCTGGTGTCCCTCGAACATCGCCTGGCTGACCCGGTTTTCAGCGGCGCGTGGCTTCTGCTTTTCCCTGGTGTCGGGCGCCACCGGCGAAAACATCGCCAGCATCTTTTCGATCAGTTCGCGCGACTTCCAGAAC
The DNA here is from genome assembly GCF_020164655.1 of Mesorhizobium sp. AD1-1. NCBI lineage: Bacteria > Pseudomonadati > Pseudomonadota > Alphaproteobacteria > Hyphomicrobiales > Phyllobacteriaceae > Mesorhizobium > Mesorhizobium sp. AD1-1. The sequence goes on from NZ_JAIUGP010000003.1 coordinate 528,495, forward strand.
AGCCGGAAGGCCTCGTCGAAAATGGCGTGATCCTCATGCCGCGACACCAGCACGGCGTGCAGCGTCCAGTAGAAATCGTCGCGCGAACCGATGCCCGCGGCGAGCACCGCCTCGATGGCGTCCTTGACCGAGGCCGGCCCGACCCGCATGCCCGCCTTGCGCAAGGTGCGGGCAAAATAGACGATGTTGTCGGCGATCCGCCCGTGCGGCATGGCCTCTTTTGGCTCGGGGCGCGGCATCGCCTACTCCGCCGCCGAAAGCTCGGCCTTCACCTCGTTGAGGATGCGCCGGCCTTCGCCCTGCTCGATGCGGGCAATGTCGTCCTGGTATTTCAACAGCACGCCGATCGTATCGGAGACGGTTTCCGGATCGAGCGCCACCTTGTCGAGCTCGGTCAGCGCGCCGGCCCAGTCGATGGTTTCGGCGACACCCGGCACCTTGAACAGCTCGATCTGGCGCAGCTTCTGGATGAAGGAGACAACTTCGGCCGAAAGGCGCTGGTTGGCCTGCGGCACCTTGCGGCGCACGATCTCCAACTCGCGCTCGGCATTGGGATAGTCGACCCAGTGATAGAGGCAGCGCCGCTTCAGCGCGTCGTGGATCTCACGGGTGCGGTTGGTGGTGATGATGACGATCGGCGGCTCTTCCGCCTTGATGGTGCCGAGCTCGGGCACCGTCACCTGGAAGTCGGACAGGATTTCGAGCAGGAAGGCCTCGAACGCCTCGTCGGTGCGGTCGAGCTCATCGATCAGGAAAACCGGGGCAGCCCCCGCCTTGCCGGTCAGCGCATCGAGCACCGGGCGGCGGATCAGGTATTTTTCGGAGAAGACGTTGCGCTCCATGGCGGAGCGCTCGACCTTGCCGGCCGCCTCCTCCATGCGGATCTCGATCATCTGCGCGGCGTAGTTCCACTCGTAGACGGCGGACGAGACGTCAAGGCCTTCATAGCATTGCAGGCGGATCAGCCGGCGGCCGAGCGCCTGTGCCAACACCTTGGCGATCTCGGTCTTGCCGACGCCGGCCTCGCCCTCAAGGAAAAGCGGCCGCTTCATACGCAACGACAGGAACAGTACGGTCGCCAGCGACCGGTCCGCCACATAGTCCGCACCGGTCAGGAGATCGAGCGTCTCGTCGATCGTCCGTGGCGCGGCGCGCGGTTTCAGCTCGGTCATTCTTTCTCCGTGAACGCCGCCGCTCCGCTTTCCAGTACGTGGTAGCCGCGGGCGTGATAGATCAGCGGCCGCAAATTATCGCCCATCCGCAGGCCTGTCACCTTGCCAAAAAGCACACGATGGGTGGCCAGGTCCTTGGTATCGATCAATTCGCAGTCGAACACGGCGAGCGCACCCTTCAGCGTCGGCGCGCCGGTGGAGATCACGTCCCATTCGCCGAGCGCGAAGCGCTCCTCGACCGGCAAGCCGGTGATTCCGGAAAAGCCGACTGACAGCGGCTCCTGGTGGGAAGCCAGGGTGTTCAAGGCAAACCTGCCGTTTTTCACGAACGGTTCGTTCTTGGGATTTTCGCGATTGAGACAGACCAGAATGGTCGGCGGGGTGTCCGAAACCGAGCAGGCCGCGATCACCGTCGCGCCGCGCTTGCCGGCCGGCCCGTCGGTGGTGACCACATGGACGTGGCCGGCAAAGTGGCTCATCGCGTCGCGATAGGCCTGCGGCCCAATGTCGTTCTTCTTCAGCACCGTATTTTTTCCATTGTCAGGATCCTATCGACATATATGGCCAGACATAGCCCGCCACAAGCGAAGTGCCTGAGCCATATCCCGAAATTCGCGTGTTGCACCAAGGCCGGGCAGCCTTTAGGTCTTGGCGGCAACAGTGCCGGGAGCATAGGACCGGCCCGGAGGATCCCATCGCTCGAATGCGACCCAGGACAAGAACAATAGCGGCGCTGTTCTGGCTGTTCCTGGCCAGTGGTGCGGATGCCCGGACGCTGCTGGTCGGCGTCTCGGCGCCCCTGTCGGGACCATCGGCCATTCTCGGCAAGCAGATCGAGGCCGGTACCGGTATGGCCGCCGAAGCGGACGGCATCGAACTCAAGACCGTGGATGACGCCTGCACCGCCGATGGCGGCGCTGCCGCGGCCAGGGAATTCGCAGCCGTCAAGGTCAATATCGTGGTCGGCTTTCTCTGCACCGAGGCGATCGAGGCGGCGATGCCGATCCTGAAGGACGCCAACATTCCGGTCATCACCATTGGCGTGCGAACCGAAAGCCTGACCGACCGCCGCGCCAAGACCGGCTGGCCGGTCTATCGCCTCGGACCACGCGGCGACGATGAGCGCAATGCGGTCGCGTCAGCCCTCACCCGCCTGTGGCAAAACGAATTGTTCGCCATTATCGACGACGGCACCATCTACGGCCGTGAAATCGCCGAGACGTTGCGGGCAGCGGCCGAACAGGCAGCGCTGAAACCTGTGTTCGTCGACACGTTCCGGCCCCAGCTCGACAACCAGATCGGCATGATCGGTCGGCTGAAGAAGGCCGGCGCGACGCATGTCTTTGCCGGCGGCGATGGCGACGACATCGCCATCATGGGCCGCGATGCCGCACAGCTTCAGGCGGGCATCGTCTTTGCCGGCGGCGAGAATCTGCGCACGCCGCCCGGCGACGTGCCCTATTCCTTAGGCACACTGATGATCGCACCGCCGGAATGGGCCGATGTCGCCGATCCAAAAGTGCTGGCGGCCTTTGCCGCGCAGAAAGTCGTGCCCGACGGCTATACGCTGCCGGCCTTTGCGGCGGTCGAAATCGCCAAGGCAGCGTCGGGCTTGTCAGAAAGCTCGGGCAAACCACTGACCGAAGCTCTGACCGGACAGGATTTCACCACGGCGATCGGGCCGATCCGGTTTGATGCGAAAGGCGATCTCAGCCGGAGCCCCTACCGCGTCTTCCGCTTCGATGGCACGCGCTTTGCGCCCTTGGAAAGCAACTGATGTTTCGCACCGGCCCACGCAACCTGATCACCGACGTTGCCGGCCTGCGCGTCGGCAATGCGTCCGACTCAAGGCTGAAATCCGGGGTAACGACCGTGCTTTGCGATGCGTCCACAGTGGCCGGCGTTCAGATCCTGGGCGGTGCGCCGGGCACCCGCGAGACCGACCTGCTCGAACCGCACAATTCCGTCGATGTGGTGCACGCCGTGGTGCTTTCGGGCGGCTCGGCTTTCGGCCTCGACGCAGCTTCCGGCGTGCAGGCGGCGTTGCGTGAACGCGGCATCGGCCTCGAGGTCGGCGGTTTTCGCGTGCCGATCGTGCCGTCGGCGATCCTGTTCGACCTGCGCAATGGCGGCGACAAGGATTGGGGCCGTTATCCGCCCTACCGCGAGCTTGGCTATGAAGCCGCGCAAACCGCCACCGCCGATTTCCAACTCGGCACTATCGGCGCCGGCACCGGCGCGCTCACTTCGGGGCTGAAAGGAGGCCTCGGCTCCGCCTCGACGCTGCTCGACAATGGCGTCACCATCGGCGCGCTGGCCGCCGTCAATCCGACCGGTTCGGTGACCACAGGCCGAACCCGCCATTTCTGGGCGGCACCGTTCGAAATCGGCGACGAATTCGGTGGGCTTGGCTATCCCTCGCCGATGCCTGACGAGGCGAAACGGATTCTTTTGAAGTACCGCGACAAACATTTTGGCCGGCAGACGGAGACCGGCGGCAACACCACCATCGCCGTCATTGCCACCGATGCGGTGCTCACAAAGGCTGCCGCCAAGCGCCTGGCGATGTCGGCGCATGATGGATTCGTGCGCGCCATCTGGCCGACGCACACGCCGGCCGATGGCGACCTTGTGTTCGCGCTGGCGACCGGCACGAGCGGTATCGAACTCTCCGCCGATGCAGCAATCGATCTCTACGCCGCCGCCGGCGCCACCATGGCGCGCGCCATCAGCCGAGGCGTCTATGCCGCGACGCCTGCCGAAAACGATCTGTTTCCGGTCTGGTCGTCACGCATGAAGTGAAGCGATCAATCAGACCGGATCGGACTTTTCTTCCTCGAACGTCACCGCGACATCAGAATTCGCCGACAGCCAGACCTTCTTGCCGTCGACTTCGGCAATCAGGCTCAGGGGAATGTAGTGGTGATGGCCCTTGTGGGCGCCCTCGCCGCTATCGGCCTTGGTTAGCTTGATGCGCTGGCCATCGACCTTGTCGACAGTGCCGACATGCACGCCATCGGCGCCGACGACTTCCATATGCTCACGAATTTTGCTGGTGTCGGTCATGGTGGTTCTCCATTGGGACTGCCGACAATAACAAATGACGGGCCGATTGGATGCATCGGCTTTCGCACCGCACGACGTTTTGATTCCGTCGTGCTAGGGGATTGAAACGATCACGGGGGTGAAGACCGATGCGAATGCTCTTTCTGTTTGCCGTTGGCCTGCTTGCACAGCTTGCGACCTCGATCGCGGCTCATGCCGGCGATGTCGCTGAACTTGAGATCCTCGGCTTCACCAAGGACGGCAGCGTCTTCGCTTTCGAGGAATATGGCGTGCAGGATGGATCGGGCTTTCCCTATGCCAACCGCTACTACATCGACACCAGCACCGACAGCTTTCTGAAGGGCACGCCGATCCGGGTCCGGCTTGAGGACGAGAATGCCAAACTGGATGCGGTGCGCCTTCAGGCCCGGCAAAAAGGCGAATCCATTGTCAGCCAGGCCGAGTTGGACGCCAACCGCGGCATCACCGCGGGTTTCAACCCGGTGACCGAGCTTTCGGCGGATCCGCACCGGATGGCGGTCAATCCGCGCCCGATCTTCACTCCGGTCGACCCACCGCTCGAGTTCCGGCTCGACGAGTTGGGCATGAACAACGCCGATGGCTGCGAGAGCCAGGGCGAAATCAACGGCTTCCGGCTGCTGCGCATCGAGGCGCAGGATGGCGGCACGACCAAGCTGCTGCACGAGGACAAGGCGATACCGAAAAGCCGGGGTTGCCCGAACGGCTATCGCATCGGCGCCGTGCAGACCTTTTCCATGGACAGCCTCAGCGCCTATGCCGTGCTGATCGCGGTGCGCCAATACGGCTTTGAAGGCCCGGACTTTCGCTGGATCGCGGTGACCGGCCGCCTGTGACACCCCCTGCTCAACCCGCCGCGCGCGATCGTGCGCTGAACCGCCTTCGCCGCGCGATACCGACGCCGCGCACAGCACTTGTCGGCGCCTTGTTGTGGGCTGTGACAATGGGCGCCAGCGCGCTCCTCACCTTGTTTTTGGGCGACTGGGAGACGCCGGCGAAAATCCTCATTGTCACCATGCTGTTTGCGGCGGGAGCTGCGCTGGCCTTCCCCATCGGCCTGTTTGCGGCGCGGCTGGTCTCGCAGGGAAGACGCTGGGAAGTCGCTTTCGCCGCGGCCTTCGTGTGCCTAGCAGCGGCGACGATCGGCCTGACCGGCGGGCTGTTTGCCCTGCAGTACCGCTCCTACTACGCCGAGTGGCATGCGCCTGCTTTCACCCGCACCTGGGTCCTCCAGTTCGTCTTCACGACGTTGATTGCGCTCTATCAATTCGTGGTGCTGGGCATCCGGCTCTATTTTCCAGTTGGTTTCATCGCTCTGTTTGCCGCGGGCGTCTGGTTTGCGCGCCAGCGGCGTTGAGCATTTTGCTCGCCTCTGTTAGGACGCGGGCAAACTTCTCGATATGTCAGGACTGACCGATGATCCCTCGCTATTCCCGGCCGGAAATGGTCGCCATCTGGTCGCCAGAAACCCGGTTCCGCATCTGGTTCGAGATCGAAGCCTATGCCTGCGATGCGCTGGCCGAACTCGGCGTCATTCCCAGGGAAGCGGCAAAAACCATCTGGGAAAAGGGCAGTGCCGCAAAATTCGACGTCGAGGCGATCGACGAGATCGAACGCGTCACCAAGCATGACGTCATCGCCTTCCTGACCCATCTTGCCGAATTCGTCGGGCCGGACGCCCGCTTCATCCACCAGGGCATGACCTCGTCCGACGTTCTCGACACCTGCTTCGCCGTACAGCTGACCCGCGCCAGCGACATCCTGCTCGCCGATATCGATGGTCTGCTTGCAGCGCTCAGGCGCCGCGCCTTCGAGCACAAGAACACCGTCACCATTGGCCGCAGCCATGGCATCCATGCCGAGCCGACGACCTTCGGCATCAAGCTGGCGCAGGCCTATGCCGAGTTCTCGCGCTGCCGCGAACGGTTGGTGCACGCGCGAGAGGATATCGCCACCTGTGCGATCTCCGGGGCTGTGGGCACCTTCGCCAACATCGACCCCTATGTCGAGGAACATGTCGCGGCAAAGCTCGGCCTGAAGCCCGAGCCGGTGTCGACGCAGGTGATCCCGCGCGACCGCCACGCGATGTTCTTTGCCACGCTCGGCGTCATCGCCTCGTCGGTCGAGCGGCTGTCGATCGAGATAAGGCATTTGCAGCGCACCGAAGTGCTCGAAGCGGAAGAGTATTTTTCGCCGGGCCAAAAGGGCTCCTCGGCCATGCCGCACAAGCGCAACCCGGTGCTGACCGAAAACCTCACCGGCCTTGCCCGCATGGTTCGCTCCATGGCGATGCCGGCGATGGAGAATGTGGCGCTCTGGCACGAGCGCGACATTTCCCACTCCTCGGTCGAGCGCATGATCGGCCCTGACGCCACCGTGACGCTCGATTTCGCACTGTCACGGCTGACCGGCGTCATCGACAAGCTGCTCGTCTATCCCGACAACATGCTGAAGAACATGAACAAGTTCCGCGGCCTCGTGCATTCGCAGCGTGTCATGCTGGCGCTGACGCAGGCTGGGTTGTCTCGCGAAGACTCCTACCGTCTGGTCCAGCGCAACGCCATGAGGGTGTGGGAGCAAGGCGCTGATTTTCTTGAAGAATTACTGGCCGACAGGGAAGTGACCGCTGCCCTGCCCGAGGCCGAAATCCGCGAGAAATTCGACCTGGGCTATCACACCAAGCATGTCGACACGATCTTCAAGCGGGTGTTTGGCAAAGCCTGAGGCAAAGCGCTATACCGTCGCTGGCGTCAAGCTGAGCACCCCTCATCCGACCTCGCTTCGCGAGGCCACCTTCTTCCACAAGGGGAAAAGGAAAGGCTGCGGCAACCTTGCCGCCAAGCATCAGCGATCGAGATTTGCAGAGCCGCGAGCGGCAGGCTTCACCTTCTCCCCTGTGGGAGAAGGTGGATCGGCGCGCAACGCCGCGACGGTTGAGGGGTGCTCCAGCTTGGCGCAGCCCTCAAATCAAGCCTTGCCGGGAACAGTCCTGATCACCGTGCCCCATGGATCTTCGCGGGTCACCGGGCTGGTCACATTGTCCGAACGCATCTCCACCCAGGCCAGACCCGACCGGCTGGGATCGCGGCGGCCGGCGCCCGAACTCTGCCAGGCGTTGGCGCCGATGTGGTGGTGATAGCCGCCTGACGACAGGAACACCGCCTGGCCGCCATATTTGGCCACCGTGTCGAAGCCGAATTCCTGGTTCCACCAGGCTTCGGCGTCTTCCGGCCTGCCGACGCGCAGGTGGACATGGCCGACGACGCTGTTTTCCGGCGCGCCCTGCCAGCCGGCGTCACCCGCAGGCACTTCGGCAACGACGGACGGAATGTTCATCCGCTCGGTCGCCATCGCCACCTTGTCGCCATTCCACTTCCAGTCCTGCGGACGGCGGTCGGCATAGATCTCGATGCCGTTGCCTTCGGGATCGGTCAGGTACAGTGCTTCGCTGACCAGATGGTCGGAAGCGCCCTCGATTGCGATCTTGTTTGATATGGCGTGGTTGATCCAGCGGCCGAGATCGGCACGGCTGGGCAGCAGGAAGGCAGTATGGAACAGGCCTGCGCTGCGAGGATCATCCGGCTTGGCCGAAGGATCGGCCTCGATGACCAGCAACGGACGGTTGGCGGCGCCCAGCGTGATCGCCCCATCGGCGCGGCTCAGTTCCTGCAGACCGACGATGCTGCGATAATATGCGGCAAGGCTTTCCGCGTCGCGCGCCTTCAGCCCGACGCGGGCAACGCTGACCGGGGTGGTGGCGGCAAAAGGCAACTCGCTCATCAAATGCTCCGTTCGACCGGCCTGCGATGAAGCTCCCAAAGCGAGAAACCCCACTCCGCCGATCATTGTACGTCGTGTCAGTTCCAAAGTCAGGGTTCCCGCGCACGGCTGTTTCTTTTCCTGACCACAGATCGTCCATCCGCATCGTTCACACAAGACGCGAAGAAGCGAACATGGTGTTCACTATTGTGATCAAACGTGGCGTTTCTGCCGGTTGCACGAAGCGATGCCGCTCGCTATCTCAGCGCCATGAAGGTCAGAGACGCAGATATTCTCATCGTGCCGGGCTACACCAATTCCGGCCCCGACCATTGGCAGAGCCGCTGGCAGTCGAAGCTGTCGACGGCGCGCCGCGTCGAACAGGCGGAGTGGTCGAAGCCGGTGCGCGAGGACTGGACGGCGAGCGTCGCCAAGGCGGTCAACGAGGCCGAGCGGCCGGTCGTCCTGGTCGCGCACTCACTTGGCGTCGCCGCGGCGGTGCAAGCCATTCCGCAATTCCGCAAGCCGGTCGCCGGGGCCTTCTTCGTGGCGCCGCCCGATGTCGCTAACCCCGAGATCAGGCCCAGGCACCTGATGACCTTCGGCCCCTACCCGCGTGAGCCGCTGCCCTTTCCCTCGATCGTGATTGCCAGCCGCAACGATCCGTTCTGCGCCTTCGATGTCGCCGAAGACATTGCCGGTGCCTGGGGCTCGCTGTTCATCGATGCCGGCGAAACCGGTCATCTCAACGCGGATTCGGGCTTCGGACCGTGGCCCGAAGGCTCGATGACCTTCGCCAAGTTCCTGACGGACCTGTAATATATACGGTCAAAGCCTGAACACGAAGCTGCTCGGCAGGCCATCCGGCTTGCGTGAACAATAATTTAATGCAGATCGCGATAATCTCTCCAGCAACGGCGAACTCTGTTCGCCGAACGATTATATTCGCGCGTACTAAATAGCAATTATTCAAAGAAAGCCCATACTTGGCCAAGGATGCTTCACTCGAATTGTTAAGAGGTGTCGCCGCGCTCGTAGTTCTGAATGGGCATTGTTTGGGTGCTTTTGCGCCATTGATGGAAGGCGAGGGAGACTTGGCCGGGCAATCGCTCAAAACAAGCCTGGCTTTCGTCGCGTTCAATGGCGGCTCCGCCGTCTACCTGTTTTTCGTCCTGTCTTCCTACGTGCTCGTGAAGCGTTATTTTCAGACCAGCAAGGCACAAGATCTGCGGTTGGGTGCGATCAAGCGCCTGCCACGCCTGGCCGGCCCGGTACTCGTTACGACGCTGGCATCCTGCATCATCTTCAAGCTCGACCTGTATTTCATCAAGGATGCGGCCGCCGTCACCCAATCCGACTGGCTGAGAAGTTTCGGCAATGCTTCAAAGGTGCTATCGCCGGAGACTGCGAGTTTCGCCGACGCGTTTCTGCAAGGGGCGTGGCGGACGTTCATCTACGGCGACAACTATTATGACAGCAGTCTGTGGACCATGACGGTCGAGTTCTGGGGGAGCATGCTGACCTTCGCCCTCGCCCCGATCGTCTTTTTCCTTCAAGGCCGCTGGACGTTATCGTTCTGGGTCTGCATAGCAGCAGTCGTGTTCCTGGCGCTGCAAGTCAGTTACTTTCTTTGTGCCTTTCCGGCCAGCCTCTTGCTCTATCCGCTTCTCGCCATGGATTTTCGCCCGAATCGGTGGGTGAGAGGCGCCATGGTGATGGTTTCCCTGGCGCTGCTGGGTTATGCGGGGAGTGCCGTGGGCATATATCGCCCGTTCGCCGTGCTTGACGTGGCTTCCGATGTGGGCCTGCGGCAAGCCTGCGTGGCCATCCCGGCAAGCGTCATGTTGGTCTACGCGGTGCTGAGTGTGGATGAGCCTCTATCATGGCTCTCGGGTAAGGTGGCACGTTTTCTGGGCGACCTGTCCTTCCCACTCTACCTCGTGCATGTACCCGTTATCTGCTCATTGGGGTCATGGGTTTTGTTGACAAGCGGTTCCACCGCACTCGGCGCCGCCGCCGCCATACTGGGTTCGATCCTCGCGGCGTTGCCGCTCATGACCTTCAACAACTGGTGGGTCCAGATGGTCGGCGCCCTGTTCAACAGGTTCAGGCGCGGCGGACCTATCGCCGCGGCGCCTGCGGCGTCGAGCGCCTAACCGCCCGGCGCTGTGACGGCAGTGCGTCCGGTTCGGGTTCAGGATCCGATCGAATCCTTGATGCCCTTGAGCAGGGTCTTTGCGCCCAGTGAAATCAGCGCATGCTCCGAGCCCATGGCCAGCAGGCGATAGCCCATCGACACGACCCGGCCGGCAATTGCCGGCTCGACAACGTAGATCGCCGCATGTTTGCCGGCCTTGCGGGTGCGCTCGGCCACCGACGCCACCGTCTCCATCATGCTTTCCAGCGTCGAATTGACCGTGGCGCCATTGCTCCAGGCGATCGAGAAATCCGACGGGCCCAGGAAGATGCCGTCGATGCCGGGCGTGTCGAGGATGCCATCGAGCGCATCGAGGGCTGCACGCGTCTCGACCATGGCGAAGGCCATGGTGCGCTGGTTGGTGTCGCGCAGCCAGTCGGCCTGGTCGCCTTGGCCGTGGCGGGGAAAAGCGTAGGTCGGGCCCCAGGAGCGCTCGCCGACCGGGGGGTATTTCATGGCGGCGGCGAACAGTTTTGCGTCGGCAACCGAGTTCACCATCGGCGCGATGACCGCCTCGGCGCCGAAATCGAGCGCGCGGCTTGCCATGTCGAAACGGCCAACGGGAATTCGCACCAGCGCCGGCTTGCCGGTAGCGAGCACCGGCACCAGGCCACGCAGCACGCTGTCTTCGTGATGGCCGCCATGCTGCATGTCGAGCGTGACGGCATCGAAACCCTGCTTGGCGACGATCTCGACCGTCAAGGCATCCGGCACACCGGACCATGCGGTGAACAACGTTTCATCGGCCGCGAGGCGGGACTTCAGGGACATGAACTCTTTCCTTGTTAGCGACCGCAGTTTCAGCCGGAAACGGCGGCAAAGGCAAAGAAAAACCGCCCGGATAGGCCGGGCGGTCGATTGGTCCAGCGTATGGCCGCGGGATCAGCGCATGGCCCGGATCAGGTGTTCTTGATCTGCTCGATCGCCTGCGCCATCAGTTCGTCCATGGTGCGGCGGATCTGGTGGTCCGACTGCTCGACGCCGGCCGCGTCGAAATCCCCGCGGATCTTGCGGAACACGTCGTGGTCGCCGGCCTCCTCGATGTCGGAGATAACCACTTCCTTGGCATAGGCGTCGGCATCGGCGCCGGACTTTCCGAGCTTTTCGGCGGCCCACAGGCCGAGCGCCTTGTTGCGGCGCGCCGAGGCCTTGAACCGAAGCTCCTCGTCGAATGCGAATTTACGCTCAAAGCCCTCTTCACGGTCTTTCATGCTGCTCATGGCGTCCCTCCGGGTCAAATTCGATTCGTTGGCGGTGAATATGTGCGTTGTCAAAGCACAAACCAAAAGGTCGCGGGCCGGTCAATATGCTTCATCGCATGCTGCGCTGCGGCATTTCAGTCCCGAAAGCGGTTGATTGGAAGGATTTGCCGATTGAGCAAACGATGTGATTGGGATAGACCCGGCATTGAACCCTACCGTAGCCGCACTATTTCAGGCAGACGGACAGGAAATGGTCTGATACCGCCTGTCCGGAACCCCAGAGAAAAATCAGATGAAAAATCGCCGCCGCATTTATGAAGGCAAGGCCAAGATACTCTATGAGGGACCCGAACCGGGCACGCTTATCCAGTTCTTCAAGGATGATGCAACCGCGTTCAACAAGAAGAAGCACGAGGTCATCGACGGCAAGGGCGTCCTCAACAACCGCATTTCCGAGTATATTTTCAACCATTTGAACCGCATGGGCATTCCGACCCATTTCATCCGCCGTCTGAACATGCGCGAGCAGCTGATCAAGGAAGTCGAGATCATTCCGCTCGAAGTGGTGGTGCGCAATGTCGCCGCCGGTTCGCTGTCGAAGCGGCTCGGCATCGAGGAAGGCACCGTTCTGCCGCGCTCGATCATCGAATTCTATTACAAGGCCGACGCGCTCGACGACCCGATGGTGTCGGAAGAGCACATCACCGCGTTCGGCTGGGCGAGCCCGCAGGAGATCGACGACGTCATGGCGCTGGCCATCCGCGTCAACGACTTCCTCTCCGGCCTGTTCATGGGCGTCGGCATCCAGCTCGTCGACTTCAAGATCGAATGCGGCCGCCTGTTCGAAGGCGACATGATGCGCATCGTCGTCGCCGACGAGATCTCGCCGGACTCCTGCCGCCTGTGGGACGTGGCGACGCAGGACAAGCTCGACAAGGACCGTTTCCGCCGCGACATGGGCGGCCTCGTCGAGGCCTACCAGGAAGTTGCCCGCCGCCTCGGCATCATGAACGAGAACGAGCCGCCGCGCCCGACCGGCCCGGTGCTCGTCGCCTCGACCGACGGCCTCAAAGGCAAGCCACACTGATCGCGGTTTGCGACCCGATAATCAGAACAGGAGCATGTCCAGCGTGATCAAGGCCCGCATTACCGTCACCCTCAAGAACGGCGTGCTCGACCCGCAGGGCAAGGCGATCGAACACGCATTGTCCGGCCTGGGCTTCGGCGGCGTCGGCACGGTGCGGCAGGGCAAGGTGTTCGACGTCGAGCTGGCGGAAAGCGACAAGGCCAAGGCCGAAGCCGACCTCAAGGCCATGTGCGACAAGCTGCTGGCGAATACGGTGATCGAGAATTATAGTGTGACGCTTACCTAAGGCTGTGCCGGAGGCACGGATGCCTGAAGTCACGAATGAACCGATGTACGAGCTTCTCAAGAAAATCCATTCACGAACGGATCGACTTGAGAGTGGCCTGGGCGAAGTCAAGCACGAGATTGTAGCGATCAGGCTTGCAGGCGTTGAGCACGCAAACGGACGTCAACAATATCTACGCGATAGCAGGCCGTATCGATCAACATCTTGAACGGATTGAGCAGCGCCTCGAGTTGCGCGAACTCGCCGAAGCACAAAGGCCTTACGAACCGAAATGAAATCAGCCGTCGTCCTCCTGCCTGGCCTCAATCGCGACCGCGACATGATCGCGGCGCTGACCAAGATTTCGGGAACACCGCCGGTCACCGTCTGGCAAACCGACACCGAAATCCCCGATGTCGATCTGATCGCCATTCCGGGCGGTTTTTCCTTCGGCGACTATCTGCGCTGCGGCGCGATCGCCGCGCGCATGCCGGTCATGCGGGCAGTGGCCGAAAAAGCGGCCGCGGGCGTTACGGTCATCGGCGTCTGCAACGGTTTCCAGATCCTGGTCGAGGCCGGCCTGTTGCCGGGCGCCTTGATGCGCAACACCTCGCTGAAATTCGTCTGCCGGCAGGTGAAGCTCGAGATCACCAATGCCAACACCATGTTCACCCGCCGCTATCAGCCGGGCCAGATCATCCGCTCGCCGGTCGCGCATCATGACGGCAATTATTTCGCCGACGCCGACACGCTTGCCCGTCTCGAAGGCGAAGGCCAGGTGGTGTTCCGCTATGCCGAGGACACCAACCCCAACGGCTCGATCAACGACATTGCCGGCATCGTCAACAGCCAAGGCAATGTGCTCGGGCTGATGCCGCATCCGGAAAACCTGATCGAAGCAGCCCATGGCGGTACCGACGGCCGCGGACTGTTCGAGAGCGCCCTCGGCATCGCTGCCTGACGATATCGAAGCGAACAGCTTGAAAACAGCCGGACATTCCTGTCTCTTTGGAGCAAGTCTGGTTCATTGGGGAGAGAGACGGTCATGAAACTCTATTCGCGGCCGTTGTCGCCCTACTCGTCGATCGTGCGGGCATTGGCCTACATCAAAGACGTACCACTCAAGATCATCGCGCCGCCGCCCGGTTTTCCCATCCCGGAAGAGTTTCGCGCCATCTCGCCGATGAACCGGATTCCGGTGCTGATCACCGGCTCGGGCGAGACGATTGTCGAATCGGTGGTCATCGCCGAATATCTCGAGGAACGGTTTCCGGAACCGGCGCTGCTGCCGCCCGATTCCAAGGACCGTGCGCTGGTGCGCATGTTCGCCCGCATCACCGATCTCGATGTGCTGACCCCGTTGATGAAGCTTTTCGAGCTTCATTCCATGCCGAAGCGCAACAATGCCGAGATCGACGCTCAGTTCGCCCGCCTGCATCATGGACTGGCGGCAATCGAGGCCCGTATGGCGCAAGGGCCCTTCGCACTCGGCGACGACATCAGCTTCGCCGATGCCTGGCTGACGCCGACGCGGTTCATCTTCAACAATTTCCGCGCCATGACAGGACGCCACGACCTGCTCGACGCCTATCCCAAATTCGACGCCTACCAGCAGATCGCCTCGCAACACCCGGCATTGTCGCGTGTGTGGGGCGAGATGACCGACGGCTTGAAAATCTTCCTGTCCGAGCTTGAGATGGGTGCCGCTTGATCAAGTCGAGGACGATCGCGCTGGTCGCCGCGACGGGCTTTGTGCTGGCATCCTGCCAGTCGACGCCAAAGAGCACGCCTGTTCCCTCGGGCAAAAGTGCAGCGCTGCTGGCCATGGAACAAGTGGCGATCGCCGCCCACAAATGCTGGATCGCCAGCAAGGACCCGGCCTTCAAACCGTATCAGATGGCCAATGAGCTGAATTCGTTCAGCGGCACGCCGCGTTTCCTGCTGGTTCCGGCCAAGCACTATGGCGGCAAACCTTTGCTGGTCGTGCAGGCGCAAGGCAATTCTAGCCGTGTCGACGTCTTCGGACCGCTGATGAACGATCCGCTCGGCGCCCGCATCGGCTCCGACATTGCGCGCTGGCAGGCCGGCAATCCGGCCTGCGCCGCGACGGCCTAGCCCATGGGCCGGTTCCTGCAGATTGTGGGGCTGGTCATCGGTCTGGCCGGGCTCATCCTGCAGTTCTGCATCAGCATTCCTGCATCGATGGAAGCAGGCCGCAGCCTGCTTGGCTCCGTCATTTTCGTCTTCAGCTTCTTCACCATCCTGACCAACATCGGCGCGGTGCTGGTGTACACGTCGCTGCTGTCACCCACCTTCTATGCCTGGCTGCCGGCCTTTGCAGGGGCGCGGATGCGCACCGGCGTTGCGGTTTCGATCGCACTGGTCTTCATCATCTACGCAACGGTTCTGGCACGACTCTGGCAGCCGCAGGGACTGTTCCTGCTCTGCGATGTTCTCCTGCACTACGTCACGCCGGTGCTGTTCGTGCTGTGGTGGCTGATATCGGGCGCCGACGGCCGGACACGCTGGAGCGACATTTCGTGGTGGGTGATCTATCCCATCGCTTATCTGGTCTATGCGCTGGTGCGGGCGCCGCTTGCCGGCGAGGTGCCCTACCCTTTCCTGAACATCGCCAAGAACGGCGCGACCAGCGTCGTCATCTCAGCTGCAGCCATCACCGGACTTTTCCTCGTGCTGTGCGTGGTCGCCGTCCTTGCGGACCATGCCGTTGCACGCACCAGGGCGTCGAGGGTCCGTTAGAACTGTGCGGACCTTCTGTCCGGATTTCCCCGGACCATCATCTTTCCCAAACCGGTTCCCACTTTTGGGATCACGGTCAGTCCCAGAACGGCCTGATGCCCTCGCGGTGGGCGTCGCAGCGCGTGACGCCGATATCCTTGAGCTGGTCGTCGGTCATCTCCAGCAGAGCCAACCGGCTGCGGCGGCGATCCAGCAGGTTGTCGATCCATCTTGCCAGCGACCTCAGCACGCGCACAAGGCGGCTGACAAAGCCGCGCTGAGCCGACGGGCGTGTCGATTGGGCTGATAATGCAGCGCTCGAATGACGTATTGTCGCAATTGTATTCATTTTCTTTCTGCCAAAGTCCTAAATTGTACCCTTTTGGCACGCGATTGATATGTATTGACTCATCCATCGGTGCAATATAGAAAATTGTCACCATGACAAATTGGCTTCCAGATCTCACTGCCGGCTCCGGCCCGCTGTATCAGCGGCTGGCGGATTCCATCGAGACGGACATCGATCGGGGCGTGATCGATGCCGGCGCAAAGTTGCCGCCGCAGCGCGACCTCGCCTACGACATCGGCACCACCGTCGGCACGGTCGGCCGGGCCTATCAATTGCTGCGCGAGCGTGGGCTGGTGAGCGGCGAGGTCGGGCGTGGAACCTATGTGCTCGGCCAGCGCGCGAAGCCGGATTTTCCGGCTCCGGACGTCGGCGGCGAAGGCACGCGCTATATCGATGCGCCTAAAGGCAAGCTGCGTTTCGACAGCACCGCAGCACCTGATATCGGCCAGGGCGACATTGTCGCCGGTGTCCTGTCGCGCACGGCGCAGGACCATCCGCATGAGATTTCGAGCTACACCAGGGATTTCCCCGAACGATGGTACGAAGCCGGCGCCCGCTGGTTGGCGCGCAATTCCTTTCGCCCGGATGCCGACACCATCGTTCCCACGCTCGGCACCCATGCGGCGGTGATGGCGGCGATCGCGGCGCTCACCATGCCTGGCGACTATGTTGCCTTCGAGCACCTCACCTACTCGCAGGTTTCCCGCAGTGCCGGCTTGATCGGCAGGCGCACCGCGTTGGTGGCATCGGACGATGAAGGCATCGATCCGCAGGATTTCGAGCGCGTCTGCGCGCAAAAGCATCCCAAAATGATCTTCCTGATGCCGACGGCGCAGAATCCGACGCTGGCCACCTTGTCGGCGGCGCGCCGCGAAGCGATCGCCCATGTCGCACGCGAATACAATGTCGTCCTCATCGAGGACGACCTCTATGGCAATCTGACCGATGATCCGACGCCGTTGCTGGCCGAATATGCTCCTGAGAGGACCATTGTCGCGGGCGGCCTGTCGAAGTCGGTCGCAGCCGGTGTGCGCGGCGGCTGGCTTTCCTGCCCGCCCGCCTACCGCCACCGCATCCGCGTCGCCCACAAGATGATGACCGGCGGCATGCCCTTCCTGCTGGCGGAGGTGAATACAAGGCTGGTGCTGTCCGGTCAGGCGGATGAGATACGAAAGCGCAGCATCGCCGAAATCAGCGCCCGCATCGCCATCGTACGCGAGACTTTGGCCGGCTTCGCCTTCAAGTCGCATGACAGGGTGCCCTTTGTCTGGCTGACCCTGCCCGACCCCTGGCTTTCCGGCACCTTCAAGAACGCTTGCCTGGAGCACGGCGTGCTGATCGACGACGAGGACGAATTCAAGGCCGGCCGTTCCGAGCAGGTTTTCCATGGCGTCCGCTTCGGCGTTTCGCAGCCGAGACAGCGCGGGGATATCGCTGAAGGCGTTGCGGTGATCCGGCGACTTCTCGATGAAGGCCGCGCCGGCTACGACAGCTTCTCCTGACACTGCGTGGCTTTGTCCGGTTTTCCGTCGTTTTTCGTCAATCCATGGGTGTATCGGCCGCAAGGCTTGCGATAAGACGGGACTCAAAATCCCAACGTCCCGGATAAAAATCGCCGCCCATGACCATTTCCAATTCCGTGCCGATCACCCCCGAGCTCATTGCCTCACACGGGCTCAAGCCCGACGAGTACCAGCGCATTCTCGACCTCGTCGGGCGCGAGCCGAGCTTCACCGAACTCGGCATCTTCTCGGCGATGTGGAATGAGCACTGCTCCTACAAATCCTCGAAGAAATGGCTGCGCACGCTGCCGACCACCGGACCTCAGGTCATCCAGGGGCCGGGCGAGAATGCTGGCGTGGTCGACATCGGCGATGGCGACTGCGTCGTCTTCAAGATGGAGAGTCACAACCACCCATCCTACATCGAGCCCTACCAGGGTGCGGCGACCGGCGTCGGCGGCATATTGCGCGACGTCTTCACCATGGGCGCGCGGCCGATCGCGGCGATGAATGCGCTGCGTTTTGGTGCGCCCGACCATCCCAAGACCAGGCACCTCGTTTCAGGCGTGGTTTCCGGCGTCGGCGGCTATGGCAACGCGTTCGGCGTGCCGACGGTCGGCGGCGAGGTCAATTTCGATGCCCGCTACAATGGCAACATCCTGGTCAACGCCTTTGCAGCGGGCCTTGCCAAGACCGATGCGATCTTCCTGTCCGAAGCCAAGGGAGTCGGCCTGCCGGTCGTCTATCTCGGCGCCAAGACCGGCCGCGACGGCGTCGGCGGCGCCACCATGGCTTCGGCCGAATTCGACGACAAGATCGATGAGAAGCGTCCGACAGTGCAGGTCGGCGATCCCTTCACCGAAAAGTGCCTGCTGGAAGCCAGCCTCGAACTGATGGCCTCGGGCGCCGTCATCGCCATCCAGGACATGGGTGCGGCCGGCCTCACCTGCTCGGCGGTCGAAATGGGCGCCAAGGGCGACCTCGGCATCGAGCTCGATCTCGACAAGGTGCCGGTGCGCGAAGAGCGCATGAGCGCCTACGAAATGATGCTTTCGGAAAGCCAGGAGCGCATGCTGATGGTGCTGCGTCCGGAAAAGGAAAAGGAAGCCGAGGCGATCTTCCACAAATGGGGGCTCGACTTCGCCATCGTCGGCAAGACCACCGACGATCTGCGCTTCCGCGTGCTGCACCAGGGCGACGAGGTTGCCAACCTGCCGATCAAGGATCTTGGCGACAAGGCTCCGGAATATGACCGGCCGTGGATCGAACCGAAGAAGCCGGCGCCGCTGGCCGCCAATGACGTTCCGCAAGCCGATGTTGCAGACGCGCTGCTGAAGCTGCTCGGCGGTCCCGACCTGTCTTCGCGCCGCTGGGTGTGGGAGCAGTATGACACGCTGATCCAGGGCAATTCGCTGCAGCTTCCAGGCGGCGATGCCGGCGTGGTGCGGGTCGAAGGCCATGCGACCAAGGCGCTCGCCTTCTCGTCCGACGTGACGCCGCGCTATTGCGAGGCCGACCCTTACGAGGGCGGCAAGCAGGCGGTGGCCGAATGCTGGCGCAACTTGACCGCCACCGGCGCTCTGCCGCTGGCCGCAACCGACAACCTCAATTTCGGCAACCCGGAACGGCCCGAGATCATGGGCCAGCTGGTCGGTGCCGTGAAGGGCATCGGCGACGCCTGTCGTGCGCTCGAATTCCCGATCGTCTCCGGCAATGTCTCGCTCTACAACGAGACCAACGGCCAGGGCATCCTGCCAACCCCGACCATCGGCGGCGTCGGCCTGATCGCCGATTGGTCGAAGATGGTGCGGGCCGGCTTTGCGGCCGAGGGCCAAATGATCCTGCTGGTCGGCGCGCCGGCGTCCTGGGGAACGCATCTCGGGCAATCGGTCTATTTCAGGGACATACACGGCCGCACGGATGGACCGCCGCCGCCGGTCGACCTCGAGCATGAAAAGCGCGTCGGCGACCATGTGCGCGCGCTCATCGCCTCCGGCATAGTCACGGCGGCGCATGACGTTTCCGATGGCGGTATCGCGGTGGCTTTAGCCGAAATGGTGATGGCGTCCGGCATCGGCGCCACGGTCCCCGGCCTTGTCGGCACCGACCCGATCCCGGTCTGGTTCGGCGAGGATCAGGGCCGTTATCTGCTGACGCTGTCGATCGATCCGCATGGTGACGAATGGGACGCCATTCGCAAGCAGCAGGGCGAGCTTGGCATCTTCGCGCCGTGGATCGGCTCCACAGGCGGCAGCGCGCTGAAGCTTGGCGACGCCAGGGCAATCCCGGTCAGCGAACTCTCCTCGGCTCACGAAGGCTGGTTCCCGCGCTTCATGGATCAGGCTAGTTGACCACACTGGCTGCCCGGGCGCTGCTTGCAGTCGTTTTCTGGCCGTCGCTGTTCTTCTTCTGGTTCCTGGGACCGTTCGTCTTTTTCCTGCTGTCGACAACCTCGAGCGAGGTTTGTATGCGGCTGGAAACACGTGCGGAGTTCCTTGCCGCGGCGAACGGCGCCGTCCCGATGCTGGCGCTGCAGAACCTCCTCTACGCGGTCCCGATCATCTGCCTGGTGCTCTGGGGCCGCCTTTTCCCGGATCCGGCACGGGCAAGGCACATCGTCACCTGCGTCAATCTTTTCGCCGGCACGGTGGTCGTGGGCGCGTTGTGGGAGTACGGCTCGTCGCTCATCTGCGACGGCCATGGCCAAGGGTTCTTCTCGCCGGCTTGGCAAATGACGAGCTATCTCCCCATTGTCAGCCTGCTGCTCAACGCGCCGCTCTATGTGCTTGCCTTCAGCCTTGGCCGCGCTTTCTCGACACGCGAGGACGTTGCCGAGGATGAAGCAAGCCCACCGGCCTAGTCTTTCTCTGAAGCCGTGTGGCCGTTGGCGGGACAGAACGGCTTCAATCCGGACCGGAAAGGCTTTAGGCTCACCCGACTCTCATCTTATGGCCGGCTACCGGCCGCTCGAAACAGGATTTTGCCATGGCAATGGATGCCCACGACATCGAAAAACTGATCAAGGACGGCATTCCGGACGCCAAGGTGACGATTCGCGATCTCGCCGGCGACGGCGACCACTATGCGGCCGAGGTGGTGGCCGAGAGCTTTCGCGGCAAGAGCCGCGTCCAGCAGCACCAGATGGTCTATGACGCGCTGAAGGGCAATATGGGCGGCGTGTTGCACGCACTGGCGCTGCAGACCAGCGTTCCCGACTGACCCTTAGCGCTTGGCCCAACACGGCTCATCCTTTGCGCCATTTCAGCCACGGCGCGGCTAACGTCTTGTTTCGAGCAATCGTTGGGTTTATTTGAAGGGTATGTTTCGAGCCTGACTCCCACAGGCGGGAAAGGATATTCCATGAGCGGCATCAACGACTACATCGACAATGAAGTGAAGGGCAACGACGTCGTCCTTTTCATGAAGGGCACACCTGGTTTCCCGCAATGCGGATTTTCCGGCCAGGTCGTCCAGATCCTCGACTATATCGGCGCCGACTACAAAGGCGTGAACGTCCTGGACTCGGCTGAACTGCGCCAGGGCATCAAGGAATACTCCAACTGGCCGACGATCCCTCAGCTCTACGTCAAGGGAGAATTCGTCGGCGGTTGCGACATCGTGCGCGAGATGTTCCAGGCGGGCGAGCTACAGACGTTCCTCGTCGAGAAGGGCGTCAGCGTCAAAGGCGCCGCCTGATTTCTGTTTTGTGCATGCCCGAAATCGACGTTGATTTTCGGGCATCGAGCACCAGGCACCGGGGCAACCTCACCTCGGCAATTTTCATGTCCTGACCCCAGGACCAGGACGAGCCAATGCGCCGGCCCGCCGGCGCATTTTCGTTTGAAAGATCGGACTTGCCGTGGACCAGCCAAGACCAGCGCCGCAATCGGCAAGCAAACTGCCCATTCCGCGCTGGGAGTTCATCGCTCTGTGCGCGGCACTGATGGCGCTGAACTCGCTGGCCATCGATATCATGCTGCCGGCTCTGCAGCAGATCGGCGCCTCGCTCGGCGTCGAAAATGAAAACCACCGGCAGTACGTCATAACGGCCTACATTCTGGGCTTCGGTGGCGGGCAGCTGTTCTTCGGACCGATCTCGGATCGCTTCGGACGTCGCGCACCACTGGTCGCAGGGCTGGTGATTTATGTCGCCGCGGCTGCGGCCGCCGCCATTGCACCAAGCTTTGAAACACTTCTGCTGTGCCGGGCCGTGCAAGGCATCGGTGCAGCCGCCACCCGCGTCATCGCGGTCTCGATCGTGCGCGATACGTTCGACGGCCGGCGCATGGCCGAGGTGATGTCGCTGATCTTCATGGTGTTCATGGCGATACCGGTCATTGCTCCCGGCATCGGCCAATTCATCATGCTGTTTGCGACCTGGCATTGGATCTTCGTCACTATGGCCGTCGGTGCGCTGCTCGTCTCGGCCTGGTCGCTGCTGCGCCTTCCTGAAACGCTGCATCCCGAACATCGCCGGCCGCTGACGCTCAACTCCATTGTCGGCGGGTTTCGTATCGTTCTCACCAACCGCATTGCGATCTGCTATGCCTTCGCCAGCACCTTCATTTTCGGCGCCATGTTCGGCTTCATCGCTTCGGCGCAGCAGATCTATGTCGACATTTTCAAAGTCGGCGAGATGTTCCCGGTCATCTTTGCCGGGGTTGCGGGCGTGCTCGCCTTCTCCAACTTTCTGAACTCGCGCCTTGTCGGCCGCATCGGCATGCGCCGCCTGTCGCAGAGTGCGTTGCTGCTGTTCCTGGTCATCAGCCTTGCCTGGCTGGTGATTTCGCTGGAGATGAAGATGCCGCTCTGGCTGTTCATCACCTTCTTTGCCTGCGCCATGCTTCCATTCGGTGCGCTCGGCGCGAACTTCAACGCGCTGGCCATGGAGCCGCTCGGCCAACTGGCCGGCACGGCTTCGTCGATCCTCGGCTTCATGCAGACGTTTCTCGGCGGCATTCTCGGCACGCTGATCGGCCAGGCCTTCAACGGCACGGTGACGCCGCTGGCCGCCGGCTTCTGCAGCGTCTCGGTCGCCGCGCTGCTGATGATCTTCATCGCCGAGCGCGGCAAGATGTTCCAGCCACAGAACCCGCCCGTTTCAGGGCACATCACCGACTTGCATTAGGACGCACCTTCAAGGGCTGCCGTGAACCGAGGGGCAAGCATGCGCCCCGCAATTGCTTCGCCCATGCTGTCCGAAAAGTGCAATGGCAGAGCGTCATCGAGTGCCCTGAGGATGGATGCCACGAAGGCCCGGCTGCGCTGGGCATCGGTTCCCAGATCGGAATATGTGGCGCGAGGTTTGCCGATCAGCGTGCCGTTGCGGCGAAGCGAGAACCGCAGCGTGAGGGACATGCCCGCGGTTCCGGGTGGCGGCTTCCAGCAGGCATAGATCGCGTCCGACATCTCCTTTATCGTGTCGACGAGATCGGTACTGCGACAGCTGCGCTCTTGCGACCTTGCTTCCAGGGAACTGGCGAACAGACCGGCGGCAAGAGCCACCGCGACAAATGCAAACCGAGGTTTCATTCGAGAGCCTCCGGATTTGCGCGAGATTGTACTGCTTTCGGCTAACGCAGCAATCGATCCTACTGCGCCCAGAGCTCGCGGCGCAATTCGTGCCAGCTTTCCTTGTCTGGCGCGACAAGCAGGCCGCCGCCGAGATGCGAGGGCAGATAGGCGCTGCCGTCGAAGCGCGCCGCATGGCCGCCGGCCTCGGCATGGATCAGCACGCCGGCCAGGTGGTCCCACGGCATCAGCTTGTTGTAGACGACGAAGTGGGCATGGCCGCTCGCCAGCAGGCGATATTCGTGCGCGGCGCAGCGATAGGCGAACTGCGACAGGATCTT
This sequence comes from Mesorhizobium sp. AD1-1, assembly GCF_020164655.1. NCBI lineage: Bacteria > Pseudomonadati > Pseudomonadota > Alphaproteobacteria > Hyphomicrobiales > Phyllobacteriaceae > Mesorhizobium > Mesorhizobium sp. AD1-1. Next base: position 551,703 of record NZ_JAIUGP010000003.1, read on the forward strand.
GGTCTGGTTGCGCGCCAGCCGTGTCCGTTCCGGCTCGGCCATATATTGCCAGGAGACAGAGCCGGTCATCTCCGAGATCGGCGCGGGTACCGCTACATGCACCTTCTCGATGCTGCCGTGCGCATGCCGGATATGGCTGCCGGCACCCCTGGCGCCAATCAGCCAGTCCTTGCCGACGGGATCGTGGATGATGCCGGCGACAGTCTCGCCCTTGACCACGACCGCCAGCATGACGCCGAACAGCGGCACGCCGGAGACGAAATTGAAAGTACCGTCGACCGGGTCGATGACGAAGGCCAGATCGGCATCGCCCAACCCGTTTAAAAGCGCTGGATTGTCGGAACAGGCCTCCTCGCCGACGACCATCGCTGAGGGATACCGCTCGCGCAGCCGCGCGGTGATCAGCCGCTCGGCATTGACGTCGGCTTCGGTCACCAGGTCGGCGGCCGACGTCTTCTGCCTGACATCGCCATCGCCCAACCGGCGAAAGCGCGGCATGATCTCGGCCAGTGCCGCCTCGGCCAGAATGCCGGCCAGCCAGTCGATCGCGGTGTCGTCAAATGTCATCGGCTTGCCTTGTGGTGAGGGTCTTGAGGGCAGCGAAATCGAACAGCTTTCTGTCGAGCAGATGCGATGGCCTGCTGTTCGACAGCGCGCGCAGCATCGTATCCTTGCGGCCCGGCATGCGCTTTTCCAGGTCCTCGAGCATCGCCTTCATGGCGTTGCGCTGAAGACCTTCCTGGCTGCCGCAGAGATCGCAGGGAATGATCGGGAATCGCATGGCGGCAGCGAATTTTTCCAGATCAACCTCGGCGCAATAGCTCAATGGCCGCAGCACCATGACGTCGCCTTCGTCATTGAGCAGTTTTGGCGGCATGGCGGCGAGACGCCCGCCATGGAAGAGGTTCATGAAGAAGGTCTCGAGAATGTCCTCGCGATGGTGGCCGAGCACCAGCGCCGAGCACCCCTCCTCGCGTGCAATGCGGTAGAGATGGCCGCGCCTGAGACGCGAGCAGAGCGAGCAATAGGTGCTGCCCGCCGGCAGCTTGTCGGTGACGACGGAATAGGTGTCCTGATATTCGATCCGGTGCGCAATGCCGTTGCTGTCGAGATAGTCCGGCAGGATATGTTTGGGGAAATTCGGTTGGCCCTGGTCGAGATTGCAGGCCAGAAGATCGACCGGCAAGAGCCCGCGCCATTTGAGGTCGAGCAGCACCGCGAGCAGGCCGTAGGAATCCTTGCCGCCCGACAGGGCTACGAGCCAGCGCTGGCCGGGCTTGACCATCGAGAAATCCTCGATCGCCTGCCGGGTCAGCCGCAGCAGCCGCTTGCGCAGTTTGTTGAACTCGACCGAGGACGGCACGTCGGCGAACAGCGGATGGAAACCGCCTTCGCTGTCGGCGACCGGTTCGAGCGTTTCAATGTCTGGAAGCATGTTCATGGCATGTCGCTTTCAATGGCCCAGAGCGCCGGATTAGCGGACATGACCGACAAAGAAAAGGCCGCCTCGACGGGCGGCCTTCGCAGGATGTCGCAGAACGCGCTCGTTTAGCGCGAATAGAATTCGACGACCAGGTTCGGTTCCATCTGCACGGCGAACGGAACGTCCGCCAGGCCGGGGATGCGCGAGAAGGTCGCGACCATCTTGTTGTGATCGGCTTCGATGTAGTCCGGCACGTCGCGCTCGGCGAGACCGACCGCTTCCAGAACGATGACCAGCTGCTTGGACTTTTCGCGGATTTCGACGACATCGCCCGGCTTGCAGCGGTACGAGCCGATGTTGACGCGCTTGCCGTTGACGTTGACGTGACCGTGGTTGACGAACTGACGGGCGGCGAAAATGGTCGGCACGAACTTGGCGCGGTAGACGACCGCGTCGAGACGCGACTCGAGCAGGCCGATCAGGTTCTCCGAGGTGTCGCCCTTGCGGCGGTCAGCCTCTTCATAAACCTTGCGGAACTGCTTTTCCGAAACGTCGCCATAGTGCCCCTTCAGCTTCTGCTTGGCGCGCAGCTGCAGGCCGAAATCGGAAAGCTTGCCCTTGCGGCGCTGGCCATGCTGGCCGGGGCCGTATTCACGCTTGTTGACCGGGGACTTCGGGCGGCCCCAGATGTTTTCGCCGAGACGGCGGTCGATCTTGTACTTCGCGGATTCGCGCTTGCTCATCGCATTCCCTTTTCAAAACAACACACCCGGAACCTCATGGTCCGGGTGAAGGAAACGCGCCCTCCTCTGGCCTCCGTTTTCGAGACCTGACAGGGTTTTCCCACGCAACGCGGCGGAAAACCCACGGGACACGTCAGTTCAAACAAGATAGTAGAATTGGATTTCCACGCATCTTGCGCACATAAAGAAAACCACCGGGCATTGCGGCCCGGTGTTGGCGCGCTGATTAAACGGAGATTTAACCGGTGTCAAGCTTGTGGCTGGCGTAGGCCATGGCGACGATATAGCGTCTCTGGGTTGAGTACAGTGCCGGATGTGGCGGGAGGTTGCGCCAGCGGCATCAGGAAGGGACCGGAGCAGAGGAGCTACATTCGCATGAAGAAATTCTTCCTTACCCTGACAGGAGCCGCTGTGTTGGCGGGATCCATGGCGGTCATGACACCGGAGCCGGCTGAGGCCAGGCATTGGCAAGGGCACCACCAGGCTTGCCGCATCGTGATCAAGAAGAAAATTATCTGGCGGCACGGCCACAAGAAGGTCATCCGCTACAAGATCAAGCAGTGCAGAGGGCGCTGGTAGGCTCCAATCCGGTCTCAGGCGGCCGACATCACTTCAAAGCCCGCGGTTTGGCCGCGGGCTTTCGATTCCGGCTCGTGTTCTTCGGCGTTTCCCTTGAACGGCGGACCGCACTCTAGCCTTTCGACTTCTTCTCCGGCAGGCCCTTGCGCTTCGTCTCGGCGAATTCCTCGAGCTGCTTTTCGCTCATCGATTCGTACATTCCCTTGGAAGCGCCCTGGAGTTCGCTCTTCTTGGTCTCGCCGCGCTTGGCCGACAGAGCCGCGCCGGCGGCTTTCTGCTGGGCTTTCGAGGTGGCTGGCATGGCTCTTTCTCCCGTTGGCATCAGGAGAAAAACGCAACGACTGCCGTGATGTTCCGCTTCGCAATCACGACATCGCCAACCCGAACCCCTGCATCAGGCGGCGGGTGGGGAAATCGGCTCTTTTCGATGTGAAGACGGCAAGGTCGGGCCCTTCAGGCAGCATCTCGCCACGACCGCTCGGATCGATGTCGGCGAGAAGCGACAGCGCCCGGCGCGCGATCGCTTCGGCGGGGTCGAGCCAGTCGACCGGCCAAGGCGCCGTCTTGCGCATACGATTGGCCAGAAAGGGGTAGTGTGTGCAGGCGAGCACGACGATATCCGTACGCAGCGCATCACGTTCGACGAAGCATGGCGTGATCTCGGCGCGCACGGCCTCCTCATCGACGAAGCCCTCACGCATGTAGATCTCGGCCAGTCCCGCCAGCCTGTCGCTGCCGACCAGGCGGACATGGCATTTCTGCGCCCATTTGCTGATCAGGTCGCGCGTGTACTGGCGCTTGACGGTGCCAGGCGTCGCCAGCACCGAAACCAGCCCTGAGCGCGTGCGTTCCGCCGCCGGCTTGATCGCAGGCACCATGCCGACAAAAGGATGCTCGGGAAATCTGTCGCGCAGCGCGTCGATCACCAACGTCGAGGCGGTGTTGCAGGCGATGACCGAAATGGCCGGCGCAAACCGCTCAAGCAGTTTGCCGAACAATTCAAGGATATGCACCCTCAGCGCCGGCTCTTCCCAGGCGCCATAGGGAAACGCAGCGTCGTCGGCGACATAGATGAAGCGGCGGTCGGGCATCAGCACGCGCGCCTCGCGCAGTACGGTGAGCCCGCCGATGCCCGAATCGAACATCAGGATCGGCCGCTCAGTCATTGTCGGTTCCTTTTCCGCCAAGCGGCGGTATGTCATCGTCCTTGCCGGCGCCGGCAAGGCGCGCCGCTTCCGCCTTGCGGGCCCGCGCGGCGGCCGCGGGCAAGCGCCGTGGATCATCGCCAGGGGACCCGTCGCCGCGCGGCATCGCCGGCGAAAACCTGTCGAGCGACGAGATGATGCCGCGCAGCACCTTCAGCTCCGGTTCGGCAAAACCGGCGCGCGTCAGCACCGCACGCAGATTGTCGATCATTTTCGGCTTCTTCGGTGCCGGCCGGAAATAGCCGCGTGCTTCCAGTGCGCCTTCGAGATAGGCGAACAGGCCGTGCAATTCCTCCTTGCTTGCCGGCTTCATGTCCGGGCCGGAAAAATTGGTCTTGGTCTCGTCTTCCAGGCCGGACTTCATCCATTCGTAGGACATCAGAAGCGCGGCCTGGGCGATGTTGAGCGACGAGAAATCGGGATCGACCGGGAACGTGACGATCTCGTCGGCAAGGCCGACCTCGTCATTGTAGAGGCCGAAGCGCTCGCGGCCGAACAGGATGCCGGTGCGCTGGCCCATTGCGTGACGGGTCCGAAGCATCCTGCCCGCCTCCACCGGCCCGCGCACGGATTTGAAGCCGTCGCGCTGCCTGGCCGTGGTGGCGAAGACGAAGTTCAGGTCGGCGAGCGCCGAGGCTAGATCGTCAAAGACGGTGACGGCGTCGATGACATGATCGGCGCGGCTGGCCGCCGCGCGTGCCTTCTCGCTCGGCCAACCGTCACGCGGATTGACGAGGCGCAGCTCCGACAGACCGAAATTGGCCATGGCGCGCGCGACCATGCCGATGTTCTCGCCAAGCTGAGGCTCGACGAGGATGATCGCCGGGCCGGCGACTGCAATGCTATCAGGATCTTTGGTGACGGGCATGATTGTCAATGAACTGCTGTTTGCGGCATTTCAGCGTCCCCTGCCATATACGGCCGGGAAAATGAAGCATTCGCAAATGACGACGGCTCTGGCCTCCAATTCGTGACCGATCGCCGTTTGCGTGGCCAAAAGCGCTTTGATATACGGGCGACATCTCCCGGCCCAACGCCACGCGGGCAAGGCCGTCCCACATCCCAGCAACGAGGCATTCTTTCCATGGCGAAGATCAAGGTGGCGAACCCGGTCGTCGAACTCGACGGCGACGAGATGACCCGCATCATCTGGCAGTTCATCAAGGACAAGCTGATCCACCCTTATCTCGACCTCAAGCTGGAATATTACGACCTCGGCGTGGAACACCGCGACGCCACCAACGACCAGGTGACGATCGATTCGGCCAACGCCATCAAGAAATGGGGAGTCGGCGTGAAATGCGCGACGATCACCCCCGACGAGCAGCGCGTCGAGGAGTTCAAGCTGAAGAAGATGTGGAAGTCGCCGAACGGCACCATCCGCAACATCCTCGGCGGCACCATCTTCCGCGAGCCGATCATCATGAAGAACGTGCCGCGCCTGGTGCCCGGCTGGACCAAGCCAATCATCGTCGGCCGTCATGCTTTCGGCGACCAGTATCGCGCCACCGATTTCCGCTTCCCCGGCAAGGGCAAGCTGACCATCAAGTTCGTCGGCGAGGACGGCCAGGTGATCGAGCACGATGTATACGACGCGCCCGGCGCCGGTGTCGCCATGGCCATGTACAATCTCGATGAGTCGATCCGCGAGTTCGCCCGCGCCTCGCTGAACTACGGCTTGCTGCGCAACTATCCGGTCTATCTGTCGACCAAGAACACCATCCTCAAGGCCTATGACGGCCGCTTCAAGGATATCTTCCAGGAGGTCTACGAGGCTGAATTCGAGGCCGAGTTCAAGTCGAAGAAGCTGTGGTACGAGCACCGCCTGATTGACGACATGGTAGCCTCCGCCCTGAAATGGTCGGGCGGCTATGTCTGGGCCTGCAAGAACTACGACGGCGACGTGCAGTCCGACACCGTGGCGCAGGGTTTTGGATCGCTCGGCCTGATGACCTCGGTGCTGATGACGCCGGACGGCAAGACCGTGGAAGCGGAAGCCGCGCACGGCACCGTCACCCGCCACTACCGCCAGCATCAGAAGGGCGAGGAAACCTCGACCAATTCGATCGCCTCGATCTTCGCCTGGACGCGTGGCCTCACCCATCGCGCCAAGCTCGACGACAATGCCGAGTTGAAGCGCTTTGCCGAGACGCTGGAAAAAGTCTGCATTCAGACGGTCGAGTCCGGCTTCATGACCAAGGACCTGTCGCTGCTGATCGGCCCCGACCAGCCTTGGCTGTCGACCACCGGTTTCCTCGACAAGATCGACGAGAATTTGCAGAAAGCGATGGCGTAGGCATGTCGTCCAAAGGCTTCGCTCGATATTGATCTCGTGCGCGACAGCACTAAGTTAACGACAAAGACTTGAGGCGTGTCGAAGTGCAAATCTGTCTTCCGTGGATGAGCTGGATTTGCGAAAATAGGTAGATGTAAATGGCTATGTGGTTCGATCAGCAAGAACGGCTAAAGAGTACCAAGGGCAAAGAGCTCTTGGACTCCATGCCGAAGTTTGAGGTGCAAGCTGCCAATGTCGCTCCCGCTCCGGCGGAGCTTGGAGGCAAGATCACGCTCGTCATCGAAGATGGCAAGCCCGTTGTGAAGATAAAAGAATAGAGCGTCGCCCGCATCGATCATAGCGTCAACACCACATCGTCGAGCAAGCCCATCGTCTACGGGGCGGACTATAGCGTCTATGTGCGCATCGTCCGCCTCGTGCTTGAGGAAAAAGGCATCGACTACGAGCTTGTGCCAGTCGATGTCTTTGCCGCCGAGGGGATTCCCGCCTGGTATTTCGAACATCATCCGTTCGGCCGCATCCCGGCCTTCGAGCATGACGGATTCCGGCTGTTCGAGACGAGCGCGATTGCCAGATATGTTGACGAGGCGTTCGACGGGCCAGCGCTGCAAGCGACGGAGCCTCGTGGCCGCGCAACCATGAACCAGATCATCGGCATGCTCGATGCCTATGCCTACAGATCGATGGTCTGGGATGTTGCCGTCGAGCGGCTGGAGAAGGAGGCGCCCGACGAGGCGTTGATCGCCGGCGGCCTTGCTCAGGCGAGCAAAGCGCTTCGGACGCTGTCCGCGCTGAAAGCGCCGGGACCGTGGCTGCTGGGCGACCAGCTGACGCTGGCCGACCTGCATGCCGCACCGATCATCGGTTATTTCGTCAAGGTCGCCGAGGGGCGAAATCTGCTGGCCGAGTTCCCTGATATCCGGGACTGGTATGCGCGCATTGCGGCTCGGCCGAGCTTCGTGCGGACTGAAAAAATCGGCTGATAAGTGACGTCCGCTGTCCCTCCAACCGTTGCTTTAAATTCAGTCCACTCGCCTACGCCGCTTCGAGTGCCGCCCTTACCGCAGCAATCGCATCATCGGCCTTGGAAGCGTCGGGGCCGCCGGCCTGGGCCATGTCGGGCCGTCCGCCGCCGCCCTGCCCGCCGAGTGCTGCGGAGGCCACACGGACAAGGTCGACGGCGCTGAAGCGGCCGACGAGGTCGTCGGTGACGGCGACGACGACGCTTGCCTTGTTGTCCTCACCGGAGCCGACGAAGACGACGACGCCGGAGCCGAGCGACGTCTTGCCGGCATCGGCCAGCGGCTTCAGGTCCTTCGGTGAGACACCTGAGACCGTCTTGCCGAGGAAGCCGACACCGGCGACCGTCTCATTGGCGGCTGGAGCATCGGCAGACGATCCGCCGCCCAATGCCAGCTTCTTGCGCGCTTCGGTCAGTTCCTTTTCGAGCTTCTTGCGCTCTTCGAGCAGCGTCTCGACGCGCGCCGGCACATCGGCCGGCGAAATCTTCAACACGGCTGCCGTCGCCTTCAAACGCCTGTCCTGCTCGTCGAGATGTTTGCGCGCGGCTTCGCCGGTCAGCGCCTCGATGCGGCGCACGCCGGCGGCGACCGCGCTGTCCGATACGACACGCACGAGGCCGATATCGCCGGTCGCCCGGACATGGGTGCCACCGCAGAGCTCGACCGAATAGGGCCGGTTCGCCTTGGCGCCGTGCAGGCCGGTGCCCATCGACACGACGCGCACTTCGTCGCCGTACTTTTCGCCAAACAGCGCCATGGCGCCCTCGGCGATGGCATCGTCGACCGACATCAGGCGCGTGGTCACCGGGCCGTTCTGGACGACGATCTCGTTGGCCATGCGCTCGACCTCTTCGAGGTCTTCGGCCGAAATCGGCTTGTTGTGCGAGATGTCAAAGCGCAGGCGCTCGGGCGCGACCAGCGAGCCCTTCTGTGCGACATGGCTGCCCAGCACTTCGCGCAGCGCCTCATGGATCAGATGCGTCGCGGAATGGTTGGCGCGCAGCCTCGAGCGCCTTGCATGATCGACCTTCAGCTCGACAGCCGCGCCCGTCTTGACGGTGCCACTGGCCACCTTGCCGATATGAACGAACAGCCCGTCGGCCTTCTTCTGCGTATCCGAAACCTCGATCGAGAACCCCTCGCCGGAGATGACGCCGGTGTCGCCCATCTGGCCGCCGGACTCGGCATAGAACGGCGTCTGGTTGACGACGATCGCCACCGCGTCGCCCTTGCCGGCGCCGTCGACAGCCTTGCCGTCCCGGACAAGCGCCTGGATGATGCCTTCCGCAGCTTCAGTCTCATAGCCGAGGAACTCGGTGGCGCCGGCCTTCTCGCGCACCGAGAACCAGATGGTCTCGGTGGCGGCGTCGCCGGACCCGGCCCAATGCTTGCGCGCCTCGGCCTTCTGCTGCTCCATCGCGTTGGTGAAGCCGGCAAGATCGACCGAGATGCTGCGCTGGCGCAGTGCGTCCTGCGTCAGGTCGAGCGGGAAGCCATAGGTGTCGTAGAGCTTGAAGGCCGTCTCGCCATCCAGCATGTCGCCGGCATGCAGCGTTTCGGTCGCCTCGGAAAGCAGGCCGAGGCCGCGCACCAGCGTCTTGCGAAACCTGGTCTCCTCGAGCTTCAGCGTCTCGGTGATCAATTGTTCGCCGCGCAGCAGTTCCGGATAGGCCTGGCCCATTTCGCGCACCAGCGCCGGCACCAGCTTCCACATCAGCGGTTCGTTGGCACCGAGCAGCTGTGCATGGCGCATGGCGCGGCGCATGATGCGGCGCAGGACGTAGCCCCTGCCTTCGTTCGAGGGCAGCACGCCATCGGCGACCAGGAAGGAGGACGAGCGCAGATGATCGGCAATGACCCGGTAGGAGGCGACCGTCTCCTTGTCGGGACCATGCCCGATCGCGGACGAGGCCGCGTCGATCAGGTGACGGAACAGATCGGTCTCGAAGACGCTTTCCACGCCTTGCAGGATGGACGCCATGCGCTCCAGGCCCATGCCGGTGTCGATCGAGGGGCGCGGCAGGTCGATGCGCTCCTCCTTCGTCACCTGTTCATACTGCATGAACACCAGGTTCCAGAATTCCAGGAAACGGTCGCCATCTTCCTCCGGGCTGCCGGGAGGGCCGCCCCAGATGTGCTCGCCGCGGTCGATGAAGATCTCCGAGCACGGCCCGCAGGGTCCGGTGTCGCCCATCGCCCAGAAATTGTCCGAGGTCGCGATGCGAATGATGCGGTCGTCGGAAAAACCGGCGATCTTCTTCCAGAAGCCGGCCGCCTCGTCATCCGTGTGATAGACGGTGACCAGCAGCTTGTCCTTGCTCAGCCCGAATTCCCTGGTGATCAGGTTCCAGGCAAGCTCGATGGCGCGCTCCTTGAAATAGTCGCCGAAGGAGAAGTTGCCGAGCATCTCGAAGAAGGTCAGATGACGCGCGGTGTAGCCGACATTGTCGAGATCGTTGTGCTTGCCGCCGGCGCGAACGCTCTTCTGGGCGGTCGAGGCGCGCGAATAGGGCCGCTTCTCCAGGCCGGTGAAGACGTTCTTGAACTGTACCATGCCGGCGTTGGTGAACATCAGCGTCGGGTCGTTGCGCGGCACCAGCGGACTCGACGCGACGATCTCGTGACCCTCCTTGCGGAAGTAGTCGAGAAATGTCGACCGGATTTCGTTCACGCCACTCATGAATGCTGCCTTTTCGGAAGGGCCGCCGGCAAACCGGCGGAAATGGGCTCTGCGTTTTAGAAGATTAGGACTTGGCCTTTTAGCCGCCGCGCTTCACCCTGTCCAGAAACACGGAATTGGTCCAATCCACGGCCTTTGCCGGCCGTTCGAACCGGCCTGTTTTCGCCGCCGAAACGCAAAACCGCCGGCACTGGGCCGGCGGTTTCAAAACGCATTAACGCGGAACTCGATTACTTAAGCCCGAGATAATAGAATGCGATTATGGCCGAACTCCGGCCGACCTCGCGAGTTGTCACATCGCGCCGGATTCCTCCTCGAACCCGTCGTCGCCACCTTCGGAGCCGCCATTCTCAAGGAACTTTTCGGCGATCAGCCCGGCATTCTGTCGGAGCGCCAGCTCGATCTCGCGTGCGGTGTCGGGATTGTCGCGCAGGAACAGTTTGGCATTCTCGCGGCCTTGGCCGAGACGCTGCGAATTGTAGGAGAACCAGGCGCCCGATTTCTCGACCACGCCGGCCTTGACGCCGAGATCGACCAGTTCGCCGGTCTTGGACACGCCTTCACCATACATGATGTCGAACTCGACCACCTTGAAGGGCGGCGCCAGCTTGTTCTTGACCACCTTGACACGGGTCTGGTTGCCGACGACTTCGTCGCGGTCCTTGACCGAGCCGATGCGGCGGATGTCGAGGCGCACCGATGCGTAGAATTTCAGCGCGTTGCCGCCGGTCGTCGTCTCGGGCGAACCGAACATGACGCCGATCTTCATGCGGATCTGGTTGATGAAGATGACCATGGTGTTGGAGCGCGAGATCGAGGCGGTCAGCTTGCGCAGCGCCTGGCTCATCAGGCGGGCCTGCAGGCCGGGCAGCGAATCGCCCATCTCGCCTTCGATTTCGGCGCGTGGCGTGAGCGCCGCGACCGAATCGACCACCAGCACGTCGATGGCGCCGGAGCGCACCAGCGTGTCGCAGATTTCCAGCGCCTGCTCACCAGTGTCGGGCTGCGAAATCAGCAGGTTTTCGAGATCGACGCCAAGCTTGCGGGCATAGACCGGATCAAGCGCGTGCTCGGCATCGACGAAGGCGCAGATGCCGCCCTTCTTCTGGGCTTCGGCCACGGTGTGCAGGGCCAGCGTCGTCTTGCCCGAGCTTTCCGGCCCGTAGATCTCGATGATGCGGCCGCGCGGCAGGCCACCGACGCCAAGCGCGATGTCGAGGCCAAGCGAGCCGGTCGGCACCGTTTCGATCTCGACGACCTGCTCGTTGGCGCCGAGCCGCATGATCGAGCCCTTGCCGAAAGCCCGCTCGATCTGCGACAGCGCCGCATCCAGAGCCTTTGATTTGTCCACTGCCTTGTCCTCTACCAGCCGCAAAGAATTCTGAGCCATGATACATCACCCCTTGGTCGTCAATGAAGGCCGGACAATCCGTAATCCCTGCCTATTTGTACCTTTTTTGTTCTCATTTGGCAAGAGGGACCAAATAACTGAAAAACAAGCAATATCCGGATTTGTTCTTTTTTTGTCCAAGGATTCGATCAGGAATGCACCGCACGTTGGGCCAGACGGCTCGGTTGTTTCGACCTGCCGAATCGCCGCCTTGCATGCGAAGCTCGGTCGCACAGCCTAGCGCTTGTGCGGCTGGAATAACAAAGGTCATATCGCCGGCATGCTGAAATCCGCGAAAATACTGGCCGTAGGCGGCGCCCATATCGACCGGCGCGGCCAGGTGTCCGGTGCCTACGTGCCCGCCGCCTCCAATCCGGGCACAATGCGCGAGGATGTCGGCGGCGGCGTCTTCAACGCCTTGCGCAGTGCCGTGCGGCGCGGCGTCTCCGCGTCGCTGATGTCGGTTCGCGGCGGCGATGCCGCTGCCGACACCGTTTCGCGAGCCATTGCCGGGGCAGGCATTACCGACCTGTCGGCGGTCTTCCTCGACCGCACGACGCCGAGCTACACGGCACTGATCGACAGCGAGGGCGAGTTGATCGTCGGCTTTGCCGACATGGCGCTCTACGACCTGGCGTTTCCCAAGCAGATCAGGCGCTCCAAGGTGCGGGAGGTGATCGCCGCCGCCGACGCGATCCTGTGCGACGCCAATCTGCCCTCTTCGGCGCTGGAACGGCTGGTCGCGCTCGCTGCGGGCAAGCCGGTTTTCGCGATTGCCATTTCGCCGGCCAAGGTGGTGCGGTTGCTACCGGTGCTGAAGGAGCTTTCGCTGGTCTTCATGAACCGGCGCGAGGCCATGGCGCTGGCCGGCGTCGCCGCGAATGCCACGGAGCGCGAGGTCGTCGACGGGTTGCGATGCAGCGGCCTCGTCAGCGGCGTGGTGACGGCAGGCGGCGGGCCCATGCTGGGCTTCGATGAAGCCGGCGCCTTCTCTATCCTGCCGCCGCCACCAAGAAAGGTCGCCGACGTCACCGGCGCCGGTGATGCGCTGGCAGGCGCAACGGTCGCTGCCTTGCTGCGCGGACTGCCGTTGCGGGCAGCTCTGCGCGAAGGCATTGCCGGGGCGACGCTTGCCATCGAAAGCGCCGCCGCCGTTCCGGAGTTCACCGCGGCGAGCTTCGCGGAAGCGTTGGCTCTTGTGCCGGATGCCAGGGAAATGGCATGAGACCGGCGAATTCATAGTGCCGCGATGTTGCCGAGCGTCCGACGGACGCGCCGCATTCCGGATAGGAGACCTTGATGACCCCTGAGACCGCCCGCCCCTTCATCGACATCCACGCGCCGGTGGCGCAGGCCCTGGCCGACGGCCGGCCGGTGGTGGCGCTGGAAAGCACCATCATCACCCATGGCATGCCCTACCCCGACAATGGCGCCATGGCGGCCGATGTCGAAAAGATCATCAGCGATGGCGGCGCCGTGCCGGCGACGATCGCCGTGGTTGGCGGCCGCATCAAGATCGGGCTTTCGGACGGCGAGCGCGAATCGCTGGCGATGACGGGCGACGCGATGAAGCTGTCGCGCGCCGATCTCGGTTTTGCCGTGGCGCAAGGGCGCACCGGCGGCACCACGGTCGCCGCCACGATGATCGCGGCGCATATGGTCGGCATAAAAGTGTTCGCCACCGGCGGTATCGGCGGTGTGCACAAGGGCGCCGAAAAGAGCTTTGACATTTCCGCCGATCTCGACGAGCTGGCGCGCACCCCGGTGATTGTCGTCTCGGCCGGTGCCAAGGCCATCCTCGACATCGAAAAGACGCTGGAAGTGCTGGAGACGCGCGGCGTGCCGGTGATCGGCCATGGCTGCGAGACGATGCCGGCCTTCTGGTCCAGGCAATCGCCGTTCCGCGCGCCGCTGACCTTGCACGGGCCGGAAGAGATCGCGCATTTCTACGAGACGAGGGCGGCACTAGGGCTCGCCGGCGGCATGCTGATTGCCAATCCTGTGCCGGAAAACCAGGAAATCCCGGCTGAAGAGATGACGGGCTATATCGACGCCGCGCAGAAGGCCGCCGAAGCGCTCAACGTGACCGGCAAGGCGGTGACGCCGTTCCTGCTGGGAAAAATCCTCGAACTGACCGGCGGCAGGAGCCTCAAGACCAACATCGCGCTGGTGGAAAACAATGCACGGCTGGCGGCGAGGATAGCCAGGGCATTGTAGGGCACGGCCTCCAAGGTCGGCGGGACAGAGGGGGGTGCTGTCCCTCCGCTGTGCCAAGAAGGTTGGCATTCACTTCCCCGCCCGCCGCCCCGCCTCATACGCCCGGCGTGCCCAGGCCGCCATCTCCTCGGGATCATCGAAAGCGCTGTCGGGAACGCTCCAGTAGGGCATGGCGACCAGCTTGCCGTGGCGCGAGCCGGTATAGGTCCATTGCGTGCAGCCGGCGGCCTCGAACTCGGGCGCGCTTTGCTCGTCGGCTTTCAGCATCAATTCGCCACGCAACACGATGGCGACGATGACGCCGTCGAAATAGATGCCCTTGCCGCCGAACAGTTTGCGGATGCTGACAGGGCCGAGACCCTCGAACAGTTCGGCGATGCGTTCATTGTCCATGCCGCGATCATGTCACCGGCATCTGGCCTTGTCATCGCCGCAACCAAAATCATGCTGACAGGTTGAGAGAGGTATCGGAGTTTTCCCGCCATGCCGCTTCTGCTGAAAGGGTCCTGTCGCTGCAATGCCGTGCGTTTCGAGGTGGAAAGCCACACGCCGGCGCCATTCATGCTGTGCTACTGCTCGATCTGCCGCAAGCAGCAGGGCGGCGGCGGGTTTGCCATCAATCTCGGTGCCGATAACGAGACGCTGAACATCAGGGGCAAAAGGAGCCTTGGCGTTTACCGCGCCAGCATTGAGGACGATGAGCATCCGCATTGCGAGATTTCGTCGGGCGAACGCAATTTCTGCAAAAAGTGCGGCTCGGCGTTGTGGCTCTACGATCCGACATGGCCGGAGCTGGTGCATCCCTTCGCTTCGGCGATCGACAACGACCTGCCCATACCGCCGAGCCGGGTGCACCTGATGCTGAAATACAAGGCGAACTGGGTGGAGCCGGTGGTTGGCAAGCACGACAAGGTCTTCGACGTCTATCCCGAGGAATCGATCGCCGATTGGCACAAGCGGACGGGCATGTGGGTGGAGTGAGTTTCTTCGCCCCGTTTACGGGGAGGTGAGGAGTGATCCGCGCAGCGAACGAAAAGCCAATTGCTTGGATTTTCTAACGACGTACGCCGGCAGGCTGGGCGGAGCTAACTCTGGAGAGGCTGGCGCTGCCCCTCATCCGTCACTTCGTGACACTTTCTCCGCGTAAACGGGGCGAAGGAAAAAATCAGGCCGAAGCGCGTGCCTCTGCCAGTGCCTTCAGGTCGGCCGGCTTCAGTTCGACGGATTCGCCGCAGCCGCAGGCCGAGCTCTGGTTCGGGTTGTGGAAGGTGAAGCCGGTGCGCAGCGTCGTCTGCTCGAAATCCATCTCGGTGCCGAACAGGAATAGCGCAGCCTCGGGCGCGACATAGACATGCGCGCCGTCGCGCTCGATATGGTCGTCCTTGGTGTTGGGCTCGGTCACCAGATCGACCGTATATTCCATGCCGGCGCAGCCGCCCTTCTTGATGCCGAGGCGGATGCCATGCGCGTTGTCGCGGGTGGCGACGATCTCGCGCACCCGGTCGGCGGCCTTTTCGGTCATGGTGATGACGGCGAAGCGTCCCATTCTTTTTCCTTCCATTCCATGCAGGTTCAAGGCCTGCCGAATGATTCCTCACCTAAAATGGTGAAGTTTTATCCCTCGCGCAAGTGTGCCAGGCTTGACGCTAGTACCAGCCCACCGCCACCTGCGCCTCTTCCGACATGCGGTCGGCCGACCATGGCGGGTCGAAGGTCATGTTGACCTCGACGCCGGACACGCCTTCGACGGCGCCGACGGCATTTTCGACCCAGCCGGGCATTTCGCCGGCGACAGGGCAGCCGGGAGCGGTCAGCGTCATGTCGATCTTGACCGAGCGATTGTCCTCGATGTCGATCTTGTAGATGAGGCCGAGTTCGTAGATATCGGCCGGGATTTCCGGATCGTAGACCGTCTTCAGCGCCGATACGATGTCGTCGGTCAACCGCGCCAGTTCGTCGGCTGGAATGGCCGATCCCGAAACCAGCGCATTGGGCGCGGTTTCCGGAGTGGTCTCGGCAGCGATGCTTGCATCATCCATGGTCGTCACCCAAAAAAATCGTCATCCGAAGAATTTGCGCGCTTTCTCAAGCGCCTCGGCCAAAGCGTCGACTTCGGCCCTGGTATTATACATGCCGAACGATGCCCTGCATGTGGAGGTTACGCCGAAACGTTTCAACAGCGGCTGGGCGCAATGGGTGCCCGCGCGGACAGCAACGCCCTGCCTGTCTATCACCATCGACACGTCGTGCGCATGAATGCCTTGCAGTTCGAACGAGATGATGGCGCCCTTGCCGGGCGCATCGCCGAAGATGCGCAGCGAATTGATGGCGCGCAGCCGCTCATGCGCATAAGTCTTGAGGTCTTCCTCATGCGCGGCGATGCGCTCGCGGCCGATCGTTTCCATATAGTCGAGCGCGGCACCCAGTCCGATCGCCTGCACGATCGGCGGCGTGCCGGCTTCGAAACGATGCGGCGGCTCGTTGTAGGTGACGATGTCTTCCGTCACCTCCTCGATCATCTCGCCACCGCCCATAAAGGGGCGCATGCCCTGGAGAATGTCCTTCTTGCCGTAGAGCACCCCGATGCCCGAAGGGCCATAAACCTTGTGCCCGGTGAAGACGAAGAAGTCGCAGTCGAGATCCTGCACATCGATCGGCATATGCACGGCGCTCTGGCTGCCGTCGACGAGGACGGGAATTCCACGCGCATGCGCGATGCGCACGATTTCCTTGATCGGCGTCACCGTGCCCAGCGCATTCGACATCTGCGTGACGGCGACCAGTTTGGTGCGGTCGGTCAGCCGTTTTTCGAATTCCTCGATGTGGAAGACGCCGAGATCGTCGACCGGCACCCAGACCAGCTTGGCGCCCTGCCGCTCGCGGATAAAATGCCAGGGAACGATGTTGGAGTGGTGCTCCATGATCGACAGCACGATCTCGTCGCCCTCGCCGATGTTGGGCATGCCATAGCCATAGGCCACGGTGTTGATGGCCGAGGTCGTGTTCGAGGTGAAGATGATGTTGTCGGTGCTTGGCGCGTTGAGGAAACGGCGTACCGTTTCGCGCGCCTTTTCGTAGGCGTCGGTCGCGGCATTGGACAGGAAATGCAGGCCACGATGGACGTTGGCATATTCCTGGCTGTAGGCGTGCTGGACAGCGTCGAGCACCGCCTGCGGCTTCTGTGCCGAGGCGCCATTGTCGAGATAGACCAGCTTCTTGCCATAGACTTCCCGCGACAGGATCGGGAAATCGCGGCGGATCGCTTCGACGTCGTAGGGAATGTTTTCGAGTTTCTGGTCCATTTCAAAGTCCTTGCCGGCCAAGGCCGAGATCCTTCCAACACCCCTCATCCGACCGAGCTTCGCTCGGCCACCTTCTCCCACAAGGGGAGAAGGTCTAGCGCTTTACCTTCTCCCCTTGTGGGAGAAGGTGGATTGGCGCGTAGCGCCAAGACGGATGAGGGGTGGCTTTGCCGGACCCCATCCAATTAGCCGTGTGCCACGAACCAGCCGTCGAGCCGCGCTTCCAGCGCTTCGACGATCGCCTCGTCGTCCAGTTCCTCGATCACCTCGGCGACGAAGGCCTTCACGAGCAGCCCCCGCGCGCTTTTCTCGTCGACGCCGCGCGCCATCAGGTAGAACAGATGATCGTGGTCGATCTCGGTGACCGTCGCGCCATGGCCGCAAATCACGTCGTCGGCGAAGATTTCAAGCTCCGGCTTGGTCGAGAACTCGCCGTCGTCCGACAGCAACAGCGTGTTGCATGCCATCTTGGCGTTGGTCTTCTGCGCATATTGATGGACGTTGATGCGGCCCTGAAACACGCCGCGCGCCTTGCCCGTCACCACGTTGCGGATGATCTCCGTCGAGGTCGTGTGCGGCACGGCGTGGTCGAGAACCATGGTCACGTCGGTATGGGTGTCGCCGGCCAAGAGGTTGATGCCGCGCAGCTTGAAATCGGCGCCTTCGCCAGTCGTCCTGACCATGATCTCCTGGCGCACGAGCTTGCCGCCGGCGTTCATGACGAACAACGTCAGCTTGGCATTCTTGCCGATATGGGCCTTGAACTGGGCCAGATGCGTCGCCGTTTCCGGCTGTTCCTGGACAATCAGCCACGTCACCTCGGCGCCTTCGCCGAGCACGAGCTGGCTGACCGAGCTGCCCAGGGCAGCGCCGTCACCTGTCTGCCGTTCGACGATGACGGCCTTGGCGCCGGCGCCGACACGCACTGGCAGGCGCACATGGGTCTGGCCGCCGGCCTGCAGGTTCTGCAGCTCGACCGGCTTTTCGAGTTCCACGCCATCGGCGATGTCGACAAAATATCCGTCGGCGACGAAAGCCGTGTTCAGCGCGCCGATGGCGTCGTCGCTGCCATAGGGGTCGAGCCCAGGTGCTGCGCTGCCGTCGACCAGCTTTTCCGACAGGCGCTGGAAAGAGACGCCTTCAAGAACCGGCACTTTGGCGTCGGACTTGCCGTTCAGGATCGACACCACAGTGGAACCGTCAACGATCGGCGCAATGGCCTTGGCCATGGCGGCAGGGTCGAAGTCCGGCACGGTATTCAGCAACCGGCGCAAGTCGGTATAGTGCCAGGATTCGACGCGCCGCGTCGGCAGGCCGTGCTTGATCGTCTCGATGGCGTCGTCGCGCTTCAGCATCACCGCGCCGTCGCCCGGCAGCAGCGACAGCCGGTCGCCGAACGCGTCGATCAACGCTGTCTCGGCCGGTGTCCGCTGCGGTTGTGCGTGCATGTTCATCGGTATTACCTCTGGCATCTCACGCTGCTTCGCCGATCACGCCGGCATAGCCATTGGCTTCCAGGTCGAGCGCCAGCGACTTGTCGCCTGACTTGATGACCTGCCCCTTGTAGAGCACATGCACGGTGTCGGGCACGATGTGCTCAAGCAGGCGCTGGTAGTGGGTGATGACCAGGAACGCCCGGTCCGGCGCGCGCAGCGCGTTGACGCCGTCGGAAACGATCTTCAGCGCATCGATGTCGAGGCCGGAATCGGTCTCGTCGAGCACGCACAATTTCGGCTCCAGCAATTTCATCTGCAGGATCTCCGCCCGCTTCTTCTCGCCGCCGGAAAAGCCGACATTAAGCGGCCGCTTCAGCATCGCCATCTCCATGCTGAGCGAGGCGGCGGCTTCCTTCACGCGCTTCAAAAATTCCGGGATCTTCAGCGGCTCCTCGCCGCGCGCCTTGCGCTGCTCGTTCATCGCCACTTTCAGGAATTCCATGGTGGCGACGCCCGGTATCTCCATCGGATACTGGAAGGCGAGGAAGATGCCTGACGTGGCGCGCTCGGCCGGATCCATTTCGAGGATCGACTGGCCGTTGTAGAGGATGTCGCCCTCGGTCACCTCATAGTCCTCGCGACCGGCGAGGATGTAGGACAGCGTCGATTTGCCCGAGCCGTTCGGCCCCATGATCGCGGCAACCTCGCCGGCTTTCACCGTCAGGTTCAGACCGCGGATGATTTCGGTGCCGTCATCGACGATGCGGGCGTGCAGGTTTCTGATTTCAAGCATTTTTTCGTTTCCTGAATATCTGTCCGGTCAGCCGACCGAGCCCTCAAGCGAGATACCGATCAGCTTCTGCGCCTCGACAGCGAATTCCATCGGCAGTTGCTGGATGACGTCCTTGACGAAGCCGTTGACGATCAGCGCGATCGCCTCCTCTTCAGGGATACCGCGCTGCATGACGTAGAATTTCTGGTCCTCGGAAATCTTCGACGTGGTCGCTTCGTGCTCGAACTGCGCCGTCGAATTCTTGGCTTCCATGTAGGGCACGGTGTGCGCGCCGCACTGGTCGCCGATCAGCAGGGAATCGCAGTTGGTGAAGTTGCGGGCGTTGGTCGCCTTGCGGTGCGCCGAGACCTGGCCGCGATAGGTGTTCTGCGAGAAGCCGGCGGCGATGCCTTTGGAGATGATGCGGCTCGACGTGTTCTTGCCGAGGTGGATCATCTTGGTGCCGCTGTCGACCTGCTGATAACCGTTCGAGACAGCGATCGAATAGAACTCGCCCGAGGAATCGTCGCCGCGCAGGATGCAGCTCGGATATTTCCAGGTGATCGCCGAGCCGGTCTCGACCTGCGTCCACGAGATCTTCGAGCGATCGCCACGGCAGTCGCCGCGCTTGGTGACGAAATTGTAGATGCCACCCTTGCCCTCGGCGTCGCCGGGATACCAATTCTGCACCGTCGAATATTTGATCTCGGCATCGTCGAGCGCCACCAGTTCGACGACGGCGGCATGCAGCTGGTTCTCATCGCGCTGCGGCGCCGTGCAGCCTTCGAGATAGGAGACGTAAGCCCCCTCCTCGGCGATGATCAGCGTGCGCTCGAACTGGCCGGTGTTCTTCTCGTTCATGCGGAAATAGGTCGACAGCTCCATCGGGCAGCGCACGCCCTTGGGCACGAAGACGAACGAGCCGTCGGTGAACACGGCCGAATTCAGCGTGGCGTAATAATTATCGGAGGTCGGCACAACCGAGCCGAGATACTTCTTCACCAGTTCGGGATGCTCGCGGATGGCTTCCGAGATCGAGCAGAAGATGACGCCGGCCTGCGCCAGCTCCTTCTTGAAGGTGGTGACGACGGAAACGGAATCGAACACGGCGTCGACGGCGACGCGGCCCGATTTGTAGACATTGTCGCTGACTTCCTCGAGTTCCGAGGCGTCGGTCTTCTGCACCCCGGCGAGGATTTCCTGCTCGCGCAGCGGAATACCCAGCTTCTCGTAGACCTTCAAGAGTTCGGGATCGACATCGCTGAGCGAGGTCGGGCCGGGCGTGCTCTTGGGCGCCGCGTAGAAGTAGATGTCCTGGAAATCGATCTTGGGATAGTGGACGCGCGCCCAGGTCGGCTCGTCAAGCGTCAGCCAACGGCGATAGGCTTCCAGACGCCATTCCAGCATCCAGGACGGTTCGTCCTTCTTGGCCGAAATGAAACGGATAATGTCTTCGCTGAGGCCTTTGGGGGCCTTATCCATCGCGATTTCGGTCTGGAATCCATATTTATATTGGTCGACGTCGATCTTTCGGACCCGATCGATCGTGTCCTGCACAGCAGGCATATGCGTTCTCCATCCACGCCGGGGTCAAGGCCCGACAGTTTTCAAACTATGGCACCGCCAAAACGAACCCCAAAAAGGCGCTTGCGGCAGCGTAAGTTTCATATAGTGCGCTTCGACCGGAAATTCACCCGGCCAGCATGAAACGCACGGCTCTACCAGGCCGAATGGCCCAAATCATTTTCGTCAAGCATCGGATTTTTCCGAAAACCGCTACGCGCTTTTCGGTCCGATGCCCCAACCGCTCACGCGGCTTTTTCTCTATCCGCCCGACGCGCGGCGATTCCCGTCAGCGCAACGCGAAACAACTCGATGTCTTCCGCGCCCGTCGCCGGACCGATCGACACGCGCAAGGCGCCAAGGCTGTCACCGTATCCCATGGCTTTCAGCACATGGCTCGGTCCGACCTTGCCGGACGAACAGGCAGAGCCGGCCGACAGCGCTACGCCGGCCAGGTCGAAGGCGATCTGCGCGGTTTCGGCTTTGACGCCCGCAATAGCGAAGAATGCCGTATTGGCAAGCCTTGGCGCATCGGTTCCGAAGATTTCCGCGTCCGGCACCAGCGTTTTCACGATGGCCTCGATCTCGTCGCGGCGCCGGCGCACCGCATCTATGGCCGGCAATCCGGCCAGGGCCTCGCGGGCGGCCGCGCCAAAACCGGCAATGGCAGCGAGGTTTTCAGTCCCGCCGCGATGGCCCTTTTCCTGACCGCCGCCATTGATCAACGGCTTCGGCATCATCAGATCCGAAGCCGCGACGATGACGCCGACGCCCTTGGGACCACCGATCTTGTGCGAGGACAGAATCAGATAATCGGCGTAACCCGCTGATAGATCGATCGAAACACGCCCGGCGGCCTGCACGGCGTCGACCATGAGGATGCCGCCCGCCGCCTTGACGATCCCGGCGATGCGATCGATCGGCTGGATGACGCCGGTCTCGTTGTTGGCGGCGTGGATGGCAACCAGCGGCAGGCCTTCGCTCTTGTCATGACCACTGAGCGCTGCCGCCAAAGCGTCGAGATCGGCGATACCGTTGGCGTCGACGCCGACCCGCGTCACCTGCGCTGACGGGAAATGTCCGCCGTTCAACAGGCAGGGATGATCGGCCTCCGACACGTAAAGCCGGCTCATGCGCACCGTGCCGCGCCCCATCTGCCAGTCGGGTGACAGCAGCGTCGAGGCTGCTTCCGTGGCACCGGAGGTGAACACGACGTGCTCGGGCTTGGCGTTGACGAGCGCCGCCACGTCACGCCTTGCGGTCTCGATCAGACGGCGGGCCGCCCGCCCCTCGGCGTGAACCGATGACGGATTGGCGGCGACATCGAGCGCCGCGACCATAGCTTCGCGGGCCGCGGCAAGCAGCGGCGCACTGGCATTGTAGTCGAGATAGGCGCGTTTTGCGGCCATTTTCGTCCGTCAAGTCCCGTCAGAAGCCATTCCGCCGTCGTATGGCGTTATTTCCTTGAAATTCCAAGGCGAGCCGTCCTATTTACGCGGCTTGCGGCGCGGGTGGCCGGGCTCGATGTCTTGCCACTCAGTTTTGAACAATTCTAAACTAGCTTCTAAGAAGACGCTCGCCCTGCGTCAAGGCCAGAGGAAACGTTCCAGGCACCGCGCATTCGTATTACCTAGTGGAGTATTTTATGCCTGAGGTCATTTTCACCGGTCCTGCCGGCCGCCTGGAGGGTCGCTACCAGCCTTCCAAGGAAAAGAGCGCGCCGATTGCCATCGTCCTGCACCCGCACCCGCAATTCGGCGGCACGATGAACAACAAGATCGTCTACGACCTCTTCTACATGTTCCAGAAGCGGGACTTCACCACGCTTCGCTTCAATTTCCGCGGCATCGGCCGCAGTCAGGGCGAATTCGACCACGGCACCGGCGAGTTGTCGGACGCTGCCGCGGCGCTGGATTGGGTGCAGTCGCTGCATCCCGATTCCAAGAGCTGCTGGGTCGCCGGCTACTCGTTCGGATCCTGGATCGGCATGCAGCTTCTGATGCGCCGGCCCGAGATCGAAGGCTTCATCTCGATCGCGCCGCAGCCCAACACCTATGATTTCTCGTTCCTGGCGCCCTGCCCGTCATCGGGCCTGATCATCCATGGCGATGCCGACAAGGTGGCGCCGCCGAAGGATGTGCAGGGCCTGGTCGACAAGCTGCACACGCAGAAGGGCATCACCATCACCCAAAAGACGTTGCCCGGCGCCAACCATTTCTTCTCCAACGATGCCGACCTGCTGCTCGAGGAATGCGCCGACTATCTCGACCGCCGGCTGGCCGGCGAATTGTCGGATCCGCGGCCGAAGCGGCTGAGATAAGCAAAGAAAGCAGGGACGGCGATGTACGAACCTCCTCATTTCAGGGAAACGCGGCCGGAAATCCTGCACGGGCTGATCCGGACGCATCCGCTGGGCCTGTTGATTTCCAACGGACCCGATGGGCCGGTCGCCAACGCCATCCCGTTCCTGCTCGACGCGGAAATCGGGCCGAACGGCAGGCTGCGCGCCCATCTGGCGCGGGCCAACCCGCAATGGCGCCTGTTGGCCGACAATCCGGCGTCAACCGTACTGATCGTCTTCCAGGGCAGCGATGCCTATGTGACGCCGTCCTGGTACGAGACCAAGCGCGAGACCGGCAAGGTGGTGCCGACCTGGAATTATGCCATCGTGCAGGTTCGCGGCACCGTCAAGGTGATGGATGATCAGGACTGGCTGGCGCAGCAGATCGCCGATCTGACCGTCTCCCAGGAAGGCGCCCGCGCCGCGCCCTGGGCGGTGACCGATGCGCCGGAGCCCTTCATCCAGTCGCAGATCAAGGGCATTATCGGGCTGGAAATCGAGATCAGCGAAATCCACGGCAAGTGGAAGGTCAGCCAGAACCGGCCGGTCGCCGATCGCGTCGGCGTTGCGCAAGGGCTCGAACACGAGGACCACCGGTCGCCCGACATGGCCGGATTGGTCAGATCCTATGGCGGCCTGGACGGCGTCTAGCTGAATTGGCGGAATGTAGCTTGGAGGTTGGTCATGACGACCAAGCGGGAATTTCAGAGCGACGCCTTTGAGGACCATAGCGCGGTCAGTGACATGGTTCGCGCTGGGACGATCGATAAGCAGACACTACGGTCTTTTGAGGTCTGTCGGTCCGGCCCATCACCGTTCGCGAAGGAAATTAAGGCGCGCCAATGAGCACTGATGAAGCCGAGCCTTGGTGAAGCCCAGCCCGGCCAAATAGAAATCGGGTCATTGCCCTGTAAAAACCTTATCTTTATTAAAATATTTGCCTATGTTGTAAATTGCATGAGCATTACCTTGTGCGGCGGCCCTTTTAAACCAATCATGAGCCACCTCTCGGTCGGACGGCACTCCAAGACCTTTAAGATAGGCTACTCCAAGAGTGTTTTGTGCTTCCGCGTTTCCTTGGTCCGCCGCCTTTGTCGTCCACTCGATCGCTTGCATGAAATCCTGCGGCAGTCCGTAGAATCCGCCGCCATAACTCTGGCCCAATTGTTCCTGAGCCGCAGCATTCCCGTTTGCTGCCGCTTTCTTCAGCCATTTCACGGCAGTGTCTTGGTTGGCGGTTACACCATGCCCAGTAAGGTACATGGCGGACAGCATCGTTTGTGCATACGCTGAGCCCTGCTCCGCGGCCAATAGGTACCATCTGGCCGCTTCAGAATAGCTCTGCGTTACGCCGTTCCCCTCGAAATACATGGCAGCAAGAGCCGCTTGAGAGTCCGCAAATCCACTCTCGGCGGAGAACGCAATCGACTTCAGCGCCTGTACCTTGTCGACTTCAATTCTCAGATTTGGCGGTGAACTGGGAGTTCCGCGTCCTGTCAAAAGCAATAGGCCAAGATTGTGATTGGCCAACACGTCGCCATGTTCCGCAGCCCGCCTGAACCACGCGATGGCTTCGGTGTAGTTCGCGGCGGTGAGTGTCCCCTCTAGGAAATTCACTCCCAAATTATATTCTGCGCGGCTGTAACCGCGCTCTGCGGCCTTCCTTGTCCAAAACAGAGATTTCTGCCGATCGAGTGTTACTCCTCGACCGGTTCCATAAAGATTGCCCAACCAAGTCTCCGCGTCGGGGTGCCCTTTCTCGGCCGCTTTTTGGAACCATTCGAAAGCCTTGACGAAATCCGCTTTAACTCCGAGTCCCAGCAGAAAAACGACGCCAAGCCGGTTCTGCGCGTCGGCCGACCCCGTTAGCGCAGCCGTCTGCAATTCCTGCAGGGTCATATGGTCGACCTGGACTTGCCCCTCCTTCGTGTCAACGAAGGGCGAGGCGTTCGCCATCTCTCCGCCAGCAACAAATGCCGCCAGCAGCGCTCCTACCACCATTCGCGATCGTCGTACCATTGTCCCGCCTTGCCGTCCGGTTATCGCAACGACTTTCCTACCCATGGCATCATCGGCCCGTCAAATTCCTTCTCGGCCCAATCAGCCAAAACGTCTTCTTGCGGACCGGCAAGCCCGAAGGCATCGGCCGAAAGATGAAGCCGAGCCGGGCAAAGACCAGCCCGCAGGCCAGCGCGAAGCCGCAGCCAAGGCCGAAGCCGGCGACGGTGTCGCTGGGATAGTGCGCGCCAACGAAGATACGGGTCGAGGCGATGCAGGCGGTGATCGCCAGGGCGATGTACCAGCGCCGCGGAAACAACAGCAAAGCGACCCCGAACACGGCGCCCATTGTCGTACCATGGCCGGACGGAAAGCCGGCGAAGCGCGCATCGAAAGCGAAGGGGTGCAGGGTCAGCACGCCAAAGTCCTCGTAATAGAGCGGGCGAGCCCGGCCAATGGCATATTTCAGCGCATTGACGGCGATCCCCGACAGGCCGGTGGCGCACAGCACCAGAAAAGCCAGGCAGGTCCAGTTGTAGAGGAGCATCAGCGAGCGCCGCGACAGGCTTCGCCAATCCGTCAGGTTCGCGGCGACAAGCAGAAGCACTGAGGGAATGATATACCAGCCTCCCAGGCCGAACTGGGTGAAAAAGTCGGCAGTCCGGGCAAATCCCGCCGACCACTTGCCGTGAAGCATTCCGGCCGGAGTGTCGAGACGAACAAACGCCGCCGCCGTCAGCAAGACCCAGACCAGCACCCAGACCGACCACAAAATATTCGGGTATCTGGCCGGCCGGGTGGCAAGGCGGCTTTTGGCGATCTGCATCGTATCGCGAAAGTTGTCGAGCGACCGGCGCCCTATGCCAAGGAGCAGGCTCGAAACGGGCGGGCGTGATTTCACCAGCATAGGAAATTCGACCCCATTGTTGCCGTCATGGGCATCGGCGAGCCGTCACTGGCTTACACGATAGAGGCCGAGCGACAGTTTGTCTCCCGACGAATAGTTGAGGCCGTCGACCTCGGCAACGCGGCTCGCCGACTTGCCTTGCGCCTCCAACAGGCCATTCAGCTTCTGCTCGTCGCCGATTTGTGCCAGCGCCAGCGCGCAGGTGGGGTCGCCGAGCAGATGCTTGGCGACGCCATCGACATCGGTCAGGACGGTCTTGGTACCGACCAGGAACACCAGGCTCGGCTCGTGATATTCCGCTGAGGCGAGCACCGTGGTGTCGCAAGGCCTGTTGGCCTGGACTGCCGCCTCGATCGCCGGGCTCAGCCAGATCGGCTTCAGCGAAGGCGCGATGACGCCGAACAACAGCCCATAGGTGATGCCGGCGCAGACCGCGATGGCGCCGATGCGGGAGAGCGGCACTTGCAGCTGTCGCGAAAAAGCGAAATACCCTGCCGCCAGCGCCGCCGCGGCGGCCGGGATGCTCCACCAGGAAAAGGAGCCGGTGAGATAGATCGGCGCTCCGACGCAGACCGCCGCCAGGCCAAGGCTGACCACGGCAAGACCGAATGCGGTCGACCACCACAACCAGTCCTGCCAGCGCCTGAGCGGCGCATTGGCCTCCTGCGGCGACAATGTCAGCAGCCACCCGATCAGCAGCGCCATGCCGGGATAGGCTGGCAGGACATAGTGCGGCAGCTTGGTCGGGATCAGCTCGAACACCAGCCAGAACGGAATGTACCAGGCGAGGCAGAAACGCAGCCGGGGATCGTCGCGCAGACGGTTGAGGGCCTGCAGCCCGGCGCCGACCGCGATCAGGCCGAACGGCCACATGAACAAGGAATAGGTCAGCATGTAGAAACCGGGCGGCAGGCCGTGCGATTCCTCGCCCGAGGCCACCTTGGCCATCATGTCCTTGCCGACGGCATCGTTGAGAAAGGCGCCGCCGCTCTTCCAGGTGATGAGGGCGACCCAGGGCAACACGATGAGCACCACCAGAGCGACACCGCGCACCAGCTTCAGCTTCAGGAGCCAGCGCCAGTCGCGCTCGAAGGCAAACAGGGCGGCGACCGTGAGCAACGACAACAGCGGAGCCACCGGCCCCTTGATAAGAATTCCAAGGCCTTGAGCGGCCCAGAAAATCCACGGCAGATGGGCGGCTACCGGTTCGTTGCGGCGCGCTGCCAGATAGATCTGGGCGAGCGCGCCTTGCGCCGCCACGCAGCAGGCCAGCAGCATGGCGTCGGTCTTGGCGTCACGGCCCTCGAAGGCGGTGGCGAAGATCGCCGCCATCATCAGGCCGGCGGCGAGGCCTGCATTCACACCGAAGAGCTTCGTACCCGTCCAGGCGATGCCGACGACGGCCAAGGCAATGCCAAGCATAGAGACGAGGCGGTAGACCCAGATCGGCGCCGCCGCCCCCTCGCCGCTCAGCGCCACGGCCGCAGATTGCAGCCAGTAGATGCCGATCGGCTTCTTGTAGCGCGAGGCATCCTGGAAGCGGATGTCGACATAGTCGCCAGTTTCAACCATCTGCTTGGTGGCCTGGACAAAACGGGATTCGTCGCGGTCGACTGGTGGAAGGCTCGCCAGTCCGCTGAAAGTCATCAGCAGGCTGAACAGAAAGAGGGCGAGATAATTCCTGTTCATCGCGGAGCTTCCGGATCTGATTTGCGGGATAGCCCCGTCGCGGCGCTTCGGGTCCTGCCCCTGCGCGGCGCCTCAATACGCCAGCCAAAAGAATGAGGCAAGAAGTGGCCTGACCATCCACGCACGCCGCAAAAACCGGATTCCACTTTTGCTGACAGCGCTTGGATGCTAAACGCCCGCGTTCATGTACACCCGAGCCACAGCGGCCGGGCGCTTTCGGGAAAGAAACAATGTCCGCCTTCAAATCCGATTTCCTGCGCACGATGAGCGAGCGCGGTTTCATCCACCAGACTTCGGATGATGCCGGTCTCGACAATATCTTCGCCAAGGAGACGGTGACAGCCTATATCGGCTTCGACGCGACCGCCAAGAGCCTGCACGCCGGCTCGCTGATCCAGATCATGATGCTGCACTGGCTGCAGCAGACCGGTCATCGGCCGATCGCGCTGATGGGCGGCGGCACCTCGATGATCGGCGACCCGTCGTTCAAGGATGAGGCGCGCAAGCTTTTGACCCCGCAGGACATCGAAGACAATCTTGCCGGTATCCGCCGCAACTTCATGCCCTACCTCAAATTCGGCAGCGGTCCCAACGACGCCATCATGGTCAACAACGCCGATTGGCTGATGGAGATCAACTACGTCAATTTCCTGCGCGATGTCGGTCGTCACTTTTCTGTCAACCGCATGCTGGCCTTCGATTCCGTCAAGCTGCGGCTCGATCGCGAGCAGTCGCTGTCGTTCCTCGAATTCAACTACATGATCCTGCAGGCCTATGATTTCGTCGAGCTCTACAAGCGTCTCGGCTGCCGCCTGCAGATGGGCGGCTCCGACCAGTGGGGCAACATCATCAACGGCATCGATCTCGGCCGCCGCATGGAGGACGCGCAGCTCTATGCACTGACCACGCCGCTGCTCACCACCTCGTCGGGCGCCAAGATGGGCAAGTCGGCGTCGGGCGCGGTCTGGCTCGACGCGGAGATGCTGAGCCCCTACGAATTCTGGCAGTACTGGCGCAACACCGAGGATGCCGACGTCGCCCGCTTCCTGAAGCTCTACACGACGCTGCCGCTGGACGAGGTGGCGCGGCTCGAGCGGCTCGGCGGGTCCGAGATCAATGAGGCCAAGAAGATCCTCGCCACCGAGATCACCGCCCTGCTGCACGGCCGCGCGGCCGCCGAGCAAGCCAGCGATACGGCGCGCAAGACGTTCGAGGAAGGCGCGCTCGCGGAGTCGCTGCCGACCGTCGAGGTCGACAGGACAGCGCTCGAAACCGGCGTCGGCATCCTGTCGCTGCTGGTCACCGCCGGACTGGCGGCGTCGAACGGCGAAGCGCGGCGGCATGTGCAGGGCGGCGCCGTGCGCCTGAACGACGAGCCGGTGAGCGACGAGCGCCGGCTGGTGACCCCTCAGGATTTGAGTCCGGAAAACGTCGTAAAGCTTTCCTTGGGAAAGAAAAAACACATTCTGATACGGCCGATTTGAACTCGGTCACCGATACTCAAAAATCGACCTGAATATTCCGGGCGCGATCACCGACAGCGGATTGATGTCCAGCAACGGCTTGTTGGCGTTGCCTTTGAGCCGGTAGGTGACGCCGATCAGGCCACGGTCGCGGCCATTGCCGAGCAGCGCGCCAACGATGGGCAATTCGCCGAAGATGCGATTGAGGCCATAGACCGGCATGAACGTGCCGGTCATGTCCATGTTGTTGTTCTGGTCGTAGAGCGTCCCCTGGAACGTGGTGCCGATGCGCGGTCCGCGCAGCACGCCATTGGCCAGTTTCAGATAGCCGCTGCCCTTGTCGATCTCGGCGTAGCCGCGTTCGAACTTCACCCGCGACGTGTCCAGCTTGCCCTTGACCGCCTGGTTGAGGCTGCGGTTGTCGCCGGCCGGCGTGGTCGAGACGATGGAGGCGAGCTTCGGTTCGTTGACGACGAAAAAATTGCTGGTGTCGACCTTGCCCTTGAGCGATCCGTCGCTCGGCCCGGCCAGTGCGAGCGTGATCACGCCGCCTTCCATATGTTCGTAGATGTTGAGGAATCTCAGGATGGCGCCGGCGTCCGCGGACTGCATGTTGAGCGTGCGCCGGCCGGCGCCGGTCGTGTTGCTGATCGATATGGCCGCACCTGAACTGGCCGTGGCGCTGACCTTCAGCCCGTTCACCCGCGAGCCGGCCGCGCTGTAGTCGAGCTTCAGATTGGACAATTGCTCGTCGTGGAAACCGGTCAGCCGGTCGACATCGGCGCTGACGGAAATGGCATCGGAACCGGTGGTCTTGGTAGCCGTGTCGACGTCGGAGGTGAACTGCTTAATGAGCGAGCGGGCGTCGAGCGCGTTGCCCGATATGTCGACCGCATAGCCCTTGCCGGACCGCTTCACCGATACGGCAACGTCGTCGCCCCTGTTCAAGGTGACCTTGCTGAACCGCGCCGACGACAAGGCGCCATTGACCAGCACGATGCTGCCGTCGACGGAGAACGTCTTTCCGTCGAGATTGAAATCGGACAGCGTCGTGGTGTCGCCGGACTTGGTCATGACGAAGGTGACGTTGGCGGGCACCCCCGCCCCCTTGCTCCAGCCCGCCCAGGGAATGTCCAGCCTGGCGTTGGTCAGGTCGGCCGAGACGTTCTGGTCGCCGCTGCCGTTCTTGTCGATCGCCACCTTCACAGTTCCGGCAAGCAGCGGCTTCAGGCCGGGCATGGCGGCGGCGCGGATCTTGTCGTCGAGCACCAGGGCCACCTTGCGGCTGCGCGCCGGCCCCTCATCCCTGAGCGGCTCGATCAGATCGAGTTCGGCCGGAATGCCGTTCAGCAACGCCTTGGCGGAGATCACCGCCTTCTCGGGGTCGACCGTGATCGAACCGTCGGCATCCGTCACGACCTGTCCTTCGAAGGGCTTGGCCAGGGACATGCCGGTGTAGTCGAGCGACACCAACCAATCGAGCTTCGAGGAGTCGACGCCGGACTGCAGCGGAATATCCGCCTTGACGTGACCGGTGACGCTGCCCGACAGGTCCTCCGGCAGAATGCCGACATGGCGCATGGCGTTGATCGGCTCGTAGGATGCGAGTTCGGCAACGGCGGATGCGTCGCCGTCGACATCGATGTCGAGCGCGCCGACGACCGGCGGGCGGTTCGCCGCCTTGACCGTCAGCGTGCCGTTGCTGGCCGCCACGGTGCGGCCGCTGGGCATGTAGACGGTGCCCGAGGAGAGCGAGATATCGACATCGTTGCCGTGGAAACCGACGACGCCGACCGCGTCGCGTATCGGCGGGATGCGGCCGGCGGTGTCGAATCGCGATCCCTCGATCTGGAACCGGCCGAACACCTCATCGGCCGAAAGCGGCACGCCGTTGCCGAGCCGGCCCGGCACCACCTGGAACTGAAGGTTGGCGTCGACGACACGGCCGCCGAACAGATTGGCCAGCACCCAGAGCCGGGCATTGCGCGCCGAAAACCACGGCCATAGCTGCTTGACGTGAGAGACCTGCATGTCGTGGATGTTGAACGCCAGATTGATCCCCGGCACTTTGCCGTCGACGAACGCCACGGCGGCGGTGCCAAGCACCTCGCCGGAGCCGGCGGACCGAAGCGCGATCTGCTCTGCGACCAGTTTGTGGCTCACCGTGTTGTAGACACCGGCGATCCGGGCGAGGAAGGTGAGCGCCGGCTCGGGCGACTCCGAAGGCGCAAGCGACGATCCGTCGCTGGTCAGGTCGTAGCGATAGGAGGGCTCTTCACCCACCGCTCCGCTTGCCGGCTTCGGCCCGATCGAACCGGCGAAATCGAATGTCGAGCGGCCGGTCTTCAGCAGCAATCTGTCGACCTGGACCTTGTTGCTGCCAGCAACCAGCGTCGCATTGATATCGACGTCCGCCGCCAGCAATCCTCGCGTGCCGAGATCGAGGACAGAGCCCGTCGATGACAAAGCGGCCGTCAGCCGCGATGCGTTCACGCCGAACCCTTCCGATCCCGTCAGCTTCAACGCGACGGGTCCCAACTTGCCGGCAGCGGCCGCGCCGGTGTCGGCCAGATCGACGCTCGCATCCAGCGCCGTGACCCGGTGCGCCGCGATATCACGGGTGGCGGTAGCGGCAACCGTAAGCGTCCTGCCGTCGATGTCTGCCTTCGAGGAAAACTGCATGCCGCCCGGTCCCGACTGCACGACGGTGGCGTCGGTGATCTTGACGAGCTTGATCGCTCCGGTTTCGGGCAGCACGAATTCGACATTGCGAAGATCGATGCGACGCAGCGAATCCTCCCGCACGGCATCGAGTGCGTGGTTGATGTTTCCGAACACCGCGGCGGACAGCTTCTCCGGATCGATGAGGCCATCCGCATTGCGCAGGCCGGCGGTCCAGTCGCCGCCTGACGGCATCGCCGCCACGACGATGCGGGCATCCGAGATCCTGGCGCTGGTCAGCCGCACATCTCCCCACAGCAGCGGGAACAGACGCACGCCGAAGCGCACGCGGCCGGCATCGGCCATCGGCTTGCCGTCTGATGTCTTCAAGCTGACGTCGCTGACCTGAAGCGCGATGAAACTCGAACCGTCGAGCGTGATGCGGGCAGGCCCGACCGCGACATTGACATCGACGCCCGCCAGTTTCTCAAGCGCCGTTTCCGCCTCGGCGCGAAGCCGGTCGGCTCCGATGCCGGAGGCGCCAACCAGATAAACGAGCACGGCGGCCAGCAGCACGAAAGCGACCAGACCGGCGAACAGTCGCGACAGGATGCGAAAACCGCGTCCGATCGACGCCTGACCAAGCGGCGGCACACGGCAGGCGGACGGAAAGGTCCCCAGGTCGGTGATCTCATCACGCCTGAACCGGATCTTCTCGTGCTGCGGTCGCTCCTGATCCACGCAATTTTCCGTTGTACGAACTCGATCGTGGACGAATCCCCGTCCGACACTATATCGGTGTGGCTTCGCGCGTAACCTCAAACAAGGGCATCGGTATGGCTGACCTCGACGTAGGCGATCTTGCGCCGCAATTTGACCTGCCGCGGGACGGCGGCGGATCGGTCAGCCTTGCCGCATCGTCCGGCAAGTCCATCGTGCTCTATTTCTATCCGCAGGACGACACAACAAGCTGCACGCAGGAGGCGATCAGCTTCTCGCAGTTGAAGCCGGAGTTCGAGAAGGCCGGCGCCGTGGTGATCGGCCTGTCGCCCGACCCCGTCAAGAAGCACGACAAGTTCAAGTCGAAATACAATCTCACCATCGACCTCGCCGCCGACGAGGAGCGCACGGTGATCGAGGCCTACCATCTGTGGGTCGAGAAATCGATGTATGGCCGCAAGTATATGGGCGTCGAGCGCGCGACGTTCCTGATCGGCCGCGACGGGCGGATCGCCAGGATCTGGCGCAAGGTCCGCGTCAAGGGCCATGCCGAAGAGGTGCTCGAGGCCGTTCGAGCGCTTTGAGGTTTGCCGGCGAGGCTGGCCCAGGTTCCCTTGCAACCTTACGCACGCCTGGCGGGCAATCGCTGCGAGCAAGCTATCGCTGCAAGCCTTTGTTAACCCTAATAATGTGTAATCAAGCTGTCGTGGTGTCGTAAACGAAAGCTTGGTCCCGTGAACGCAACCGGTCAGTCCGCAGTCTTCGGCAAGCGTAAGGAGCCCCATACGGTCATCATCGCCCGGGGCAACGAGATCAGGCATTTTACGATCCGACCGTGGCTGGCGGCCTTTATCGGCTCGGCGCTGGCCGCCATTGCCGTCGGCTACCTCATGGCCACCTCCTATCTCGTGCTGCGCGACGATTTGATCGGCGCCACAACGGCGCGTCAGGCGCGCATGCAGCAAGCCTATGAAGATCGCATTTCGGCGCTTCGCGCCCAGGTCGACCGCATCACCAGCCGCCAGTTGCTCGACCAGCAGCTGATGGAAACCAAGGTCAGCGAACTGCTTGAACGCCAGAGCCAGTTGAGCCAGCGTCATGGCCGCCTTGGTCCGCTGCTCGAACGCGCCGAGAGCGAGGTCGGCGCAGCGCCGGCCGAAGATCCGGCAGCGGCTGCGAAGCCGGACAAACGCGCCGAAGTGACCGGCAGCATCAAGGAGCCCGCGCGGAATTATGCGGTCGCCAGCCTGAGCGCCGATCTCGGCGCCGGCGACACAAGGCCGTTCTCGCTGTGGTCAACCCGCTCCGATCCGCTGCCCAATGATTCAGCCGCCGATCGTGCCGACAAGCTCTTCGTCTCGATCAACCAGTCGTTGAAATCCATCGAGAGCGATCAACTGACCCGCATCAGCACGCTTGCCGACAATGCCTATAAGAGCGCCGATGCCATCACCCAGGCGCTCGAGGCGGCCGGACTGCCCGTCGACAGCGACTTCGGCAAGGGCGACAGCGACGTCGGCGGACCGCTGATCCCGCTCGACAGTTCGATGATGTTCGACAGCAAGGTCAAGGAATTGGACGAAGCGCTTGACGCGCTCGACCATCTCAAGAAAGAAGCGCGCCAGCTGCCGCTGACCAACCCCGCGCCGGGCCACTCCGTCACCAGCCCGTTCGGCGTGCGCACCGACCCGATCCTCGGCACCGCGGCACTGCATTCCGGCATGGATTTCAGGGCGCCGATCGGCATGGCCGCAAAGGTCACGGCGCCCGGCACCGTCACCAAGGCCGGCTGGAACGGCGGCTATGGCCGCATGGTTGAAGTCGACCATGGCAATGGTTTTGCGACACGTTACGGGCATCTCAGCGAGATCGACGTGACCGTCGGCGAGAAACTGGACGCCGGCGCCGTCATCGGCAAGACCGGCAGCAGCGGCCGCTCGACCGGCCCGCATCTGCACTACGAAGTCCGCCACAATGGCGAAGCGATCGATCCCTTGCGCTTCCTCACGGTCGGCAAGAAGGTCGCCCAGTATCTGTAAGCGATCCCAGGCTCCTGCCCCATGCGCCGATGACCATCATGATGGCTGACTAAGGCGCTCCCGTAGACAGAAACGCCGTCGCTGCCGCAACCAGGGTGGTCGCGCCGACCTTCAACGCGGCCTCGTCGACACGAAACCGGGCGTGATGGAGCGGAAAGACCGATCCGATCTCCTCGTTCCGGATTCCCAGCCGAAAATAGACCGAAGGACGTTTCTCGCTGTAGTAGCCAAAGTCGTCCGCGATCGTCCATCCGGGCGTGTTGAGGACGTTGTCGGCACCGATGCAGGCCTTGGCGCTGGCGGCGATCAGCTCTGTCATCTCGACATCGTTGACGACGCCGGGTTCGCCCTTGTGGATGTCGACCTCGACACGCGCGCCGTGGCTCGTCGCCATACCCTCGGCTATCGTACGAACGCGGTGCCAGGCCCGCTCGCGGGTTGCATCGCTGCCGCTGCGGATGGTGCCTTTCAACGTGACCCTGCCGGCTGTGACATTGTAGGCGTTGCCGCCATTGATGGCAGTCACGGAAATCACCAGCGGATCGTACGGATCGGTCTCGCGCGAAACGATCTTCTGCAATTCGCTCACCAGGGAGCAAGCCACGGCCAACGCATCGACGCCTTCATGCGGTTTTGCCGCGTGTGCCGCCGAGCCGATGACGGCCACATCGAACGTGTCACAGGCCAGAGTGTAGGGACCGGAGCCGACGGCGATCTTGCCGGTCGGTGTGTACGGATCGACGTGGACGCAGATGGCGGCGTCGATGTCGTCGAGAAGCCCCTCTTCCACCACCCGCTTGCCGCCCGACGGTTCGTCCTCCTCCGCCGGCTGGAAGATCAGGCGAACGGTACCGCCAAAACTGTCCCGCGACTGGTGAAGATGCGCGGCCACCGCGAAAGCCATCGATGCATGGGCGTCGTGACCGCAGGCATGCATCACACCTGGATTCGTCGATGCATAATCGACGCCGGACTCCTCCTCGATCGGCAAGGCATCGATGTCGGCGCGAATGGCGATCTTTCGATTTGACGGCCTGCCGGCGCCGACAATATCGACGGCAAGGCCAAAGCCGGCGACGTCGCGAATGTCGACGATTCCCTGATCCACCAGCATCTGCCTGAGGTAACGCTGCGTGCCGGCCTCCTGGTTCGAAAGCTCGGGATTGCGGTGCAGATGGCGACGGACCTCGATCATCCGGTCGAGAATTCCGGCGTCGATATCGGTCGTCACGGTTTTCGCAACACCACCCGCCGTGGCCGAACCCTCAGGATTTGACATGGATCTCTCGCGGGAACTTCGTCAGGGTCTCGTGGCCGGTTTCGGTGACCAGGATGGTCTCGCTGACCTCGATGCCCCAGCCGTCCATCCACATGCCAAGGATGGAATGAACGACGTTGCCCGGTTCAAGCACCGTCTTGTCGCCCGGCCTGAGGCTGATCGTGTGTTCGCCCCAATCCGGCGGATAGGCGACGCCGATGGAGTAGCCGATGCGCGATTCCTTCTTCAGTCCGTAGCGCTGGATGACCTTGCGCCAGGCAGCTTCGACCGCTTCGGCAGTCGTTCCCGGCCTGACCGCGTTGAGCACCGCGTCCATGCCCTCGATCACCGCTTTGGCGGTATCCGAGACATTTGTCGGCGTCTTGCCAAGCTGCATGGTCCTGGCGAGGCCGGCGGCATAGCGGCGGCAAACGCCGGCAAGTTCCAGCGCAATCGTCTCGTTTTCTCCAAACCGCCTGTCGCTCCACATGATGTGCGGCGCCGAGGCATTCTCGCCACCGAGGATTGTCGGCGGAAGCGCTGTGATGTCGCCGGCAAAATCCGGGCTGCCCGCGATCTGCGCCGCCTGGATGGCGGCGATGGCGTCGCATTCGCGAACGCCCGGCGCGATCACCTCGAAGGCTCGCGTGACGGCAGCTTCGGCGAGCGTCGATGCCTTGCGCAAATAGGCGATCTCCGGCGCCGATTTGACCGCCCGGATCCAGTTCACCAGCAGGTCGGCATCGTGCCATTTTGCATTGGGAAGTCCGGCGACAAGCCGGGCGTGCGCCTTGGGGGAGAAATAATAGGCTTCGAGTTCGATGCCGATATGGCGACTCCCCCAGCTCTTGGCGACAATCCAGTTCGCAATCCAGTCCATGGGATGGCGATCGCCTCGCTGGACATGGTCTTCCGGAAAGCCGACCACGTTTTCCGGTTTCATCCAGGCTGTCAGAAGACCGCCGGCCGCATCCATGGCGCGCCCGATCCAGACCGGCTCGACCTCCTCGATTGGAACCAGCACCATTTGCGGCGTGTAGAACGACCAGCCGTCATAACCGGTGATGTAATGCTGGTTGGCAACGTCGTTGACGACAAGAAGCTCGAGACCGCGCTTGGCCATCTCGGTGCGGATCTTGCGAAGCCGCTGTCGGTACTCGTCGCGGGCAAACGGCAATTCGATCATCTTTGCTCCTGCTTTGTCATCAACGGTCGCGGGTTCGCTCACCATTGAAGAGGTTTCGCCATGGCGGCAATCGGCCAGGGCGGCGTGTGGGCAGGTCCTGAATCGGGTACGTCCATACCCGGCCTTCCCAAGATTTGTGTTTCATTATCATTTATTTTTGAATTCCATTTGACTGAATAAATAAGCGGTGCCAAGCTATCCTCTCCTAAGGGGCGCAAGGCATGGCACTGCGGGGGACCAATCAGGAGTTCGGGCGGCCATACAACCGGCGCATCGTGCTTGAGTCCATCCGCCTGCACGGGCCGATCGCGCGCGGCGAGATCGCCCGGCGCGTCGGCCTCACCGTCCAGACGGTATCGACCATCGTTCGCGAACTGGAAGATCAGGACTACATCCTGTCGCTGCGCGAAGAGCCGAGGGGGCGCGGCCTGCCGCCGGCGACGCTCCGGATCAACCCCGAGGGCGGCTATGCCGTGGGTATCCACATCACTCCGCTTGGTATCAGCGCCGCCTTGATCAATCTGAGCGGCGACGTGATCGAGAGCATCTACCGCGAAGCGCCGAACGCGACGCCGGACCGCGCCTTCGAGTTGATCGGGGCGATGGTGGTGGAATTGACCCGGCTGCGGGCTGGCGGACGGGTGCTGGGGGTCGGCATGGCCCTGCCCGGCCCATTCGACGTGGAGTCCATGAGTTTCGTGGGGCCGACCACCATGACCGGCTGGAAGGATGTCGCGCTGCGCGAACGGCTGGCGGCCTCCACCGGATTGCCGGCCTTCTTTGAAACCGATATGGCCGCGGCCGCCATGGGCGAGCGCCTTTATGGCCTCGGCGCCCAGTTTTCCGAATATTACTATCTCTATTTCGGCGTCGGCCTTGGCGGCGTCATGGTTCATGACGGCAGCGCCTTGCGCGGCGCCTGGGGAAATGCCGGCGAGATCGGACACATTCCCGTCATTCCCGGCGGCGAGGCCTGCCCGTGCGGCAACAGCGGCTGCCTCGAAAGATATTTGTCGCTCGAGGCGCTCCGGCGCTGGAACGGCAGCGAGGCCGACTGGGTGGCCGAAGTCGCACCGATCTTTCACAACGCCGTCGCCGTCATCGAGAACCTGTTCGACCCGGAGACGGTCATCCTCGGCGGGCTGGCATCCACCGACCTGCTCGAAATGCTGGCTGGTTCGGCCGCAGGCCTGCACAACTCCGTCTCGGCCCGCAAGGACCGCACGACGCCCAGGGTCGTGGTCGCGCGCGGCGGACAGCATTCCGTGCTGCGCGGCGCCGCCGCCCTGGCGGTTTCCGGGGTTCTGTCACCTCGCTTCGGGCAGATGTTCGCGGCCGAACGCGAACGCGAGCGCGACCTTCTCAAAGGCAGGGAGATTGCGGCATGAGTGAACCCCTGCTGGTGCTCGACAACGTCACCAAGAACTATGGCGCGATCGAAGCGCTCAAGGGGATCAGCTTCTCGATCGACAAGGGCGAGGTCGTGGCGCTGCTGGGCGACAACGGCGCCGGCAAATCGACACTGGTGAAGATCATATCAGGCGGACTGGAGCCGACATCGGGCCGCATGCTGTTCGAGGGCAAGGAATTCCTCGCCAAATCACCGGCCGAGGCCAAGGCGGCCGGCATCGAGACCGTCTACCAGGATCTCTCGCTGTGCACCAACGTCGACGTGGTCGCCAATTTCTTCATGGGCCGCGAGATCACCCGCAAGTTTCTCGGCATTCCCGTGCTTGACGAGCGCGCCATGGAAGCCGTCGTCGGAAAGGCGCTGGCCAATGCCGGCACCCGCATTCCCTCGCTGCGCGCCAATGTCGAGCATCTTTCGGGCGGCCAGCGGCAAGCCATCGAACTCAACCGCTTCGTGCACTGGGGCGGCAAGCTGGTGCTGCTCGACGAACCATTCGCCGCCCTCGGTGTCGAACAGACGCGGCGCGGTCTCGACATGATCCGCCAGGTGGCCAACCAGGGCATCGGCGTCGTCATCATCACCCATATCATGCAGCAGGCTTTTCAGGTCGCCGACCGGATCGTGGTGATCCGCCAGGGCGTCGTGGCCGGCGATGTCGCACGCAATAAAACAAGTCCCGACGCGGTGATCAACATGATCACCGGTGAGACGCTTGCCGGTGCCGGACCGACAGGCTGAGGGACAAAAGAGGGGTCCGGCTTAAGAGGAGCGAACGACATGAAGCGAATACTTCTTGCTGTCTTCGGTATCCTTGCACTGGCCTTTGCCACGCTCACGCCGGCATTCGCCCAGTCCAAGGGTATCGTCTACTATATGGTGCCGACCCTGCTGGACGAGTTCCAGACCGGCTCGGTGAGCGCGCTGGAACTGTTCCTGAAGCAGACCGGCTACGAGATGAAGACGCTGAACGCCGACAACAAGACCGACGCCCAGCAATCGCAGATGAACGATGTCATCGCGCTGAAGCCGGCGGCCATCATCCTGGCTGCAGTCGACTTCAATGCGCTGAAACCGTCCATCGAAGCCGCGCGCGCCGCCGGCATCCCGGTGGTCGAGTTCGACCGCCAGATCACCTCGACCCCGTCCGACTTCACCTCTGTCGCCGGAACGGTCGAGATCGGCTACGTCGCCGCGGATCAGGCCGAGAAGCTGCTGAAAGCCAAGAACGGCTCGGTGAAGGGCAAGGTTCTGCAGGTGCTCGGCGACCCCGGCGATCCCTACACGCTCGACATCCAGAAGGGTTTTGAGGAGAAGATGAAGGCATTTCCGGACGTCAAGATCATCTCGCTTCCGGCCATGCAATGGGAAGCCAGCAATGCCGGCACAATCGTTGCCGACCAGATGCTGGCCAACCCCGACATCGACCTGATCTTCAGCCATGCCGCGCACCTATCGGTCGCCGCCGTCGCCTCGCTCGAGGCGGCCGGCAAGAAGCCGGGCGACGTCATGCTGATGAGCTCGAACGGCGCTCCGGTCGGCCTCGACCTGATCCGCAAGGGCTGGCTCAACGCCGAAATCGAGCAGCCGCTTTACGCGCAGGCCGCGGCTGTCGCCATGTTCATGGACAAGATCGTCAAGAAGCAGGAAATCAAGCCCGGCGAATACGACGTGCTCGGCCTGAAATCGACCGTGACCAAGGAAGCCTGGGGTCCGAACATCAAGATCCCCGGTGCAGCGATCACCAAGGAAAACGTCGATAATCCGGCCTTCTGGGGCAACCAGAAGCCGCCGACGGACACCGTCAAGTCGGTCGAATAGTCATCTGAAAGCGCTCCGGGCCGTAGCGGCCCGGAGCCTGCCTTTCACACCGCCGCGTCCGAAAGGATGCCGTGGCGAATTTGAATCCGCGCCTGAACCCGACGAAATCGAGTTGATTTCGCGGGGGCGCCAACCGGATCAACCCATGAACCCGCGCACACGCAAAGCCCTGGAGTTCGTACTCGACAACCTCGTCTGGTTCATGCTGCTGTTCGTGCTGGTGGTCTTCTCCATCTTCGTCCCGAACTACTTTCAGCTCGGCATCTTCGCCAATATCATCGAGGCTTCGAGCGTGCTCGGCGTCATGTCGATCGGCCTGGCGCTGGTGATCATCGCCGGTCACATGGATCTGTCGGTCGAATCCGTCGCAGCGCTCAGCGCCATGGCGGTCGGCATCCTGTTTTGCTCGTCGGGCATCGGCATGGGCGTGCAGCTGCATCCCGAGTGGCTGATGGTTCCGGTTTCGCTGCTGCTGGCGCTGGCAGTCGGGGGTCTCATCGGCGCCTTCAACGGCTATCTGGTGGTCAAGGTGAAGATGAGCGCCTTCATCATCACGCTGGCGTCCTACATCTGGGTGCGCGGCCTCGTGTTGGTCGTGTCGGGCGGCCGCTCGGCGCAGGACCTGGCGCCGGCCATCCGCTGGTTCGGCATCCAGCGCCTTGTCGGCCTGCCGCTCACCGCCTGGATCGCGGTTGGCTGTTTCGTGGTCTTTTCGCTGATCATGGCCAAGACGCCGCTCGGCCGGCATCTGGTGATGATCGGCGGCAACGAGACGG
Source organism: Mesorhizobium sp. AD1-1 (assembly GCF_020164655.1). NCBI lineage: Bacteria > Pseudomonadati > Pseudomonadota > Alphaproteobacteria > Hyphomicrobiales > Phyllobacteriaceae > Mesorhizobium > Mesorhizobium sp. AD1-1. The sequence goes on from NZ_JAIUGP010000003.1 coordinate 592,598, forward strand.
CGACCTTCCGCGCCGGCATCCGGGTGAACCGCAATCTCATCATCGCCTTCGTGCTCGCCGGCGCCATCGCCGGCCTGGCTGGCTGGCTGCTGGCGATCCGCACGTCGGGCGCCACCGCCAATCTCGGCGTCGGCTTGCTGTTCAACGCCTTCGCCGCGGTCGTCATCGGCGGCGTCAGCCTCAAAGGCGGCGTCGGCACCCTCCCCGGCGTCTATGCCGGCGTGCTTTTGCTCTCGGCCATCAACACGGCGATCAATTTGATGGGCCTGCCGGCCAATTTCACCCAGGTGATTCATGGCCTGCTGGTGCTGGCCGCGGTGCTGCTCGACGCCTTCAAGCAAACCATTCGCCAAAGACTCGCATGACAGGACGGCTCGCATGACAGGACGGCTAAAAGACAAGGTGGCGCTCATCGTCGGCGCCGCCCGCGGCATCGGCAAGGGCATTGCGCTCCGCTTTGCCGAAGAGGGGGCGCGGCTGGTGCTCGCCGACACCGAAGTCGAGGCCGGGCAAGCGACCGCTGGCGAGTTGGGCGTCCCCTTCATCCGCACCGACATCTCGCAAATGAGCGACGCCAAGGCCGCCGTGGCGCTGGCGCTGAAGCAGCATGGCCGTCTCGACATCATCGTGCAGAATGCGGGCATCTATCCCTGGCAGCTGATCGAGAACACCAGCGCCGACGACTGGGACCGCGTCATGGCGGTCAATCTGCGCGGCACCTTCAATGCCAGCCGCGCGGCCCTGGTGCCGATGAAGGCGCAACGCTTCGGCCGCATGCTCTACACCTCCTCCATCACCGGTCCGCATGTCACCAGCCCGGGCCATGGCCACTATTCGGCCAGCAAGGCCGGCATCAACGGCTTCATCCGCGCCGCGGCACTGGAATTCTCCGGCTACGGCATCACCGTCAACGGCGTCGAGCCCGGCAACATCCTGACCGAAGCGATCGAGCTGCATCGCGGCGAGGCGTTCATCAAGAACATGGAGGATTCCATCCCGCTTGGCCGCCTCGGCAGCCCGCGCGACGTCGCCAATGCCTTCCTGTTCCTCGCCTCGGACGATGCCAGTTACATCACCGGCACGACCATCGTCGTCGATGGTGGCCAGTTGCTGCCCGAAGGCAGCGATTTCCGGCTCGTTCCGCCATGATCATCGATTTCGGCGATGGCTTCTTCCTGCGCCAGGCGACCGAGGCCGACCATCCAGCACTTGCCATGATCTGCCTCAAGACCGGTGATGCCGGCCAGGATGCAACCGGTCGCGAAGACGCTCCGGATCTGTTGGGCCAGATCTACACCATCCCCTACCAGGTGCTGGAGCCCGACCTCGCTTTCATCGTCGATGGGCCAACGGGCGCCGCGGGCTATCTGCTGGGTGCAAAAGACACAAAGGCTTTCAATGCAGGCCTGGCAGCAAAGTGGTATCCGCGCCTTCGCGCGCAGGTGACCGATCCCGGACCCGACCGCGCACGCTGGAGCGGCAGCGACTGGGCTCGCCACCAGATCCATCATCGCGACTTCACCATTCCGCCGGCCCTGGCTGCCTACCCTTCGCACGGTCATATCGACCTTTTGTCGCAAGCGCGTGGCAAAGGCATCGGCCGGCGGGCGATGGCTTTTCTCGAGCAAAGGCTCGCCGCGCTCGGTTCACGCGGGCTTTGCCTCGAAGTGATGCCGGACAATCACAACGCGCTGCGCTTCTACAGGGCCATCGGATTCGCGGTGTTGCGGGAGCCGGGATTGCCGGACCACAGCATCTATGTCGCCAAACGGCTGACAACCGCACCGGAGATCGTGCGCACCGGAGATCGTGTGAATGGTGGGCGATGACGGGCTCGAACCGCCGACATCTTCGGTGTAAACGAAGCGCTCTACCAACTGAGCTAATCGCCCGCTCCGGGCCGGACCTTTAAGCGGTCAGGGTCCGCTTCGCAAGGCCAAATGAGCGCAGGACGCCCTGGTTGGATGCCGGTTTTGCCAACAAAACGCCGGCTGTCAAAAAACCTTCTCCTGTTTGCTGTTATGATGGTTTGGTGCGCTTGACACCCGGTGGCGAACCCCTTATCCAGCGCCCCAACGACGAACACGGCTGACACGTGTTCGCCATGCGCGGGTGTAGCTCAGTTGGTTAGAGTGCCGGCCTGTCACGCCGGAGGTCGCGGGTTCGAGCCCCGTCACTCGCGCCATTTCTCTCAAGGGTATCAAGCCCTTGGCTTTGGAGAAATGTCGACATTGATTGTCAAAAATGTTGTCTTGCAAGAGACCTGAGGTCCAAGAGACCTGAGGTCACTCAGGTCCGTTCGGCCCGTGCAGACGTCTTGCCGCGCAAGATCATCCTCTCGCCAGCAGCGCCTCGACCTCCTGCAGCGTCGGCATGGATGGCGCAGTCCCTGGCCGGGTCACCGAGATTCCGGCGACGGCGCAAGCGAAGCGCACCGCCTGCAGCGGTTCCACGCCCCTCGAAAGTGCTGCCGCAAGCCCGCCATTGAAGGCATCGCCTGCCCCCGTGGTTTCGACCACCGGGCCGGCACTGACGGCTGGAACATGGTCGGAGCGATTTTTCGAGTGCAAAAGCGCGCCCTTGTCGCCGAGCGTGACGATGACTGTGCCGACGCCCTTTTCGAGCAGACTGTCCGCAGCGGCTCGCGCCTCGTCGACCGAGGACACCTTCATCCCGGTCAGTTCCTCCGTCTCGGTCTCGTTGGGTGTGAAGTAGTCGCAGAGCGTGTAGATGCGGTCGGGAAGCTTTGCCGCAGGGGCCGGATTGAGGATCGTCGTCACCCCTGCCCCACGCGCGATCTCCAACGCCCGCATGGCTGCTTCGATCGGCTGTTCGAGCTGCGTGACAAAGACGCCGGCATTGCTGATCAATGCGGCATTGGCTTCGATATCGGCTGGAGAGATCAGCATGGCAGCACCGGGGCTGACGATGATGGCGTTGTTGCCGGTGGTCTCCTCGACGAAGATGTAGGCCGCGCCGGTGTAGCTTTCCGGCGTGTCGATGACGGCATCCTTGACGCCCGCCTGCGCCCAGGTCTGCCTGGCCATGTCGGCGAAGGGATCGACGCCGAGGCGGGTGAGGAAGGTGACGTCGGCGCCGAGCTTGCCGGCGGCCACCGCCTGGTTCGAGCCCTTGCCGCCGGGACCCAGCGCGAAGGATGTGCCGAGGATCGTTTCGCCCATGCGCGGCTGCCGCTGCGCCCTGTAGGCGGTGTCGGCGACGAACACACCCAATATGACGACCGGCTTGCCCGAAGCCATGCCGCTACTCCGCATCCGGCGGCACGACGCCCTTGCGGAAGGCGAAGCAGCCATAGAAGCGGCGTTCGCCGGTCTGGATGACACAATAGGCTTGTTTGGCGCGCTCGTAGAAGGCGTAGCGCTCGACCGCGATCATCGGCCACGACTTGCCCTCGGCCTTATCGACTTCCTTCTGCACTTCCTTCTGCACTGCAGGAATCTCGTCCGGCTTGCCGACGATTTCCATGCGCGCGGCCGAATCGTCGACGAACGTGTCGAGCGGGTAGAGCGACAGCACCGCCTTGACCACTTGCGCGGCCGAGGCATCGATGCGCAGCACGCGGCCGAGCGCCGTCTGGCGCGCCACCGAATCGGACGGAAAATTGGTGTCGGCGATGATCAGATCATCGCCATGCCCCATTGCCCGCAATGCCTGCAGCACGTCGGCATTGAGCAGCGGGTTGATGCCTTTGAGCATGGTATTCCTCGTGAGTTGAGATCAGAGACGCTTGCCGGTCTCTGCGTCGAAAAGATGGATCTGGTCGAGCCTTGGCTTCAGCTTCAGCGTATCGCCCGGCTTGAAGTCGTGGCGCTCGCGAAACAGCGCCACCATCTCGCCTTCGCCGAAGCGCAGGAACACCAGCGTTTCCGAGCCGGTCGGCTCGACCACCGAAATCTTCGCCGGCACCCCGTCGGGATGGATCTCGAGGTGCTCCGGTCGCACGCCATAGACGACCGCTTTACCGTCCTGCGCGGCATTGCCCGATCCGATCGGGAACAGCGTGCCTGCGATTTCGACCCCTGGCTTGTCGCCCTTGCGCATGGTGCCCTTGAGCAGGTTCATCGAAGGCGAGCCGATGAAGCCGGCGACAAACAGGTTGGCCGGGCGGTCGAACAGTTCCAGCGGCGCGCCGACCTGCTCGATGCGGCCGTCGCGCATGACGACGATCTTGTCGGCCATGGTCATGGCTTCGATCTGGTCGTGGGTGACGTAGATGGTGGTGGTCTTCAGCCTCTGGTGCAGTTCCTTGATCTCGGTGCGCATCTGCACGCGCAGCTTGGCGTCGAGATTGGACAGCGGCTCGTCGAACAGGAACACCTGCGGATTGCGCACGATGGCGCGGCCCATGGCCACGCGCTGGCGCTGCCCGCCGGAAAGCTGGCGGGGATAGCGCTTCAGATAGGGGTTGAGGTCGAGGATGTCGGCGGCGCGCTTGACCCGCTCGGCGACCACGGCCGGATCGGTTTTCCTGAGCTTGAGCGCGAAGGCCATGTTCTGCTCGACCGTCTTGTGCGGATAGAGCGCATAGTTCTGGAACACCATGGCGATGTCGCGCTTGGCCGGCGGCAGATGATTGACGACGCGGTCGCCGATGGCGATCGTGCCGGCGGAGACGGTCTCCAGCCCGGCCACCATCCTGAGCAGCGTGGACTTGCCGCAACCCGAAGGGCCAACCAGCACCACGAACTGTCCGTCTGCGATATCGACGCTGACTTCGTGCAGAACCTTGACCGTTCCAAAGGCCTTGGCCACCTTGCTGATCGCGACTTGCGCCATGTCTCCCCCATCGGCTCCATTAGCCGTAGGCGCAGAAGCTAACCAACGCGACCTGCCAGGGCAAGTCGGTCCCTTATAGATAAAAACCCGCTCTCGTTGACACGGCGTTGGGTTGTGAGAATAGTGGCAGGCGCTGGTCAAAATGTCGGTGCCCGATCCGCAATCGGAACTTCAATCGACGCAGGGTGGGGTCCTGCCTAATTCGTTTCCGAAACGGGAGCATCGTTGGCGCTCCGGCGTCCGACAGTTGGCCGATTTATTCACACTGATGTTCTGGGAGGAATAGGCGATGAGAACGGGTCTTTACGACAAACTGGTTCGAGCCGGCGCCACAAGGCGCGACATATTGAAGGGTGCGGCAAGCATGGCCGCGATCGCAGCCGCATCCGGCGCCGGACTTGGCGCCTTGACGCGCCCGGCCTCCGCGGCAAGCGAATTGCGCACAAAAATCCTGCAGATCCCCGGCGTCGGCAAAGGCCAGCCGACGGACGCCGATTTCCAGAAGGTCGGTGAACTCTGCCTCGAAGCCACCAAGGCCAATGTCAAGGAAGGCGAATTCGCCGGCGTCGAGCTGACCTTCATGGGTCTCAACAACCAGAACCTGCACAATGTGCTGTTCCGCGGCTTCCTGAAGCCATGGGAGACCTATACCGGCGCCAAGATCAACTGGATCGACCTGGCGCAGGCCGACTACAACGCCCGCCTGCAGCAGTCGATCGCGACCGGGACCGTCGACTTCGACATCATCGAAATGGGCGCGCCGTTCGAAGGCGATGTCTGCGGCAAGGGCCTGACGTCGGAAATGCCCGACTGGGTCAAGACCCAGATCGATTTCGACGATCTGGTCAGCTATCTGAAGCCGCCGGTCGGCACCTGGGACGGCAAGCAATACCGCGTGACCGTCGACGGCGACGCGCACAACTTCAACTACCGCACCGACGTGTTCGCCGATGCCGACCTCGCCAAGGCCTGGAAGGACGGCGGCGGCGAAGGTGAATGGGGCGTGCCGAAGACCTGGCAGCAGGTTCAGGCGGTGACCAAGTTCCTGAAGGGCAAGAAGCTCAAGGACCAGGACGTCTATGGCTATCTCGACGCGCCGAAGCCCTGGGGCGGCTTCGGCTTCTATTTCCTTGGCAGCCGCGCCACCGCCTATGCCAAGCACCCCGACGACAAGGCCTGGCTGTTCGACGCCGACACGATGAAGCCGCGCGTCAACAATCCGGCCTGGGTGCGCGCCATCCAGGACGTCATCGACGCGCTGCCCTCCGAACCCGCCGACCAGATCAACGCCGATCCGAACACGACCGCCTTCCAGCAGTTCCTGGCCGGCACCGGCTCGATGGTCACCTGGTGGGGCGACGTCGGCTCCAACGTCAAGACCAACGACTCTTCCGTCGTCGGCGACGTCACCGGCTTCTCGATCCTGCCGGGCTCGGACGATGTCTACAATGCGAAGACCGGCGCCTGGGACAAGCTCGCCAGCGGCCCGAACTATGCGCCCAACTGCGCCTATCTCGGCTGGGGCGTCTATGTCATGGCCCGCGTCGATGCCGACGAAAAGAAGAAGAAGGCGGCATGGTCCGCTGCAGCCCATCTCGGCGGCAAGGACCTGTCGATCTGGACGGCGATGTATCCGTCGGGCTTCCAGCCTTACCGCAACTCGCATTTCGATATTCCCGAATGGGTGGCGGCCGGCTACGACGAGGCCTTCATCACCTCCTACCTCAAATCGGAATCCGACAGCTACAACCATCCGAACGCGGCGATCGAGCCACGCATCCCCGGCATCTTCCAGTACTACAGCGCCGCCGAGGACATCCTGGCCAACACTTTCGCGGGCAAGATGAAGGCGCAGGAAGGCGCCGACGCCATCGCGGCGGCATGGGAGAAGCTGACCGACCAGATCGGCCGCGACAACCAGATCAAGCTCTACAAAGCTTCGCTCGGCATGTAGGCTGGCCTATGAACCGTGGGGGGGGGGGCGC
>NZ_JAIUGP010000030.1:0-22920 GCF_020164655.1 Mesorhizobium sp. AD1-1
GCCATGGAAGAGAAGCTGCGCTTCGCTATCCGTGAAGGCGGCCGCACCGTCGGTGCCGGCATCGTCGTCACCATCAAGGAATAACCGAGCCCGGCATTCGCCGGATCGACAAGAAAGGGCGGTCTTCGGGCCGCCCTTTTTGTTTGCCAGGCTACCGGCTGCCGCCCCGTCGGCCGAACCCTGTTGCAAGGCTCTGGACCTCGTCTAGTATAGGTTGCATCAAGGGGCTTTTTCCAAATGGTTCCAAGGCGGTATTTTCATCGTCGGGCATTGTGGCCGCTGGCTCTGACCTGGCTGATTGCGTTGCTTGCCACAGGCCCGGCAGCCTTCGCGGCGGATGCGGCGCCGGATCTTGGGCCGACGATGCGGTTCGGCATTGTCCGCAGCAACGCAGCGGGGTGCGAGCCGATCTGTCCGGAATGGATATCGGCCGAGGGCTCCATAGAAGCCGGAACTCCGGCGCTCTTCAAACGCATGCTGAAGACGCTTGGCGGGCGGAAACTGCCTGTTGTCGTGGATTCTCCCGGCGGCAATGTCGAGGCGGCGCTGACGCTTGGCCGGCTGATCCGCAAGAACAAGCTCGATATCGCCATCGGCAAGACGGTGTTTTCCAGCTGCCAGCCCGACGCGAAGGGGTGCCAGGACCGTGACGCCCGCTACTTCGGCGATGTCATCGACTATGGCGCCATGTGCAATTCCGCCTGTCCTCTGATGTTTGCCGGCGGCATCAGGCGAGTGGCTGGCGAATGGGCCTATCTCGGCGTCCATCAGATCACCACGACCTACATCCGCACGAAATTGCAATACCGGACCACCTACCGGATCGTCGGGGGCAAGAAGAAGATCCTCAACACGAAGATCGTCAGCCGCAAGAACGCCGGCAGCTACAAGACCTACGAAATGAGCAAGTCGGTGGAGAAAAAGCTGGCGGCCTACCTGGACCAGATGGGCATCGAACAAAGCATGCTCGAAACGATGAAGGGCACCCCGGCCAGCGAAATCCACCAGATCGCCCTCGATGACATGCTGGCGATGAAGCTGGTCACCAGCACGGACGCCGTGGGCCTGTTGACCGCGGCGAGCCTGTGCGAACCCGGCCGCCTGGCCACGAATTGCCGGGAGGTGCCGGGGAACAAGCCTGGTGGCCTGATGGCGACCGCGGCCAGGCCTACTCCGCCAGCGATCGAACCCGAGGCGGCGCGGCGCGATGAAGACATGCGCTTCGTTGTCGTTCGCGGCACCAATCCGCTCTGCAATCCAGACTGCCCGGAATGGATCTCGGCGGAAGGCGCGATCACCCCCCAGACCCCGCAGAAGCTGCGCCAGCTGCTCGCCACGCTCGGCAAACGGCAACTGCCTGTCGTGATCAGCTCGAAGGGAGGCGACCTGTTCAGTGCCCTGGCGGCGGGACGGCTTATCCATGAAAAGAAGCTCGACGTCGCCGTTGGCCGCACCGATTTTGTCGGCTGTGACCCAGGAGCGTGGAATTGCCTGGCCAAGGAGGGCGCCTATGCCGGGCTGAGCATCGATGCGGGCGTGGAGTGCGATTCGGCCTGCGCGTTCATGCTTGCCGGCGGCATCAGGCGGCTTGTCGGTCCCCAGGCGCGACTTAGCCTCTACCCGATGGGGCAAAAGCTGATGGTCAAGGCCTACCTGGAGGAGATGGCGATCAGTTCCGCCCTGTTCGCGTCGATCGAGCGGCGCTCGGTCGAGCGCCGGCTGGAACCCGACATGATGCTGAAGGTCGGCCTGACGACGAGCCTGCAATCGGTCGACGCGCTGACCGGCGCCACCATTTGCGAGGCGGTGCCAAGACCCGAGAATTGCCGGATCCGGCCTTCCGCCAATGCCGAGGCTGACGCGCCGGCCAAATTGTAGTGGGCGACGGAGCCCGAAACTGGCCATCGAGGCAGGTTGAGCCGCTTTCGATTTTTCCGCTATCGTCGCTGCTGGCGGCTTCAGGCAGGCGGAGGATCGAGAATGGGCCAGGATATCCCGACACTCTACGAATGGGCCGGCGGCAGCGAGGCCTTGAACCGGCTCACCCAGACCTTCTATGACAAGGTGGCGCAGGACCCGATCGTCGGGCCGGTGTTCAAGACCATGTCGCCGGATCACCCCGCCCATGTCGCGGCCTTCATCGGCGAGGTTTTCGGCGGACCGAAGACCTACAGCGAGCAGTTCGGCGGCCACCGCGAGATGGTCATGCACCATCTGGGCAAGCATCTGAGCGAAGAGCAGCGCCGCCGCTGGATCAGCCTCCTGGCCGATGCAGCCGACGCGGTCGGCCTGCCTGACGATCCGGAATTCCGTTCGGCCTTCATGGGCTATGTCGAATGGGGATCGCGCCTGGCCAAGATGAACTCCAATCTCGGCGAAACCTGCGATCCGCAGACGGAACCGATGCCGGCCTGGGGCTGGGGTGTGCCGGGCGGCCCCTATCAGCCACCGGGTACAAACTAGCGTCCAGTTCGCCATGGAGGTGTTGGGCTGATGCCGGAAGATGTGAAGATCATACGTTGGCGCGAGTGGGACGGACCGGGTCTCGAACATTTGGTGCTGCAGGAGCGGGCAGGGGAGGTCTCGGCCGACTCTGTCGCAGTCTGCTCCGGGCAAACGCCTTTTGCCGTCCGTTACCGCATCGTTTGCGATGTCGGCTGGCACGCCAGGCGTGTCGTTGTCGATATGATCGGTAGCGGCCGCACGCTTGTTCTTGCCGCCGATGGCGATGGTCGCTGGACCAGGGACGGCCTGCCGATGCCGGAGCTCGACGGCATTTTCGATCCCGACCTGACCATCACGCCGTTCACCAACACGCTGCCGATCCGGCGATTGCAGCTTTCCGCCGGGCAGAGTGCCGAGATAACCACTGCCTTCATCGACTTCCCCGCCCTCACGGTCGTCGCCAACCCGCAGCGCTACACATGCCTCGAAGAGGGCAGGCGATATCTCTATGAATCGCGCGCCAGCGACTTCAGGCGGGAACTTGAAATCGACCGCAACGGGCTGGTTGTCGACTATCCCGATTTCTGGCGCAGAGGTTAAGGCGTGTTTGCATGCAAACCGCTCTTTACAGAGCGTGCGGAAGCTTTTAGGAAGCGCCTGCTGCGCCGACATGCGCACGTACGGGCATAGCTCAGTTGGTAGAGCGGCGGTCTCCAAAACCGCAGGTCGTAGGTTCGAGCCCTGCTGCCCGTGCCATTCCCTGAATGGCATTCAACCCAATGTCTCGCCGTTTCGGAATGGCGTTCAAAACGATATTTCCATGGTCCGGCCTTTGAAAATCGGCGACCCGCTTGCCATATAGGGTCGATTGGGGCATAAGAGCGCCATAGCCGGGACGGAACGACTGGATGGTTCCGAGGCGGTGTTTGGTCATAAAGCGGAGACTTGCCACTTGCGTGGATCAAGAATCGGTTTTATGTAGACGAAACAGACACGCGACGCGTGGAGCTGGGAAACCGGCTTTACGCGTCTGATTTGCATGGGCGAAATGATTGCGCTGATTCGGCGCGAAATTCGCTCAGGCGGCACGTCCCGGCCAGCGGGATCATCCAGGAGACCCGGCCAACGGGTCTTGAAGACAGAGCGGCATATGGCTTCGAAAACCACAAATCCTTTCGTCTTTCTCCAGCAGGTTCGCGCGGAGACCGCCAAGGTGACTTGGCCGTCGCGGCGCGAAACGATGATCTCGACGGTGATGGTTCTGGCCTTCGCAGTGATCGCGATGATCTTTTTCTTCACCGCTGATCAGCTCATGGGCCTCGCGGTCGAACAGATTCTGGGCATCGGACGCTAAGTCCGGCGATTACGGAGAAGTCTTGAAATGACCGCGCGCTGGTACATCGTCCACGCCTATTCGAACTTTGAAAAGAAGGTCGCCGAGGATATCGAGAACAAGGCCAAGCAGAAGGGCCTGTCTGCCGACATCCACCAGATCGTGGTTCCGACCGAGAAGGTCGTCGAAGTTCGCCGCGGCCGCAAGGTCGATGCCGAGCGCAAGTTCTTCCCGGGCTATGTGCTGCTGAAGGCCAATCTGACCGACGCCGTGTTCTCGCTGGTCAAGAACACGCCGAAGGTCACCGGCTTCCTGGGTGACTCCAAGCCGGTGCCGATCACCGAGGCGGAAGCGCAGCGCATCCTGAACCAGGTGCAGGAAGGCGTCGAGCGGCCCAAGCCCTCGGTCACGTTCGAGATCGGCGAAGCGATCCGCGTTTCGGATGGTCCCTTCGCGTCGTTCAACGGTTTCGTCCAGGAAGTGGACGAGGAGCGGGCGCGGCTCAAGGTGGAAGTTTCGATCTTCGGGCGCGCCGTGCCTGTCGATCTGGAATTCGGGCAGGTCGAAAAGGGCTGATCCGAAATCCCTGAAGCCGGTTTGGCGATCAGGGGAGGCGGCGCGGAAGCGCGGCCTGAGAACGGTGGGAGACGAATGCGGCTTTAGCCGGCCGCATGGATCGCACCACCAGACTGCAACCGCCGGCATGACCGGCATAGACAAAGGCAGGAAAAGAGATGGCTAAGAAAATTGCAGGCCAGCTCAAGCTCCAGGTGAAAGCGGGATCGGCTACGCCGTCTCCCCCGATCGGCCCGGCGCTTGGTCAGCGTGGCATCAACATCATGGAGTTCTGCAAGGCGTTCAACGCGCAGACCCAGGAAATGGAAAAGGGATCGCCGGTTCCGGTTGTCATCACCTACTATCAGGACAAGTCCTTCACCTTCGTCATGAAGACGGCGCCGGTGAGCTACTTCCTGAAGAAGGCGGCGAACCTGACCTCTGGTTCCAAGGAGCCGGGCAAGGTCAAGGCCGGTACGGTTTCGCGTGACAAGGTCCGCGAGATTGCCACCGCGAAGATGAAAGACCTGAACGCAAACGACGTCGAAGCGGCCATGCGCATGGTCGAGGGCTCCGCCCGCTCGATGGGTCTGGAAGTGGTGGGCTAAGATCATGGCAAAGATTGCAAAGCGTGTATCGAAGACCCGCGAAGGCATCGATCCCAACAAGGCTTATGCCCTGGGTGATGCGCTGAAGCTGCTCAAGGACCGTTCCTCGGTGAAGTTCGATGAGACCATCGAAGTCGCCATGAACCTCGGCGTCGACCCGCGCCATGCCGACCAGATGGTCCGCGGCGTGGTCAACCTGCCGAACGGCACCGGCCGCTCGGTACGTGTCGCCGTGTTCGCCCGTGGCGACAAGGCCGACGAAGCGCGCGCCGCCGGCGCCGACATCGTTGGTGCCGAGGATCTGGTCGACATCGTCCAGAAGGGCACGATCGATTTCGATCGCTGCATCGCCACGCCGGACATGATGCCGCTGGTCGGCCGTCTGGGCAAGGTGCTCGGCCCGCGCGGCATGATGCCGAACCCGAAGGTCGGAACCGTCACCACCGACGTTGCCGCCGCCGTCAAGGCGTCCAAGGGCGGCGCCGTCGAGTTCCGTGTCGAGAAGGCTGGCATCGTCCATGCCGGCGTCGGCAAGGTCTCGTTCGACGTCAAGGCCCTGGAAGAGAACATCCGCGCCTTCGCCGATGCGGTGACCAAGGCAAAGCCGACTGGCGCCAAGGGCAACTACGTCAAGAAGGTGTCGGTCACCTCGACGATGGGCCCGGGCCTCAAGCTCGACGTCGCGACGCTCAACGCGTCCTGATACGAACATTTGGATCGGCCGCCAAGCGGCTGATCCGCAAGTGAATTCCGGACCTCCGACTTGTCGGCGGCCCGGTACCGGAAGCCGAAAGGTTTCCGGACATCCTGTCCGAGATTGCAGGCGGCCCAGAAGCCTTAATTCGATTTGGGCCTGCATGAGACGGGTGAAGACCGGACAACGGAGCGATTGCTCCAATGAAAGGTTCGAACCGTGTTTGCCTTTTGTCTGCGCATCGCCGGCTTGACTGTCGATGTGGCGAAAGGGGGCAGGATCCTCGAGCGTCGTTCGGGAGATCCGTTACTGGATGGCCCGGCCGACAAAAGGCAACCCGACGCCTGTCCTCGTCAATGGGATGTTCCCGTTAACAGGATTGGGGTCAACTGGAGATAGGCAGTGGACAGAGCGGAAAAACGCGAACTCGTCACGGGCCTGAACGGTGCGTTCTCGAACGCAGGTTCAGTGGTCGTGGCCCACTACGCCGGTATCACCGTCGCGCAAATGAACGACCTTCGGTCGAAAATGCGCGCTGCCGGTGGCACCGTCAAAGTCGCGAAGAACCGTCTCGCCAAAATCGCTCTTCAGGGCACGGACTCCGCATCGATCATCGAGCTGTTCAAGGGACAGACGCTGATTGCTTATTCGGAGGATCCGATTGCGGCGCCGAAGGTCGCGTCCGATTTCGCCAAGGGAAATGACAAGCTCGTCATTCTCGGCGGCGCAATGGGCACCACCTCGCTCAATGCCGACGGTGTGAAGGCACTCGCCACACTTCCGTCGCTCGATGAGCTGCGCGCCAGGCTGGTTGGCATGATCGCCACGCCGGCAACCCGGATCGCCCAGATCGTCAATGCGCCAGCGGCCTCGGTCGCGCGCGTCATCGGCGCTTACGCCCGGAAGGACGAGGCGGCATGAGGCCGTTCCTCGCTATCACAAACACACGTTCGAACCTTATGAAGGAACACAACAATGGCTGATCTCGCAAAGATCGTAGACGACCTTTCGAAGCTGACCGTCCTCGAGGCGGCCGAGCTGTCGAAGCTTCTGGAAGAAAAGTGGGGCGTTTCGGCTGCTGCTCCGGTGGCGGTTGCCGCTGCTGGCGGCGCTGCGGCCGCTGCTGCTCCGGCCGAGGAAAAGACGGAATTCGACGTCGTCCTCACCGACGCAGGCGCTCAGAAGATCAACGTCATCAAGGAAGTCCGCGCCATCACCGGTCTTGGCCTCAAGGAAGCCAAGGATCTGGTTGAAGCGGCTCCGAAGCCGGTCAAGGAAGCCGTTTCCAAGGCCGACGCTGACAAGTTCAAGGCCCAGCTGGAAGCAGCCGGCGCCAAGGTCGAACTGAAGTAAGCGTAAAAGCGGCGGGCGGCCTCGCGCCGTCCGCCACTCCCTTCGCCCGAAGGGAGAGCGCGTAACGCGAGATCTGCGAGAACCTCTTTCCTGAGGGCCGAAAATCGGCCTTCAGGAAACGGGTTTTCTCCCGTTCTAGCCGGCCGCCGACAGGCGCCGGGAAAACAGACAGAGGGTTGCCGCCAAGGTGGCCCAGTATGCAAGGCGAGCCGCGGCGAGGCTCGTCCCGAGTTTAGAGCTAAGGAGCGACGATGGCCCAGACCCAGACTTTCAATGGCCGCAGACGCGTACGCAAGTTCTTCGGAAAGATTCCGGAAGTTGCGGAGATGCCGAACCTGATCGAGGTTCAGAAGGCATCCTATGACCAGTTCCTGATGGTGGCGGAGCCCAAGGGTGGGCGTCCGGACGAGGGGCTGCAGGCCGTTTTCAAGTCGGTCTTCCCGATCTCCGATTTTTCCGGCTCCTCCATGCTGGAGTTCGTGAAGTACGAGTTCGAAGGACCGAAATTCGACGTTGACGAATGCCGTCAGCGCGACCTCACCTATGCCGCGCCGCTCAAGGTGACGCTGCGCCTCATCGTGTTCGATATCGACGAGGACACCGGCGCCAAGTCCATCAAGGACATCAAGGAGCAGGACGTCTACATGGGCGACATGCCGCTCATGACCTTGAACGGCACCTTTATCGTCAACGGCACCGAGCGCGTCATCGTTTCGCAGATGCACCGTTCGCCGGGCGTCTTCTTCGACCATGACAAGGGCAAGTCGCACTCGTCGGGCAAGCTTCTGTTTGCCGCGCGCGTCATCCCGTATCGCGGTTCGTGGCTCGACATCGAGTTCGATTCCAAGGACGTCGTGCACGCCCGCATCGATCGCCGCCGCAAAATTCCGGTGACGTCGCTGCTGATGGCGCTCGGCATGGACGGCGAAGAGATCCTGTCGACCTTCTACAACAAGATCACCTACAAGCGTGCCGGCGACCATTGGCGCATTCCGTTCAACGTCGAGCGTTTCCGCGGCCTCAAGGCTGTCGGCGACCTGGTCGATGCCGATACCGGCGAAGTCGTCGTCGAGGCCGGCAAGAAGATCACCGCACGCCAGGCACGGGCGCTTGGCGAAAAGGGGCTGAAGGCGATCAAGGCGACCGACGAGGACTTGCTCGGCAACTATCTGGCCGAGGACATCGTCAACTACGCCACCGGCGAGATCTTCCTCGAGGCCGGTGACGAGATCGACGAGAAGACGCTGAAGGTACTGCTCGGCACCGGCGAAGAGGAGATCAAGGTTCTCGACATCGACCACGTCAATGTCGGCGCCTATATCCGCAACACGCTCAACGTCGACAAGAACGAGAGCCGCCAGGACGCGCTGTTCGACATCTATCGTGTCATGCGCCCCGGCGAGCCGCCGACGCTCGAAACCGCCGAAGCCATGTTCAACTCGCTGTTCTTCGATAGCGAGCGCTACGATCTGTCGGCCGTCGGCCGCGTCAAGATGAACATGCGCCTCGAGCTGAAGGCCGAGGACACCGTGCGCGTGCTGCGCAAGGACGACATCCTGGCCGTGGTCAGGACGCTGGTTGAACTGCGCGACGGCAAGGGCGAGATCGACGACATCGACAATCTCGGCAACCGCCGCGTGCGTTCGGTCGGCGAGCTGATGGAAAACCAGTACCGCGTCGGCCTGCTGCGCATGGAGCGCGCGATCAAGGAGCGTATGTCCTCGATCGAGATCGACACGGTCATGCCGCAGGACCTGATCAACGCCAAGCCGGCGGCTGCCGCCGTGCGCGAGTTCTTCGGTTCCTCGCAGCTGTCGCAGTTCATGGACCAGACCAACCCGCTGTCGGAGATCACCCACAAGCGCCGCCTCTCGGCGCTTGGACCGGGCGGTCTGACCCGCGAGCGCGCCGGCTTCGAAGTGCGCGACGTGCACCCGACGCATTACGGCCGCATCTGCCCGATCGAGACGCCGGAAGGCCCGAATATCGGTCTGATCAACTCGCTGGCCACCTTCGCACGCGTCAACAAGTACGGCTTCATCGAGAGCCCGTACCGCAAGATCGTCGACGGCAAGCTGACCAATGACGTCGTCTATCTCTCGGCGATGGAAGAGGCCAAGCACCACGTCGCGCAGGCCAACGCCGAACTCGACAAGAACGGTGGTTTCGTCGACGAATTCGTCATTTGCCGCAGCGCCGGCGAAGTGATGATGGCGCCGCGCGAAAACGTCGATCTGATGGACGTGTCGCCCAAGCAGATGGTGTCGGTGGCCGCGGCCCTGATCCCGTTCCTGGAAAACGACGACGCCAACCGCGCTCTGATGGGTTCGAACATGCAGCGTCAGGCCGTGCCGCTGGTGCGCGCCGAGGCGCCGTTCGTCGGCACCGGCATGGAGCCGATCGTCGCCCGTGACTCGGGCGCCGCCATCGGCGCCCGCCGCGGCGGCATCGTCGACCAGGTGGACGCGACGCGTATCGTTATCCGCGCCACCGAAGATCTCGATCCGGGCAAGTCCGGCGTCGATATCTACCGGTTGATGAAGTTCCAGCGTTCGAACCAGAACACCTGCATCAACCAGCGTCCGCTGGTTCGCATGGGCGACCGGGTCAACAAGGGCGACATCATCGCCGACGGTCCGTCGACCGAGCTCGGCGATCTGGCGCTCGGCCGCAACGTGCTGGTCGCGTTCATGCCGTGGAACGGCTACAATTACGAGGACTCGATCCTCCTGTCCGAACGCATCGTCGCCGACGACGTCTTCACCTCGATCCACATCGAGGAGTTCGAGGTCATGGCGCGCGATACCAAGCTTGGACCGGAGGAAATCACGCGCGATATCCCGAACGTCTCGGAAGAAGCGCTGAAGAACCTCGACGAAGCCGGCATCGTCTACATCGGTGCGGAAGTTCAGCCGGGCGACATCCTGGTCGGCAAGATCACGCCGAAGGGCGAAAGCCCGATGACGCCGGAAGAGAAGCTTCTGCGCGCCATCTTCGGCGAAAAGGCATCCGATGTGCGCGACACCTCGATGCGCATGCCTCCGGGCACTTTCGGCACCGTCGTCGAGGTGCGCGTCTTCAATCGCCACGGTGTGGAGAAGGACGAGCGCGCCATGGCGATCGAGCGCGAGGAGATCGAACGCCTCGCCAAGGACCGCGACGACGAGCAGGCCATTCTGGACCGTAACGTCTATGCGCGTCTTTCCGACGTGCTCGTCGGCAAGGAAGCGATCGCTGGACCGAAGGGCTTCAAGAAGGGCTCGACGCTGTCCAAGGATACGCTCGACGAGTATCCGCGTTCGCAGTGGTGGCAGTTTGCCGTGGAGAACGAAAAGCTCCAGAGCGAACTGGAAGCGCTGCGTGGCCAGTACGACGATTCCAAGAAGGCGCTCGAGCAGCGTTTCATGGACAAGGTCGAGAAGGTCCAGCGCGGCGACGAAATGCCTCCGGGCGTCATGAAGATGGTCAAGGTCTTCGTGGCCGTGAAGCGCAAGATGCAGCCCGGCGACAAGATGGCCGGCCGTCACGGCAACAAGGGTGTCGTGTCGCGGATCGTTCCGGTCGAGGACATGCCTTTCCTCGAGGACGGCACGCATGCCGATATCGTGCTCAACCCGCTGGGTGTGCCGAGCCGCATGAATGTCGGCCAGATCCTGGAAACGCATCTGGGCTGGGCATGTGCGGGCATGGGCAGGAAGATCGGCGAGCTGATCGACACGTACAAGGCAGCCGGCGACATCAAGCCGCTGCGCAAGACGCTCGAGAGCTTCATCCCGGCCAACGACCGCAACGAGCCGGTTCGTGACTATGACGACGAGAGCATCGTTCGCCTCAGCGAGCAGATGCGCCGCGGCGTCTCGATCGCGACCCCGGTGTTCGACGGCGCGCATGAGGCTGACATCAACATCATGCTGGAGCAGGCGGGCCTGCACAGCAGCGGTCAGTCGCAGCTCTATGACGGACGCACGGGCGAGCCGTTCGATCGCAAGGTGACGATGGGCTACATCTACATGCTCAAGCTTCACCATCTCGTGGACGACAAGATCCACGCGCGTTCGATCGGTCCGTACTCGCTCGTCACCCAGCAGCCGCTGGGCGGCAAGGCGCAGTTCGGTGGCCAGCGCTTCGGCGAGATGGAGGTCTGGGCGCTGGAAGCGTACGGCGCCGCCTACACGCTGCAGGAAATGCTGACGGTGAAGTCCGACGACGTCGCCGGCCGTACCAAGGTCTACGAGGCGATCGTGCGTGGCGACGACACCTTCGAGGCCGGCATCCCGGAGAGCTTCAACGTTCTCGTCAAGGAAATGCGGTCTCTCGGCCTCAATGTCGAGCTGGAGAACACCAAGCTCGACGACAACCCTGTCCGGCTGCCCGACGCGGCCGAGTAAGGCAATGGCGCGCCACGGCTGTCCGCGGCGCGCCTCGAGCATGATCCCGAAAAGTGGCTACCGGTTTTCGGACAGGATCATGCTCAACCAGGAAGAATTCGACGGCCAGTGGCCGACAAAGACGGCGGGCGTTTGGCTCGCGACTAGATGCAAGGGATCTTCGAGGATCCCGAAAAGGAGAACGGCATGAACCAAGAGGTCATGAATCTCTTCAATCCGCAGGCGCCTGCGCAGGTGTTCGATTCCATCCGGATATCGCTTGCCAGCCCTGAGAAGATTCTGTCCTGGTCTTTCGGCGAGATCAAGAAGCCGGAGACCATCAACTACCGCACCTTCAAGCCGGAGCGTGACGGTCTGTTCTGCGCGCGCATTTTTGGCCCGATCAAGGACTACGAGTGCCTGTGCGGCAAGTACAAGCGCATGAAGTACAAGGGCGTCATCTGCGAGAAGTGCGGCGTCGAAGTCACGCTGTCGCGCGTTCGCCGCGAGCGCATGGGCCATATCGAGCTGGCGGCACCGGTCGCCCATATCTGGTTCCTGAAGTCGCTGCCGTCGCGCATCGGCACGCTGCTCGACATGACCCTGAAGGACATCGAGCGCGTCCTCTACTTCGAGAACTACATCGTCACCGAACCTGGCCTCACCGCGCTGAAGGAGCACCAGCTGCTCAGCGAGGAAGAGTACATGATCGCCGTCGACGAGTATGGCGAGGATTCGTTCACCGCCATGATCGGCGCCGAGGCCATTCATGACCTCCTGGCCGGCATGGACCTGGAGAAGATCGCCGGCGACCTGCGTTCGGAACTGGCGTCGACCACCTCCGAGCTGAAGCAGAAGAAGTATCTGAAGCGGCTCAAGGTCGTCGAGAACTTCATGGAATCCGGCAATCGTCCGGAATGGATGATCATGAAGGTGGTTCCGGTGATCCCGCCGGACCTGCGTCCGCTCGTCCCGCTGGACGGCGGCCGTTTCGCCACGTCGGATCTGAACGATCTCTATCGCCGCGTCATCAACCGCAACAACCGTCTGAAGCGGCTGATCGAGCTGCGCGCCCCCGGCATCATCGTGCGCAATGAAAAGCGCATGCTGCAGGAAGCCGTCGATGCGCTGTTCGACAACGGCCGTCGCGGCCGCGTCATCACCGGCGCCAACAAGCGCCCGCTGAAGTCGCTGTCCGACATGCTCAAGGGCAAGCAGGGCCGATTCCGTCAGAACCTGCTCGGCAAGCGCGTCGACTATTCCGGCCGCTCGGTCATCGTGACCGGTCCGGAGCTCAAGCTGCACCAGTGCGGCCTGCCCAAGAAGATGGCGCTCGAACTGTTCAAGCCCTTCATCTACGCCCGTCTCGACGCCAAGGGTTACTCCTCGACCGTCAAGCAGGCGAAGAAGCTGGTCGAAAAGGAGCGTCCGGAAGTCTGGGATATCCTCGACGAGGTCATCCGCGAGCATCCGGTGCTGCTGAACCGTGCGCCGACGCTGCACCGTCTCGGCATCCAGGCGTTCGAGCCGATCCTGATCGAAGGCAAGGCGATCCAGCTGCACCCGCTGGTCTGCACGGCCTTCAACGCCGACTTCGACGGCGATCAGATGGCCGTTCACGTGCCGCTGTCGCTGGAAGCGCAGCTTGAAGCCCGCGTGCTGATGATGTCGACCAACAACATCCTGCACCCGGCTTCGGGCGCGCCGATCATCGTGCCGTCGCAGGACATGGTTCTGGGTCTCTACTATCTCTCGATCGTCAACCAGAACGAGCCGGGCGAGGGCATGGTGTTTGCCGATATGGGCGAACTCCAGCACGCGCTCGAGACCAAGGCGGTGACGCTGCACTCCAAGATCAAGGGTCGTTTCCGCACGGTCGACGCCGAAGGCAAGGTCGTGTCGAAGATCCATGACACCACGCCTGGCCGCATGATCATCGGCGAGCTTCTGCCGAAGAACGTCAACGTGCCTTACGAGACCGCCAACCAGGAGATGACCAAGAAGAACATCTCCAAGATGATCGACACCGTCTACCGCCACTGCGGTCAGAAGGAGACGGTCATTTTCTGCGATCGCATCATGGCGCTCGGCTTCAGCCATGCCTGCCGCGCCGGCATTTCGTTCGGCAAGGACGACATGCTGATCCCGGATGCCAAGATCAAGCTGGTCTCCGACACCGAGGCTTTGGCCAAGGAATACGAGCAGCAATACAATGACGGTCTGATCACGCAGGGCGAGAAGTACAACAAGGTCGTCGACGCCTGGGCCAAGTGCTCGGAAAAGGTCGCCGACGAGATGATGGCCCGCATCAAGGCGGTCGAGTTCGAGGACAATGGCCGTCAGAAGCCGATGAACTCGATCTACATGATGTCGCACTCCGGTGCGCGTGGCTCGCCCACCCAGATGCGCCAGCTTGCCGGCATGCGCGGCCTTATGGCCAAGCCGTCGGGTGAAATCATCGAGACGCCGATCATCTCGAACTTCAAGGAAGGCCTCACCGTGCTCGAGTACTTCAACTCGACCCACGGCGCCCGCAAGGGTCTGGCCGACACCGCCTTGAAGACGGCGAACTCGGGTTACCTCACCCGTCGTCTGGTCGACGTGGCGCAGGACTGCATCGTCAACTCCGTCGACTGCGGCACCGACAAGGGCCTCACCATGCAGCCGATCGTCGATGCCGGTCAGGTCGTTGCTTCGGTCGGCCAGCGCGTGCTGGGCCGTACGTCGCTCGACGACATCACCCATCCGGTGTCGGGCGAGATCCTGGTCAAGGCCGGAACGCTGATGGACGAGCGTGACGTGGAACAGATCGAAAAGGCCGGCGTCCAGTCGGTCCGCATCCGCTCGGCACTGACTTGCGAAGTCAGGGTTGGCGTCTGCGCGGTCTGCTACGGTCGCGATCTGGCCCGCGGCACCCCGGTCAACCAGGGCGAAGCCGTCGGCGTCATCGCGGCGCAGTCGATCGGCGAGCCGGGCACCCAGCTCACCATGCGTACCTTCCACATGGGCGGTACCGCGCAGGTGGTGGACAGCTCGTTCCTTGAAGCCTCGTATGAGGGCAAGGTCGAGATCCGCAACCGCAACGTGGTGCGCAACTCCGACGGCCAGCAGATGGTCATGGGCCGCAACATGGCGGTGCTGATCCTCGACGAAGCCGGCAAGGAGCGCGCCTCGCACCGTCTCACCTATGGTTCGCGCATCTTCGTGGACGATGGTGACAAGGTGAAGCGCGGCCAGCGTATCGCCGAGTGGGATCCCTACACGCGTCCGGTCCTCACCGAAATCGAGGGCAGGGTGTCGTACGAGGATCTGGTCGACGGCATTTCCGTTCAGGAAACGGCCGACGAGTCGACCGGCATCACCAAGCGTGAGGTCATCGACTGGCGCTCGACGCCACGTGGCAACGACCTGAAGCCGGCGATTGCGATCCAGGACGCCAAGGGCAAGGTCGGCAAGCTGTCCAAGGGCGGCGACGCCCGCTTCCTGCTCTCGGTCGAGGCCATTCTTTCGGTCGAGCCGGGTTCGCAGGTTCGCCCCGGCGACGTTTTGGCGCGTATTCCGATGGAAAGCGCCAAGACCAAGGACATCACCGGCGGTCTGCCGCGTGTTGCCGAGCTGTTCGAGGCACGTCGTCCGAAGGATCACGCCATCATCGCCGAGATCGACGGCACGATCCGCTTCGGCCGCGACTACAAGAACAAGCGTCGCATCATCATCGAGCCGCATGACTCGACGCTTGAGCCGGTCGAATACCTGATCCCGAAGGGCAAGCCGTTCCATCTCCAGGACGGCGACGTCATCGAGAAGGGCGACTACATCCTCGACGGCAACCCGGCGCCGCACGACATCCTGGCGATCAAGGGCGTGGAGGCACTTGCTTCCTACCTCGTCAACGAGATCCAGGAAGTCTACCGTCTGCAGGGCGTGTCGATCAACGACAAGCACATCGAGGTGATCGTTCGCCAGATGCTGCAGAAGGTCGAGATCACGGTGCAGGGCGACTCGACCTACATCCCGGGCGATCATGTCGACGTGATCGAACTGGAAGAGGTCAACGAGCGTCTGGTCGAGGACGGCAAGAAGCCGGCCGAAGGCCTGCCGGTGCTGCTCGGCATCACCAAGGCATCGCTGCAGACGCCGTCCTTCATCTCGGCCGCCTCCTTCCAGGAGACGACGCGAGTGCTGACGGAAGCTGCCGTTGCCGGCAAGACCGACATGCTGCAGGGCTTGAAGGAAAACGTCATCGTCGGCCGGTTGATCCCGGCCGGTACCGGCGGCACGATGAGCCAGATCCGGCGCATCGCCACCTCGCGCGACGAACTGATCATCGACGAGCGCCGCAAGGCCTCGGGTGCGGAAGTCGCCGAGCCGATGCTGGCCGACATGACCACCGCCGCGCAGTAAGCGCGGACGGCAACGATCTCAGGCAATAAGGCCGTCGGGGCAACCCGGCGGCCTATTTCTTTGTGCTATTCGGACACCCTCTCGAAGCGAAGCAGATCGCCCGGCTGACAGTCGAGATAGTCGCAGATGCGCTCCAGCGTGTCGAACCGGATACCCTTGACCTTTCCCTGCTTCAAAAGAGAAAGATTGGCCTCGGTGATGCCGACATATTCGGCCAGGTCCTTTGACTTCACGTTTCGTTCGGCGAGGACGACATTGAGCCTGACCCTTATGGGCATGAGCTGATCCTCATCAGATGAATTGCGCGTTTTCTTCGGCGAGTGCCGATGCCTCGGCCATGACCCAGGTGATGACAGCGACGATGCAAGCTGCCAGCAAGGTCAGCATCGTGTCGCTGTCGAGACCGAGCGTCAGCCGGTGCTGGCCGGCAGGCGCGTCCCAGCTGAGCAGAACGGACAATGCCGCCGCCGAAACCGGTTTCAGCAAGGCGGATGCCAGCAGGCCGAGGCCAAAGTATCGCAAATTGCTGATGGCGCCCTGACCGAAGAAGTTGCCGGACGCGAAAGCGCCGAAGCAGCGCCTTGCGGCCATGAGCGCGAAGACGAGGCAGGCAAGCGGCACGAACGAGATCGCGAACCCGACCAGTCTTCGACCGAGGCCGAGCTCGCTCAGCCATTCCTGCGGGATTTGCGCATCGGCCGCGATCGAACTGGCGGAGACGCTGAGCCAGTAGAACAGCAGACCGATGGTCAGCAATATGGCGAGGACGACAAAACACCTCGCCAGCACTAGGCTGAAAAGTCGGATGCGTCTCAATCTAAGCTGGCGGGCAGGATCGGCGGGGACAGCCGTGATGACAGGTTCAATCATCGCCGTTATCACTCCATTGTAATTAATTATCGTTTTACAATAATTTATTTATGCGCAATGATGATTCTTGTCAATTCCTCATCACAGGAGAAACCTATGCCTTCGTTCAAACGCCGGATTGCCGTGGCAGCCATCGCGATTGTCGCCGCGTCCATAACGCCTTTTGCTGCCATCGCCCTCCCGTCGACAGCGACAGGCCGGATATCGGTGGGGCAGGTGATGGAAATGCTCGACAAGGCCGACACGAGCCCGGTCGCCAGGCAAACGCTGGTCGCCTATGTCGCCGGGGTTGGCGAAGCCGCCGGCGTGATCGCCGACACGATCGGCAATGGCGGCCTCGTTTCCTGCAAGAGTTCTTTCAGCCTGGATACACGAGCGGTGCGCGCCGCCCTTGAAGCGGGCGCCCCTCGTCAGGGTAACTGGTCTCAGACACCGGCGACGCCACTGATCATTGCCGACATGGTCAAGCGTGCCGGTTGCAGGACCAGGAATTGAGCCTGGCGATCCGCTGGTTCTCAGTCGCGCGACAATCCTGTCGCGCGACTATTCCCAATCTGCGACCCCCGCGCGCGATCAGCGAGTGCGGTTCCAGAGCTCAATCGAAAAACGCCTCGACTACGTTGCGCTTGCCGAGCATGAAGGCGTCAGCGACATGCTGGAGCGGGGCCAGATCGACATCGGAAACGCCGGCGCGCACGATCTCGGCGAAGCGCTTGTAGAGCATCGGATATTCCGCTTCCGGCTCTTCGTGAATGAGCTTGCCGTCGATGGCGAGCTTCGAGCCGCCGCCCGACAGCACCATGGCGCCCTTGTCGGTGTCGGCCAGGATGTCCCAGCTTTGCGGGCCTGTCTGCAGCCAGTCGAGGTCCATCGTCACCGGCAGGCCATTCGAGGTGCGGAAGGTGACGCGCGCGGCAACCGGGGAGGCGCGGTTTTCGGGAAAGTCGAGCACCGCCGAGGTGATGAACATGGCCGGCAGGATATGGGTGGCAATCGACAGCGCGTTGATGCCGGGATCGAAGACGCCAAAACCGCCGGGAGCCCAGATCCATTCCTGGTTCGGGTGCCAGCGGCGCACATCCTCTTTCCAGTTGATGGCGGCCGAGCGGATGCGGGCTGAACTTAGAAAAGCACGTGCGGCCTCGACGGCCGGCGCATAGCGCGAGTGCCAGCTGGCGAACAGCGAGACGCCGTTGTGCGCAGCCAATGTCTTGAGGTCTTCGACCTCGCTGACAGTAGCGCCCGGCGGCTTCTCCAGGAAGACATGCTTCTTTGCCGTCAGCGCCGTCCGCGCCGCGTCGTAGCGGAATTGCGGCGGCATGCAGAGCGAGACGGCCTCGAGCTCGGCTACGGCGTCGAGCATGGCTTCGATGGTGGGGAAATTCGGGATGTCATCCACCTTGCCGTGACGGCTGGCGGCCGCGACGAGGCGATAGTCCTGGTCTTTCGCCAGGGCCGGCAGGTGCTGGTCGCGGACGATCTTGCCGACGCCGACGATGCCTATCTTGATGGGCTGGGACACGGCCGCTCCGTCTGTTTGATGATGGTGATGGCTTCTTATCAGAACACTTGCCTCGGGCAAGCCGAAGCCGAGCAGCCAAGCTCAGCCTTCCCTTAGCGGCAGCACATTTGTCGGCTGGGAAGGCCTCGGTCGCCGATTCGGTTCGGCAGTCGATTCGAAAGCTGGACCGGGGTCAGATCGGCACGTCGAAGGTAACGATCGACACTTCGCCTTCGAGCGCGCCCTGGAAGGCGGAAATATGCGGCTCTTCGTCGGGGATGCCGTCCATGTCGCCGATCTGGTCGAGCTCGGCCTCGGCGTAACCTTCGGCGGCAAGCGATTCGAGCGCCCGGCGCACCGCCGAATCGTCGTCGGGCGCAACCAGCATGACGTGGACGCCTTCCGGTTTGCCGCCTTTTTTCTTCCACACCCGGCCGGTGATGATGGTGACCGGGCGTTCTTCGTTGTCGTTCACGGGCCGATTCCTCTTGGCAGCGGGTGGGCGGGCGAGGGGGTTTTGACTGCTCATGCGGCCTTTTCGCATGAAGCAAGGCCGCGCAACAGCGCAAACCCATTCACTTTGCCTGAAGGCTTGTCACTTTCTTCCTCGCTCTTGCAAAAATGCGAAAGAAAATTACATGCGGTTTTCGCATGGCTGCCAAGCCTTGGTCGGCGCGCAATATTTGGTGCTCCGGGCTTGACGGTCCGCGGTCTTACGGGTAGAAGCCGCCCAGTCAGAACCGATGTGAGGCTCTCCCTTCCGAAGCGACACGCTTTGGAGTTTGCCTCAAACAGGGTTCGTTTTACGAGCGAAAAGACATTTCCGGCGTGCACGAAGCGGCTTCCGCTTCCTCTGCCTTTTGTTCGGGCAAGACCGCGAGGCGCGGTTTATGGCCCGAATTTGCGTATGGAAATGACGCTTTGAGCGGCCCTGACCGGGCGAGACACGGAATTGAGAGACAAGAGGGTTTAATGCCTACCGTCAACCAGCTGATCCGCAAGCCGCGCATTGCGCCGGTGAAGCGCAACAAGGTCCCGGCCATGCAGCAGAACCCGCAGAAGCGGGGCGTCTGCACGCGCGTCTATACAACGACGCCGAAGAAGCCGAACTCGGCGCTGCGCAAGGTGGCCAAGATCCGCCTGACCAATGGTTTTGAAGTGATCGGGTACATCCCCGGCGAAGGCCACAACCTTCAGGAGCACTCCGTGGTGATGATCCGCGGCGGCCGCGTCAAGGATCTTCCGGGCGTTCGCTACCACATCATCCGCGGCGTGCTCGACACGCAGGGTGTGAAGAACCGCAAGCAGCGCCGTTCGAAGTACGGCGCCAAACGCCCGAAGTAAGGGGCGTCCGAAATAAGATTTTCCGGCCTTGGCGCTCCTTGAGTGCGTCGGGCTATGAGATTGAGAGACAAAAGCCATGTCGCGTCGTCACAGTGCAGAAAAGCGTGAGATCAATCCGGACCCGAAGTTCGGCGATTTGATCGTCACCAAGTTCATGAACGCCGTCATGTATGACGGTAAGAAGTCGGTCGCCGAGACCATCGTCTACGGCGCGCTCGACCAGGTTCAGTCGAAGACCAAGCAGGAGCCGGTCACCGTCTTCCATCAGGCGCTCGACAATGTCGCGCCGCATGTGGAAGTGCGTTCGCGCCGTGTCGGCGGCGCCACCTACCAGGTTCCGGTCGACGTGCGCCCCGAGCGCCGCCAGGCATTGGCCATTCGCTGGCTGATTGCTGCGGCCCGCAACCGCAACGAGACCACGATGGTCGACCGCCTCTCCGGCGAGCTGATGGACGCGGCCAACAACCGCGGCACCGCTGTCAAGAAGCGTGAAGACACCCACAAGATGGCTGAAGCCAACCGCGCTTTCGCGCACTACCGCTGGTAAAGCGCGAACGAGACTGAGAGGCAGCTACGATGGCCCGCGAATACAAAATCGAAGACTACCGCAATTTCGGTATCATGGCGCATATTGACGCCGGTAAGACGACGACCACCGAGCGCGTCCTCTACTACACGGGCAAGTCGCACAAGATCGGCGAAGTCCACGACGGCGCTGCCACCATGGATTGGATGGAGCAGGAGCAGGAGCGCGGCATCACCATCACGTCCGCCGCGACCACGACCTTCTGGAAGGCTCGTGACGGCAAGATGCACCGCTTCAACATCATCGACACCCCCGGCCACGTCGACTTCACCATCGAAGTCGAGCGTTCGCTGCGCGTGCTCGACGGCGCCATCGCGCTGCTCGATGCCAATGCCGGTGTTGAGCCGCAGACCGAGACCGTCTGGCGCCAGGCCGACAAGTATCGCGTTCCGCGCATGATCTTCTGCAACAAGATGGACAAGATCGGCGCCGACTTCTATCGCTCGGTCGAGATGATCGGCTCGCGCCTCGGTGCGCATGCTGTTGTCATGCAGCTGCCGATTGGTGCCGAGACCGAGTTCAAGGGCGTTGTCGACCTCGTCGAGATGAACGCGCTGGTCTGGCGCGACGAGACGCTGGGCGCTGCCTGGGACATCGTCGAGATCCCGGACGACCTCAAGGCTCGTGCCGAAGAATACCGCGAGAAGATGATCGAGGCTGCTGTCGAAATGGACGAGACGGCGCTTGAGAATTACCTCGAAGGCAAGATGCCGTCGAATGACGAGATTCGCGCGCTGATCCGCAAGGGCACCATCGCGGTCAAGTTCTACCCGATGTTCTGTGGCTCGGCCTTCAAGAACAAGGGCGTGCAGCCGCTGCTCGACGCCGTTGTCGAATATCTGCCGTCGCCGGCCGATGTTCCCGCCATCAAGGGCGTCGATGCCAAGACCGACGCCGAGATCGAGCGTCATGCCGACGACAACGAGCCGCTGTCGATGCTCGCCTTCAAGATCATGAACGACCCGTTCGTCGGTTCGCTGACCTTTGCGCGCATCTATTCGGGCAGGCTCACCAAGGGCATCTCGGTCGACAACACGGTGAAGGGCAAGAAAGAGCGCATCGGCCGCATGCTGCAGATGCATGCGAACTCGCGCGCCGACGTCGAAGAGGCTTTTGCCGGCGACATCGTTGCTCTTGCCGGTCTCAAGGATACGACCACCGGCGACACGCTGAGCGATCCGCTGCATCCGGTCATTCTCGAGCGCATGGAATTCCCCGATCCGGTCATCCAGATCGCCATCGAGCCGAAGACCAAGAACGACCAGGAAAAGATGGGCCTCGCCCTTCACCGCCTGGCCGCCGAGGATCCGTCCTTCCGCGTCAAGACCGACGAGGAAAGCGGCCAGACCATCATTTCCGGCATGGGCGAACTCCACCTCGACATCATCGTCGACCGCATGCGTCGCGAGTTCAAGGTTGAGGCCAATGTCGGCGCACCGCAGGTGGCCTATCGCGAGACGATCACCCGCAAGCACGAGCAGGACTACACGCACAAGAAGCAGACTGGCGGTACCGGTCAGTTCGCTCGCGTCAAGATCCTCTTCGAGCCGAACCCGGACAGCAGCGAGTTCGAGTTCGATACCAAGATCGTCGGCGGCGCCGTGCCGAAGGAATACATCCCTGGTGTCGAAAAGGGCATCAACAGCGTCATGACCTCGGGTCCGTTCGCGGGCTTCCCGATGATCGGCGTCAAGGCGACCCTCATCGACGGCGCTTACCACGATGTCGACTCCAGCGTTCTGGCCTTCGAAATCGCCGGCCGCGCCTGCTTCCGTGAAGCAGCACCCAAGCTTGGCGTGCAGCTGCTCGAGCCGATCATGAAGGTCGAAGTCGTGACGCCGGAAGACTACGTCGGCAGCGTCATCGGCGATCTGAACGGTCGTCGTGGCCAGATCCAGGGTCAGGAAGCGCGTGGCGTCGCCGTTGTCATCAACGCGATGGTGCCGCTCGCCAACATGTTCAAGTATGTCGACAACCTGCGCTCGATGAGCCAGGGCCGTGCGGCCTACACGATGCAGTTCGATCACTACGAGCCGGTTCCGACCGCAGTGGCCCAGGAAGTCCAGAAGAAATACGCGTAAGGGTTCCTTAGCCACCGGCGTCGCGTCCCTTGCGCGGTGCCGGATCTGAAGAGCGAATAACAATTTCCCCCAAGCGGGTAGAATAGACGGAGAACGATTATGGCCAAAGGTAAATTCGAGCGTAACAAGCCTCACGTGAACATCGGCACGATTGGCCACGTCGACCATGGCAAGACGTCGCTGACGGCGGCGATCACCAAGTATTTTGGCGAATACAAGCGCTACGACCAGATCGACGCTGCCCCTGAAGAGAAGGCGCGCGGCATCACGATCTCGACGGCTCACGTCGAATACGAGACGGCCAACCGCCACTACGCTCACGTCGACTGCCCCGGCCACGCCGACTATGTGAAGAACATGATCACCGGCGCCGCGCAGATGGACGGCGCGATCCTGGTCGTGTCGGCTGCCGACGGCCCGATGCCGCAGACCCGCGAGCACATCCTGCTGGCCCGTCAGGTCGGCGTGCCGTCGATCGTGGTGTTCCTGAACAAGGTCGACCAGGTCGACGACGCCGAGCTGCTCGAACTGGTCGAGCTCGAGGTTCGCGAGCTTCTGACCAAGAACGAATTCCCCGGCGACGACATTCCGATCGTCAAGGGTTCGGCTCTGGCTGCTCTCGAAGACTCGGACAAGAAGATCGGTGAAGACGCGATCCGCGAGCTGATGGCTGCGGTCGATGCCTACATCCCGACGCCGGTCCGTCCGCTCGACAAGCCGTTCCTGATGCCGATCGAGGACGTGTTCTCGATCTCGGGCCGCGGCACGGTCGTGACCGG
>NZ_JAIUGP010000031.1:0-14180 GCF_020164655.1 Mesorhizobium sp. AD1-1
AACCGCGCGGGGCTTCCGGACGCGACGCGCTTGGGCATTCTGGTGTTGAGGGTGGTCCATGGCTGAAGTGATTGATGGCAAGAGCGTTGCCGGGGACGTTGTGGGGACGGTCAAGACCCTGACGGCTGAACTTGTCGCCAAGGGCAAGGCCAAGCCCGGTCTTGCCGTGGTCATCGTCGGCGAGGATCCGGCCAGCCAGGTCTATGTCGCGTCCAAGTCGCGCACCGCCAAGGAATGCGGCTTTCATTCCGTCCAGCATACGCTGCCGGCCGAAACCTCCGAAGAGGCATTGCTGAAGATCATCGGCGACCTCAACGCCGATCCGGCCATCAATGGCATTCTCGTGCAGCTTCCGCTGCCGGCCCACATTGACGCCGGCAAGATCATCCAGACCATAGCGCCGGAAAAGGATGTCGACGGCTTCCACTTCATCAATGTCGGCAAGCTCGGCACCGGTGAACTCGAGACAGCCTTCGTGCCTTGCACGCCGGCCGGCTCGATGCTTCTGATCGAGCGGGTGCGCGGCAAGGACCTGTCCGGCCTCAACGCCGTCGTCGTCGGCCGCTCCAACATCGTCGGCAAGCCGATGGCCAACCTGCTGCTTGCCGCCAACTGCACCGTCACCATCGCCCACAGCCGCACCAGGGACCTGCCGGCCTTGGCCCGCACCGCCGATATCCTTGTCGCGGCCGTCGGCAGGCCGGAGATGATCAGGGGTGATTGGGTGAAGCCAGGCGCCACCGTCATCGATGTCGGCATCAACCGCATCCCGGCGCCGGAAAAGGGCGAGGGCAAGTCCCGCCTCGTCGGCGATGTCGCCTATGCCGAAGCGGCCAGGGCCGCCAGCGCCATCACACCGGTGCCCGGCGGTGTCGGCCCCATGACCATTGCCATGCTGATGGCCAATACGTTAGCCTCCGCCTACCTTGCGGCCGGATTGAAACGGCCGTCCTTCTGACCCGCCAGAAAGCTGCAGCTTTGCCGAACCCCAGTGTTCCCTCAGAACGGCCGGTCATGACTGACCCCGTTCAAGGCGGCCGGCAGTTCGCATTCCTGCTGGTAGACAAGTTCTCCATGTTCTCGCTGGCTGCCGCGATCGATACGTTCCGGTCGGCGAACCGGTTGCTTGGCCGCGACTTCTACGGTTGGACCACGGTGTCGGCCGATGGCGATCCGGTGATGGCTTCCAATGGCCTGCCGCTCAAGATCGACTACGCCGTTGCCGACCTGCCGCCGGTCGATATCCTTTTCGTCTCGGTCGGGCTGACGACCGAATTCCCCGGCAAGAGCAAGGTGCTGGCGGCTTTGCGAAGCTGGGGCCGGCGCGGCAATGCGCTGGGTGCCCTGTCGGTCGGGTCCTACCTGCTGGCCGAGGCCGGCCAGCTCGAAGGCTATCGCTGCACCATCCATTGGGAAAACCGTGCCGGCTTCGTCGAGCGATTCCCCGACATCAACTGCACCGGCAACGTCTTCGAGATCGATCGCAAGCGCTACACCTGTGCCGGCGGCACCACTTCGATCGACCTGATGCTGGAGATCGTGCGCGGCGATTTCGGCTCGAACCTGGCCAATGGCGTCGCCAACCAGTTCCAGCACGAACGCATCCGCTCGGCCGGCGACCGTCAGCGCGTCGGACCCGAACGCGACCTGACCGGCAAGTCGGAGAAGCTCAGGCGCATCGTCGAACTGATGGCCGACCACCTCGACGAGCCGCTGTCGGCGGTACAGCTGGCCAAATCCGCCGGCCTTTCGGTGCGCCAGGTCGAGCGCCTGTTCCTGCGCCATCTCAGCGTCACGCCCGGCCGTTACTATATGCGATTGCGGCTGGAGCGGGCGCGCGAACTGCTGCGCCAGACCAACATGCCGATCCTCGACGTGGCGATCGCGACGGGCTTCACCTCGCATTCCTACTTCGCCCAGAGCTATCGGCTGCAATTCGGCAGGCCGCCCTCGGAAGAACGCCGCACGACTTACTGAACTTCGCTTCCGTTGAAAAGTTGGCATTCGGCCCCGGCGCATCGGGCCAGGGCAGCGAATTGGGGTTACGGGTTCTTTCGGAGCCTTCGCCGCGCGTAGGCTGACGGGTGCATCAAACGAAAAACCCGCCTATTGCGGCGGGTCACCGGCGCAAATCAGCACCATAGCCAAATATGTACCTTAGCTGAGGTCATGGTGTCAAGAAAAAATTCCTATTACCGGGGAAAAGGGTGCCGACACCGCCGAACTGGCTGTCGTCAGGACTTTTGTTAAGCTGGGTCCGCAGCCCTGCGCACCGGCGCCCGGACTTGTGTCCCGGCGCCGCGTCAAATAGCTTGCCGCCCGGATCAGGGGCGGATTTAGGAGATTTCGATGGCGGGACTTGCACGGGGCGTCGCTGCGGCGATCCTCCTTTTGTCGATGACGACGTTCGGCTTCGCCGCAAACAAGGTCATCATCATTCTCGATGCCTCCGGCTCGATGTGGGCGCAGATCGACGGTAAGCCCAAGCTCGAAATCGCCCGCGAGTCGCTTCGAACCGTGCTTCAATCGGTCCCCATCGACGACGAGATCGGCTTCATGGCCTATGGCCACCGTGAAAAGGGCAGCTGCGACGACATCCAGCTGATCGTGCCGCCGCAGGCAGGTTCGGGCAGCGCCATTTCGGCCGCCGCCGACAGCCTGAAATTCCTCGGCAAGACGCCGCTGACGGCGGCGGTCAAACAGGCGGCCGAGGCGCTGAAATACACCGAGGACAAGGCGACCGTCGTGCTCATCACCGACGGGCTCGAAACATGCGGCGGCGACCCCTGCGCGCTTGGCAAGGAGCTCGAGGCATCCGGCGTCGACTTCACCGCCGATGTCGTCGGCTTCGGCCTGACCGCCGACGAGGGCAAGCAGATCGCCTGCCTCGCCGACAACACCGGCGGCAAATACATCCAGGCCTCCGACGAGAAGGCGCTGCAGGAGGCGCTTGCCGAGACCGTGGCAGCACCAGCGCCGGCTCCTGAACCGGCTCCCGCGCCAGCCCCGGCACCCGCGCCCGAGCCGGCCAAACCGGACTTCAATTTCCAGCCGATAGCGGTGCTTGCCGAGGGCGGCGATCCCGTCACTGACGGCAACGCCTGGGAGATCTACAAGGCGAAACCCGACGGTACGCGCGGCGACTACGTCAGCACCGAATACGGCGCCTACAAGGCCAATCTGGAACCGGGCGACTATATCGTCGTGGCCAGCGACGGCCAGGCCAAGACCGAGCAGAAAGTCAAGATCGAGGCGGGCCAAGTCTACGAGCCTCTCTTCAACTTGAATGCCGGCACGCTCATCATCCATCCGCGACCGAGCGAGGGGGCAGATGTCGTCGATGGCGCGGCTATCGTCATCGATTATCCGGGTGCTGACATGCCCGCCACCTTCTATGGGACCACGAAAGCCGTGTTGCCGGCCGGCGACGAGAAAGTGACGGTCACGATCGGGCAGGGCGTGGCTACCGAAACGATTCCGCTGGCTGCCGGCAAGACCGTGGAAAAGGACATGATTGTCGGTGTCGGCCATGTCGTTGCCAATGCTTATTATGCTGCCGGCGGCGACAAGGCGGACGGTTCAGGCATCGGCTTCAAGGTGCTCAAGGCAAAAAAGAAGATCGATGGAACCAGGGACGAGGTGACCTATGCCTACGGACCCGACAGCAAATTCGATCTGCCGGCCGATGACTATGTCTTGATTGCGACGGTTGATCTCGCCGTTGTCGAGCAGCCGTTCACCGTCAAGGTCGGCGAATTTCAGGATCTGAAAATCGCAATGAATGCCGGCGTGCTGGCGATCACCGCGCCGGGAGCCTCGAAGATCGAGATTTTCGAGGCCAAAAAGGACATCAACGGCAACCGCAAGTCGCTTGGCTATGCATTCGACCAGAAGTACCAGGCAGCGATCCCGGCGGGCGACTATGCCGTCGTCTCGGAGAAATCCGACAACAGTTCGAAAGAAGGCAACGTGACGGTCAAAGCCGGCGAGCGAGCTGAGCTAACCGTGCAATAGAATCGTATGCACAACCGCAAGAGGGCGGCCAAGTGCCGCCCCTTTTCATGGGTTGCGCAGAACTGCCGTCAGGCCGTGCCGAAGGCGCTGGCGCCATGATCGGCGCGGCCGACCAGTTGCCGGAAGCCGGCAAACAGCTCGCGGCCGAACCCGAACTCGTTGCCGATGAGATCGGCATCCGCCGTCCGGCGCAGCGCGAAATCGCCGGCCGGCACCAGCACTTCCAGCGTGCCGGCATCGGCGTCGAGCCGGATGATGTCGCCTTCATGGATCCTGGCGATAGGACCCTCCTCGACCGCTTCCGGTGTGACATGGATCGCTGCCGGCACCTTGCCGGAGGCGCCCGACATGCGTCCGTCGGTGACCAGCGCCACGCGCTGGCCGCGGTCCTGCAGGATGCCGAGCACGGTGGTCAGCTTGTGCAGTTCCGGCATGCCGTTGGCCTTCGGCCCCTGGAAGCGGATGACGGCGATGAAATCGCCGGTCAGCGTGCCTGCCTTGAACGCATCGTTCAGCCCTTGCTGGCTGTCGAAGACCCTGGCCGGCGCCTCGATGATACGCCGCTCCGGCTTCACCGCGGAAGTCTTGATGACGGCGTGGCCGAGATTGCCTGACAGCACCTTCAGGCCGCCGGTCGCCTGGAACGCTTTGTTGAAAGGCGCCAGCACCTTTTCGTCGCCGCTTGTCCGCGGCGAGGCTTCGCGCACCACGCCTCCGTCGGCGCCGAGCTTTGCCTCGACCGCATAGGGCCGCAGGCCTTCGCCCCACACCGTCTGCACATCCTCATGCAGGATGCCTTCGTCGAGCAGTTCGCGGATCAGGAAGCCGAGCCCGCCGGCGGCGTGGAAATGGTTCACGTCGGCGAGGCCGTTCGGATAGACCCGCGCCAGCAGCGGCACCGCTTCCGACAGGTCGGAAATATCCTGCCATGTGATGGCGATGCCGGCCGCCGCCGCCATGGCGATCAGGTGGATGGTGTGATTGGTCGAGCCGCCGGTGGCATGCAGGCCGACGACGCCGTTGACGATCGAGCGCTCGTCGATCATCCGCCCGACGGGCGTATAGGCGTTGCCAAGCGCGGTAATCGCCAGCGCCCGCTTGGTCGCCTCGCGGGTCAAAGCCTCGCGCAGCGGCGTGCCTGGATTGACGAAGGACGCGCCCGGCGTGTGCAGGCCCATGATCTCCATCAGCATCTGGTTGGAATTCGCCGTGCCGTAGAAGGTGCAGGTGCCCGGTCCATGGTAAGATTTGGACTCGGCCTCCAGCAGTTCGGCGCGTCCGGCCTTGCCCTCGGCGTAGAGCTGGCGGACCTTGGCCTTTTCGTCATTGGGCAGGCCTGATGTCATCGGTCCGGCCGGAATGAACACCGCCGGCAGATGGCCGAAGGTGAGGGCGGCGATCACCAGCCCCGGCACGATCTTGTCACAGACGCCGAGATAGACGGCGGCGTCGAACATGTTGTGCGACAGGCCGATCGCGGCGGCCATGGCGATGACATCGCGCGAAAACAGCGACAGCTCCATGCCGGGCTGGCCCTGGGTGACGCCGTCGCACATCGCCGGCACGCCGCCTGCCACCTGGGCGATGCCGCCGGCTTCGCGGGCTGCATCCTTGATCAGCGCGGGGAAGCTCTCGAACGGCTGATGCGCCGACAGCATGTCGTTATAGGAGGTGATGATGCCGAGGTTCGGCACCTTGTCGGCGCCCAGCGCGAGCTTTTCCGAGGGGCTGCACACCGCAAAGCCGTGAGCGAGATTGCCGCACGACAAAACGGCCCGGTTGGCGGTGCGGTTCGACGCCTCGGCGATGCGGCCGAGATAACGCTCGCGGCCGGGCTTAGAGCGCTGGCGGATGCGTTCGGTAATGGCTTCGATGTCGCGTCTGGCGGTCATGGTGTCGGTCCTTTCAGGCGAGGTCCCGGAAACATCCTCCCGCCGTTTGCCGGGACCGGTGTAAATCGAGAATCAGGGTGCCCAGAAAACCTCTACGGGCTTTTGCGCTGCGTCGAGCACGGCGCGGATTGGCTTTCGCGGCCCGGGCGCCACCGCGCCGTCGAAGGCGATACGCTTGTCCTCACCCTCGATGTGCAGCGCGATGAAGCCGGCTTCGACGATGCGGGCCAGCGACAGGGTCAGCCGCGGCTCGCCCGCACTTGCCGCATGAACCGGCAGCACGATCCTGTCGGAAGACGGGTCGAGCAGTGTTGCCAGGTCGGCGGCATCGGGAAAGAACGAGGCGGTGTGGCCGTCCGGCCCCATGCCGAGCACGACGACATCGAGCGGCCAGGGCAAGGACCGGAGCGCTGCATCGTCGGACGAGGCCGCATCCTCGATGCTGGTGGCTTCGTGATAGAGCGGCACGAAACGAGCCGCCTTGGCCGCGTTCTGCAACAGATTGGCGGCCACCAGCCCGGCATTGGAGCGTGGCGAGGAGGCCGGCACGAAACGCTCGTCGACCAGCGTCACGATCACCTTGTCCCAGGCGATGGGTATCGCTGAAAGGGCGGCGAAGAATTTTGCCGGCGTGGTGCCGCCGGAGACGGCGAGCAACCCCGTGCCGCGCTCGGCGATCGCCTTGGTCAGTCTGCCTGCAACATGGCCGGCCAGGGCTGCCGCCAGTTCCTGGCGCCCGGTGAAGCCGTTCCAGCTATAGGCGGCGCCGTTCAATTGCTCTCGTGCCATGTCCGCCCGTCACGTTCGATCAGCGCTATCGAGGCCGATGGGCCCCAGGTGCCCGCCGTATAGCCCTGCGCCTCCTGCCTGGCACTTTCCCAGGCATTCTGGATCGGGTCGATCCATTTCCACGCCGCCTCGACTTCGTCACGGCGCATGAACAGGGTCTGGTTGCCACGGATGACGTCCATGATCAGCCGCTCATAGGCGTCCGGTGCGCGGCCGTCGAAGGACTGCGCGAAACTCATGTCGAGCGAAATCTGGCGCAGCCGCATGCCGCCCGGGCCCGGATCCTTGATCATGATGAACTGCTTGACGCCTTCGTCCGGCTGCAGCCGGATGACAAGCTGGTTGGCGAAGATCGGTCCGGCGCTGTCGCCGAAGATCGAATGCGGAATCGGCTTGAATTCGATGACGATTTCCGAAACCCGCGTCGCCAGCCGTTTGCCGGTACGCAGATAGAACGGAACGCCCGACCAGCGCCAATTGCCGATCTCGGCCTTGATGGCGACGAAGGTCTCGGTGTTGCTGTCCTTGCCGAGTTCCTCGACATAGCCTTTCACCGGTCCGCCGGCCGAAGCCCCGGCGCGATACTGCCCGCGCACGGTGTGCTTCGGCGCTTCGTTGCCGTTGATGCGCTTCAGTGCCCGCAGCACCTTCAGCTTTTCGTCGCGAACGGCGTCGGCATCCATCGACGACGGCGCTTCCATGGCGACGAGGCACAAGAGCTGCAGCATATGGTTCTGCACCATGTCGCGCAGCGCGCCGGCCTTGTCGTAATAGGTGACGCGGTCCTCCAGGCCGACGGTCTCGGCCACGGTGATCTGGACATGGTCGATATGGGCTGAATTCCACAACGGTTCGTAGAGCGCGTTGGCAAAGCGCAGCGCCATCAGGTTCTGCACCGTCTCCTTGCCGAGATAATGGTCGATGCGGAAGATCTGGCTTTCGTGGAAGTCGTCGCCGACCAGGTCGTTGAGCTTGCGTGCCGAATCGAGATCGCGGCCGATCGGCTTTTCCAGCACGATGCGCGAGTTCGGCGTGATCAGATTGTGCTCTTTCAGCTTGTGCGAGATGTCGCCGAACAGCGCCGGCGCCACCGCCAGGTAGAAGGCGCGGATGCGGTCGCTGTCGCCGATCGCCTTCTTGAGCTTGTCGAAGCCGGCGCCGCTCGTCGCATCGGCGGAGACGTAGGACAGCCGCGCCAGAAAGGTCTTCAGTTCCTTGGCGTCGATGTCGGCCGGTTTGACGTGGTCCGAGATCGCCTGCTTGGCGAAGGCCTGGAATTCTTCGTCGCTCATCTTCGAGCGCGAGGTGCCGATGATGCGTGTCGGCTCCGAAAACTGATGGTCGCGCTGGCGATAATAGAGCGACGGCAGAAGCTTGCGCTCCGACAGATCGCCGGTGCCGCCGAAAATGATGAAGTCGAAAGGATCGACGGGGATGATCTGGCTGGTCATGGTCTGTCCGCTCTGACGCCGGTCGCTGTGACGCGGCTGATATAATCTAATCGATTTAAATTTTCCAGTGCCATGGTGTCACATCTGGGTGTATGCGCCTGCCCCTTGACAGTCCGATGACCCGGAGGCTTGTCGACAGGCGCGGCACCGGAAGCCTTCGCAGTTGCAGCATAGAGCGGGATCGACGCGAAAGCCAAAGGAGAAATCGGCGATGGCCGCACATCTTTCGAGCAATCCGGCCAGAAGCCACGGGTTCGCGCGGATGTGCGCTATCGGCGCGCCGGTTGATCGTCATCAATCATGAGCGGGAAAAACATGCGTCTGGAAAACAAGGTTGCCGTCATCACCGGTGCTGCGTCCGGTTTTGGCGAGGGCATCGCCAGGCGCTTTGCGCAGGAGGGTGCCAGGGTCGTTGTCGCCGATATCAACGCCAGGGGCGCTGAGCGCGTCGCCGGCGGGATCGGCGAAGCGGCGATCTGGACCCAGACCGATGTCTCGCTGCGCTCCGAATTCGACGAGATGATCTATGCCGCCAAAAGCGCCTTCGGCCGCATCGACATCATGGTCAACAATGCCGGCTACACCCATCGCAACGGCGACATGCTCAATGTCGACGAGGAGACCTTCGACCTGATAACCGCCGTCAACATGAAGGCGATCTATCACGCGGCACTCGCCGTGGTGCCGATCATGGAGCGGCAGGGCGGCGGCGTCATCCTGACCACGGCCTCCACCGCGGGTCTGCGGCCGCGCCCCGGGCTCACCTGGTACAATGCGTCGAAAGGCTGGGCGATCACCGCCACCAAATCGATGGCGGTGGAACTGGCGCCGAAGAACATCCGCGTCAACTGCCTCTGCCCGGTTGCCGGCGAGACCGGCATGCTGGAGAAATTCATGGGCGCCGACACACCCGAGATCCGCGAGAAGTTCCGCGCATCGATCCCGCTCGGCCGGCTCTCGACGCCGCTCGACATCGCCAACGCCGCACTCTGGCTGGCCTCGGACGAAGCCGCCTTCATCACCGGCGTGGCGCTGGAGGTCGACGGCGGCCGCTGCATCTGAACGCCTGGGCAGCAGGCCAGGATCTCATCCGCTGCAATACCAGGACAAGCGCAATCTCACGGCAATCGAGGATCAGCTCAACCCCGCCAACAATGAGACCTACACCTATACCGCCAACGGCTTCATCGAGAATGCCGACGGGCCGTGGGGAAGCCTGACCTATACGATCGACGGCGTCGGCAACATCACCCAGCGCGCGGTCACCATCGGCGGCGTCACCTCTATCGATACCTACAGCCTGCAGGCCGGCTCCAACCGGCTGACCGGCATTCTCACCGGCGGCGCACCGAGCCGCGGCTTCCAGTCGGATTTCGCCGGCAACATCACGCAGGACGCGACCGTCTCGCCGGCGCTGACAAAGACCTACAGCTACAATGCCGCCGGCCAGCTTTCGGCGGCCACCGTGAACAGTACGGCGGCAGGCAGCTACATCTACGATTATCTGTCGCGGCTGGTGTCTCGCACCATCGCGGCCTCGTCCACCTTGCATATGGTGCACGACCTCGACGGCAATGTGATCGCCGAATACGATGCGTCCGGCGCGCTGATCACCGAATACGTCTGGGTCGAAGGCAGGCCGCTGGCGATGGTCGCCGACGCCGGCACGACGCCGGTACTCTATTACGTGCTGACCGACCAGCTCAAGCGGCCGGTCATGATGACCGACCAGGGTCGCAATGTCGTCTGGCAGGCGAGCTATCTGCCCTTCGGCGAGGTACGTAGCATCAGCGGCACCGCGACGCTCAACCAACGCTTCCCCGGCCAGTGGTTCCAGATGGAAACGGGGCTGGCCTACAATTGGCACCGCCATTATGATGCTTCCATCGGGCGCTATCTGCAGCCCGATCCGCTCGGTATGCCGAATGGGCCGTCAAGGTGGGCGTATGTCGGCAACAG
The DNA here is from genome assembly GCF_020164655.1 of Mesorhizobium sp. AD1-1. NCBI lineage: Bacteria > Pseudomonadati > Pseudomonadota > Alphaproteobacteria > Hyphomicrobiales > Phyllobacteriaceae > Mesorhizobium > Mesorhizobium sp. AD1-1. The sequence continues at coordinate 10,106 of NZ_JAIUGP010000031.1, forward strand.
CCCGCTGATGAAGGTGGATCCGAGCGGGTTGTATTGGGTTCCAGGTCCAGGAGGGAATCGATGGTGGTGTTGGGGTGGCAATCCCTTGGACTGCGTTTTACGTCCCCCCCCGCAGCCAGGGCCACAATCTTGCCCGATGTCGTCGGAACGGCGTACGACGCCTCCGCCTCCGCCGCCAGCTGGGCCGCCGGATGACGACCCTTGTGAGGAACAGCTTGCCGCTGATGAGGCGCAGTGCCAATTGCTATCCTCGGGCGTGGTGGCGGGCGCACAACCAAAGCTGGTAGAAATTGGTATGCAGCTTGTATGGCAATAGCCAGTGAAAGATATGCCGCTTGTAGGGCAGGGAAACCCTTGCCGCCGTTTCCAATATGGAAAATGTAGCTATGAAATTTCTATTTCGGGAGAGGCTGGAAGTTTTGAACTCAGATGATTTATTTGAGTTTGGAATAACAAAAATCAATAAAAATAAAAGCGAAGAAGATTTATATGAAACAGAGGCAATCTTCATAAGAAACGGGAAAGTAACATCAAGAATAAAGTTGAATGGATTGAGTGAGTTTAAGGTTATAATGAGCTCGTTATCCTATTTTGGGTCAAAATTAAGGGGAATAGCAAAAGATGAATCGATTACTTTTGATTTTGATGGATTAACATTTGACCAATATATACCAATAAACAAAAATTTAAGATTGATTTGGGATGAATGATTTAAAGAAAGAGAAACAACGATTGTAGGGTGACAGCACACTTTTATTCTCGATGGTGGACTGTGGTCGAAGAAAATCCCCGTGATTCATCGGCCTCTTGCGAGTGCCAATCCGCCGGCTTCGCCCTCGTCGCTGTCCTTGTCTTCCTCCTCATCGTCTCCGCCATCACCTCGACCTTTGCCTTGACCGCCTGGACGCGGCTCAAGATCGCTTCGAATGAGACCGAAAGCCAGCGGTTCGGCCTGCTCGCCGAAGGCCTGACCAACGTGCTGGCCGCGCGCCTGTCGAGCGCCGGGCCGGACATCGGGTTGCCGCTCAATTTCGAGCCAGTCTCCTGCGTGGTCGGCAATCTGACCGTCGTGACGCGGCTGCAGGGGCATTCGGGCCTGATCGATCTTAACGCCGCCGATCACACTCTGCTTGTCCAGGGTTTCGCCTCGCTCGGTGTCGATCCGGAGATGTCCAACTGGCTTGCGATCGCGGTCGAATATTCGCGCAGCGGCGCCAGCATCTTTGCCGCGGTGGCCACGCAAAAGGTCGAAGTCGTGGGTGGTTTCAAGCATGCACCGTTCGAATCCGTCGCTGAGCTGCAGGACTTTTCCAGGCTGCGCTCGATCTCCTTGCCTGATCTCTACAGCACATTCACGGTCAATTCGCGGCGCGGCGATCTGGTCGTAAGTCGAGCCGGCCCCACGCTGGCCAACTTCGTCAAGGCCGGAACATCGGCAGGTGCAAAGATACCCGAGCAGGCCTTCACGATCGAGGTTTCCGTCAGCCGGCGAGGGTCGGCAATCGTCGGTTCCGCCGGCTATGTCTTCGAAAGCCGTTCGGGCGATCAAGCAAGCCTGCTCCGCACTGCAGCGGTTTTGGGAACGATAGGCGCCAAGACAAGGGGCGTGCCTCACCCAAGGCGGTAGACGTCAGGCGCCGGTCTTGATGTAGCTCTTGTAGATCCAGCCGGTCTTGCCGTTGTAGGTGATCTGGCACCATTTCTTGCAGCTCATCACCTGCACCGAGGTTTTGGCTGGCACCGTACCGATGGCGGCGGCATTTTTCTTCGGGCCGCTTCGCATGGTCACGGCCCTCAGGATGCGTCCTGTTCCGGCGGCTGCGGCTTTCCTTGGCTTCGCCTTGGCCTGGCTGTCATCACCTTCTGCCGCTGGCTCTTGAGCCGGCACTTGCGGTTGCACCTCGGGAATGGCGGCGGTTTGTGCGCCGTCGGGATGGTTGCCCGCGGTTGCGCCGGGCGCGGCTACCTTGGCAAGTTCGGTGGCGGCATCGGTATCGGCTGCCGGCTGCGCGAATGCCGCCGTTTGCTTGTCGGGTGCCTTGTCCGCCACCTGGCTGGGAGCAGTCGAATCGGACGCGGATGCGGCCTTCAGCTGGGAACCGGTCCAGCGCGGGTCATTGGCGGCGAGTGCGGGAATGTTGTCTTGCGCGGCCGCCACAGTTGTTGGAATTGCGTCGGACTTGCGCGCCTGCGGTACGGCTGCCGCAGCGACCGCGGCCCCAACCGGGGTTATTTTCGTCGTCTTCACCGGAACCGTTGGAATGGTCTGTTCGGGGCTCGCTGCCGCTTGCCTGTCGCTGGCCGGCAGCGCCAGCCACAGCGCCACGGCGGCGACCCCAAGCAGTGCGGCGGTGCCGATCGCGGCGATCACCAGATGCGAGTTCGAGCGGACTTCCTGCCAGAAGGAAGGCCGCATGTCGTATCCGAACTGCATGGCAAAGCGCCGACGTTCCGGCGTACCGAAACTGAAGGGCTCTCTCACTCTTGCCACCTCCATAAGCGGGCCGACGTTCTTTCGATCGGTGCCGGAAGTCCGGCGTCTGATCCGCATCGGTCCCAAAAACAACGCGGGCAGGCCCGCAACAATCCCCGAACAATCGCCCAGAACCGGCAGCTTTCGCCTGCGATTGTGGCATCAGTACGCCAACATAGGGGATTCTGCGCCTTTGCGGGAAATTGCGCAATGCGTCGCACGGGCAACAAATGTTACAACAAATATTACAATATTACATCAGGCCGGCCGGCTAGATCCTGTCGCGCAGCGCAAACCAGTTGAGCGCCAGGAACAGCAGCGGCGTACGGAAACGCCGGCCGCCAGGGAAAGGCGGGATTTTCAGATCCTCGATCAGCTTCAGCCGGTCGCGGTTGCCGGCAACGGTTTCGGCATAGAGTTTGCCGAAGTAGTTCGACAGCATGACACCGTGGCCGGAATAGCCGCCGGCCGAGATCACATTGGGCATCACTTCGCGCACGAAAGGCTTTCTTGGCACCGTGATGCCGACATAGCCGCCCCAGCCATGCGTGATCTCGACATCCCCGAGCGCCGGATAGAGTTCCGCGATCTGGCGGCGGATGTGGATGTGGATATCCCGGGGATCGTTGACGCCATAGACCTCGCGTCCGCCAAACAGCAGCCGTCCGTCCTTCGACCTGCGGAAATAGCGCACGACGAAGCGGGAATCGTCGACCGCCTCGCCGCCCGGCAAAACGTTCGAGTCCGCTCCCAGAGGCACCGTCGCGCCGATGAAGGAACCGATCGGCATGACGTGCGCGGCACTCACCGGCTCGAGCGTGCCGCCATAGGCGTTGACCGCGATCAGGCATTTCTGCGCCGTCACCGTACCTCTCGGTGTCGAAACCTTGACCTTGCCGCCACTGGACATGATGCCGGTTGATTGAGTCCCCTCGAACAGCTGCGCGCCTGCAAGCGCTGCCACCCGCGCCGTGCCGATCACCAGCTTCATCGGATGGATGTGCCCTGTGCCGGTGTCGCGCGTGCCGCCGAAATAGGCGGTCGAGCCCAGCCGCTCCGCCGTCTCCCTGGCATCCATGAACGAGATATGCGGGTAGGAAAAACGGCTCGCCATGATCTCGGCATGCGCCTTGTAGTCATCGACATAGCGCGGCTTGTGCGCCACCGAGAGCTGGCCCGGCATATAGTCGATATCGATCTGGTTGGCGGCAGTGAATTCGAGGAGATGCGCCTTCGCCTCTTCGGCAAGATCAAACAGAGCCTTGGCGCGGGACAAGCCGTACTCGGCTTCCAGGTCCTCGGCCCAGGCGCGCTGGCCGGTGCCAAGTTGGCCACCATTGCGCCCGGAGGCGCCATCACCGAAGCGATACGCCTCGATCAAAACGACATTGGCGCCCGCCCTGGCCAGATGCGCTGCCGCCGACAGGCCGGTAAAGCCGCCGCCGATGACAACGACGTCGCATGTCCGGTCGCCATCCAGCGCCGGGTATTCAGGCCGCGGGCCGGCCGTGTCCTCATACCAGGAACGGCCGGGGGAGATCGGGGATTGGTAGGGCATGATGCTCGCAGGGAGTAGGGGAGTAGGGGAGTAGGGGAGTAGGG
>NZ_JAIUGP010000032.1:0-10274 GCF_020164655.1 Mesorhizobium sp. AD1-1
GGGGAATAGGGGAATAGGGGAATAGGGGGCGACGGGTCATTGGTGTCCTTGCCGTCGCCGCGCTGGCGTCAACGGCGTCCCACAAAAAATCTCCTCAACCTTTCGAACCTTTTGCTGCGCCGCGCCGACTGATGGTCAGAGGCGAATGGGTCGCCTCGATCAAAAGATCCAGGAGATCATCATGTTCAAGCGCACTCTTACCTCGGGCCTCGTCGCCATCTTCGTCGCCACCGGCGCGCTCGCCGGCACTGTCGGCACGTCGTCAGCCCACGGCATGCATGGCCATCATCATCACCACCACAACCATCACAAGAAGCACTTCAAGAAGTTCTGGTGGAAGCACTACAACCACCACCACAACCATCACCACAGGCACGGCAGGGTGATCATTTTCCTTTGATGGAGGGACCCAATTCCCCAAGAGGGCGGCTTCGGCCGCCCTTTTTGCGTTCGGCGATCACCTTGTGAAGTAGGGCGGCAAAGCTGCTGATCCCCGGCAAGCTACGGCATGCACACATTTCCAAGCAACTGGTCTTTGGCGATAGAGTGCATGGCAGCTTGGCGCATGCATTGCCTATGCGGCGCTGGTCCCGCTCCGTCTCGGCTTCGCCGAGCCAACGCTCGCCCACCAACGCTCCTTTCCTTTCCCTCCGGAGGGGGGAAGGTGGCGCTGCGAAGCAGCGACGGATTGGGGGACCCACCCGGCAATCGGGCCTCGGGCCGATCAGTCACCCCAGTCATAGCAGATATGTGCGTGGCATAGCCCCCAGCAAGTGGGGGAGATTGGCCGCATCAACGTCCTCGCCAACCCTTTCCAGTCGCCGTCAGCGTGGACCTCGGTCCATCCGATTTCCCAGCTCCAGAAAAATCAAAAAAGTTCGAACCTTTTTCCTGGCTGTGACGACAGATGATCAAGAGGCGGATGGATCGCCTCGGTCAACGAAGCAAGGAGATCGTCATGTTCAAGAACACACTCGTTTCCGGCCTTATCGCCACCGCCGTCGCCGCCGCCACGCTGGCCGGCACCGTGCAGCCTTCGGCCGCCCACAGCCATCACCACAACCGCGAAATCGGCATCGGCATTGCTGCCGGCGTCGGCGGCTTCGTCCTCGGCAGCCTGCTCGCCCAGCCGCGCACCGTCTATGTCGACGAAGGCGGTGGCTCGTGGCATGTCCGCCGCTGCTACGATCGCTATGCCAGCTACGACGCGGACTCCGATACCTATCTCGGCCACGACGGATACCGCCACTATTGCCGTCTCTGAGGGGAGGACCCGTTCAGCAACAGAGGGGCCCATGCGAGCCCCTCTTCTGTTGTCTGGATGGTAGCGGTGCGTGCTCCATCGGCCGCTTCAGCGCAGAACTGAAGGGATTGGTCCGGCGACAGATCGGACAGTGTACAGAGATTTTCCGAGCGTCTATCCTGGACCGCGAAACGCGGGGAGAGACCCTTGGACGAGCAGGACCCCAGGGAAGACCTGGTCGAAACGGTTTTCCGCAACGGCACCGTCACCACCGTCGGCATCCTGCTGGCGTTTTCGCTGGGCTTCATCACCCATTGGGCCGCCAACCCGATCCCGTGGCAGACCTACCATCTTGTCGCCGTCCTGCCGATCCTGGCCGGCATTGCCTTGCAGATGCGGGCGCTCTCGCTGCTGCTCGACACGAAATGCCTGCAGCGGCGCATCTATGAACGCGCCAACCGCATCTTCATGGCCGGCCTGATATTCACCGCCTGCGGCGTCGGCATGGCCATCCTTCTCGATTTCTTCGATATCGCGACCAGGAGCGCGCTGCCCGGGGCGGGCTGATCAGCCGGCTCGCACGCCGCCGATCATCCTGGTCACCTCGGCTGCCGCATCGCGCACCAGCGGGCCGATCTCGGCCAGCCGCTCCGGCGTCACCCGCACCGTCGGCCCCGACACGGAAACGCCGCCGATCGGCTCGCCGAATTCGTTGAAGATGGCGGCTGCCACGCAACGCATGCCGGGGTGCCGCTCCTCGTCGTCGACCGACCAGCCGCGCAGCTTGATCCGCGCCAGATCGTGGGCAAGCGCCGAAATGTCGGACAGCGTCCTGTCGGTGAAGCGCTGCAGGCCTGCCTTGCGCAGGATGGTTCCGACGCGCTCCGGCTCGAGATGCGCCAGCACCGCCTTGCCGATGCCCGACGCATGGAAGGGGCTGCGCGTGCCCGGCCGGAAGAAGGCGCGGATCGCCTGATGCGTCTCGACCTGGCTGACGAAGACCACGCAATCGTCCTCGGCGACGCCGAGATTGGCGGTCTCGCCGGTTCTCTCCATCAGCTCCTGCATGACGATACGCGCGCGGTCGACCAGCTTGCGGCGGCGCAGGAAGGCCGCGCCCATGCGGTAGGTCTCGACGCCGATCGACCACAGCTGGTCTGATGTGTCGAATTCGACCATTCCGTGGTTTTGCAGCGTCGTCAGCATGCGGTAGGCGGTGGAGGCGGCAAGCCCGCTCTGCGCCGATATTTCGCTCAGCGACAGGCCGCTGCCTTCCGCGACAATGGCCAGGATCCGCAGCGCCCGATCGAGCGACTGCACCGAACTGGCCTCCGAGGGCCCATTGAAAGCGCGCGGCCGGCCGCGCTGGCGTTTTTCCGTGGTTTCCATGGCGTCATTCTCGACCGATTTCGCCAAATGCACAATGAAAAAATTTTTCACTGATATCGCCGGCCGAATTGCTGGAAAACGGAAAATCCAACAAAATCAGCGTATAGCCGTCGTTTTCTAGAAATGAAAAAATATTCTGAAAAAATTGAAAAATAGCCGACGTGCTGGCATCCTCAGCCAATCCAACAATGACAAACCCGTGGAGGGCTGGAAAATGGCCAGGATGCGCGCTGTCGATGCCGCGGTTCTCGTTCTCGAAAAGGAAGGCATTTCCTGCGCTTTCGGCGTGCCGGGCGCGGCGATCAATCCGTTCTATTCGGCGCTGAAGGCGAGGGGAACGATCCGCCACGTGCTTGCCCGTCACGTCGAGGGCGCCTCGCACATGGCGGAAGGCTTTACCCGGGCCAAGGCAGGCAATATCGGCCTGTGCATCGGCACTTCGGGTCCGGCCGGCACCGACATGATCACCGGGCTCTATTCGGCCGCCGCTGATTCCATTCCGATCCTGTGCATCACCGGCCAGGCGCCGCGGGCGCGGCTGAACAAGGAGGATTTCCAGGCCGTCGACATATCAGCCATTGCCGCGCCGGTCGCCAAATGGGCGGTCACGGTCATGGAGCCCTATCTCGTCCCCATGGCGCTGCAGAAGGCCTTTCATCTGATGCGCTCGTCGCGGCCGGGTCCGGTGCTGATCGACCTGCCGGTCGATGTCCAGCTGGCCGAGATCGAATTCGACATCGATGCCTATGAGCCGTTGACGCCGTTCAAGCCGGCCATGACGCGCGCCCAGGCCGAAAAGGCGTTGACGATGCTCAACGCCGCCGAAAAGCCGCTGATCGTCGCCGGCGGCGGCATCATAAACGCCGATGCGTCGGATTTGCTGATCGAATTCGCCGAGATTTCAGGCGTGCCGGTCGTCCCGACCTTGATGGGCTGGGGCGCGATCCCCGACGACCACCGGCTGATGGCCGGCATGTGCGGGCTGCAGACCTCGCACCGCTATGGCAATGCGACGATGCTGGAAGCCGATTTCGTCTTCGGCATCGGCAACCGCTGGGCCAACCGTCACACCGGCTCCGTCGATCTCTATACCAAGGGCAAAAAATTCATCCATGTCGACATCGAGCCGACGCAGATCGGCCGTGTCTTCGCGCCGGATCTCGGCGTCGTTTCGGATGCTGGTGCTGCGCTGAAGATGCTGCTCGACGTCGCCACCGAGTGGAAGACGGCAGGCAGACTGCGCGACTGGTCCGGCTGGGCGAAGGAATGCCAGGCTCGCAAGAAGACGATGAAGCGCAAGACGCATTTCGACCAGGTGCCGCTGAAGCCGCAGCGTGTCTATGAGGAGATGAACAAGGCGTTCGGCCGCGACGTCACCTACGTCACCACGATCGGCCTGTCGCAGATCGCCGGCGCGCAGTTCCTGCATGTCTACAAGCCGCGCAACTGGATCAATTGCGGCCAGGCCGGCCCGCTCGGCTGGACCTTGCCGGCTGCCCTTGGCGTGCGCGCCGCCGATCCCGACCGGACCATCGTGGCGCTGTCGGGCGACTATGATTTCCAGTTCATGATCGAGGAACTGGCGGTCGGCGCCCAGCACAAGCTGCCCTATCTCCATGTCGTCGTGAACAACGCCTATCTCGGCCTGATCCGCCAGGCGCAGCGCGGCTTTTCGATGGACTTCGAGGTCGACCTTGCCTTCGAGAACATCAACCGGGCAGGCGATCCCGAGGCCGGCTACGGCGTCGACCATGTTGCCGTCGCCGAGGCCATGGGCTGCAAGGCGGTCAGGGTGCGCAAGCCGGAAGAGTTCGCCGGTGCCTTCAAGGAGGCGCAGCGGTTGATGAAAGAACACCGGGTTCCGGTTGTCCTCGAATTCATCCTCGAACGCGTCACCAACATCTCGATGGGCACCGAGATCGACAAGATCACCGAATTCGAGGAGCTTGCCGAGAGCCACGAAGATGCGCCGACGTCGATCGTCATGCTGGATTAGGCTTGGCGGAGAAAAGGAGAAAAAGAATGCCGCGTTTTTCAGCCAATCTTTCGATGCTCTTTGGCGAGCATGAGTTCCTCGACCGTTTCGATGCCGCCGCCCGCGCGGGGTTCAAGGGTGTCGAATATATCGGCCCCTATGACCATGCGCCCGATGCCGTCGCTGCCCGGCTGAAGAAGAACGGCCTGACGCAGGTGCTGTTCAACCTGCCGGCCGGCGACTGGGGCAAGGGCGAGCGCGGCATTGCCGTGCTGCCGGACCGCGTGCCGGAATTCCGCCAGGGCATCGCCAAGGCGATCACCTACGCGCAGGCGCTCGGCTGCCAGCAGGTCAATTGCCTGGCCGGCATCGCGCCCGCCGGCGCCGACCGCAAGGTGCTGGAGGACGTCTTTGCCGAAAACCTCGCCTTCGCGGCGGAAAAGCTGGAGCAGGCCGGCATCAGGCTGCTGATCGAGCCGATCAACACGCGCGATATCCCGGGCTTTTTTCTCAACTATTCCGACCAGGCGCTGGCGCTTATCGACCGTGTCGGGTCGAAGAACCTGTTCCTGCAATACGACATCTATCACATGCAGATCATGGAGGGGGATCTCGCCCGTACCATCGAGGCAAACCTCGACCGCATCGCGCATATCCAGCTTGCGGACAATCCAGGCCGTCACGAGCCGGGGACGGGCGAGATCAATTTTCCCTTCCTGTACGAGCACATCGACCGCATCGGCTATTCCGGGTGGATCGGGGCGGAATACAAGCCGAAGGCCGGGACGGAGGCTGGGCTGGGGTGGTTTCAAGCATTAGCCAGGCAGGGAAGTGCTGCGGCCTAGCCAACGCCGCGCCCCCTCATCCGGCCCTTCGGGCCACCTTCTCCCCGGTGGGGAGAAGAGACAGGCACCAACGTCGGCTTCTCTTCTCCCCTCGGGGGAAGATGGCCGCGCTAGCGGCCGGATGAGGGGGCGTTTCACACAAGCAACTGGAGAACCAAAATGGAAACCATCGGCTTCATCGGCCTCGGCATCATGGGCGCACCGATGGCGGGGCACCTGTTGGACGCGGGCTACAGGGTCATAGCCAGCGACCATCGATCGAAACTCTCAGCCGATCTCGTCGCCAAGGGCCTAACGTCAGTCACCGGCCATGCTGCCGTGGCGAAGGCCGCCGACATCATCATTCTGATGGTGCCCGACACCCCGCAGGTCGCCGATGTGCTGTTTCACGAGAACGGCGTCGCGTCCGGTCTGACCAAAGGCAAGCTGGTCATCGACATGAGCTCGATCTCACCGATCGAGACCAAGATTTTTGCCAGGAAAATCCACGATCTAGGCTGCGACTATCTCGACGCGCCGGTCTCGGGCGGCGAGGTTGGCGCCAAGGCGGCGTCGCTCACCATCATGGTCGGCGGCGAGGAGAAACCCTTCGAGCGCGCCAAGCCCGTGTTCGAGAAGATGGGCAAGAACATCACCCTGGTCGGGCCCAACGGCGTTGGCCAGACCACCAAGGTGGCCAACCAGATCGTCGTTGCGCTGACTATTGAAGCCGTCGCCGAAGCGCTTGTTTTTGCTTCGAAAGCCGGCGCGGATCCGGCCAAGGTCAGGCAGGCGCTGATGGGCGGGCTGGCGGCTTCGCGCATTCTGGAAGTGCATGGCGAGCGTATGGTCAAGCGCACCTTCGCCCCGGGTTTTCGGATCGAACTGCACCAGAAGGATCTGAACCTCGCGCTGGAGGGCGCGAAAGCGCTCGGCGTGTCGCTGCCCAACACGTCGACCACGCAGCAGCTGTTCAACGCCTGCGCGGCCAATGGCGGCGCCAAGGAGGATCATTCGGCACTGGTCAGGGCGCTTGAGAGGATGGCCGATTTCGAGGTCGGCAGCGAGGCAGCCGGCACCCAGGGCAAAGCGGCATAGGTCAGGAGAGGGCGGCGCAACGTTCCCAAGCCGCCAACTCCTGGCCCGTCGAAGAACGGGTTCCGGCGTCTGTCGGGACCCGTTTCTCGTCGAGATGTTTTTGGCTTAGCCGCGCTTCAAAAATGCCCGTGCCACGTAAAGGCTGATCGCTGCGGCATTCGATACGTTGAGCGAATGGATAGCGCCGGGCATGTCGAGCCGCGCCAGCGTGGTCACCGTCTCGCGGGTCTTCTGGCGCAGGCCCTTGCCTTCGGCGCCCAGCACCAGGGCGATCTTTTCTCCGGCAAAGCTCTTTTCGAGTTCGGCCGGCGCGTCCGAATCAAGCCCGATGGTGCGAAAGCCGGCCTCGTGCAGCTGGCCGAGCGCTTCGGCGAGGTTCTTCACCTCGATCTGGTCGATGTGCTCCAGCGCGCCCGAGGCGGATTTCGCCAGCACGCCCGATTCCTGCGGGCTGTGGCGGGCCGTGGTGATCAGCGCGCCGGCGCCGAAGGCGACCGCCGAGCGCAGGATGGCGCCGACATTGTGCGGGTCGGTGATCTGGTCGAGCACCAGCACCAGCTTCGCGTCACCAAGCGCATCGAGCCGCTTGGCTTTCAACGGCTCGGCCTCGATCAGCACACCCTGATGCACGGCATCCGACCCGGTGATCTTGTCGATATCCCTGGGCTCGACCAGTTCCGTCTTGAAGGGCAAGGCGGCGAGATCGGCGATTTCGAGGCGCTCGGCCGCATTGCGCGTTACCAGCATCTTCCTGATCTTGCGGCGCGGATTGTCGAGTGCGGCGCGAACCGTGTGCAGGCCGTAGAGCCGCACCAGTCCGTCCGCGGCATTTTCGCCCGGCGGAACCGGCTGTCGAGGCCGGAACGCCGGCGCGCCGCCGCTTTTCTCGTCGCGATAGGCGCGGCGCAGCTTGGCGTAATGGGTGTCTTTGGGGGTGTTGGTTTTATCGCTCATGGCTGGCTTCTATAGCGGTGTCCTCCGGCCAAGGATATGGCCCGCCGTCACAGCCGGCGAACAACATCGAAAAACGCTGGCTGCGCGGTTGACACCCAATGGCCTTGCCGCCATAAGGCGCTGCGCTGGTTTCGGAGAACACATAACTCGGGTCCGGATCGGCGTGAATGCCTCGTTGCATGGCTCCGGCGGCAGACTGGAGAGGTGCCCGAGTGGTTAAAGGGGACGGACTGTAAATCCGTTAGCTTAGCTTACGTTGGTTCGAATCCAACCCTCTCCACCACTGCCGGCCCGGAAGCCTGAAACGCGACAAGAATCGGACCGAAAAGTGCATGGCGCTTTTCGGATGAATCCGGTACTTCAGGTAAGGCGCGGGTATAGCTCAGTGGTAGAGCAGCAGCCTTCCAAGCTGAATATGCGGGTTCGATTCCCGCTACCCGCTCCAGACACTCATCCCATCACCGGCAAGCCGAAGCACTGCGCACGAAGCGCAGCGCTCCAATTGTCGTGGCTGCGCCGCGTCAGCTGTTGAACGCGGATGCGACCTGGTGCTGCTGCGGCACCTGGCCGTTCGGCGTCAGCTTGTCGACGATGCCGGGCAGGGCGGTGGACAGTTGCTTGAGCAGTTCCTGCTCGTCCAGTCCGGTCCGTTGCGCGATCTCGCGGATGATCTGCGGTCCGATGGCGGCGCCAAGATCGTTGGCGTTGATCGACTGGTTCTGGCCGGTACCGACCCAGGAGTCCGCGGTGTTGCCGTGACCGGCGTCCCGGAGCTTTTCGAGCAGTCCGCCCAGGCCGCCCAGCAGGCCACCGTCGGCGGATGTGGTTTCCGTCGGGACGGGGGCGGTCGGAGCGGGCACGGGAGACTGTTCCGGTTCTTCGGCACTTCTGCCGCTCAGCATCTTGCCGACCAGCAATGCGCCGAGTGCGATCATCAGAGGTTTGGTGATGTTGCCGCCGGGAACGGCGTTGTCAAAAAGTCCCATCGTGGATCCTCCATAGCGACCAAGGCCCGACCCCTCCTCAACAATGAAGCATTCGGGCGGAATTTCAAGCTGGCTTGAGGTTTTGACAATCATATGAAAATGTTCGGCTGGCGAGGGGATGGAGAGGAAAAAATGGGTATCATCAGCTGGATCATTCTCGGCGTGGTCGCCGGCTTCATAGGCAGCAAGATCGTCAACAAGACCGGCCAGGGTGTCATAATGGATATCGTGCTGGGCATCGTCGGCGCCATTGTCGGCGGGCTGATCTTCAGTGCCTTCGGCGCATCAGGCGTCACCGGTCTCAACATCTACAGCCTGATCGTTGCCGTCATCGGGGCGGTGGTTGTTCTGTGGGCCTACCATCAGTTCAGCGCAAGGCGGACGCTTTAGGCGCCTGCGGATCGTCTGAGGTTTCGAGTTTCTGAAGGCAAGGCCGGCTTCAGGCCGGTATGCCCGGCAGTGGCTTGCCTATGGCATCGGGGCGCCGAAAACAAAGATCGGCGTTCCCGCAATGAAACGAGGCTAGGCGACGACGGCCAACCGGCGCTGGCGCTGATCCAGCGACACGATGGTCAGCCCGCTGCCGACGACCAGCAGGATGCCACAGATCGCCAGTGTGTTGGGGAATTGCCCGAACACCAGCAGGCCCGAAATGACCGCCCAGACGGTGAAGCAATAGTAGAACGGCGCCACGGCGCTGGTCGGTCCGACGCGATAGGCCATGAAGATGAAGAAGTGGCCGAAGATCAGGAAAAATCCAGCACCTGCCATCAGCAGCAGGTGATGCGCCCCGGGCATGACCCAGCGCTCGGAAACAAGATGCGCGGCGCCGGCGCCGATCAGCACCACCACGACGGCGGAAATCGCCACGATCATTCCCGGCACCTCGGCCGAGACCCGCCGGCCGGCTAGGTCGCGCGCCGCTGCAAGGGCTGCGTTGCCGAGCGCCAGCAGGGCATAGACCGAAATGCCTTGCATGGTCGGCTGCGCCACCATCAGCGCGCCGACGAAGCCGAGCCCGATCAGCGCCATGCGCCGGCCGCCGATCCGCTCGCCAAACAGGATCGAGGAGCCAACCAGCATCAAGAGCGGCGTGATCTGGCCGAGCGCGGTGGAATCGGCGATCTGCATGTTGGCGAGCGCGACCACATAGCAAAGGATCGCCGCCAGCTCGAGCACGTTCCGGCTCAGGACGCGCTTGTCGAAGATCAGCGGGATCTGCTTGCCGTAGCCCAGCGCGAACAGCAGCGGGAAGCCCCAGAGGGCCGCCGCGGCACCCCGCAGAAACAGCACCTCATAAGACGGCAGGCCCGCCGTCGCGAGCTTCATCATCGTGTCGTTGACGAGATACGACCCCGTCGAGACGATCATGAACAGCGGGCCGCGGATAGAGGCAGGGATGAAATGCATCCGGCCACAAGATCAGAGGCGGATGGCGGCGGCAATGGTCCATGGCCTGGCCATGATTCAGACAGGGCTGGGCAAGCAAGCCGGCGCTTTCGCGGCCTCGATCGGTCGGCCCGCTACCCCTTCATTTTGCCCGGAGCCTTCCTATATCAGCGCCACATCCCCGCAATCGGATCGATGGTTCGGACTGAGTGAGACGGCACCCGGCCAAAAGACGCTTGTGTTTTTTGGCCTTTGTCGCTAATCGCCCCGCATTCGACTGAACTGAAGGTCTTCGACCGAACTGAAGATCCGGGCCGTCCAAGGAAAGAGACAATGGCAAAAGGTAAATTCGAGCGTAACAAGCCTCACGTGAACATCGGCACGATTGGCCACGTCGACCATGGCAAGACGTCGCT
>NZ_JAIUGP010000033.1:0-5329 GCF_020164655.1 Mesorhizobium sp. AD1-1
AAACCGTCGGCCGCATCCATCTGGCCGAAGCGATTTCCTATCGCATGAGCTCGGAGCGGGTGGCGCAGGCGGCGTAGATCCTTGAGGGCGGGGCAATCGCCTATATGGCATCTTCTGAGATGTTTGCCCGGCACTTACCCCCACCCTTAGTCCCTCCCCACAAGGGAGGGAGACTTCGTCAGCGCTGACCTCGGCAAACTACCGAAAGTCGGCGCAAAAAATGGTCACGGGGGCGCGGAGCAGCGCTCCCTCCCCCCTGTGGGGAGGGGTAGGGTGGGGGTTCTCTTCGTAAAAACTCATATGCGATAGCCCTCCCCTCAAGGGGGACCGCCGCTGCCTTTGGATACTTTCTTCGGATTGACGCTCGGCGTCGGCGCTTCGGGCGGCGGTTCGGCGGCGGCGGGCGCCGGGGCGGGTTCGGCTGCAGGCGCTTCGGGAGCGCTGTTGCTCAAGGTGACCGAGATGCCGAATAGCTTCCACTGCCGCTCATGCGGCGCGAACAGCAGCTCGAAATTGACCTGCATCGGCACCGAGGGGAAAAAGCCCGCCATGTGCAGCATGCCGCTGGGCTCGATTTGCGGCAGAAGCGTCAGCTGCGGCTCCAGCACGGCAACGCCGCCGAGATCGAGCGCCTGCTGGCGCTGCGGCGCGAAGATCTCGCCAAGCTTTGCCGCGGTGTTGGCCTGGAAGCCTGGCGCGCCGAGATCGCGCAGCACGGTATAGTTACCGGTCTTGTTGGCCTGGTCCAGCGCCAGAAGCGAGGTGCGCACCAGGATCAGCACGCCATTGCGGTTGATATTGGCCGGCTTCGGCTCGGCCGGCCTGGCGGTCCTCTGCGTTTTCTTCGGCTGTTGCTCTTGCGACTGCGCGACGGTCGGTTGCGCAATTGCCAATACCGACAGCGCGGCCAGAAGCATCGCCGGTACCCGCTTCCGCAACGGTCTGGTTGCCCTGCGCGCCGTCATGCCCTTGCCTCTCGCCAGATCGCCATCGCGGGCTTGAGCCTCCATTGCCGGTTGCTCCAGCGAGCAAACGGACGGCCGATCGACTGTCTCGTGCCAAGCGGCGGCTTGCGCCGTCAAAACTCGCCCGCCAGACCGATGCGGGCGGCGTGGCTCTCGCCGCCGCCATAGGCATAGCCGGCGGTCACGGCGAAGGGCTCGTCGAAAAGATCGAGCCGATGCGCCAGCGAGGCGCCGAACGCCGTCTCGCCCTTGAAGTAGCCGAGATTGGTGGCCCAGCTGGTGCGGCCGGGCGCCGACGGCATCGGCGCCGTCGTCATGGCGATGGCCGCGGCGATGCCCTGACGGGCCTCGGTGCGGGTTTGCGCCAATTCACCGGTCAAGCCTCCGAGCCCGGCTTCGAGCCCGGCGAGGTCGACGCTCGATGTGGCGAGATTGCCGGCGCCGTCGCTGGTGAGCAGGTAGGTCGGGCCGCTCTGGGCAGCCTTGCTGGCGGCGCTGTTGACGCCGGCGAATGTGTAGGTGGCGGCGCCGTCGCCGATCGCCACCTGGCCGGCCCGCGTGGTGGTGACACCGGCGCCGATGGCGACGGCATTGTCCTGGCCGGCGAGGCTGTCGGCGCCCAGGGCGATCGAATTGTTGACCGTTAGGATGTTGCCCAAAGTCCCGCTGCCGGCATTCTGGCCGATGGCAATGTTGTCGTTGCCGGCCAGAAATTGACCTGCACGGGTGCCGCTGGCGACATTGTTGTCGCCCTCTACGATATTGCCGGCGGAGGCACCGTTGGCGATGTTGTTGTCACCTTCTACGCCGCGGCCAGCAAAGTTGCCGCTTGCGGTGTTGTTGTCACCGGTCACGGTGGCGCCTGCGCCGGCGCCAACAGCAGCGTTTCCGTCGCCGGTCGCATCTGTGCCTGCGTTGACGCCGTTGGCAGTGTTGTTTTGACCTTTCACGCCGCTGCCGGCGGTAAAACCGGTGGCGGTGTTCCTGTCGCCGGTTACGTTGTTGCCTGCGCTTGCGCCACTAGCGGTGTTGTTGCTGCCGGTCACGAACTGGCCGGAGAAAGTACCGCTGGCGGTGTTGCTGTCGCCGTCCACGAATATGCCAGCGACCCCGCCAATGGCGGCGTTGTCCCGGTTGTCTGCTTGACTGCTGCCCCCCGCGCCCTCGCCGATCGAAGTTCCTCCGTTGACGGCTACAGCTCGGGGACCGCAAGCGAGCGAGCCGGCGCCCGTCGCCGTCGCGCCGCCGCCGCTGGTAAACGGGCCCGCATCCGTCGCGGCGGCGCCGCAGACCGCCTGCGCCGCCGCCGCCGCCGCCAGGGCCAGCGTGATCGTGGCGGTCACCATCGTCAGCCCGATCAAACGTTCCATGATGTTGCCCTTTCCCTGGAATCGATCCGAGCCGCGGCGCCCCGACGGTTGTCGGCGAACGGACGGCACAATGCCGTCAAATAACGGCCTTTCGCCCGGTTTGCCGGCGAAACTCCTGAATGGACATCGGCCGCCTACCACGCCAGCATCAGGCCAGCGCGGCCGCCAACCGTGTGATCGCTGGCGCCGACGCCGACGCCGCCATTGATGAAGAGGTTGTCGGTGAGCCGGGCATGGGCGGTGCCGGCAAAGGCATTCTGGCCCTCGAACGTGCCCCAATTGATCGAGACGGCGAAATTCTTGTCGGCCGGCAGGCTGCCGCCGGCCATGGCGAGCGCCATGGCAGTGCCCTCAAAGGCCTTATCGATGCGGCCGTTGAGGTCGCTAAAACCATTTTCGAGCGTGCTGACACGGTTGTCCAGCCCGGCGATCTGACCGATGTCGATGCCCGATGTGGCGAGATTGCCGGCGCCATCGCTGGTGAGCAGGTAGGTCGGGCCGCTCTGCGCAGCCTTGCTGGCGGCGCTGTTGACGCCGGCGAATGTGTAGGTGGCGGCGCCGGCGCCGATCGCCACCTGGCCGGCCCGCGTGGTCTTCACGCCGGCGCCGATGGCCACCGAATTGTCGAAACCCGCCGCGCTGTCGGAGCCGATCGAGATCGAATCGTTCATCGTCAGGGGCGCGCCGGAAATTCCGCCGCCGGCATTCCGGCCGAACGCGATGTTGTTGCTCCCCGTCACATATAGGCCGGAGGAGTCGCCAATGGCGACGTTGTAGTCGCCAATCACAGTGTCGCCGGCGAAGGCGCCGCTGGCGATGTTGTTGTTGCCCGTCACGAATGCGCCGGCGTTGTTGCCGCTGGCGATGTTATAATCGCCCCTTACGGCCCCCCCGGCATTGCTGCCGCTGGCGATGTTCTGATGGCCCGATACGTCCCCCCCGGCCTGAAACCCGGTAGCGATGTTGTTACTACCAGTCACCTCCCGCCCGGCCCGGATGCCGCTAGCGATGTTGTTGCTGCCAGTCACGATGGAGCCTGCTTGGTTTCCGATGGCGATGTTATCGTTTCCATCGCGGAGGCCGCCCGCTCCGTCGCTGCCCCCGGCTACGGCGTTGCCCGCCAAGTAACCGAAGGCGGCATTGCCGCTGCCGTACACGCTGACGCCAGCACCGTTGCCGACGGCTACATTATTTTCATTGCCCACACCCGAAAAGTTTCCCGTACCAGTGCCGATCGATGTTCCGCCGCCTCTGGCCACAGCGCCCACCCCGCAGGCGAGCGAGTCTGCACCTAGTGCAGTCCCGCTCGGGCTCGGTGGAGCCCCGCTAACCGCGACACAGACCGATTGCGCCGCCGCCGCCCCCACCAGCGCCAACGACACCATCGCGGCCAACGCCGCGAGCCTGAACAGACGGTCCACCATGCAACCCCTCCGCCGATTCGATCGGCTTCGCGGAAAGAATGTCGGGGGATGCGGGGGGATGAATAGTCGTCACATGACGACTATCGGTCGGATTTCGCCGGCCAATGCGTACGATCCGGCCCCTTCTGTTGCAGCGTTGCCACATGCCGCGCGCGTTGCCGGTGCTCGCCCGCCAGTTATACGCTGCAACAGCATTCGGCCCTGGGTCGAAGGTCTTCAATGAGCAGGGAACGGGTGGACGGTCTTGAGCAGCGCGACGAGCTCGCTTTGCTGATGTGTGCCGGTCTTGCGGAAGATGCGCTCGAGATAGGTGCGGGCCGACTTGACCGTGATCCCGCTCGCCGCCGCCGCAACCCCGAGCGATTGGCCCGCGTTCAGGTTCGTCGCCAGCCGCGCCTCGGCTGGCGTCAGGTCGAACAGGCCCATCAGGATGCCGGCGGACGGGACAAAAGCGCCGGGCGACGGCACCGTCGCGGCGACAAGCAGCTCCGCGCCGGAAAACAGGTCGCGTGCCGTGCGGCGCAGCGGCAGCACATGGACGACCATGGCCCGCTGCCCCTGGCTTGCCGGCACCGGGAACGAGCGCACGATGGCATCGGCCCGGTTCCCCGTGATAGCCTCCTGCAGAAGCGCATTGGCGGGCGCATGGGCGATGGCCAGGCCGCCATGCGAGGCGGACAGGAAGATGTCCGACATCGCCTCCAGAAACCGGTTGGCCGCCAGCACGCGGCCGGCTCCGGTCATGATCGCGGCGGGAAGGCCGATGGCCTCGAGCGCGGCAACGGCTTCGTGCGCCCTTTCCAGGCCGAGCCGCGCGGCGATGAGGCCGGCGCGGGCAAGGTGCGGGCGAAACGAGTTCAGCAGGGCGAGCGAGGCCGGGTCGCAGGCGCCGTCCTTCAGCCAGCGCTGGAACACAAAGGTGACCAGCTCGCCCGTCGGCATCGGCACGACCGCGCAGATATGCCGGCCGATGCCAAAGGCCCTGAGCTTGCGGCGCACCGGATCGCGCTCGATCTCCTCGGCGCTCATCAGATCGTCGACGACGATGAATTCAGACGGCCTGAGCGTGTATGTGCGCTGCACCGAGTCGGAGACCTTCCACGCATCGCTGGCGACGAACTCGTCGAACAGCGGTCGCACGATCTCCTCGCTACGACCACGCACCGGCATGTCGTCGCCGAAGAGGAAGATGGTGCCGGCGGCCGAGCCGGACAGGGCGCTGATCGCGCCCAAGGCCTTCGGCCATTCGTCCGGCAGGAAAGCCGCCTCGTAAATCCGATCGATGATGGCTGATTCCGTCCCGGGACCACCCATTTCGCTGCCCCGTTTCGAGGCCGGCAGTGTGTTCCATATGGCCGATGGGGTCAACCGTCAGGGCCTCCAGCAGTGGAAAGTAGGCCGCATACGCCACCAACGGCGCACCCTCTCTCCCGGGTTCGCAACCCATTCGAGCCCCATGCTGGAGAATGTGGCACGATCTTCTGATGATCGGGCCGCCGGGCTCGGGCAAATCGATGCTGGCGCAGCGGCTGCCGTCGATCCTGCCGCCGCTGGCGCCGAAGGAATTGCT